>CAWHDI010000034.1:0-104978 GCA_963827985.1 uncultured Chloroflexia bacterium | reverse complement strand
ATTGCCAGCGTATCGGCGTCTATCGGTAACGTTCTGAATTTCGCCTGCTCTTTCTCCTCCCTTCCGGCAACGTCGACAGTCCGTCCACATGATGGACAGTATCGGTCAGTCTTAGCCAGCCTGGCCTTGCATGAAGGGCATAATAACTTCACACGCCGTTTAAGATGAATTATCGTCACCAGGCCGCGTTCCAGATCTACGTCGTCTGTGGTCAGCGATATGGCTTCGGTTATGCGGCAACCCAGAGCGAGCCAGCATCCGGTTGAGCAGCCTATCCCGCATGCACTGCGACGCTGTTTCCATCCTCTCAATTTCAGGTATCTCCAGGTAGGTCTTCATCCTCGTGTCTTCCTTTTCCTCTTTCATATCTGAATCAACGCCGTGCTCCTGCGCCGATCTCTCGGCACTTCGCCTCTTCACGTTTAGGTGGTGCCGCGCTATCATTCTGGCCAGCAGCCTCAAGGCGAGACTGCGAATTATCGTATTGACAAATCATGATCGTTTTGCTAGAATGCACTTGAATACTTGTTAATACATATTATGTATCTTAATATACCGCATAAATTGATAAAGTAAATTGTACTTTATGCACTTAATAACACTTAAATTGCTTTTGCTGACACAAAACGGACGATATTAAATTACAGCGGAGGATTAAATTTCATAATGGCCAAGAGAATTAAGAAGGCAATCGTAAGACCCGAACAACAACAATCTTGGTTGAAACGTTACGGATCCGGCGAATCCATACTCGATATAGCTAACAGTGAAGGTTACGATAAGCGCACGGTAAAAAGGCATGTGGAGGCAGGCCAGCAGGAAAGGGAACGCCTTAACGCCAGGGTGACGGTCCTGAAAGACGCCCTTGAGCGCCACTACATGGACCTGTGCAACTTTGCTCAGAAGATCGAGACCGAGGTGATGCGGGAAGAAAAGATCACGCTGAGAGAGGAACGGCTATGGAAGGCGCTCAGACAGCACATTCCCCGTTCACTGCTATGGCAATATCTGAGCAAGTGGGATCAACTCCTCGAGAAAAAGAGCGATTTACAGGAAGAGATAAAACGGAAACTTGAGCGAAATATAAAAGCGGATGCTAAACTTATGAAGCTGGCGTCTGACAACGATTCAATCGAGCCATTCATGCAAGTGATGTTGAAGTTTCAGATTGTCGCCTGGGCCAGGAGCCGCCAAGGCCTGACGCTTGCGGACAACCTGTCCTCAGAAGAGGCAGGCAAAGGGCTGGTCAATCTCAAGTACGGAGCATTTAACGTGAACAAAGTTTCCAAAGATGAGGTGACCGTTATCGAGGACATGATCAGGAAGCATGAGACTAAGGTAATTGGCTGGGATGAAAGCAAGATACTGGCTAAGATATTCGCTGATCTCAAACGTTTACAGAAAGCGATCGGGGACGAGATCGCCATAGTAACGCTACGACGGGTGATACCGGGCAAATGCTTGTACTGCCCGCTATAAATTTGGCGGGGAGGTTATTATTAATGAGACGTTATATACGCAAGGGTGTCGTCAGACAAACAGGATGTCGATCTCTCTATTTCGGCGCAATTGAAGGCGCTTCGCGAGTATTCGGCTCAAGATGAGAACGTGTTAGTTAATGAATTTGTGGATGAGGCGGAGAGCGGCAAGACTTCGGCCCGCCCCAATTCAGGAGGATGATCGCCATGGCCCGTCACGATCCCAGGCCATTCGATCTGATACTGATCTGGAAATTCTCACGTTTTGCCAGAAACCGGGAGGACTCCATAGTCTACAAGGCCATGCTGCGCAAGATAGGGTCCAGGTCGTGTCCATCAACGAACCGGTGGAAGACACCGCCACCGGCAAGCTCATGGAAGCAATCATAGAGTGATGGACGAGTTTTATTCCACGCAATCTTGGGCGATGAGGTGACCAGGGGCATGCGTGAGAGCGCCTCACGAGGTTTCCATGTTGGCAGCCACACTCCTTTCGGATACAAGAGAATAAAGGTTAATGACGGCGGCAAAGAGCGGCCCAAGCTTGAGATAGAACCGGATCAAGCCTCGTACGATCAGACGCATCTTTGAGGAAATATCGATCGGCAAAGGATTGACTGAGATAGTCAAAGATCTCAACAGGGAAGGCATATCTGGGCCCAAAGGAAAGGGGTGGAGCAAGACCACGATCCACAAGATTCTGACCAACGAGGCATACACTGGTGTATTGGTCTGGGGAAAGAACAGCATGCGAAATCTGGAGCCTGTAAGAGTAGAGGATGCTTGGCCGGCAATCATCGACAAGGATACTTTCGAAAAAGCCCAGGCTATGCTTAAAAGCAGGGCTTTTGTTAATACGCATCCTCAGCGCTCCGCCAGCCAGTATCTTCTGAGTGGACTGGCAAAATGCGGCCACTGTGGCAAGGCGCTGGTCGGGCAGGATGCCAAAAGCGGGAAATTCAACTACTACGTCTGCGGAACGTTGCTTAAGAAAGGATCAGGCGCCTGCAAATCACACTACATCAACAGCCAGAAGTTTGAAAGGCTCGTCATCGATAAGATCAAAGAGCACATCCTCACCGAGGAAAACCTTCGGGAATTAGTTCGACTGGTCAATGAAGAGATGGACGCTTCTTTTGCCGAATCACAGAGATCAGTTGGATGCCGTACTGAAAGAAATAGCTGAGGTCAACAGAAGGTTGGACCGGCTGTATGATGCCATCGAGACAGGCAAGGTTACCCTGGATGATCTGTCTCCGAGGATAAAACAGCTGAAAGAACAAAAGACCAAATTGGAATCTCAGAAATGGGAACTTGGAATGGCAATTGAAAGCCAGAAAAGTTGAACTGGCAGACTTGGAGACGGTAACCTGCTATGTGAATGATCTGCGCAACCTGCTCAGCGAGAGTTCCATCGCCGAAAGGAAGTCTTTTATTAAGAGCTTCGTCAAAGAGGTAATCGTTACAGGTGATAAGGCAGAACTAAGTACACGATTCCTTTGTCAAAGGATGGACCGCTAGCGGAAGATTTGGAGGTTCCCCACATTGTACGCTATGGTGGACCTGAGGGGATTCGAACCCCTGACCTTCTGACTGCCAGTCAGACGCTCTCCCAATTGAGCTACAGGCCCATGACAACAACGTACCAATTTAGCAAAAAGCGGGGAAAAACTCAAATCGAACAGACGGCTATTTGGGGTTCCACGAGTGCACGAGAGGGCGGTACCAGCGGTCTTTGCGGTATTCGGCAGCTATCAGGATAATATCGCTCAGCCACCAGGCCCCCAGCCCACCCAGACTCAGCATCTTCAGCCATGCTCCCTTCGGCCTGCCGATGTAAAACCTGTCGATACCGAAAAAGCCCAAAAATATAGCCAGCAGCAAAGCGATGTACCAGCTGCGCGGCGGCGGCATTTGTCTCATAAGGGCAATTTTCCTCCGAACATATTCAGCAAAGCCTGCACACCGTAATATCCAGCTCCAGCCACTATTATATTTTTTAATACTTTTCCGGCCAAACAGAGCAGGAAAAACCTCCACCATCCGAAATGCATCATGCCGGCAACAGCGGTAAACGGAAAAAAAAGCGGGTTGAAGATAGCGGACATGGCAAAGATTGAGATGGCCCCGCGTGTCTTGATCCATACGCGAAACTTGGCCATTACCCCGTGATCCAGCGCATGGAAGGCACGCGCATTGCCGATACCGATCACATAAACAACCATGCTGCCGATGGCTTCACCAGCCCCCGCCACAATTCCCATAAAGATGGGATTAAGAACTGCGCCCAGTGTGAACACAACGAACACGCTGGGCACAGGTACGAGCACAGTCACGCCGGCCATGAAGCTGACAATAAAAGCGCCTATGTAGCCGTAACGGGAGAACTCACGTACGTCCTGCCAGTAAACGAGAACCAGAGCGCAGAGCACGATCGTGACAAGCACGGATACGCCGCCCATCAGCAGCTCACGCCTGGACCAACGGTGGTGGGTTAGACTGTAAACGGCGCTATTAGCCACTTATTTAGTAGTCTTGCTTCTCTTTCGCTTCTTTGCCCCGGTCGCCGGGTCCTCGTCGCCCACTTCGCCTGTGCCGGCATCGCCGGTCACATTAAAAACAAGCGCATCTTTATCTACTGACACCCTGACCCTGTCGCCGTCTTTGACCTCGCCGGATATTATCTTGCTGGAGAGCGGGTTCTCTATGTACCTCTGTATGGCCCGCCTCAATGGGCGTGCTCCATACTCAGGATCATATTCCTTGCGGAAACACCCATTCCCTGGCTTCATCTGTAAGCTCAAGAGCAATTGCGCGGTCGGAAAGCAGTTTCTCAACCTCTTTGACCAGCATGTCGATAACCTTCTTCAGGTTCTCCTCGGTGAGCGGGTGGAAGATGATAATATCATCAACCCTGTTAAGGAACTCGGGCCGGAAGGTCTTTTTAAGATCAGCTTCAAGTACTATCTTAAGCTTATCCCATTCGCCCTTCTCTTCCTTTTCCTGCTTATCGCCCGGAATGTTGAACCCTATCATCTTGCGCGCCTGGGCGCGGAATTCTTTCATACCAAGGTTACTGGTCATAATTACAACGGTCTCTTTGAAATTGACCGTCCGGCCGTGGCCGTCGGTCAGCCTGCCGTCTTCCAGTACCTGAAGCAGGATATTGAACACATCGGGATGAGCCTTCTCGATTTCGTCGAAAAGTATCACCCTGAAAGGACGCCTTCTCACCGCCTCGGTGAGCTGCCCGGCCTCTTCGTATCCCACATAGCCCGGTGGAGCGCCGATCAGCCTGGATACCGTGTGCTCCTGCATGTACTCGGACATATCGATGCGGATCATGGCATCTTCATCATCAAAGAGGAATTGCGCCAGAGCTTTGGCCAGTTCCGTCTTGCCCACGCCTGTGGGACCAAGGAAGATGAAGCTGCCGATGGGACGCCTGGGATCTTTTAGCCCGGCCCTTCCCCTTCTGACCGCCTCTGAGATGGCGGCGATAGCTTCTTCCTGGTCGACTATCCTCTCATGGAGCCTGTCCTCCATGTGGATCAGCTTGTCGGACTCGCTTTCCTTCATGCTGGAAACAGGGATGCCTGTCTGCTTGGCAACCATCTCGGCAATGGTCTCTTCGTCAACCACGGTATCGAGCTTTTTACCCTGCAGCCACTTTTCCCTGGCCTTCTTACAATCTTCTTCCAGCTTCAGCCTCTCTACCTTGAGCTCGGCTGCTTTTTCATACTCTGAGCGCTGAGACGCTGCACTCTCTTCGTCCAGAAGCTGCTGTATCTTCTGCTCCAGGTTTTTGACTTCCGGCGGAGCACTTTCCATGTCGATACGTATCTTACTGGCGGCCTCGTCTATGAGATCTATGGCCTTATCAGGCAGATAGCGTTCAGTTATGTAGCGTTTGCTGTATTTAGCGGCCGCTTCGATTGCGGCGTCGGTTATAGTCACTTTATGATGAGCCTCATACCTGGGGCGCAGCCCTTTGAGCATCTGGATGGTGGCTTCGACGCTCGGTTCGCCCACAAAAACGGGCTGCAACCTGCGCTCGAGCGCCTTGTCCGGCTCAATATGCTTGCGGTACTCATCAGTCGTAGTCGCACCAACACACTGAAGCTCGCCCCTCGCAAGGGCGGGCTTAAGCATATTACTGGCGTCTATGGCGCCTTCTGCGGCCCCCGCTCCCACCACCGTATGCATTTCATCAATAAACAGGATTACTTCACCCCTGGACTGGCGGACCTCATCCATCACCGCCTTAAGCCTTTCTTCAAACTCGCCGCGGAACTTACTGCCCGCGACCAGCGCACCCATATCCAAAGCTACCACTTTGCGGTCTTTGAGGGAGTTGGGTACGTCCCCTGCCACTATTTTGAGGGCCAATCCTTCAGCGATAGCGGTCTTACCTACACCCGCCTCACCGATCAGGACAGGGTTATTCTTGGTGCGCCTTATTAGCACCTGCATGACACGTTTGATCTCTTCATCCCGGCCTATGACCGGGTCGATCTTTTTCTCCCTGGCCAGTTCAGTCAGGTCACGGGCATATTTTTCCAGCGATCTGTACTTTGACTCGGCACGGGGATCGTCCACGCGGTGACTGCCGCGAATGCTTACCAGAGCCTGGTATATTTTCTCCTGGTCGATATCAAATTCCTTCAATATCTTAACTGAGTCGCCGCTGCCCTCGCTGGATATAGCGATAAGGAGATGCTCCACGCCCACATATTCATCGTTGAGGCGGTCGGCTTCCCCTACTGCGGCCTGCAGCACCTGCGCCACCCGGGGCGTCGGGTATATCTGCACTCCGCCGATAGCACTCTTGGGCTGGTCGGCAATCTTGGGATTACGGTCAAGCACGTCAGAAACGCGCTTTTTCATGGCCGTCAGGTTAACGTTGAGTTTCTTCAGGATTTCAGAGGCTAGCCCCTTCTCCTGTTCAATTAACGCAAGGAAAATATGCTCCACATCCCACATTGAATTGCGGTAGCGGCTAACTAGCTGCTGTGAAGCTCCCAGTACTTCCTGTGCCTGCTCGGTAAATTTTTCCTGTCTCATATATTATTTTTTGGCAGAAGCTTCTTCCCCGATGAGTTTGTCACGATAGCTGATGACATATTTGCAATCCGGCCCCTGGCACTTACCGATTTTCTCTTTGATTTCCCTGGAAAACTTGTGCTTCGGATCTTCACCCGCCACCTTCTTATACCTGGACCACCAGGTGCACTTACATGACCAGTCTTTGTATACCATTACAGTCACATACTCGTTCACCATGTCGCATTCAAGAGTGGTTGCCGTTACCTGCCAGTTGGCGGGCGCTACGTCGGTCTTGGCTTCAGCCATTGTTTAACCTCCTGATTTGATATTCTTTCGTTGTAGCTCTATCTTCTTATATTTGATTAACTCAGCTTCAAGGACTTCAATCCTGTGCTGCATTTCCGCCATTTTCCCGCGGAGCTTTAATATTACCTCTACGCCGGCCATGTTGACGCCCATGTCTTCCATCAGTGCCTTGATATGGCGCAACTGGTCGATATCGGCCTCTGAGTAATAGCGGATATTACCGCCGGAGCGGTAGGGTTTTACAACGCCCAGCTTCTCGTAATAGCGAAGCGTATGTATCTCACAGCCCAGTATCCTGGCTGCGATGCTTATCACATACTTTGGCTCATATACTTCTTGAGGCATTTTATCTTATCACCTCACAGTCTCTACTTCAATATTAATCAGGCCGCATAGACCTGAACTGCTCGAACAAATTTCGTTCCCTGTCGGTCAGTTTGGTCGGCAGCACTACCGTGACCTTTGCCAGCATATCGCCACGAGTGGTACCGCTCAACCGCGGCATACCCTGCCCTGCAAGCTTGAAGACTTTGCCGTTCTGCGTCTCGGGCGGAACCCTGAGCGCAAGCTTGCTTCCTTTCAGAGTCGGCACCTGCACTTCACCTCCCAATATGGCCGTAAGCATCGACACGGGCACATCAACCTGCAGATCATCCCCTTCGCGTTTAAACATAGGATGCGGAGCGATTTTGACAACCAGTAAAAGGTCTCCATTGGGCCCACCCACGCCTGCATTCCCTTCACCCGCAACCCTTACCTTCGATCCATCCTTTACACCCGCCGGTATTTTAACCTCCAGCCGCCTTGGCTTGACTATCCTTCCAGCGCCGCCGCACTGCTGACACACACTATTCTTGACCCTGCCAACGCCCTGGCAAACGGGGCACACTTGCTCAGATTGTAGCTCAAGGACGCGCTTGGTGCCATTAAATGCTTCTTCCAGGGTAAGCTCAATACCATGCTCCAGGTCCTGACCCCGCCTGGCCGCCCTTCTCCCCCCTGTCCGGGCTCCCGTGCCACCGAAGCCCTTAAAAAGGCTCTCAAAGACTTCATTAAGATCGCCCATGTCGGACGTCTCGTAGGTAGTAAACGGCTCACCTCCACCCGGAGCGCCGCGACCGTACGTTCGGTATTGCTGCTGCTGGCGCGCCTGCTGCTGGGCACGTGCAAATGCTTCGGCATTTTCAAAGTCAGACCCATACTGATCGTACTTTTTCTTCTTGTCAGCATCGGACAAGACCTCGAAAGCTTCATTTATCTCTTTAAACCTGGCTTCAGCCGCCTTATCACCCGGGTTCACATCCGGATGGTATTTGCGCGCCATCTTGCGGTAGGCCGACTTAATGTCTTTGTCCGCCGCATTCCGGGGTATGCCAAGTATGTTGTAATAATCTTTTCCTGCCATTTTTCCACCCTTGCCGGGATTATATAAGAATAAACAGAATATGTCAAAATTGACATAACTCTTTCTCATTCATTTTATTATATGACTTGACAATTTATATTAGACTTCTTACCATATATTGTAAGCACTGAAGTGGAGCCCGTTTAGAGATATAGGAGGTAAAAAGTATGAACATTGTAAGATGGGAACCAATCGGGGAAATGGTAAGCTTGAGGAACGCCATGGACAGGCTCTTCGAAGACAGCTTCGTAAAGTGGGCTCGCCCGTTAGATGGTGATACCGTCACGCCGGCAGTTGATATTTTCGAGACTGGCGAGAAGCTGGGAGTCCGGGCATCACTGCCAGGAATCAAGCCGGAGGACGTAGATATCAGCATCACTCCGGAGGGCGTTGTCATCAAGGGCGAGACCATGGAAGAGAAGGAGACCAAAGAAAAGAATTACGTCCGCAGGGAACGCCATTATGGTACGTTCGAACGTACAATTGCGCTGCCCAAGGGCCTGAAGATAGACAAAGCTGAGGCTACCATGGAAAACGGCGTACTTACACTGGAAATCCCCAAGGCTGAGGAAGAAAAACCCAAGACCGTCAAAATCAAGGCCAAAACAGAGCCGAAAAAGATCGAGGCCAAAGAAACAAAAGAGGTTAAAAGCTAACTGTTACAACGGGCTCCACTGACGTTGCGCAGTATCTCAAGAAACTTCGTAAGTATCCAGGCCGTGGCCCCCCAGATAATCCGCCCGTTAACGTCATAAGTGAGGACTTTAACGGGCTGGCCGCCGAATTCAAGCATTTCTTCCTTTACAGTGGCACGTGTTAAATCATCGATAGACACATCAAATATCTCTTCGACCTCAAAGGTGTCTCTTTTGAATTGATAAGGATAGGGAATGACACCGACAAACGGCGTTATGCAAAAATACGAGGTCGAGGTGGCCGCATCGTCCAGCTCACCGATAATCTCAACATCCGACCCTTTAAGCCCGATTTCCTCCCAGCTTTCCCTGAGAGCTGTTTCAAGGAGGGACTTGTCACTCTCGTGATGGCCACCGCCCGGGAAAGATATCTGCCCCTTATGGTGAGCGAGATGGTCGGTCCTCTTGGTGAACAGGATATGGCACTTACCGTCTTTGCGGAAGATCGGAAGAAGGACTGCCGACGGCTTCAAATTGCGGTCGTTGATTACGAGTTTATTACGTTCTGCCAGCGCCTTCTTCAACTCATCCAACATAACTGAATAATCATACATCCTGCATCGAAATTCTGCCAAGTTTCGCCGGGCAATGGGGTGAACTCCGGAGAGAGCTTTCCCGCATAGTCACGCTTAATATTTGATTGACTGTTATTCATTTGTATATACTGATTAATTGAGGTTTTTTCTTTTATGGCCACAACAAATGACTATTACAGCGTTCTCGGACTGCCGAGGAATGCCACAGACGAACAGCTAAAGAAAGCTTACCGCAAGCTTGCCATGGAATACCATCCGGACCGTAATAATAACCCGGAAGCGCATGACAAGTTTAAGGAGATCAACGAAGCTTACGAGATATTGTCTGACCCTCAGAAAAGGGCATACTACGACCGCTACGGCCACAAGCCGGGAAACGGCGCAGACAACATGGGCGGCGGCTTCGAGACTTTTGAATTCGGCGGCCTGGGAGACATCTTTGAAGCGTTTTTCGGCGGCGCCGCTTCCACCGCACAGAAACGTTCCCCTCATAAAGGCTCAGACGTAATTGCGAAAGTGACCCTGACATTTGAGGAATCTTATTCCGGCGTGACCAGGGAGATCGACGTTACGAGGATAGAGCTGTGCAGCACCTGCAAAGGCATAGGCAGCCGCCCCGGCACGAACCCAGATAAATGCCCCGAGTGCAACGGCCTCGGACAGATTCGGCGCACTCAGCAGAGCATCTTCGGCCGTTTCGTTCAGACCTCCACCTGCTCAGTTTGCAACGGCCAGGGCACAATCATCACTACTCCCTGCACACACTGCAAAGGACAGGGCAGAGAGCGGGTCAAGCGAAAGTTATCCGTGAAGATCCCGCCCGGCGTAGATGGTGACAGCCAGATGCGGATGCAGCATGAGGGCGAAGCCGGCCACTACGGCGGGTCACCCGGCGATCTTTACATCAGGTTCGAGATCAAACCTCATAAATTCTTTGTCCGCAGGTACTCGGACCTTGTGATGGTTTTACCTTTAAACGTAGCACAGGCCGCCCTCGGTACCTCTGTTGAGGTTCCTACCATGGACGGCAATCATACGCTGAAAATCCCGGCAGGCACACAGCATGGCAAGGTCTTCCATATCAAGGACAAAGGGTTTCAGAAGATCAACTCTAAGTCCAGGGGCGACCAGTTGGTTATAGTGAAAATACTCACGCCGGACAAACTGGATCAGAGACAGCGGCAACTGCTGGAAGAGCTGGCGAATACATTGCCAAAGGTTGAAGAATACTCCCACCCCGAAGACGATCTTCTGCAGTATGTAAGCTAGAATTGTTCAAGCGGGTTTGTGCCCGTTGAGGAAATATTTGGTGATGCCGGACGCAGCCATTTGTCCCGAGAGCACCCTGTAAATCGCCTGCATCAGCGGCAGGTCCAAGCCTGATTTATTGCACAATAGATTAGTCGCAGAAGCGGTATCCACGCCTTCGACCACGTTCGACATTCCCGCCAGCACCTGCGCCAGTGTTTTTCCCCCGGCCATCTCATATCCGACGTGATAATTTCTGCTAAGCGGGCTTATACAGGTCGTAACAAGATCTCCCAACCCGGCGAAGCCATAGAACGTGCCCTCTTCCGCTCCAAGTTCTTTACCAAGCCTGGTGACCTCCTGCCACCCAACCGTCACGAGCGCTGCCTTGGCATTGCTGCCCAGCTGTAAGCCATCCACCATGCCCGCACCGAGTGCGATCACGTTCTTCAACGCGCCGCAGATCTCGACTCCCTTTACATCACTGCTCGTATACGCTGAGAAGCTGCCCGACGCCAGCAGGTCCTGAAGCACGGCGGCGGATTCCGCCCCGGCGGAGGCAACCACGGTTACTGCGGGAAGTCCCTCGTTTATTTCCCTGGATAGATTGGGGCCGGATACGACGGCCAGCCTTTCGGGACTGTCGGAGAAGATCTCCTCGGCCAGAATCTCCGTCATCCTCTTTCCGGTATCAGCTTCGAGTCCCTTGGCCGCACTGACCAGCACTGCAGAATCCTTCAATTTGCCGGAAAAGATGCGGGCGGTCTTCCGGAGCGATTGCGCAGGAACAGCGAAGATAGCTATGTCACACGGGACTGAAACATGGTCAGGGTCGTGCGTGAATTCAATATAACCCGCGTAATTGCCTTTTTTCTCTCTTTGCTTTTGCTGAAGAAGGGTCGCCTTTTCTTTTTTATGCGCCCACACGCGCACGGGCAGGCCGTTAGCTGCGATAAGGGAAGCCAGCGTGTTGCCCCAGGTGGTAGCGCCAATGATAGAAACAGTGGTCATTTAGGGAGTGTAGGATATGCCCCGCGGCTGTTTCCCTAGCGCCTCACCCTGGAATTTTTATCTCCGAGGCGAAGCTCGGTGCCGGATTGGAGCCGTGTTATGTTGGTGCGGTGCTGATAGATGATCAACGCCACTGCTACCAGCCCATAAAACAGGTAGACCGGAGCAAGGCGCGCAATCAATGTCACTGCAACCAGGGCAAATAGAATACCGAGTGAACCCATCATAGAGCCCAGTGACACATAACGAGTTACAAGGATGACAACGATGCCAACCGCAATTCCGACTAATGCCACGTACCAGTTAATTACCAGCAAGCCCCCGATGAATGTCGCCACACCTTTGCCGCCTTTGAACCCGATATATACCGACCAGTTATGCCCAACCATTACCAGAAGCGCCGCCAGTACCTGGGCAAATTGCACATGAATATCCCAGCCTGCAACGACAAACGGATCGTTGCCGATTATCCACATGCCGATCAGCACCGACAGGGCGGCTTTCGAAAGATCGAGCACTGCGGTGAAAAGGCCCAATTTCCAACCCAGCGTCCTGAAGACGTTGGTCGCCCCGATATTGCCGCTGCCCAGTTTCCTGACGTCTACGTTGGCAAGTTTCTTGCCGATAATAAGCCCGAAGGGAATAGAACCCAGCAGGTAGGCGATAACAGCAATCGCCACGTATTTTATAGCCAAAATCATCAGATTTTTCCTCCGGATTTAGCGGATGTTTTAGATCCTTTCTTGAACAGTAACTTCAGGGACGTCCCGGTAAAACCGAACGTCTGTCGAAGCTTGTTTTCCAGGTAACGCTGATAAGAAAAATGCACGAGGTTGGGATCATTCACCACAAAAGTGAAGGCAGGGGGGTTTATTCCGCCCTGGTAAGCCCTGAAGACTTTCAACCGTTTAGTGCCTTTGGGTGGGGGAGCGTGAGAAAGCACTGCATCCTGTATCAGCTTATCAATGACCGTGTCGGGCAACTGTTTTTGCCTCTCCCTCCATGCATCCAGGGCAACTGGGATAATATTTTTCACGCCCAGGCCGGTCAGTGCGGATACGAAAAGTACCGGGGCGTGTGCAATGAATTTCATGCGGCGGTCGATTTCACCCATGTAATCATCCCGCCTGTCTTCCTCAATCAGGTCCCATTTATTCACCAGCAAGATGATGCCTTTGGAAGCTTCTTTGATGTAGCCTGCAACATGCGTATCCTGGGCAGTGATAAATTCTGTAGCATCCATGACCAGCAAGGCAACATCGCATCGGTTAATGGCGCGCAGGGAACGCACAAGGCCGTAATACTCCAACCCAACTCCCGTTTTACCGCGCTTACGCACACCGGCTGTATCTATCAGGACCACTTCCTGGTTCCCATGTTTGACCACCGTATCAGTGGCATCCCTGGTCGTGCCCGCAGTGGAGTCCACGATTGACCTTTCTTTGCCCACCAGGGCATTCATCAGCATGGATTTGCCGACATTCGGACGTCCTACAATAGCAAGCTTAGGTCTTATCGAATCCTCGATAACCTCTTCCGGGGGAGGAAGCACGGCAATCAGTGCCTCCAACAGGGCATCGATACCCTTACCATGGTGTGCGCTCACCGGCAGAGGGTCGCCCAGGCCGAGCTGATAAAACTCAGCGCAGGAGGACTTCAATTTATCGGTCTCAACCTTATTAGCAGCCAGTATTACAGGTTTGCCCAGCTTGCGAAGGCCGTCTGCGATTTCCTGATCGGCGGCTATCAAACCGTCCCTGGCATCAACGACGAAAATAATGAAATCCGATTCGGCGATGGCAGATTCGACCTGTTTCTTGATCTTTTTGCTCATTTCCGACCCGGGCTCCGGCTCAAGGCCGCCGGTATCTATTAGCGTTACCTCGTGTCCAAGCACCTGGACATCAGCAAAGATCCGGTCACGCGTAGTCCCAGGCAAGTCTTCAACTATTGCAATGGGCGCCCCCGCAATACGGTTGAATAGCGTTGACTTTCCTACATTGGGCCTTCCAACGATCGTGACTATCGGATTCATCTTACTTCTTCTTTTATTCTAGCAAAAAAGCACAAAGCAACTTAATACGTAGTCCTACTGAAAATTGCCGGGAGGGCCGGTTATTTGTACAGTTCAGCCAGCAGGGTACGCTGGAAATGGAGGCGGTTTTCCGCCTGGTCGAATATCACCGACCGATAGCGGTCGATAATACCCACTTCCACTTCTTCGCCGTGATGCGCCGGCAGGGGGTGCATAAGAATAGCGTCCTTTTTAGCATAGGACATCAGTTTATCATCTATCTGGTATTTGGCAAAGGCGATACAGCGCTGCTCGTATTCCGCCTCCTGGCCCATACTGGTCCAAACGTCCGTATAAATAACGTCTGCGTCCTTGGCCGCCATGGCCGGCTCCTCCAGCAGCATGATCTGGCTGCCACTCTGCTCGGCATACTTGTTAGCCACCTTCACAACGCTGTCTTTCATGGTATATTCTTCCGGAGATGCTATCAAGAAATTGATTCCGACCATCGAACAGGCCAGCAGCAGAGAGTTGGCAACATTATTGCCATCTCCTATAAAAGCAAGGGTCAGCCCCTTCATTTTACCCTTATGCTCGAAAATTGTGACAAGATCAGAGAGCGCCTGGCAGGGATGCTCGAAATCCGACAGCGCATTGATAACCGGGACTGTCGAGTAGGCCGCAAGCGCTTCCAGCGACTTATGCAGGAAAGTTCTGGCCACGATGCCCTGTATGAAGCGGCTAAGCACGTGGGCGACGTCCGGCACGGATTCACGTTTTCCCAAGCCGACTTCATCCGGCGACATGTAGATGGCATATCCTCCCAACTGGTGGACAGCCAGCTCGAAACTCATACGCGTCCGCAACGACGGCTTCTCGAATAGCAGAGCGATACTTTTGCCTGACAGCACCGGTTGCCACGGGCCCTTCTTGGTCTTTACAGCCGTCTTAACAAGTCGCTCCACCTCATCCGGAGGAAAATCAGCAACAGATAAAATATCCCTTTTAGCCAAATGTCCACTCCATTTTACAACGTATAATCCGTTGTCACTGCGGGAAGCGGCGAGGCAGCCTTACGTCCCATCTACTCACCCGCAAATACATATTTATACGAATTACCAGTATACCATATCAGCCACCGGGTACTGCAACAAACAGGTCGAGCACATCCCCGTCTTTAAGCGTGCGTTCTATCAGGTCCTTGGTACTTTTCCGGTTCAGGGTAATATACGAATGCTTGAGAATACCGCCCTCCAATTTCACGCCCCTGTCCGCCAGTTTCTCTTCAAATTTGGGGGCAAACTCCTTTTCAATTTGAGATAGGGCTTCATCGATATTACCGGCCTCTAATGCGGCGCCGGGACTACCCAGATATAATCTCCATATACCATTGAATTTCACTGTCACTGACGCCATCGTTATGCCTTTTATACCCCGATATATTTGCGATATAGCTCTTCTGCCGCCGACTCATCGAGAGTATTTTTTATAATAGCACGCCCATCCGGGAACACCGTAATTGAGCAGTCATCAACATCGAACCGCAGCATGTACTTATTGCGGGTCATATTCTGCACGCCAGCCAGGCGGGCCGCTAGCGCATCCAGGGATATCCCTTTCGAGTTTGTATCGACCACCTGCACAGCTCTGCTCTGCCCGCAGAGCGAGGTCCTGATGACCCCGACCTTATCTTCAAGGAACTCATATCGGCCGCCGCACGATGGACAATCTTCATTTCTTGCAACAGGAAAGCGTTCGAAAGAAATGTCCCATACATCCATGGTAATAAGGTCCCTGTTAATAGAATCGGAGCCCACCAGTATTTTGATGGCTTCCGTGGCCTCTAAAGCGCTTAAAGCTGAGATCGCGGTGCCCAGCACTCCATCAGTTTCACAGGTAGGCATAGTCCGCGGGGGGGAGGATTGGGGAAAACGCATCGGAAGCAGGGAGACACACCGGGTATAATTGTCATGGTCATGCCGAACGAGGATATCACGCCCCCATAAATGTACGGGACTTTAAGCTTTAAAGAAACATCATTGATCAAATAGCGGGTCCCCAGATTATCCAGCCCGTCCAGGATTACATCCATGCCCGAACAGAACTTCTCCGCATTGCTAAAATTAACATCCGCAACTATCGCTTCAATCTCAATCAATGAATTGATATCCCGCAAGTGTTTTTGGGCAGCGATAGCTTTGGGCAACTGATTCTTCACATCGTTTTCGTCGAACAGGGTCTGTCTCTGAAGATTGTGGTACTCGATAAAGTCCCGGTCGACAATTCTGACCTTTCCAACACCCGCCCTTACCAGCAGATTGGCGATATTGCATCCGAGCGCCCCGCATCCTATTATGACCACGTTGCTACGGCCCAGTTTCTGCTGTCCTTCCTCTCCAATGCCGTGGAACATGACCTGCCGCGAATACCTGTCTCTTGCGCGGTTTTCAGTTACCATTTTGTCTTTAATCCGCCTATAATTCAGACTATTGTGTCAGGCAACAGTGTAATAATATCATGCCGGGATAGGCTGATAAAACAGCAGAACGCTCGTGAAGGTCATTTTTCGCAGCCTGATGATATCAAGCGACATGTTTAATATATAATGGGCATAAAAGGAGTGGAACCTGGTATTCGGGTATGGGATGTCTAGAGAAAAACCCCTCTTAATACTTTTCGACGGCAATGCACTGGTACACCGGGCATTTCATGCTTTGCCGCCCCTGACAATTACCAAAACGGGCGAGATGGTCAATGCCGTCCAGGGCTTTGCCAGCACGCTGTTGAAGCTGCTGCGTGAGAACAAGCCGGATTACTGGGCGATCGCCTTTGACCGCCGGGCCCCCACGTTTCGACACGAACTTTTCGAAGAATACAAGGCACAAAGGCCTAAAACCGCACCGGAACTGGTGACCCAGATCGACCGCGTCCATCAGCTTGCCGAAGCTTTCAACCTGCCTATCTTCGAAATGGACGGCTACGAGGCGGACGACATTATCGGCACGCTGAGCCACAAAGCAGCATCAGAAGGAATCGACACGCTAATTGTGACCGGCGACAACGATATGCTTCAATTGGTCTCCCCGGGCATCAGGGTAATGGCCCCGAGAAGAGGGTTTGCCGACACTGTTACCTACGACGAGAATGGCGTGCAGGAAAAATACGGGCTGAAGCCATCCCAGCTAATCAGCTATAAGGCCTTGATCGGCGACGTGTCTGACAATATACCTGGGGTAAAAGGAATCGGTGATAAGACCGCCGTCAAGCTGCTGCAGCAGTTCGGCGACCTGGACGGCATATACAGCAATATCGACCAGGTTGAACCGGAAAGACTGAGGACCCTGCTCAAATCGAATAGAGAGCTTGTTTTGCAAAACCGGAAGCTGGCGGCAATAGTGACCGATGTACCCGTGCCATTTGAAATCGGAGCATGCGCAGTCACGGCCTACGACCGCAACAAAGTAGTGGATATTTTCAGGGAACTCGGTTTTTCCAATATGCTCTCCCGGCTGCCCGACGAGATAGGCGTGGAACCAACTAGCAGCCCATCGCAAGTTTCCGTGAAAGAAGACTACCACATCATCAGCACGGCAGAAGCACTGGATGAGCTGGCGCTGAGGCTGTCATACTCCGGCACTTTTTCACTGCTGGTTATACCCGGAGGAGACGATCCTATGCAGGCCGGCCTTGTGGGAATAGCCATATCACCGGCCAAAGGCGAAGCCTTCTATATACCCATGGGGCATATGACACTGGATCTTATCGCGCAACTTTCGCAAGAAAAGATTGTCCGGGCACTCCAGCCATTTATCGAGCAGGAGCGTTATGTCAGGATCGCCTATGACGGCAAATTCGATATTATTGTATTTTCACAGAACGGCCTGCGGCTTCGTAACGTAGGTTTCGACACGCTGATAGCCGCCTACCTGCTGGGAGAAAAATCTCTCAGGCTAAAAGCGTTGGCTTTCAACAAGCTCGGGCTGGAGATACAGGGAGCTCTCCGACCTGACCGGCACGGGAGCCAAACAGATACCCTTGTCCCGCTCTTCCATCGAGCAGGTATCGGAGATAGCCTGCCGGGACGCAGACATCACGCTCAGGCTCAAAGAATCTCTGGAACGTGAACTGCATACTGAGGAGCTATGGAAACTATTTAACGATGTAGAGATGCCGCTGGTCCCGCTTCTGGCAGAGATGGAGATGAACGGTGTGCTGCTGGACAAGGCGATGCTGATGGAGATGAGTTCCATCCTTGGCAATGATATGAAACGGCTGGAGGCGGAAATATACACGGCCGTCGGGCATCAGTTCAATATCAACTCACCCCAGCAATTGTCCTCCGTTCTGTTTACAGAGCTCAATCTGAAGCCGTTGTCCGCACGAAAAACGCAGAGCGGGTTTTCAACAGATGCGGCCATACTGGAAGAGCTGAAGGATGCTCACCCGGTTATAAAATTCGTCCTTGAATACCGGCAGATTTCCAAGCTGAAATCCACGTATACCGATGCCCTGCCCCTTTTGATTAACCAGAAAACCGGCAGGGTGCATACCAGCTTTAACCAGACCGGCACCACTACCGGCCGGCTTTCTTCCAGCGAACCTAACCTTCAGAATTTGCCGATACGCGGAGAGGTCGGGGCAAAGATCAGGCAGGCTATTATCGCCCAGCCGGGATGGCTGCTGCTCTCTGCCGACTATTCGCAGATCGACCTGCGGGCACTGGCGCATATTTCGCAGGACCCGGAGCTGATGGCAACCTTCCAGCGAGATGAAGACGTTCACACCCATACCGCATCCGAGGTCTTCGGCGTGCCTGATGACCAGGTAACGGCACAAATGCGCCGCGCTGCCAAGACCATCAATTTCGGCGTGATATACGGTATGAGCGGATACGGGCTCCAGCAGGCAACCGATCTTACACGAGGAGAGGCGGAGCTTTTTATCACCACCTATTTCCAGCGCTACCCGGGGGTGAAGAATTATATAGAGATCACCAAGAAGCAGGCTTCCGCCCTGGGCTATGTGCAGACTGTTCTGGGCAGAAGACGCTATATACCCGAAATCAACTCGACGAACCGGCTGGCGCGTGAAGCAGCGGAACGGATGGCAATCAATATGCCCGTGCAAGGCACCTCAGCCGATATAATTAAAATTGCCATGGTCAACCTGCATCACGAGCCATGCAGAAACATCAGATGAAGACTATGATGACCATGCAGGTCCATGATGAGCTCGTTTTCGAGTTGCCTCCCGAGGAGTTGGATGCGCTCAAATCAATGGTGCAGGAGATCATGCCCAATGCCATGCAACTGGCAGTGCCGCTGAAGATCGATATCAAAGTGGGAAAGAACTGGGGTGAGATGAGCTGATGCCGGAGCTGCCTGAAGTCGAAACAATTAAAAACGCCCTGCAGCCGTACCTGACCGGGCGGACATTCAAGGGCATAAAGATCAGTGATACAAGACCGGTTCAGAAATTGACCCTGGACGAATTCTGCGGCCGATTGATGGGAAAGAAAATACTGGGGCTTGACCGTCGGGGTAAATTCCTGATAATCCGTCTGTCAGATGGAGAAAACCTCGTTATACACTTGCGCATGACCGGTGCGCTTTTGTGGAATCCCTCGCACTATCGAGCCATTCACGCGTGTGGAGTTCTCTTTAGACAAAGGAGGACATCTTGTATATACGGATATCAGGCGGTTCGGGACCATGTACCTTGTTAAAGATACAGAGGATGTAGTGGGCAAAATGGGAGCCGAACCGCTGGGGAAGCAATTCACGCCGCAGTACCTGGCACAGTTGCTCAAATCCCGGGAAACGCCCGTAAAAACTGTCTTGCTCAACCAGGAACTGATCGCGGGTATCGGCAACATGTATGCCGACGAAGCGCTTTTTCACGCCAAAATACACCCGCTCCGTGCCGCCAGTTCCCTGACTTCAAAGGAAATCGGCAATCTGCATACATCTATAAAATACGTGCTCAACAAGGGAATTCAGAAACTTGGCGCAAGCATCCGCAACTACCGCCACCCTGATGGCGGCCAGGGCACTGCCCATACGGAGTTCGCAGTTGCGCACAGGGGAGGCGAACCGTGCCCGGTATGCGGGACGCCCATCGAACGCATCGTAGTTGGACAGCGCGGCACATATTACTGTCCAAGATGTCAGGCCGCGAGGTAATATTTAATTAAAGTGGAGCGGACAGATATGAAAAAGGGAGTATGGTTAATGATAGGCGGCGCGGGACTATTTATAGTTAGTATCGCCGTCCATTATGTCACAAAAGTATTCACTCACGGTGACGAGGCCATGGCGGTGAGCCTGGCAATTTTTGTAAGCCCCGTGCTGGTACTGGCCGGTTTCGCCATCTATATATGGGCACGCTTTAAGAAAAAACCGGGTTCGAAATAACAGGCGGCTGCATGCAGCAAGAGCTATTGCATTTAGATAGGCTTTGTGGTTAAAATTGCCTAACGGTATAAAGGAGGTAGTTCAAACATGCCTGCATGGATGAAGATGACTGATCAACTGGGACCCGAGAAAATAATGCACGTGTACGACCCGGTTACCGGTATGAAAGGGGTGGTGGTGGTTGATACCATGTCTCTAGCCGGGGCAGCCGGTGGAACCCGCATGCTGCCGGATATTACGACCGAAGAGATATTCTGGCTCGCACGGGCCATGTCACATAAGTTCGCAATACTGGACTTCCCGATCGGCGGCGCAAAGGCCGGCATCTGGGCTGAACCGGATATACACGGTCCTGCGCGCAAGGGAGCTGATACTTTCTTTCGGCAATGCTGTAAAAACACTGCTTGGGTGCGGCGTGACTCTCGCAGCAGATATGGGCACAGATAATGACGATGTGGCCACTATCTTCGAGGGGGCCGGAGTTGAGAAAAAATTCACAGGCCTTTCGACACAGATGATCGAGGGTGAACCTTTGGAAGACCATGCAACGGGCTATGGCGTAGTTGTAGCAGCGCTGGCCGCCTGCCAAATTGCGAATTTGCAGGTCAAGGGAGCAAGTGTGGCGATTGAAGGGTTCGGCAAAGTGGGAGGAGGAGTAGCTCGTTATATCAGTGAATCAGGCGCCAAGGTGGTAGCCATTTCAACTATTAATGGGACCATATATAACAAGGACGGACTGGACGTAATGGCCCTTCTCCAGGCGCGCAAGACCGCTGGAGACAAGGCTATTACAGAATATAAGAATGCCAAAAAGCTCAAAGCCCAGGAACTTTATGAACTACCGGTGGATATTCTTATCCCCGGCGCCAGGCCCCATGTGATTACCAAGAAAAACGTGGGCGCTGTAAAGGCCAAAATCATCTCAAGCATTGCCAACATACCGATCGAGGATGACGCCGAGGAAGCGCTGTTTAAGAGGGGTGTGATCTCGGTGCCGGATTTTGTTTCCAACGCCGGAGGCGTGATACTGGGCGTTGTCGATGTGCTGGGCGGTAAAGCCGATGACGTCTTCAGGGTATTAAGAGATTACCTGGGTCCGCTCACCTCCCAAATACTGGGTGATGCCAAGCTGCAAAACATGAGCCCCAGGACACTGGCTGTTAAAAAAACAACAGAGAAATTGCTTGCAGCCAGGAGACAGCCGCCGGCGGCTGTCAACGTCGACCAGATAATGGCCGATATGAAGAAGCGCCTCAGTCTGTAGAGCGAAACCATCCAACGGATAAAATAGCCGCAAAGGAGGATAGGCATGGCCGAATCAGCCGCCAAAGCACTGGCATTACTTCGCGATGGAAGTCATTTTCAGTGGTATGTCATCCCATTACTCTTGCTGGTAATGTATGTCTACGCCAACGAAGTTGAGCGTAAGAACTGGAGCCTGGTCCTGGCGGGACTATCTTTGTGGCTCATGGACTGGTTCAATGAGATATGGAACGGGCTGGTCTTTCATTTTACTAAATTCGCCCCCGTTTGGGGCACACCCGACAACGGCAGTTCACTGGTCATATTGATCGGTCTCAATATCGAGATCTGCTTCATGTTCGCGATCATGGGCGTAGTCATGTGCAAGATGCTACCCGCTGACAAGAACCTGAAGATATTCGGGATCCCCAACCGGCTCATTTACATCGTTGTCAGCGCCGCTCTGGCAGTCTGTATAGAGTACCTCCTGAACTGGGTGGGAGCTCTTACCTGGGAATACCCATGGTGGAATGTCGGAGCGCCCTGGCTGATATGGCTGATCGGCTACGTGCCTTTCTTTGTCGTCTCTTTCTGGGTCTTCGATATGAAATCGATAAAAAACAAAATCATAACGGTAGGGACTATATTTGCCGTGGACGCAGTTGCCCTGATCCTGTTCCTGGGCATCCTTAAATGGATCTAGCGAACTATATCTGATCTTGATCGATTTAAAAGACCGCCGTCCGACGGACGGCGGTCTTTTTATTACCAGCTTGTTTGAACGGCAAGGTCGTCCAAAAGTATGATTTTATGTCAAACTTAAGGCCAATTTTTAACTGCTCAAGTGTCGCTGAAAAATCAACCTACACTCTGATTCGGTCGGGCCGGTGCAATGCTACACTTGAACAGTTACAAAAGGAGCACCTAATTAATGTTCGATATAAAACCGTTCATCCTCGAAGAGACCTCATCTACCACAACGGAACGAATCATAAGTTTTGGCAGCAATGGAATAAAACTCAACGGCACGCTGTATATACCCGCTGGAGCAAGCCGGCATAACCGTGTACCGGCAGTTGTAATGTGCCACGGGTACGGGAATGAGCAAGCGGCTTTTGAAACCAGCGCAAGGGAGCTGGCCGACGAAGGGGTGGAAACTCTCACATTTGATTTTCGGGGGCACGGAGAGAGCGGCGGTAGGTTGGACGGAAGCATAGTAGATGATGTTATGGACGCCTGGGAGTATCTGCACGATCAGCCGGAAGTCGACCGTAAACGTATGGGGCTTATTGGCCACAGCATGGGTGCGTTTTCCGCCATCATGGCCGCAGGTAAACTAAAAAAGGCCAGGATCCTGGTCGCCCTTTCGTGCCCGGGTGAAGTGGCAAATTCGGTTGCACGCAATCCAGGACATTTCGCGCATCCGATCCTTATTCAAATTGCAAAGTCTATTTTTAAAATTAACAACTATATATACAAGCTTAAGGTCCGCGTGGACTGGAAAAAGTTCCTTGAGTTCTGGCCTAAAATGAAAACTTCTGAATCATTGGCCGGCCTGGACGACTGTGCCAAGCTCTTCGTATTCTGCCTGAGCGACCTGGCATCACCTTACCAACGTTTCCTCCCTGCCTATGCAATGGCAACCGAACCGAAACAGGTGATTGTCTTCAGCGGCCATCATAACACTCCCATGGAAAGCGGGACCCTGCGCACGCAATGGATGAAATGGGCCGTTAGAGCTCTTCGAGGCAATAAAACTAATCAGGATAATTAACTTACTCACAGTATAACCTCCTTATTTGAAAAATAGAGGGCACGCACCAGCCCTCTATTTTTTTGTTCCCAATCATCCATAGTATATAATTCTATTCAGTCAGATACTTGCAAAAACTACTACATTGGGAGGTTGGAGGTGCTGTCTACGGTCAAGCCATTTACCCATTTCATCACGACAGAGAAAGGTCCGCGGCTGGACAGTATCGTGGCAAAGGAATTGAAGCTGCGTTATCCGCCGGTGGCTGTTATACCATCGAATAATAAGCCGGAGGACACGCTCAAATACAAGGAAAGCGGCTGGTCCTGCATGATCGGCATGTTTGTGCGGGCCGCCGGGGGAGCAACAGTCGCACTCGACCGGAAAATGGTGCGCTGCCCTGGCGGAAAAACAGGGGTCGGGTTTGGCAATAAGTACGCCGGGCACCTGGATATCGCCTCCTCTTTCCTGTCGACGGGCAAGCCGGGCAGATTCGAAGGAGAAGCCTATAAAAAAACGCCGCAGTTGGCCAGGAGCATGCTGGAATTCGTGCCGGCTATCGATCTGCCGTATAAATACGTCATTTTGAAACCCCTGGAGAAAGTAGAACCCCGCCGGGAGACACCCGAACTGGTCGTTTTTCTGGCCAACGCCGATCAGCTTTCGGCATTGATCGTCCTTGCCAACTACAGCCGCACGAACAACCACAGTGTCATTGTGAGCATGGGCTCAGCCTGCAGTTCAATCTGCCTGTACCCTTTTAACGAGAATAAAAGTGAGGAACCAAGGGCCATCATTGGCCTTACCGACATCACTGTCCGTCATTACCTCGACCCTGATATACTTTCATTTACCGTGCCCTATAAGATGTTCCTCCAGATGGAAACTGATGTCCCCGGCAGTTTCCTTCAGAAAAGACCTTGGAGGGAACTGAAGAAAAGAATAAAGTAATTAAAATGACTAATTGATGGGATGTGATCAAATATGGGTGTATTCGAACGGATAGCCAATATCCTGTTCCATACTGCCACCGGCGACCCTAAGAAACGCTGGCTTCTTACACCTGTTGTTGGTTTTCTGTTTCTCTGTTTCGTTGCCTTGTTTTTTGTGGGATCATTCGGAATGGACCGCTGGCTGCATTTTCCATCCGTAATTGTCATGCCATGGACACTAATAATCGGGCTCATCTTACTGATCCCCGGAGCTGTCCTATGGATATGGACATTGGTACTTTTTGTAAAGGCCCACGGTACACCCGTACCAGTCAACCCCCCACACAAATTAGTCACGGACGGTATCTACGCATTTAGTCGAAATCCAATGATGACAGGCATGTACCTGGTCTTTTTCGGAATTGGCCTGCTGACCGGGTCTCTCTCCCTGACCGTCATTTTCACTCCGCTTTTTATCATAATTATGACCGTTTACGTGATAAGCGTGGAAGAACAAGAACTCAAGATCCAGTTCGGGCAACAATACCTGGACTATAAGAAAAAAGTGGGCATGTATTTACCTTCCTTCAGACGCCCCCACGTGTAAGTGGGGCTAACATCAACCGATCCGCCCATAGCTTAATTCCATCCTGTTTGACCGCGTCCGATACTATATACTACCATATAGTATGTATCGTATTTAGAAGGTGAGAGTATGCCAGTAAAAACCGGACAATACCGCTATACCAGGGACAAAGAATCTCTGATTGCCAGGATGAAGAAAGTGGAGGGGCAGGCCAGGGGCATACAGCGCATGATCGACGAGGGCCGATATTGCATTGATATCGTTCAGCAATTGACTGCGCTTGCTTCGGCAGTCGACGAAGTTTCGCTCATAATTCTGGAGAACCATATAGAAGGTTGTGTAACGGACGCGATCCGTGAAAAGGATGGGGATTCTCAGATCAAAGAGCTGATGCAAACCGTACGCAAAGCGATGAGACGTTAGCCGGGAGAGGATGATGCAGACTGAACCAAAGCAGTTGAAGAAAATCACGCTACAGATAGCGGGCATGACGTGCGCCGCCTGCGTAGCCCACAATGAAGAGGCGCTGGGCCAATTGTCCGGAGTCACCAGGGCAGTAGTAAACCTGGCTACAGGAAAGGCAAATGTAGAATACGATCCCGATAGGGTGACCCTGGATGACATGAGGAAGGCAGTGGCCGATGTCGGCTATGAGGTCGTGCTCGATAAAGTCCAACTGAAAATTGGCGGCATGAGCTGCCAGTCCTGCGCATCCAGCATAGAGACAGCCGTCGGGGCGCTTCCGGGAGTGGGCAAGACAACGGTGAACTTTGCAGCCGGCAGCGCCAGCATTGAGTATTCTCCCGATGTAGTATCACTTTCCGACATCAGAGACACTATTCACGAACTAGGATATGACGTGATCGAGAAAGTGCAGGGACAGGAGGCATTGGACAGGGAAAGGGAGGGAAGGCAGAAAGAGATACGCCGCCAGCTTATTTATTTGATCATTTCAGGAACCCTCGGCACGCTGGTCATGGTCGGTATGCTTCAGCCCTACTGGATTTTCCCGCAGTTCATCCCTGAATGGCTGAACAATAAAGTCGTGCTATTTTTCCTGACTACGCCGGTAGTTGTTATCCCCGGCCGCCAGTTTTTCGTAAACAGCTTCAACGGGCTGCGCCACGGCGTCACCGATATGAACCTGCTTTACGCTACGGGAATTGGAGCGGCTTACGGCATAGCTGTAATCAACACATTCTGGCCCGATGCCGGTTTCGGCGGCAGGGATGCGACTTTTTACGAAGCGGCAGCGTTGCTTACCGCTTTTATTATCCTTGGGCGCTATCTGGAAGCCGTAACACGCGGCCGCACTTCCGAAGCCATCCGGCGGCTAATGAAGCTGCAACCACGGGTGGCGCACGTGATTAAAGATGATAAGGAAGTGGAGATTCCCGCCGATGAGGTGCAGATCAACGACGTTATCAGTTGTCAGGCCCGGAGACTCAATCCCGGTAGATGGCACAGTTGTGGAAGGCTATTCATCGGTTGACCAGTCTATGATTACGGGTGAAAGCATCCCCATCGAAAAAAGGGCCGGTGATGAGGTCATAGGCGGAACGATAAACAAGACGGGATCCTTCAGGTTCCGCGCGACCAGGGTCGGCAAAGACACAGCGCTTTCCCAGATAATCACAGCTGGTCGAAGAGGCCCAGACCACCAAAGCTCCCATCCAGAAAATCGCCGACAAGGTGGCCGGAAGGTTTATTCTTGGTGTGCATATCCTTTCGCTGGCGACATTTCTGTTCTGGTTCTTCATAGGGTTCTCACTTTGGTTCACGCCGGACAGCCGAATGATGCTAACGCCGTACTCGCTCACGCTCGTCGGGTCGCTTCGGGTTTGCTCTGCTGGTTTCGGTGACCGTGCTGGTCATATCCTGCCCCTGCGCCCTCGGCCTGGCAACGCCCAGCGCCATCATGGCAGGGACCGGTAAAGGAGCGGAATACGGCATTTTATTCAAAGGCGCCGACGCCATGGAGACGTGCGCCAAAGTTAAAGCCGTTATCTTTGATAAGACCGGCACTCTGACTAAAGGCGAGCCGTCAGTCACTGACGTCATTGCCCTGAACGGGAATGACAAAGAGGTATTGCACCTGGCGGCTGTGACTGAAAAGAACTCCGAACATCCCCTGGGAGCCGCCATCGTTGCGAGGCGCACGTGACAGGCAGATTGAACCTGAAGATGCCGACGACTTCGATGCCATCCCCGGGCAAGGTGTATATGCCAGGCTGGGAGAGCGCAATATCCTGCTGGGGAACCGTAGACTTATGCAGGAGCAGGAAATCCCTATTGATAATCTCATTCCTGCGGCCGAAAAGCTGGAACATGAAGGCAAAACCGCCATGTTCCTGGCCGTTGAAGGCAAGGCCATGGGCATCGTAGCCGTCGCCGACACTCTCAAGGAGACTTCGGCCCGCGCCATTGAGGAGCTTCACAGCATGAATATCGAGGTGGCCATGATCACCGGAGATAACCGGCGGACCGCCGAAGCCATTGCCCGGCAGGTCGGCATAGACCGCGTGCTGGCGGAGGTACTGCCAGAAGATAAAGCCAGCGAAGTGAAGAAGCTCCAGGAGGAGGGCAAGGTAGTTGCCATGGTCGGAGACGGAATCAATGACGCACCCGCCCTTGCGCAGGCCGATGTCGGGATAGCAATAGGATCAGGCACCGATGTCGCCAAGGAAACCGGCAACGTGATCCTGGTAAAGGACGATCTGTTGGATGTGGTAGCAGGTATACAGGTTGCCAAGGCGACCATGAGAAAGATCAAGGAAAACCTGATCTGGGCTTTCGGCTATAACACACTGGCCATACCTTTCGGGATGGGTGTACTGTATCCCTTCGTAGCCCAACTTGTCAGCCCGGAGCTGGCGGCCCTGCTGATGGCAACGAGTTCGCTGTCGGTGACTTTGAATACTCTGCGAATGAGAGGTTTCGTTCCGGCAGTGCGGCGCCTTCCCAAGACCGGAGCAGCACCCGCCCAGCCCAGCTTACAGGCGGCAGGCCAATAGGAGATTAGAGGAAATTACAATGAAAAATATGAATTTGATAAGCGCAGTGATCTATACAGGCATCTCACTTTTGGCGGCGGGACTTTTCATAGTGGCAACCCTGGGTGGGAACTACACAACGGTAGATAGGTTTGGCGGCGCCGCCTGGGTATTCCTGTTGAGCATGATTATACTCATGCCAGTGATCATTCCGCTGGTGAGGAAAAGGATGCGCTAGCCTGGCGAGCAGGCGGACCTGAAACCTGGATATCTTTCAAACCGAATATCCTCTTCAACTTATTTTGGACCTATTTTCCCCATGCCTCTCGGGGGATCGCAATTAGTACGGGTGATGCGCTGACTGTCCTACCTATTTAGCTTTGATTTTTAAGGTATCCTGATAAGCCACAATCATGTCAGACGTTTTCATGACAATATTCCCATCGCTTATCTGGTATGCCACCGCCGCTTTGGGATAGTTTACGCAGGCCCCGGCAATTCCTTTGCCTGTCTTTGCATCAAAAGTCGTTGCGCACGTATCGCAAACGAGGGTTGTGCCGTCCAGGGAATATGTCTTACCCCTGCAGGGCGGACAAATGCTGGCGCGAACATAGATCGTGTCACCAAGAACATAAGCCATAAAGCCCATCGTGCCGGTCGGGGTATCTATCAGGAAATGCGTATTCCAGTTAGACTGAACCGTGCTCACCGGCACCGAAACGCTATCGGCACTTACTATAGGGGTGATTTCCCTGGCCTTTATCGGTCCGTTTGGTTTAGGAGCAGGACTTGATGCCGGCGCTCCCGTGGCCACAGTCTGGCTCGGCGATGATGTTTGCACGGCAGACACGGAAACCAGGCTGAGCCGACGTGGCCAGTGGCGTCGATCTATCGCCTGCCGCAGCGGCTGCCTGACCGGAGCAAGCGGCGAGGGTTATCACCACTGACAATAAAGCAATTATTACTATCCTTTTTCCAAGCATGTTGTTATTTTCTCCTTCTCTTATTTAGAGCTACTCATTTATTCTCATATTTCACTGGCCGCAACAGCCCCCACGCTTTACGGTTACACTCGCGCCGGGCTGGCTGGTGGATGCCGAAGCGCCGATCCGCCGCAGCAGCTTCCCCCACCGGACACTGAAGACGTTGTTCCGGACGCTCCGGATCCAGATGTCGAACAGCAGCTTGCACCGCCTTGCGCTGAGGACGTAGAAACTGATAAGCCCGCTTGCTGCGCTTTGACCTCAAATTGGCCGCTCAATTCACCCATGTTGACCTGGTAAACGCTGCGCAGCATCCCTCGAAAGCCTGAATGTAATCCCTTGAGAACCGCCTGCCGGCACGTTCACTTTGCTTATTCCGCTGGTTACGCCGTCTATTTTGAGATCAGCTACATATTCTCCAGCGGCATTGCCGAAATTGACTACGCTGGCAACCACCTGCACGTCATCTCCGGGCTTTACGACTGCCGGATTAACTCCAAGTCCGACAACTTGAAATCTGGGCTGGACCGCACCCTGTGCCGCAGCCGACGGACCCACAGCTGCGCTCGTACACGACGTCAGGGCAACTGCAGCCATGGAGAGTGCCAGCACAACAGCCGGAACGACAGCCCGGAACACGGTTTTGCCTTTCGCTCGCTTCTTTACCATTCCATGTAACATTATTCACCTCACTATTTTTCCTCAGACCCGCTCAACACCTGAGTGCAAGACCGGGAATTTCCACGTGGAGATGCTCTTTCCTGTCCACAATTTGGCCGTCCTCCAGATTAATAATCTCTTTAGCTTGCCTGGCTATATCAGCGCTGTGAGTGACCATGACTATGCTGCGCCCTTCCTCGTTAAGCTCAGTGAACAAGCGCAGTATCTCATTACCGGTTTTCTGGTCCATGTTGCCCGTAGGTTCATCAGCCAGGATCAGGCTCGGACCGGTAACCAGCGTCCGTGCAATGGCAACCCTCTGCTGCTCGCCGCCGCTGAGCTGACTGGGTTTATGGCCGGCTCGCTTTTCAAGACCAACCCTTTTTAATATTTCCAGAGCGTCCCTCTCGTTCTTGCCGTCACCCGCGAAGATAAGCGGCAGCAGTACATTCTCCAGAGCAGTCAATGACGGCAGCAGGTGGTATTGCTGAAAAACGTACGCAATTTTCCCCCTCCTGATATCCACAAGGGCATTCTCGTCGTACCCATCGATGCGATTGCCATCCAGGATGACTTCCCCGCTCGATAATTGGTCCAGTCCGCCAATAATGTTAAGCAGCGTCGATTTGCCACTTCCGGAGGGGCCCATGACCGCTATAAAGTTACCGTTTTCCACTGTTAGGGAAACATTATCAAGGGCAACAACTTTCGCTTCTCCCTCTCCGTATATCTTCGATGCGTTCCTAACTTCCAACATTTCAAACTCCTTTTTATTACCGGGATCTTCACTTACACCGATCTGAAGGAATCGGCGACCCTGATTTCCGAGGCCTTTATGGCCGGGTAGACTGCCGCTGCAACTGCCACAAAGATGGATACGGCCAGCGCCACCGGGAAATATTGCGGCACGAAATATACGGTAGTCCCCTCAAAGACCAACGGGCCGATAATATAGGCCACGGCGGTGCCCATGAGATAACCCGCTATTCCGCCGATTATTCCAACAAGAACCGCCTCGTAGATAAAAATACGTACTATTTGTCTGCGTGATGCCCCAACGGCCCTCATAATACCGATATCCTTGATCCGTTCGTGCACCGAAGACATCATAGTATTGACTACCCCGAACAGGCCGACTACCAGGGTAATACCAGCAAGAGCGAACATCATACCATTCATTTTCTCAACAAGACCTAACTCGGACTGAGCGATCTGTTTAACGGCAATAGCCCGGACTCCCGGAATGTTCTTATTTATGGAATCTGCAATCATCTCCACGGGGCAGGCGTTGCAGAGAGCACGAATATCCATGGACGAGATTACTCCCTCTTTATTGAATGCACTCTGTACGGTCTGACAGGGGGACAAAGATTTGATAGTCATCGCCCGCGCCCGTTTCTTTGAGAATGCCCGTCACCTTCACGTCCGTCTGATTAAGCGTAACGGTGTCACCTACGTTTAGTTTCAGGAGATCGGCTGCTATAGCCCCGACCAGCGCCTGGTCCGTTCCATCAAGATAATCTCCTTTGCCAACTTCCCACCATGTCTTGACCTTTAGTTCTTCCTGCGGTTCGACCCCCACAACAACCAGCGATACGCCGTTTACTTTGGTATTTTCATAAAGCGCAGGTGCGATCGTAGCAATGTCTCCCTCGTCCGTTATTTTCAACGCCTCTCTTATCTTGCTGTCCGCTATCTGCCTGATCTTGGGCAACTGGTCCTGGGAGATATAGTTTTCCCCGACGGTCAGGGTACCCATACTGAGGTTACCCAGTTTCATATCGAGGTTGTTTATGGCAGGTATGACCGTTAAGATTGGGCCCATACTGCTCAAGCTGTTTATATATCTTCGCCTGACCGGCGAAGGCAATAGTAAGTATGCCCACAACGGTCATTGTCCCTATGACAACGCCCAGCGCGGCATACAATACTCTTTTTTTCCTTCGCATTATATCTTTGGCCACAATCTGATAGAGTTTCATTAAGTCCTCCCATTTTCGGTATTGCTCACCAGGTTACCCGATATTTTTAGTATATGATGGAAATATTGTGAATTTTTGATGAAGTTCAGGTGGGCTAAGGATAACAAGCGAATTCAAAGTTGTTATGAAAGTTCAGTGAAGAATTGGTGAACTACCAGGGGACGCTGAATTCTGGACATGACCGTGGCGATATCAGCTTTCGGCAACTGGCAGAGTGAAATAAAACCTGCTGCCTTTGCCAACTTCGCTCTCTACCCAGACCCGGCCACCATGCAGTTCCACGTAATTCCTGACCAGTGCAAGGCCAATTCCGGCCCCGCCATAGACACGATGTCTCGATTTATCCGCTTTATAAAAATGCTCGAATATGAAAGGTAAGTCAGCCTTATCGATGCCGCTTCCAGTATCCGATACTGTATACTTTTATTTGCCCATCCTCGAGGTCAGCCCGGACTTTAATTTCACCTTTCGCCGGTGTGTGACGAATGGCATTTTCCAGCAAATTATGCAGGACCTGCCTTATGCGGTCACGGTCTACATTTACTTCCGGTAAGTTATCGGCCACTACAGAAGCCAGGGATATCTGCTTTTCCTGGCAGCGCGCCTGAAAACCTGTTATCTCCGCCCCAATGATCTCTGCCAGGTTCGCTTTTTCGAGATGCAATTTTAGCTGTCCGGCCTCGGCCATAGAAAGCTCTTTTAGGTCAGTGATCAGCCTGTTGAGCAATACGGTTTCATCGTATACGGACGCGATTTGCTCCGGGGTGGGCGCTATTACGCCGTCCATCCATGCTTCCAGGTTGCCCTGGACAATGCTGAGAGGATTGCGCAGCTCATGCGCCACATCCGCCAGTAATTGTTTTCGGCTTTTTTCCTTGGTTTCCAGTTGCTCGGCCATGTAATTAAAGGCATTGGATACTTCACCCACCTCATCATCGCTCTTATGCTTCATGCGTTGCGAGAGATCACCCGCAGCAATTTTCCGGGCTGAAAAGGCAAGTTGCTGCATCGGGCTTGTTATGAGTTTGCTCATCACAAACCCCAGCGCAATGGCAATGGCAACCGCTACAAGGGCAGCTATACCCAGCGATCGTTGCGAATCATTTATGAACTTTTGCTCGGCATCTGCCGAATGTAATCACTGTTTTGCCGGACTCATGTCGCAAGTGCATGCTCCGGGTTGCTGCATGCAATAGCTAGCAAAATTGGCATTTACCGATTGGTTTACCCAAACGGCCACGATGCCAATACTGATCAGCGCCAGGCCGACGAACAAAAGACTCAGTTTAATAGATAAATTATTCATTTGCCGTCTGCTCCAACTTGTAGCCGACACCCCTGACGGTGACAACCGGATTCTCCGCGTCTCCCCCAATTCTTTCCAGCTTCTGACGAATGTTCTTAATATGGGCATCTATGGTCCGGTCATAGCCCTCGTATGTCTCGCCGAAGGCAGAGTCCATAAGCTGCAGCCTGGTGAAGACTCTACCCGGGTTTCTCGCCATGACCGCCATAAGTTTGAACTCGGCGGCCGTCAGTCCCACAGGTTCATTTTTATATTTGACCTCATGCCTGTCAAAATCAACCTGGAGGTCTCCGCTGATGATTCTGGTTGTGCTTCGGATCCTTCCGCATACCTGCGCAATACAGCTGCCACACGTGCAGCCAGCTCCCTGGGACTAAAGGTTTGGTCACGTAATCGTCGGCACCCAATTGAAGGCCGACTATCTTATCTACCTCATCATCACGTGCAGTAACCATAATCACCGGCATATCGTGAAAACGTACGAACTACACGAAAAACCTCGATCCCGTCCATCTCCGGGAGATTGAGATCAAGCACCATCAGATCCGGTTTATAGTTCCGAGCCTTCTCCACCGCATCTTTGCCGTCACCTGACAGAAGGACATCATACCCGTCTTTCTCAAGATAAGCCTTGATAAGATCCGCTACTTTGGGCTCGTCATCAACTACAAGCACTTTCTTTCTCGCCATCTTTCACCCTATTTCGATTGTATCACACATAACATAAAGGGACGAAGAGGTCGAATTCTTCGTCCCTTAGCAGGAGGATAGTTATACATTGAAAGATAATTGTCTTAGCTATTACTACCTTGACCCGCAGCACCCACCACTGTAGGTTTGGCTGGAAGCAGTTCCCTGAGAGATACCAGTACAGCAACTGCCCAGTTTTCCCTGGGGGATAAAAACCGGATTGGTCGATGTTCCCTGGTCACCCGTAGTTGCCTGCGCATATCCCGGACAATTTGGACACGATGGACCCTTCACTGTTCCTGTATCCGCTACGGTGGTGACTGGGGCGTAGGAAGCTGCGGCGCGATTTTCTCTGTTTCCATTCGTGACCGCAAGCGTGACACTTACAGCGGAAATCACCAGTAAAACCGCTACCAGTATGGGTACACCGATTTTAAGCCAGTTGTTCAATTGGTTGGACCTCCATTTCTTATTTACGCTCTAAATTCTAGAGACCGATTGTGAATATATTGTGAACGGCAGGGGATTTTTAGATGAAGTACATTATCATTAATTGCTTCCCACACAAATATTAAGGGACGAAATGGCATTTCGTCCCTTAGCAGGAGGATGGATAATCGTCAGGGCTTTTACCCTCACTTGACAGCTAAATGATACTGCAATATTATGAATGTGTTATGAACGGCAACGACAGTTTATGTGAATTTGGCGCTGAGGCCCAGGTTACCAGCTTTGCTATTTCCGCCGCCGATAGTACCGGTATACTCTCTTTAAGGCCATCGCCGCACGTTCTACTGTGGGAAACACTGCAAAACCCTTTTCCACCATTTCTTTAAATGATTTCTCCGGTAACCCATCATCACACGACAGCGTGTTCATGTTGAGCACAATCACCACCGGTTTTGAGGACAGCCTGGCCAGCTCCATCAATGTGTTGGTCTGAATTTTGTACTCGAATGCACGTGGAACAAAAGGGTCTTGCTCCGGACTCATCTGGAACAAGACAACATCGTTCCCCTTCCAATCAACGACCGCTTTAAAGGCCGCACGCGATTTTTCAAGACCAAAAAACGGATTTATGTCCAGCGGATTTTTGAATATATTTCCAGCGTCCGTAGTATAAACATCCATCAAGGCCTTCCGGAGATCTTCCGTCAGCAGGGGCATCTTGAGTCCGGCCCTGCAGCAGTCATCGGTTGCCTGCACGCAAGACCCACCGCCATGTCCAACCAGGAGAGCGTTCAGACCTTTCGGCTCAGGGCAGCGTTTCAATACCGTTACCGCATCGAACATCTCTTTAGCGCTGTATACACGGATTACATTTGCCTGGTTGAGTACGGAGTCCCATGTTAGGTCGGAACCGGCGATGGCACTTGTGTGAGAAACAGCGGCATGTGTTCCTCCCTCGGTAGCTGCACATTTGAAAATAACCACCGGTTTTTTGGCTGCTGTTTCCTTCAATACCCTTATAAGCCTGGGCCCGTCGTTTGTGCCTTCAATATAGGCAGTGATTATATTGGTCTCCGGATCGTTGGCGAAGTATTCCAGCAAATCGCATTCGTTTACGTCGGCCGCGTTACCATAACTTACCGCCTTGCTAAAATATATTCCGCGAAGAGTTGCTTCACGTATCCCCAGGATACATTGTCCCCCACTCTGTGCCAGATAACCCACATCTCCGGGTATTTCGGAAAAATTAATCGCCATAGTTAAGCGGGACGCAGGACAATATACCCCCATGCAATTGGGGCCTATGATCCGTATTTTGTATTTAGCGGCAATGCGGAGCATTTCCTCCTGTAACCGGGTCCCGATCTTACCTTCGATTTCGCCGAAACCAGAGACAAAAAGATGCATGACTTTGACACCTTTCTGTCCGCATTCTTCCACAAGTTGAGGTATAAAAAGGTTAGGGATCGCTACTGTAACAAAATCGACTCCATCCGGGATATCGGAAACGCTTGGATATATTTTCATACCTCCAACTTCTCCGCCGCTCCTGCCAACAGCATACAGCTTGCCAGGATATCCGAAATCAATAAGCGCCTTTAAGAACAGGTTTCCGGCATTGAAGGTTAATACCTTGCCGGCTGTGGTGCCTATTACCGCAATAGATTTTGGGTGGAAAATAAAATCAAGGTCAGCCCGGTTGAAATTCTGTCGATTCAATTTACTTATCCTTGCTCATGATATTTTATTAAGCGCTTCTCGCAACCTGCTGAAACAACGTTCCCGGCCAAGCACTTCCATCGTCTGGAAAAGCGGGGGAGAAGCGGTCCTGCCTGTAACGGCGACTCTCAGAACACCAAAAAAGGGACCTGCTTTCAAACCGACTTCTTCTGCCAGCGGGCGTACGACGGTTTCCATGGGCTCGGTTTTCCAATCCTCTAAGTTTTCAAGGACCGCTATAGATTTCTGCAAAATCGTCAAAGCCTGGCCTTTGTCCAGCTTTCCCTGCAATAGAGCAGAATCATACTCCAACTTATCAGCAAAAAAGAAATCTACCAACTGCGGAACTTCACCCAACGTCTTAGCCCTTTCCTGTACCAGGGGAGCTATTTGCTTTAAATAGTTGGTATCAATTGATCTGTGGATTTCCGGCGACAGGTCACGTTCTATAAAAGGCAGGCACCTCGCAACAAATTGTTCCGGGGCGAGGTTTCGTATGTAAACACCATTCATCCACTCCAGTTTGTCCATGTTAAATACTGCTGCCGTCTTGCTCACCCGCTCGATCGAAAAATTCTTAATGATCTCATCACGGGTCATAATTTCGGTTTTATCATCCAGGGACCATCCGAGCAGTGTCAGAAAATTAATCATCGCCTCCGGTAAATAGCCTTTGTCACGATATTCATTGATGGCTGTGGCGCCATGTCGCTTGCTCAGCTTGGATTTATCAGGACCCAATATCATGGGCAAATGGGCAAACTGTGGCGGCTCCCACCCGAACGCACGATACAGCAGTAAATGACGGGGCGTGCTGGAAAGCCATTCTTCGGCACGCATAACGTGAGATATATTCATAAAATGATCATCAATTATGTTCGCCAGGTGGTATGTCGGATATCCATCAGATTTAAGCAAAACAAAGTCATCCAGAGTGCTGTTATCAAAGACTACCTCGCCACGAATAAGATCAGTAATTGCGGTTTTCCCCTGGAGAGGCGATTTGAAACGAACCACGGGTTCAATACCCGAAACTCTGGCCGCCTTTACCTGTTCCGCCGTCAAATCACGGCATCGCCTATCGTACCCCGGCGGGAGTTTGCGGGCAATCTGGTCCTTGCGCATATTTTCCAGCCTCTCGGAAGAACAAAAACAGCAATAGGCCTTGTCTTCGCTCACCAGATGGTCAGCGTATTTCCTGTACATATCCAGTCTATCCGATTGAAAGACCGGCCCCTCATCAAAGTCCATGCCCAGCCATTTCAAGCTGTCCATGATAATTTCCACTGCTCCTTCCACTTTGCGTGCCTGGTCAGTGTCCTCGATACGCAGGATGAAAACACCATTAGCGTGCCGTGCAAAAAGCCAGTTAAAAAGAGCAGTCCGGATATTGCCCACGTGAGGATAACCGGTCGGACTCGGCGCAAAACGGACTCTAACCTGATTGGTTGAACTAGACAATTCTGCCTCCTGCAAGCGATTGATCGTAAGCAACCTGCTTCACCGGCAGTTTTACCACGTAGGTATCCGCCATGCGGTCATGCAGTCCCTGTTTACGGCTGTCAAAAGCAATCAAAATAAAACCTACTCCCAGGGTGGCAGCACAGAGCATCCACCCGAGGAAACGGATAAACGCATATTTTAAATCCACGCGTGACGCAATCAGTGCGAATAACTTTTATACCCACGCCAAGTTTGCCAACCGTCTGACCGCGAAGTGGCCCAGCAAATGACAAAATAGACGGTGCTTCCTACCAGGAAAACCAGTAATATAGTTGCCATCAGCCAGATCATGGCTCCGGATACCCGGGCGCCATTGAAAATGTCCCCCATCGTGGAAATTAACCTGGGCACATCTGGAAATATCCAGAAAAAGGACTGCGATATCACACAATACAAGACATACAAACTTGCTAATAAAATGCTGAGATCGATGAGGCTGGCGGCTAACCTGATCCAGAACCCGGCGTACTCAAGAGCGTACTCCTTCCGTTTATCTTTCACACTGACTCCTTATAGGTAGCCGGACGTCCTCAGGATGCAGGGAAACCATTTGCAGCTATTCAGGAAATACGACTCTACTAAGCGAAGGAATACAGGGAAATGCCGCTTTACTTCTCTTTGCCTTTGCCCCTGGTCAGCGTTTTGTACATTTCCTCGTATTCTCTCAGGCTCTGCCTTAATCGCTCAACCAGCTGCTCCGCCTGTCTAAGCTTGCCTTTAGTCTCCTCTACCTGGGTAGTGATGTTGAACAACAGCTCGTTGCGCCTGTTGGCATTGTCGGCCTCGAAGTTCGTAAAATCTTCCTGAGACGGTTGAGCGGAGATCTGATTGTAAATGTCATTCTGGCCGCTCTGCATGATCCTTTTTCATCTGACCGAATTTATCTTGTGGCCTCATTTTCGAAACCTCTCTTTTGAGTAAAATCTATCACATCAGCATCATAAATAGCAACACATTTCATGCTCAACGCCGGGCTAATTCCCGCAGCACCTTCTTCAAATCCCCGGGCAAGTCCAGGGTGAATGAGCGGGTTTGCCCACTCGACGGCAGTTTCAGTTCAAGACAGTATGCATGAAGGAACTGACGGCCCAAAAGCGGTGACTTAACCCCGTATACAGGATCACCAAAGACCGGATGGCCGATAGCTGCAAAATGCACCCTGATCTGGTGAGTTCTCCCCGTTTGTATACGTGCCTCCACCAGGGAATAGCCGTCCAAATGTTCGATTACACGGTAATCGGTCCTTGCTTCTCTGCCTTTGGACACGATTGCCATGCGTTTACGATTGGCAGGATCCCTGCCGATAGGGGCATCGATGGCCCCGCGCTCCGGCAATAGTTTCCCCCGAACCAGGACAATATAGCATTTTTTGACCGTCCGGGACTTGAACTCATTGACCAAAAAGAGGCGGGCCTTTTCGTTGCGGGCAATTACCATCAGGCCCGAAGTGTCCTTATCCAGACGGTGGACAATGCCCGGCCTCAATGAAGCTCCGAACCCTGCCAAATCGGGAAACCTCTTTAACAATGCGTTGGCGAGCGTATGGCCCGGATGCCCGGGCGCAGGGTGAACGGCCAATCCCGCCGGCTTATTAATAATGACAATATCAGGGTCTTCGTAAACTACATCAAACGGAATATCTTCGGGGATAAGCGATGTCGGTTCCGGAGCCGGGATTAAGATCGCAATATGGTCTCCAGTTTTAAGTTTATGAGATGGGCGTTCAGAGACGGCGTTTACCGTCACGTTGCCAGTTTGAATGAGCTTCTGGATTTGCGAACGAGTTATATCCGGGCAGGCATCGGCCAGGAATTTATCAAGACGTGTGGCACCCTCGCTTACCTCAAATGTCCTTTTTTCCGGCCCTTGCCCCTGACTCATCTTTCTTCCTCATTTTTACCACTGCGATGACGGCGAGGGAAATAGCCCCGACGGTAATGGCCGAATCAGCTACGTTGAAAGCCGGCCAGAAGAAACTGCCCCATAAGCGTACATAAATAAAGTCTGTTATTTGCCCGACCCTGAGGCGGTCGATAAGATTGCCGAGAGCACCCGCAAAGATCAGACTTAGAGCTATGCCGCCCAGAAAGCCAAGCTCGCTGAAATAGCGAAAGAACATCAGCACGACCAGCAAACCGGCTATGGCTACCACACTAAGCAGAAAAGCCTGATTCGGGAAAAGGCCAAAAGCTGAACCGGTGTTCTGGATATTAATGATGGTTAACGGGCCCATCTCGGGAAGCGCACCGCCCGGGGCTATGTTGGCATTGATCCATTGTTTGCTTAACTGGTCGAGGGTGACTATTGCTGATGCGATAAGCAGGAATACCAGCCCGTTCCACCACGTCAAATGGTTACGAGGCGCAGACATTATTTACCGTTACTATCAAATTCATATTACGAAAGTACATCGCTGTCATCAGCCAACCACGTGGCGGCACTTATCCTTCAATCAATATGGCAATAAACGATTTATTGTAACTTATGACAGGTGAAATCACAACAAAAGCTGATCAAGCATCGAACGTACCTGCCGGATAGTGTCGACTGCCTGGCTTTTCCAATGATTGTTAGCGAAGATAAATGTGTCCCTGGCAAGTCCGCTTATCTTCGCTATACGCGGAATCCACTCTTCCAACTCATCAAGCTTGTACGTGTAGTCATATCTTTCCCAGGCTTGCTCATGATCCCACCATTTGGATTCATTACGCCCGTGAAACCGTACATAGCCAATATTACTGGTTACTTCTGAACAGGGAGGAAGCAAGCGTGGAAGCTGCGGTTCATCAACGCAACAAAAACCGACGTTGTTGTTTTTCATCCACTCAAGTGTTTTATGATCCAGCCAGCCCGAGTTGCGAAACTCAAATACGAGGTCGGTCTTCCCCATCCAGCCATGAAATTTTTTAAGATATTCGAAGTTAACCGCAGTGGGACCAAAACTGTATGGAAATTGCGCCAGCACACAGCCTAGTTTTCCGGCCTCAACCAACGGGCCCATAGCCTTCAGGAAAGCCTGAAACACTCCATCATCCTGCTGTTTCTTGTGCGTCATCTCCTGGTTTGCCTTGACGGCAAAAAGGAATCCATCTCCCGTCCTGCCGGCCAGGGATTTCATTGTGGAGATTTCAGGCAGTGCATAATATGTGAAATTCAACTCCACTGAATTGAATTCCTGAGCATAGTAGCTCAGCCAGTTAGTACGCGGCAATTTAGCCGGGTAATAAATCCCCGCCCAATCGTCATAACTGAAACCGCTCGTTCCGCAATAGAACATTCGCACCCTGTATTAGAGAGAACCGTTAATGGAACTCAGCGACTAGAGGGCGACCACAATGCCCTATAGTCCGATGATAACCAGGTATATGCCGATTAGATAATTCAGTATCCTCGGGAAAATCATCACCGTTATGCCAAATATAAGTGTAACGATACTGATGAGGAGACCCCCAACTGGAGGCATACCAATTACAGCCATATTCGCACCCCCTGCCCTTATTCATTCAGCAAAGTGAAAATGCCCGGCTAACAATATTAGCGCGTCTATAACGTACCTGGCAAGAACACCCTCGCAGAATACCAGTTCCCCCAAAATAACACTGCGAACCCGGCAAGATCTCCCGGGTCTATTTGTCGATCAGCTCAAGTACGCCCCAGACGATCAGGAAAATCCCGACAATCCATTGCACGGCGGAAAACCAGTAAAAGACATAAATACACCGGCAATGATTGCTAGTACGGCCTTGGCCGTGTTGCTCATGTTGATGTGTTTGTTTGCCATTTGATCCCTCCTCGATTAATTAGTACTAGGTGAATTTCTAGCGCAGATGACACCATTTTGCGTTATGCATTTTACCGAAATTCGCCGGTAAATTGAAAGCGGCGGGTTTTCACCCGCCGCTGTATTGATAGATTAGATTTCGTTAATTATACTTCGCGGAATTCGCCTTCGACAGTGCCTTCATCCTTGGGAGGCGGGGGAGGCGCACCGGCGGAATCCTGCCCACCAGCACCACCCGGAGGAGGCGAAGTATGCTGGTACACGGCCGCTCCGATCTTCTGCATCGAATCGTTCAACGCCTGCAAAGAGCTCTTAATGTAGTTGATGTCCTGCCCCTGCAGCGCTGAGCGCACGGCGCTTATCTTGCCTTCGACCTCGCTTTTGAGGTCGGCAGGTATCTTATCGCCATACTCTCGAATCGTCTTCTCGGCCGAGTAAACAGTAGCTTCCGCCACGTTCTTGGTCTCGACCTCTTCTTTCTTACGCGTGTCGTCAGCGGCATGTGCTTCAGCTTCACGGCGCATCTTCTCGACTTCGTCCTTGTTTAAGCCGCTTGAGGCCGTGATAGTGATCTTCTGCTCTTTGCCCGTGCCTTTATCCTGAGCACGCACATTGAGAATACCGTTGGCGTCTATATCGAAGGTCACTTCAACCTGGGGAACACCACGCGGCGCCGGCAGGATGCCATCGAGAATGAACCTGCCGAGGGTCTTATTGTCGCCCGACATAGGGCGCTCGCCCTGCAGCACATGTATTTCCACGCTCGGCTGATTATCAGCCGCGGTGCTGAATACCTGACTCTTGGAAGTCGGGATCGTCGTATTCCTCGGGATTAGCGGTGTCATTACGCCGCCCAGTGTCTCAATACCCAGCGTCAGCGGCGTGACGTCCAATAGCAGGATGTCTTTCACGTCGCCCTTAAGTACGCCGCCCTGAATGGCAGCTCCGAGAGCAACCGCCTCGTCCGGGTTAACGCCTTTGATTGGCTCCTTGCCGAAGAACTGGCGGACAATTTCCTGTACCTTGGGCATTCTGCTCTGACCGCCCACGAGCACTATGTCGGTTATCTGCGCAGCAGTTAAACCTGCATCTGCAAGAGCTTTCTTACACGGCTCGATACTCCTCTCAAGGAGGTCAGCCGCCAGTTGTTCGAGCTTAGCACGGGTCAAGCGTGATATTAAGGTGTTTGGGACCGGAAGCGTCAGCAGTAATGAACGGCAAATTAATTTCCGTCTGCCCCACGGTGGACAGTTCCCTTTTGGCCTTCTCTGCTGCATCCTTTAATCTCTGCAGCGCCATTCTATCCTGCCTGAGATCGATACCCTGCTCCTTCTTAAACTCGTCTGTAAGCCAGTCCATGACCTTCAGGTCGATATCGTCGCCGCCCAGATGTGTATCACCGTTGGTGGATTTGACCTGGAAAGTACCCTCGCCAAGTTCCAGAATTGAGACGTCGAATGTACCGCCGCCCAGGTCGTAAACGGCAATCATTTCTTCTTTCTTTTTATCCATGCCATACGCCAGCGCGGATGCGGTCGGCTCGTTAACAATACGGATTACGTTCAGACCCGCAATAGTGCCGGCATCTTTCGTAGCCTGTCTCTGGCTATCGTTAAAGTAAGCCGGTACCGTAACAACCGCGTCCGTAACTTTTTCGCCCAGGTAAGCTTCGGCATCCAGCTTTAGTTTCTGCAGGATCATGGCCGAGATTTCAGGCGGGCTATACTCTTTGCCCCCCATCATTACCTTGGCGTCACCGTTTGATGCCTCGACGATTTTGTAAGGCAGCCGCTTGATGTCGCCCTGTACTTCAGCGTCCTTGAATTTGCGGCCCATCAGACGCTTGATACTGAAAATGGTATTTTCGGGGTTGGTGATGGCCTGTCTCTTGGCAAGCAAGCCAACAAGTTTCTCGCCTTTTTTATCGACTGCCACGACCGACGGCGTTAAACGTTCACCTTCGCGGTTGGTAATAATTACCGCCTCGCCACCTTCCATAGTCGCTACCAGGCTAAATGTCGTTCCAAGGTCTATTCCTACTGTTCTGCCCATTTTATCCTCCTTCGCATCGAATTTTATTTTTCATTTATAACAACCGGACAAATTCTTCCGGTCGGGATGTAATCACAATCATTTATTTCCACCGTGGGAGCGTTCACCGGTTGTCCGTTCCCCACCGTAACCTGGGATGCCCTGAGCACCTTGTTTTTCATCGTATAACCTTTTCTATGCTCAGAGACGACCATTCCTTCCTCCCCGGCTTCATGAGCTACCGCTTCATGAAGATTGGGGTCAAATGGCACACCGATACAATCTATCTCGACGCAGCCATGCGATTTCAAAATGTCCTGGAGATTACGCTGGATGATTTTAAAACCTTCCAACCATTTTGAGTCTCCGCACTCAGGATCCGCCATAGAGAAAGCACGTTCAATGTCATCTACCACAGGCAAGAGAGATTTAATAAGCTCCGCATTTGACCATGTCAAAGAGTCCTTCTTCTCCTGCTCCGTCCTTTTCTTGTAATTTCTAAAATCGGCTTCCGATCTTTGAAGGCCCGCTAAATATTCATCTGCCCTCGCCTTCTCCCCGGTAAGTGCTTTTTTTAAATCTTCTGTAGTTTCCTGTTCTTGTGTAAGGGGTTCCTCGCCCACGTTTTCCTCCTTAGATTTAGATACTAATCATCTTTGCAGACCCTGGCAACAAGCTCGCTCAGGAGGGTAGATATATAATTGACAGCGGAAATCGCTTTCCGGTAATCCATCCTCTTGGGACCGATAACTCCGATGGTGCCAGTGGCCTGCTCGGGGACGCCGTAATTACTCAGGACAAGGCTTAAATCACGAAGCGACGTCTCAGAGTTCTCTTCACCGATAATTACCTTTACACCGTCATCGGTCACCTGCCAGTCGATTAAATGCTTGAGCCATCCTTTAGCTTCCATAAGCTCCAATACGCCCAACATTCTTTCCCGCTGGACAAACTCAGGCTGCCCCAGCATAAGGCGCAAACCTTCGAGATAGGAGTTGCTATATCCAATCGTGTCTTCGCTGGACATGATATCAAGTACTGTGCTGAGTATCTTATCTTCAACCTGTGTTAATTCCGAGCTTCCTGGCAGCAATCTGTTTCCTAGTCTTTCCTGCATACTCACGGTTAAACCTATCTGCCGCTTTACCCAACTGCTCCTGGGTCACCGGAATATTAAAACTAACAGTCTGCCTGCGCAAAACCGCGTTACTGAGAATAAGCACAAGCATTGCCATATATTCCTGCATTTCCAACAGTTCCAAATGCCTGAACTTGCTCTCGGATGATTTGGGGAACGTAATGATAGCAGCATTCCCGACCAGTTCGGACATCGCAGTGGCAGCTATCTTAAGCAGCCTGTCATACTCATCCACCGATGTGTCAAGCAAGCTTCTTATACGTTTCTGCTCCTCACCAGGCAACCCGACATTGCGAGAAATCGTCTCTACATAAAACCTGTAGCCCTTATCCAGCGGCACACCACCCGATGAAGTGTAAGGCCTCGTTATATAATCCTTCTTCTTCCAGCGACGCCATGTCATTGCGGATCGTAGCCGGGCTTACACCCAGGCTGTGATGGCGCAAAATCATCCTCCGAAGCTACAGGAGTTGCCGTAGCTATATAATCACTGACTATTATCTTCAGTACGTCGTCTCTTCTTTTGTATGCAGCCTTACTCATTTTTAGCACTCTCCACTTTAGACTGCTAATTTAATATATAATGTAGCACCTGCAACAAAACAAGTCAAAATAGCTGCCAAATAGGAGGGCGGCTGGTCAGCCGCCCTGTAAAATCATAAATTCATGCCACTCCCAGCTATTTGGTGAGCGGAGGTTACCTCCAACACCACATCGGACCATTGAAGGAACTGGGCAACCCCGTTCCCGTTAGTTACACGTTTGGTAAAAGCGGCCTCGGCCTGGAAACGATCCAGCCTGTTAGCTACATCATTGGTGAGTTCCGGGGTTACGTCAACTTCGACCAGTGGTTTGCTCATACTGTATTGGTCCATCCTTTCCACAGGGCCGGCTTCAACATTGAAGTTGGGCAGAGTCCCTATCGGCCATGTCAAATGCCTTATCTGGAAACCTCCGACACCTGTAGTGGGATCAAATGGGTCATCCCCAACCACCCTTCCACCAACAAATTTAAGCCTGGCCTGCTTGATTTCCATGCCCTGGAGCGGGAAAATGTTGAAGCTAAAGAACGCACGATAACCGATATTCTTATCATCGTCGCCCGCTTTATAGAGACTAGTGTCCCTGTTGCCATCAGAAGAAACCGTACCGCTTTCCTGCTTCACAAGGCTGATGGTCTGCGTGCCGCTGGAAGCCGCAACTGGAATTACAATTTCCTGTTTCGTCTGAGCGCCTTTGCCGTCACTGACGGTGACAAAAATGCTGAAGTTACCGTTTTTGCTTGGCGATGTCCAGGAAATCTGATTACCAACGCCGCTAATAATGCCTGCATTGCCATCGTCCCATGTATATTGCAGGGGATCGCCGTCGGGATCACTGGCAATCGCGGTAATAGTCGTCCGGGAAGCAAAGGAAAGAGCTGCAGGATCAGCAGTCAAACTTGCAATCACCGGGGGATGGTTTGCACTGACCTTAATGGTAACCGAAGCCTGGGCAGTACCGCCTTTACCGTCATCCACGGTTAGCTTAATGTCATAATCCCCGAACTGTTTGGGAGCGGTCCAGGTATTGTTACCCCGGCCGGATTCTACAAAAGAACCGCCGGTAGCCGTCCATTGATAATTGATCGGATCTCCATTGGGATCCGAAACTACTGCCTGTAGATTGACTGAACCCTCAGGATAAGTCTGATTCTGTGCAGCCGTCAGGCTGGAGATCACAGGCGGCTGATTGCCCGCCGGGGCCGAAGCCGCCGGCGACGGTGCGGAAACCTTAACACAGGCCGTTACGGCAAGCAAAATAGTTAGCACTACTGCTGCTAAAGAAAATATGCTCCTGCGCATCCTCAATTGACCTCCTCGTTATTTTTCTCTTATTGCGGATTGAATGTGATCAGAAGAGTTACATCCGGCCACTCAACCGAATCTATCGAATTGTTGTTATTGTTCACCTTGTCAAAAGAGCTTCGAACTGGAATTTGTCAGCACCCGCAGCTATAAGGCTGGTGATTTCTGGAGTTACATTCACCTCGTTGGGTGCTGAAGTGAGCAGTCCTCCCGCATAATAAAAATTGTCGCCGGTGACGTTATAGTCGGGCAACCCTCCGCCATAACTGACTCTCCATAACCGCAAGCCTGTTAGCTGACCGAACGGGTCACCGGTAATTTTCCCCGGACCGAACTTGAGCTTTGCCTCTCTCACACTGGTACGGTTCAGGCTGAAGATGTCATAGCTGAAAAAAGCCCTGTAAGTCAGGCCGGCTGCATCGTCCCCCACGCGATAACGGTTTGTATCTTTGTCACCGGTTGAAGACACTGTTCCGCTTTCCTGCCTCGTCAAAGAAATGGAAATATTACTTCCAGCCGGCGACACTTTAACAACAACCGTCTGCCTGGCTTCACCGCCTTTTCCGTCACTGACGACGCAAGTTATTCCGAAATCCCCGGTTTTGTTCGGAGAAACCCAGGATATCTTATTACCCGACCCGGATATAGCCCCGTCACTGGCATTCCAGCTATATCGCAAGATATCACCATCCGGATCATTGGCGGTACAGGTAATCGTCGTGCTTCCGCCAGGCAAGACATTTGCGGCATCGGAAGTCAAACTGGTTATTGCCGGTGCCCTGTTACTGGACACCGCTATGGATGTCTTAGCCTGTGCGCTGCCTCCCTTTCCGTCTTCCACCGTCAATGTAATCTCGTAACTGCCCGGTTGCGACGGAGCCTGCCAAGTATTGTTGGCGCCGGAACCCCCAAAACCACCACCCGTGGCAGACCACTTATAAGTAAGATTCGCATTGCCCGGGTTCGTGACATTACTTTCGATTACAACCGTTCCTCCAGGCAATGTCTGACCTTGAACTGGAGTCAGGCTCTGAATCGCTAATTTGGCGCCCGGCTGCGATGCGGCGCCTGTACATGAAATCAACCCGATGGATATTAGTGAAAGTGAAATTAGAAATGTGAATACGATTCCGCGGCCACTTTTCATTATGCGTTCAATCCTCCTCCCTGCGTCAATAATAGCAGTATATCAATTAACAGGATAAAAACAAAAATGCCGATTGCCCCTTACTGATTGGAAGCGCTTATATCGAAACTGCGAGCTTTCCATGCGTCAGCGCTGGTCAGTTGCGCAGTAAAATCCCAGGTCTCCCCGGCACCCAGTAATTCCCTGGACGTCGCAGCTACGCCGATATTATTGCGCTGAGCATCATAAAAGGTAACAGTTATCACGCAATTATTAATTGAGGTGTCTTTGGTATTCCTCGCTACGCCTGTCACTACGCTCATGCTGCTCCTGACATTTAAATCACCCGTGAACTCACGTGAAGTTAATTCGGAGCTAACTATTTTCAAGTCTGAAGTTGAGATACAACCAGTCTGCAATAGCGACAGACAAAACGCCGCCAACAGCAGATAAACAGTAATCTTGCAGAGATAGGCTTTCATCTTTCCCCTCCCCAGCTGCTGTGGAAAATACCAGCATAAAGCGATGTGTTTATTTATTGGCAACAGACAGATCATAACGAACAACTTTCCATGCGTCCTGCCCCTTCATCTCCACCTTGAAATTCCAGATCTGATCAGGCCGCAGCTGATCATGCGTCGCGTCATACGTACCCACCACATTACCCTGACCATCATAGAAGTGTACCATCACGACGACATTATCGACCGGCAACCACCCCCGGTTGATCAAAACGCCAGTGACAGTAGCCGAGCTCTGGGCAACATTAGCAGTAAATTCGCTGACCTCAAATTTTGGTTCCAGCACTTGAAGTGCAGTTCGGGTCGAACAGGCAGTCAAAGCCGAAGAGCATATAATTAATGCCAGCGGAACAAACAGTAAATACTTCGCACGCATTACCCTGGCTATCTGCAGCACTTCGAAGGGTCACGCACAAGAACAGTCACAGTAGCCGTCTGGCTGGCTTTATTGCCGCTGGCGTCGTAGACGGTGCACATTATGTGAAAATCGCCGTAAGTCTTGGGAGCCTCCCATGTTATAGTTTGTCCTGTGCCGGTAATAGTACCATCGTTGGCGACCCACTGGTACGTCAATGCGCCCCCATCTTTGCCTGAAGCGACACAAGTTACACGCGTATTCCCTACCGGATAGACATCGGGGTGTTCAGGGGTCAAAGAAGAAATGACCGGGCCGTTCACCGGATTGCTGCCCGCCGAGCTGCAGGCAGTCATCAGCAAACCAGTAATCAGTGCGGCAACCACGCACAGTGTTCCGATACGGCTAAGTTTAGTCAAATCAGGCTCCCACAGAAAATATTTAAACAATTTGAACCTATATATGATAAGTTTGGCCGCACTTTTTGGCAAATTTTGTTTGTTAATTGGCGGCTTCTTAATGTATGCTTTATAAAAATAGCCGGCGAGGTATACATCATGTCTGATTTTCAAACGAAAATAGAGAACCTTCTAAATAGAACAGTAGCCAATAACATATGGCGACAGACGGAATGCATCAATTTAATCCCTTCCGAGTCGAGCCCAAGCCTGCTGGTCAAGATGTGCGAGATCTCGGATCCATGCGGCCGCTACGCGGAACACCGCACAATCAAGGGCAAGGAAGTCTATTACTACCAGGCCACTGATTTCATCAGGGACGTCGAGGAAGAGCTGAGAAAGGAGCTTCAACTTTATTTCGGTTGTACCCACGTGGAACTTCGGCCCATCAGCGGCAATATGGCCAACGAAGTTGTATTCAAGGGCGTGGTCAAATTTCTCAACCGTGATAAGCCGCCAAAACAGCCGATACGAAAGATGCGCGCTGTGATAAATAATGAGTTAACCAAAGGTGGACATTTGAGCGCACAACCCATGGGCGCACTGTTCAATTTCGTGGCCGACAACCCGGAGACAGGTAAAGAAAATGTGTATAACTTCCCGGTCCTCAAAGAGAACCCATATAAAACCGACACAACAAAACTCGGCGCCCTTATCGAGTCCGTAAAGCCTGAACTTATAATATTCGGTAAGAGCATGTTCCTTTATCGCGAGCCGGTCAAATTTGTGTTTAATATCACGAGTAAAATGGTCCCCCGTCCTATAATAATGTTCGACATGGCGCACGTTCTGGGTTTGTATGGCTGCTTCCAGGCCCCCTTTGAGGAAGGAGCGGACGTAGTCACCGGGAGCGCCCACAAGACATTCTTCGGCCCGCAAAGAGGTGTAATAGCCGGCAATATGGGGCCAGGGACAGGCTTGGAAAAACTGTGGATTGAAATCAAAGGGAGAGCATTCCCCGGTTCCACAAGCAACCATCATCTGGGCACGTTACTCGGCCTGCTAATGGCCACGTACGAAATGAACGAATTTAAGAAAGCCTACCAGGAGCAGGTAATAAGGAACGCCCGTGCCTTTGCCAAAGCCTTGAACGCCAGGGGAATATCGGTGGAGGGCGTCGCCGAAGACGGCTTTACGGAGACACACCAGGTAGTCATCCGCGTCAAGCAATATGGTATGGGCGAAGATATAGCCCGAAGGCTTGAAGAAAACAATATGATCACAAATTACCAGGCATTGCCGGATGACGACAGTTTTGTCGGCTCCAGCGGAATCCGGATGGGCACACAGGAAATGACAAGATTCGGAATGAAAGAGAAGGATTTTGAACAGCTTGCCGAATACATGGCCGACTGCATTAAATCAAACAGAAGCGTAAAGGAAGAAGTCAGAAGATTGCGGCAGAAGTTCCTGGCCATGCAATACTGTCTGCCCGTCGACAGGTCACTTGCATTGGCGGCAAAAGTGCTGTCCTCGATACTTCCTGGAGACTCCTATCTGAACAAGTTCGCAGACAATTTAAGGGCTTCTGCACACCGGTAAGCCAAAATTTATGCGCCTGGGATAGCCCTACCGTGCACTATAATCCCAGGCGCCGATCCTAATCCGGTCGGCTTGAGATGCAATTTAAAAACGTGCCGATATTCTCTAATTTACTGTCACGTTAAGTTTAAATGTCTGGACTGCTTTCTCACCACCCTGCCAGGGCCTGCTATATTCAACATAAACCGTGCTCGTACCGGCTTTCAAAGCTTTGAAATTCCATACTTCGGTGCCCGGAACTCCAACCTTGCCGCCGGTATTTTGGGCAGCAACGGTTTTATAGCTCGTTTGCTGCAGCACCTGCGGATCGCCAATCTGTGTTTTCTCACCCCACTGGAACCCGGTAGTACCATTTGAACAGAGTGTCACGCTGAACGTGGAGCCGGCTGCAACAGTTAAGGTCCTTGACGATGTCTTTCTGCGTTGAGAATTCATCGCAGGTCACAGAGACGGCCGACGACTTTGACGACGGACTGCAGCCTGCACATAATAGCGGCAAAACCAGGACAAAACATAGCACTGGAAACCAATATTTTCTCATAAATTTCCCTCCCCAAAATTAGACCGGCTAACCAGCTAACAATTTTAAACTTAAAATCCGTCGTTTTCAATAGTTTCGCATCATTCTCTTTACGTCTCTTTAGTCTTGACAATAGTCTAACTCAAGATTACAATTTGCCAGAATTGTCGCAACTACGACTTAAAAGTGAAAAATAGCTGGCAAATCAAGCCTGGCGATAAGTTTGGTCGCCCCGAACGTTTTAAGATAAGGCCGCTCCGGCGGGTCCTTCGTACCACCCATCTTTTTAGCATCGCATACGGTGATGTAGGATCGTCCATCTATTATGCCCTCGGTGTTGTCGCACTTGCCGCCGCCGGCGCCACACCTTTAGCTCTCGGTTTGGCCGGGATCATCTTCGTATTTACCGCCCTGTCATATGCTGAAGGCACCGCTATGTTCCCCGAATCCGGGGGCTCAGCGAGCTTCGCCCGGCACGGCTTTAATAATTTCACCGGTTTTATAGCTGGCTGGGGACTGATGTTCGGGTACATTGTGACCATAGCTATATCATCATTTGCCATACCCTCGTACCTGGGTTTTTTCTGGGCACCCCTTAAAACATCTCCGGTGGTCATGACAACATGCGCCATGTCTATCGTAGGTTTGCTAATGACGATCAACATTATAGGCGTCAAGGAATCATCAATTCTTAATATAACACTGGCAATTCTTGACCTCGCCACCCAGGCGCTTCTTATCACACTCGCTGTACTTTTCTTTTTCAATCCCCAGATAATCATTGAACGGATTACCAAATATTGGCCTGCCCCGCAGGACCTGCTTTTCGGCATAGCCATAGCTTCCATCGCATTCACCGGACTTGAGACTATATCGCAAATGGCTGAGGAAACAAAAAGACCTGAAATACGTGCACCCAGGGCGCTCGTAATCATGACGGCCGTGGTGCTGGTGGTGTTCGCAGGAATTTCAATCTCAGCTTTCTCAACCATGCCACCGGCGGAACTGGCGCAAAATTGGGCCACGGATCCCATTGCAGGTATTGCCAGCAAGCTTTCCCAGGGGATAGTCCCGGCCGAAATAGCAGCAAAATGGTCGAGCATCGAGGTCTATCAGGTATTTTTCCGGGGCATTATTGCTGCAGTACAAGCATTCCTTCCTGTCCTCGTCGCAATCCTTGCCGCCACCATTCTTCTAATTGCCACCAATGCCGGATTGCTGGGAATTTCGCGTCTGTCTTTCTCTCTTAGCCGATCCAAGCTGGCTCCGCCCATAATGGGTAAGGTACACCCGAAATTCAAAACGCCTTATATATCTATCATCATTTTTACAATAATTGCCATTGCGCTCCAGTCGCCCGGTTTTTTTGTCCCGAACATGTTTTCAAACCTGGGGGGACTGTACGCCTTTGGCTCCATGATGTCTTTTGCCCTGGCACACGCATCCATTTTGGCCCTGCGGATCAAGCAGCCTAATCTGGAGAGGCCATTTAAACTGGGGCTGAATATAAAAGTGAGAGGCTATTACCTGCCGTTGACCGCCATACTTGGCCTGCTGGGGACGAGTATCACCTGGATTGTGGTCGTGATCATGCAGCCTTATAGCAGATGGGTGGGCTTTGCCTGGATCGCGATGGGGCTGGTAGCATACTGGTATACTCACAGGAGCAATAAGACCAAGAATGACGAGCACAATGAACAGACAGACGCCCTGGAACTAAACTGAATTGTAATAACGTATTGAACCACACTATAATGTTGGTTGCTGGAGATAAATTAATCAAGGGCTGATCAGTTATGGAACTCGATAAAATATTAGTGGCCGCACGAGGAAATGGGGTTGATCAAGTAGCGGTTGAACTTGCCTGCAAGATAGGAAAGAAATCCAAGTCGAAAATATTTATTGTGTATGTCATAGAAGTTAACCGGAGCTCTACCGGTCGATGCTATAATAAAGCCCGATATGGAAGCTGCAGAAAGAGTATTGCTGGAAGCGGAAGAATATGCTCAGGACAACGATTTCGACGTCGAAACTGAGATCATCCAGGCACGCGACGTGGGCCCGGCAATTATTGAAGTAGCACGACAAAATAAAGTTGATATGATAGTCATGAGCATGAACTATAAGAAGAGATTCGGCTCATTTACGATGGGCAACGCTGTGCCCCATGTGCTAGAAGAAGCGCCATGCAGGGTGTTAATATGCCGGGAACCGAAGCCATAAAACAAAATAAGAAAACTATAGTTATCATGGGATGCGGCCGCGTCGGCGGTAAGCTGGCCTCAATGATCGACGCTGCCGGTCACAAGGTCACCGTGTTGGACCTTGACGCATACAGTTTCAGAAGGCTGCCCCCCACATTCAGCGGCACCGCCCTTATCGGTAACGGGACGGATGAAGAAATGCTGCGCAAGGCAGGCATCGAGGGAGCGGACGCATTCATTGCTCTCACGCAGGGAGACAACCGTAATGTAATGGCTGCTCAAATTGCAAAACATATCTTCAAAGTCCCACGAGTTATATGCCGCATCTATGATCCCCTGAGAAAGGACATATATGAACAGCTCGGACTGGAATCGATAAGCCCTACAGAAGTCTTCGCTGATTTGTTATTTAACAGGCTGGAGAAAATCTGACCGTGCTTAAATCTCTTTATATTGTTATCGTGGGCGGCGGAAACATAGGATACTATCTCAGCAAGGCATTGCTTAACCAGGGACACGAGGTCTTGATTATTGAAAGGGATGTACGCAAATGCGAGCGGCTCGAAGATGAATTGGGGAGTTGCTGCATGCGCGGCGACGGGTGCGAGACAGCCGTACTTACCGAGGCAGGGCTTAACAGGGCCGATGTGCTGATCGCCACCACGAGTCATGACGAAGATAACCTGGTATCCTGCCAGGTGGCAAAACACCGGTTCAAAGTGCCCAGGACAATCGCATTGGTCAACAACCCGGTAAATGAAAATATCTTTAAGAAACTTGGGCATAGACGGCGACTATCTCCGTGACCAATACCATTCTTGAACATGTGGAACAGGAGATTCCCGCACATCCCCTCATACACTTGCTTACAATGAGCGGTCAGATCGAAGAGGTCGTTGAACTACTGGTTACCAAAGAATCACCCGGAATAGGGAAATCGATCGGCCACCTGAGGTTGCCAGCCGATACGACAATAGCCCTTCTTATGCGCGAAGGAGAACGGCCGAGGATACCCAACACGGACACCGTCCTGAGAGAAAATGACCGGGTCATAGCGCTGACAACCATTGACAGCGAGAAAGTCCTGGAAAAAATGATCATCGGTTAATGCCTGATAACCGCACGACCGGACTTATCCGGTCAGATAAGTGAGTCCAGACCCGCTCTCAGCTTCTTATATGTGGCCTCAAGCCCTTCAGACAGCACTCTGATATCCGCCACAACGGCCATGAAGTTGTTGTCACCATTCCATCGCGGGACGATATGCGTATGAATGTGGCCCTCGACACCTGCGCCCGCCACCCTGCCTATGTTCATACCTATGTTGAAACTGGCAGCGTTGACTTCTTTGGACAATAGCTTGATGCAAAGCTGGATCAACTCCACATGCTCTTTAGCTTCTCTGGCATTTGCATCGGTGACATTGCCGATATGCCGATAAGGCGCGATCATTAAATGGCCGGGGGCATAAGGGTATGCATTCAGCATGATGAAATTGGACTTTCCACGGTACAGGATGTAGTTTTCTTTGTCCCGTTTCTCCTTCGGCTTATCGCACAGAATGCATCCTTTCCCTTTATCAGCCTGTAGTATGTATTGCATGCGCCAGGGAGCCCAGATTCTTTTCATTTCGCAAACACCCTGCCAATCTTGATTTATAAATTGTATCACGATTATTGACTTTACCGCTTAACATTGATATCTTTGTCTTAATTAGATATGTCGGCAGTGGACCTGAGCTACTTTGCACGTGGTAACATTCCCGGGAACTTTAAGAAGGAGATCTCTGAAGTCCTGAACGATTGTTACAAACGCTTCGGGGAGCGTGTGCCTTACAAGGTAGAAGTCTACGCCTTCGATACAGAAGAAAACCTGAACAGCTTCCTCCGCGAAGAGAAATTCAAGCTCGGCCTCTCCTTCAATACAATCGATAATGTCTCGGCATGTACGTATGAGGTATTACGCGGCTATCCCCGTCTATTGATTTGCCAGGAAAAGCTGGCACCATACAGTAAAGTTGGAAGGGCTGGAGCAATCAGGCATGAGGCAGCACATACAGTGCTGCATGGTTCGCTGGAATATAGTATTTTCCAGATACCGGAGGATTGCAGGCACACTGCGATGGTCAAAGGTATTGCCCCCGAAAAACTTGAAGAAGTGTATTTTCAGCTTACTATGGGCATAAAGGACTTCGAGGCGACAAAATTCCTGGTTGAACACGATTTTATCAACTGCCAGTTTACCTATGCACTGGAATGGATAAAGCCTGTCGATGACGACAAAACTGCCTGGAACATTTCTCGCGGCAACCGGCAAACCAGATTTGTTTACGAGAGTGCGTTGATGCGTCCTTTGCTTTTCTGCGATCCTCTGCTTTCACTGACAAAATCGAAGAAGGTGCCGGAAGAAGACCAAATACAGCTTGATGCCAGGATCGAACAAATGATTGCCCTCCTGGGAGAGACCGAGGAAAACAAGGTGCTGAAAGTCGCCGGCTCGATCATAGAAGTATTGGTCGGCGACACACATAATAATATTGATGCTGCTTTCCACGAGCTAATTAATCTCATATAAATCTTCTTACTAATTTAAAGCAGGTGCCCGATGAAATACCATAAATCAGTGAACTTCACTCCTAATTTGTTTTGCTATATATGGCAGGGCATGGGAAATAATTGCAATACAAGCGTTATAACGGGTGTGCTGAAAGGCGATAAACCGCATGTTATTGTTGACCCCGGCCATACGATCAACGAAGCACGCGAGGGATGTTTTGAGAGTCTTGAAGAGGCCCTGCATGGAGATAAAATCAAGATCGAAGATATAGGATTGATCATAAACACTCACAGTCATCCCGACCACTGCCAGGCAAACGAGCACGATCATCGCCAGAAGCGGAGCGTCGGTAACAATGTCCAAGGAAGAGGACGATTTCAGGGTCACGGTCGGTGAGCAAATGTACACAATGTTCGGGATGAAGCCACCCCGGTTCAGCCCCTTATTCTATTTGAAAGAGGGATCCATGGATCTCGGGAAGGATGGGTTCAAAATTCAGGTGCTGTTTACTCCCGGTCATTCGCCAGGATCGGTGTGCCTGTATCTGCCCGATACAAAAGTGCTCATTACCGGGGATGTCGTATTCTTCATGAGTGTAGGGAGGACGGATTTCCCCGGCGGCAGCACTATGCTGCTAAAGAAGAGCATCGATAAATTGGCGAAGCTGGATATTGAGTACCTTGTACCGGGACATAACACCGAACCTAACGGTATCATCCAGGGCAAAGGACAGAATAAAACGAAATTTCGCTGCAGTCCAGGAGTTTTTTTAACGGGTGACTTGGATGGATTCAGACGAAAAAATTAAGTTCGCCATTGAGAATACGCTGATTCTGCGGCCGCCAAGACAACGGCTGGCAACATTCGGCAGCACCAACGTATATTATTACATGGTTACTGCGCTGATGGATGAGGTCAACGTCGTGAGGGAAGGCAGAGTTATAGCTGCCAAGCCGAAGATTGTAACACCTGCATACCTTGATTAATTTGGAGGGTTTCAGCGGCCCCGCTAAAAGGTACATGCAGATGATAGCTGAGCAGAATCCGCATGAGCCGGGCATCTTATATTCCTACAAAAACGAGACGAGCCGAGATGAATATCGTCTCCCAACCCGAGGCCGCCTTGCTCGAAAAAATAAACCAAATGATAGACTGACCGAAGCGATCCGCTCAGTGCAATTATCAAAGGCGTTGAGGAAATGTGGGACGTGTCGCTGCTGAAATTTACTTTTGAACTGACCAGTGGATCCGTTTACCACAATTTCTCGGAATTCTACAGCCAGGGACGATTTACCGCTGGACGAACGGGGAGTGCCACAGGACGCACTTGCCAGCATAGAGGAGCTTTTCGAACTTACCAGGAATGATCCTTCACGGGCCCCGGAACTTGTCAGCGAGCTGCACCGATGGAACCTCTGGGCAAAGTATCAGGACCGCTTCTTGCAGCTATTCAGAATCACTAACTCAACCCGTGTCATGCGCATATTCGCATGTCTAGAACATAGTTTCATTGACATTAACGTAAAAGCGTTATATATTACGCTTAGATAGGATAAACTTGAAATTGAGGTATACCGGGTTCCGGTAAATGAATCAGCGGCGGTCGAATATTGAAATAATCAGCGAGATGCTGAGAATTGGTGCAAATGGGGCGGGCAAAACCGAGATCATGTACAGCGCCAATATGAGCTATCGGCAAATACAGAAATATCTCAAGTTCATGATTGCCCAGGGACTGATTGATAAGGTGGAAATCGGCAATCCGTCCGTGGCCTACCTGGTCACGGAAAAAGGACATGGATTACGGAAAAGTATCGAGACCGTTTTAGAGGTCTTGAATTTCAAGGATCCTGAAGAAAAATAAAACTGGAGGAGACGCGTATGGCGGAAAAAAGAATGTTGATTCTGGACACGGAAACAGTGCAGAAAATTGAAGAGAACCGCGGCGATATGAGCGTCTCCGATTTCATTAACTTCATTATAGACAGCCATTTTGAGCAGACCTCAGACCCGCACCAGATTGATCTGGTAACTAAAGAGGAGTTCCACCAGTTCGAAGAAGGCATCAGGGACCTGTTAAGAAGCTTCCTGGAATTCTTCCTCAGCTATGGTCTCGAACTTGGGAAACAGCCCACCGACGGTGAACTCGACAAGTTAAGCCAGAAATTGCAGGGCCTGAGCAAAACCATCAAAACCAAGAAATATTAATGACAGCCCCGCCAACCTGCCTTGAAATTCACGTTTACCTCACGCCTAATCTTCGCATCCGATAGAATTATTTTCTAGAACACAGTCCCTTCCAAATCCGGCCTCAATCGTGCCATAGTTTCATATGGATAATGCTGCCTATTGACCTTGTGAAATAGTATCGCCGGCAAGATGAGGTAATAGCAGCTTAATGACTTATTGAAACGTGAGGAGAAAAACAAGTGATACGTGTTAGAGTGAAAAGTAATGTCTTTATGAAAATAGACGAACTTGGGCCGGTAAAATTCTATTTGATTGACGGTGGAGATAGTTCGGTTAATGCGATATATAGAGCAAGATTTAAGCTATATGCAAAGGAAGGCAAGTATATTGCTGATAATGGAATAGATCTTAATCTAGAAAAAAATATGGTCTACGATATTTTCGATCCAATTTCTCTTCATCTAGTTGCGATAAACGAAAAAGATGAAGTTTTATGTGCTATGAGAATAGTCCCATACAACGAAGACATTGGATTGCCAATGGAAAATAGGTATCCTGATAAAATAATCCATGGTAACCTTGGTTTCAATTTAAGTCATTACATTGAAAATTCCGGTATTCCTCCGGAAAACATAGCTGAGTTCGGTAGATTTTTCAGGCTCAGCAATAAGAAGGAAGTAGATACGAAATATGATCCGGTTAGCATGCTTATGTGGAAGAATGCCGCTCAACTTACGAAAAGTGAAATAGGCGGCCTAAAAATCGTAAACCTCGCATTTGCTTGTGCGCTCCAAGCCTTGCAAAACTGTATAGCAAATTTGGTATGGGGATAGTGCCCGACCCATCCGGTAATTTCGGAAATTACAGATTTCCTGTCCCGAGCAAAACTAAATACGAGCAACGGGAAAATAACGATTGAATATATGGAATTAATTCCTCTTGTGCTATCAAGAAAAGTTGTAACCGAAAGAATAAGGAACGGGGAATGGGAAGCACAAGATTTGACCACACCAAAGATTGATAGCAAATTATTGGAGTATATGTTCCCAGGAGGAATTTGGATTGGGGCAGGATGACCTTGATAAACAAAAGAAGGATTTAGCAGATTTATATAAAATGCTTTATGACGAAGAGAGACCAGAGAATACCGGATGAAGACTTAGTCATACCTAAGAAATAATAAGACTTCGCCCATCAATAAAACATATTTATATGCGTATACGATAGAATTGTTTTCTAGAACACAGTCCCTTCCAAATTCACACCAATCGTGTAATAGTGTATTCAAGCGAAAAGCGGAGGTGTACTATGCCTACCATTAAAGAGCTGTTACGCGCCGGGCGCAAGGAAGAAGTGTGGCAGATGTGCTGCGGGTTCCTGGACCTTAACATTGAACAATTCATGTCCATTCAGAAAAGGCTCCTTCTTGAACAAATCGAGTTACTCAATAAGTCGTGTCATCGGCAGGAAAATATTCGGAGGAACAATGCCACAAGATGTGGAGGAGTTCAGAAAACAGAGCGCCGCTGACCACCTATAAGGACTACTGCCCGGAACTGAGTGAGAAAAGAGAGGACGCCCTGCCAGCCAAGCCGATACTATGGCAACATACGTCCGGAAGGTCCAATGAATTTCCCTTTAAATGGGAGAGCATCAAATGGATGCCTGTAACAGCCGGCATGTGCAGCGAATTCGGCAAAATCGGAGGAGCAACCTGCCTGCTTGCCAGTTGCAAGCGAAGAGGGGATGCTTCTGCCATGAAAAAGGGCTTCAAATTTATTTATGCGGTTGCCCCAAGGCCTTATACATCAGGCACCTACGCATTCGTGGCTACAAATGAGCTTGATGGTGTAAGTCTTCCTCCCCTGGAACAGGCTGAAAAAATGGAATTTGAAGACAGAATATCCGCTAGCTTTAAACAGGCCTTATCAAAAGGGTTTGACTATTATTTTGGCATCACTATTGCACTGGTTGCCATTAGTGAAAGGATGGGAGAACAGATGGGCTCCGTAGATATCAAAGCTCTGTTATCGCAACCTTCAGCCCTTTTCCGCTAGCCAGAGGTTTAATTCGAAGTAAACTCGCAAAACGTAAATTGCTGCCAAAAGACTTATGGAATATTAAGGGCATCATGGGGAGCGGTACTGATGCAGCGATTTTCAAACAATTAATCAAAGACACATGGGGCAAGTATCCTCTCAATGTATACGGCAGCACAGAGGCCGGTATAATTGCAGTGCAAGCGTGGGATTTCGGGACCATGAGTTTTTATCCCAGCCTTGATTTTTTTGAATTTATACCTGAGCCGGAGTATATGAAATGGCAATTAGACAATTCGTATATTCCGAGGACTGTTCTATTGGATGAAGTTGAAGCGGGAGAAAAATACGAGCTGGCGATAACGAACTTCCATGGCGGGCCGTTAATCAGATACCGCACCGGTGACATTGTTAAAATTACCGGCCTGCGAAACGACAAGTTAAACATTAACACTCCACAAATGGAATTTGACGGCAGAATAGACGACGTACTGGATATCGGCGGATTCATCAGGCTTACTGAGAAAGTCATATGGCAGGCCGTCAATAATTCGGGCGTGCCCTGTGTTGAATGGACAGCCCGCAGGGAAACGAGAGCGAGGGGCCAGGTGCTCCATCTTTATATGGAGCTAAAAGACAGTTGCGCCAGCGATGTAAAGCAGATAGCCGTCAAGATATACGAAGAGTTGAAGAAAATGGATGATGGCTTCATGTACGGCGATGTCGAAAGCGTGCTTAACACTATGCCCGTCGAAGTCTCTACCCTTCCAAAAGGAGCTTTCTCCAGTTACATGGCAATGAGACGATCTCAGGGCGCAGATCTGGCCCACTTAAAACCGAAACACATAAACATTTCCGACAAGGAAATCGGGATTTTGCAGGGTGCCCCGCTGGAAGAGATCCGGGTAGAAAAGATTTCTGTCGGCGTTCGTTCAGTCACCTAGTTGAATTCAACTCACTGGCAAAAAGAGGCAGCCTCTCGAGAGGCTGCCCTCCATTATTTAGCCAATTGGCTATCAAATTTGAGCCAAAGGGATACTTTAGTACTGTTTTAACCTGAAAACCCTTCAAATCCCTTGACATTTGATTTATACGCCTTGATAATCATAGCGTATGAACGCACATTCTTTAGTACCTTTAATTGCATTCCTGGCGTATATCCCTTTGTTCGCTATTGTCCTGGCCAACAGGCCGTGGCAACGTCAGAAGACAATTTTCGCTATGTTCCTGCTCGCCATGATGGTATGGAGTTTCGGGGATTTTCTATTTAGAAGTGACTATTTTATTAATGAAAAAATTTACATAGGCAAAGCTACGCTGTGTGTCCTTGCACTGGGTGTCACTCAATTACATTATTTCCTACGGACTTACTATGAGACTGAGGTTCCCAGATTTCCGCTGGCCTATGTGTTGATGGGCGTGGCATTTGTCGTGATCATTGCGTTTATCCCACAAGCTGTTGTAGTTGATAACTATGTTAGACCGACATACGGGATTTGGGTATATCCCCTTGCAATCGCTGGATACGGCATGCTTATACGCGACCTGTATATACTGTTAAAAAGGCTCAAAATAATAGCTGATCCGGTTTCAAGCAACGAAATCATTTATCTAGCGATATCCATATGCACAAGTCTTGCAACGTCCGCGGTGGCCACGACCAAATTCGGGCTTGAGTTCCCAATTGCACATTTAGGAAACTTTGTAACCGCAGTTATATTGACATATGCTGTGTTCAAGCACCGGTTGCTCGATCTGAGGATAGTCCTGCGGCGCGGGTTAACTATTCTATCTATGATTGCATTCGGCATTATTATCTACCTCGCCGTTTACGTAACCGGGCATTTCCTTTTCAACGTGGAACTGGAACACCTCAATTTCCTTCTGGGTATTGCTATCGCTTTGATCGTGGTATTTATAGTCATCCCAATGAGGAAGCATATTACCAGCCAGGTCGATAAGCTGTTCTACAGGGACAGCTATATATACCGCCAGGAGCTAAATAACTTCGCCCGCAACGGAATCAGGGGTGTTTTGAACCTTGACGAATTCGGCATCGAGCTGCTGACATTGTTTTGCGGAGCTATCCGCTGCAAGCAATCATACCTGATGTTGCCGCAACAAAGACACTGAGGATTTCTATATCCGTTTCTGCAGCACCGTCTCAGGAGGATCAGGCCATCTTTCATTATTAAGAGCGATAGCCCTATCATACAATGGCTCAAGAAAGAGAATGCCTATTTGGCCAGAGAGAAACTCGATATAGAGCCGCAATTCAAAAGCCTCTGGAAAGAAGAACGTGAAAGCATAGCTCGTTTGAATATCCAGCTATTCTTGCCGATTGTCAGCAGGGGTAATATGATCGGTCTGTTAGCACTTGGAGAGAAGCAGAACAAAGGCAGGTACACGCTCGAAGAAATCAACCTGTCGGAGAAAACTATCAATGATGTGGCGGCCAGCCTCGAAAAAGAATACCTTCAAGACCAATTGAGAAAAAGAGAGCAGGAATTGTCTCTGCTTAACCAGTTGGCCGGCGTAATATCGTCCAGCCTTAATATACAGGAAGTCTATGACGCCTTTGTGAAAGAGCTGAAAGAGATTGTCCAGGTAAACTATACTGCTATAGCCTTGATCGAAAGCAACCAGATTTATTTCGCAGCAATTTCCAGCGAAGTCGGCTCGGCCTGGCACACGGGCCAGAAAATTCCGGTTGCCAACACTGCGACAGAATGGGTCTCTCTTAATAAGAGGCTGTACTATGAGACCGATCTGTCCAGCAGTACGAGGTTCTGTGACCGGCACAGGAATATTTGAAGCGCGGCATTAAGTCCGTACTCTATCTGCCACTGATTAACAAAGGCGACGTTATCGGCATCCTGATTCTTGGACAGCAAGAAGCCCAGCGCCTACAGCCCGGAGCAGGTTGTCCTGCTGGAGCACCTGGCGTCACAGATCGCGGCGCCGATCGAAAACAGCAGGCTGTTTACCAAAGCTGAGGAAATTGCACGCGTGGATGGCATCACGGAGCTATTCAACCGCAGGCACTTTGACGAGAGAATGAAGGAGGAGATCGACCGGCATGCCAGGTATGGAGATATACTCTCCATTCTGCTTCTCGACCTGGACAATTTCAAGAAATATAACGATACTTTTGGCCATCTGGCGGGCGACCGCCTGCTGGTGCACGCGGCCGAGCTAATTCAGAGCGCTATCCGGTCTTCCGACCTGGCTTTTAGATACGGGGGAGATGAATTCGCCGTCATACTCCCTAATTCTTCGACCATGGACGCCTTCAATGTTGCTGAAAGGATACGAGAGAGAGTGGCTTTCGAGATGGCCAGCAGGCAGATCGATGTCACGGTCAGTATAGGTGTCGCTTCCTGGCCCGGCGACGGATCAACGCTGGATGAGCTATGCTACGCGGCAGACATGGCACTCTACTACGCCAAACGCACCGGGCAAAATCGGACATCAATCGCCTCTCGTACGCTCTTCTCGCTCAACGAACCTCTCAGTTAGCGTCAACGTCGAAGCCGAAGTACTCAGCACGATATATGCGCTGGCGGCCACTCTTGAAGCCCGTGACAAATATACCTACGGCCATTCCAGGCGTGTCAGCCGGTACGCCGTTGCAGTAGCCGAAGCTTTGAATCTTGCGCCTGAGCAGGTAGCTGTGATCAGTGCTGCCGCACTCCTGCACGATATCGGTAAAGTCGGAATCCCTGATCACGTACTAAACAAGGAAGGCAAGCTGCTGGATGAAGAATGGGAACTGCTAAAGCAGCACCCCCGTTTGTCGGCAACCATCGTGGGACACGTTCCCAGCCTGGCCGCATGCCTCGCAGCAGTCCGGCACCATCATGAAAGATGGGATGGCAATGGCTATCCATCCGGGCTGAAAGGAGATGCCATACCAATTGAGGCACGTATCCTCACCGTGACAGACTCGTTTGAAGCGATGATCTCCGAAAGGCCATACCGTAAGGCGCTTTCGTTCAAACAAGCGGTTGCGGAGTTGGAAAAGTGCTCTGGCACTCAGTTCGACCCCAAGGTGGTCCAGGCTTTTATCCCTATAGCCCTTGCAACAGGCCCCGATGATCATGGAGCTGGAGATGCTGAGAAATCGCCAGAGATCAGGACTAACTGGCCTTCACCAGCAGGCAAATATTTCGAGAAAAGTATTTTATCTTCCTTCCGTGTCGATTCTCAGGAAATGCTTCAAGCACTTCAAATCCTGACTCCTTCAATTGATGCGTAATCTCAGGATATGTAAATAGATAGTAATAGCGCATCACATCTCCGGCATTCAGTCTTCCAGGGCACCATAATTTCTTTACCCCTCCCCCAAAATTCTCTTTGCCAGCGATTCCAGACAGTAATAAAAGCTTCGCCGCCCGGTTTTAGCACCCTTCTTAACTCGCTGAAACGCAGTTGCCCGCTCTCTGTCACCCTTAATATGATGATAGGCTGCCACCGATATAGCAAAGTCAAACACGTGATCCCGGAACGGCAGACAGACTGCATCAGCGACCATAAGGCTCACATCCAATTTGAATTTTCCGGCATATTTCACTGCCATATTTATCATTGGAGCAGACGAGTCTAACCCCCATAGTTCAAATCTATCCTTAAAAGGCAAAAAATCAGGGCCGTGGGCACACCCTACGTTCAACAACTTTCCCTGGCCCCAACGGGCAGCCATTTTCTCCAGTTCAGGCTTGAAGCGTGTCCAGTGCCGCAGCCTGTACCAGCTTTCGGCTATCTCGTCATAACTATTCACACGTATTCCTTTTGTGGTCGATCCGGCAATTTGCTAAACTTGCAACGTAAACCAAATATAACACAATCCTTCCTCTTAATCACATGAGAAAGACCTCCAGAACAATATCCGGCGTCACGCCGGTGGCAGTCATGGCGCAGCCGGGCCCCTGCCCGGGCTCCTGCGTTTTTTGTCCCACATACGACGAGGCGCCCAAGAGCTACACCCCTGAATCACCGGCAGTGCTGCGTGCAATCGCCAGCAAGTTCGATCCCTATGAACAGACCGAGCTGCGCCTCAAAATACTTAAGAAGATGGGCCACCCCGACGACAAGATCGAGATGATTATCATGGGAGGGACATTTCTGGCCTGCCCGGAAGAGTACCAGTACAGCTTTATCAAGTCCTGCTACGATGCACTGAACGGGCACATTGCCACCAATCTGGATGAGGCCAAAGAAGTTGAACGAGACGTCCGCTCACAGGTGCGTCGGCCTTTGCATCGAGACACGTCCCGACTGGTGCGGCGAAAAGGAAATAAAAAGGATGCTAGATTTCGGCACAACCCGCGTTGAGCTCGGAGTGCAGACACTCGATGACGAGATTTACCGCCTGGTGCGCAGGGGACATACGGTAGCGACGTTGTCAAGGCCACAAGGACTGCTTAAAAAATACGGCCTCAAAGTCTATTACCACTGGATGCCCGGACTCCCGGGCTCATCGCCCGCCCATGACCTCGAAATGACACGCAGACTCTTCGAAGACGATAACTTCAAGCCGGACGGGCTGAAGCTCTATCCAACGCTGGTCGTATCCCATACCGAGCTTGAAACATGGCATTCCGCACGGCAAATTCATTCCTTACACGATGGACGAAACAGTCAAGCTTCTGACTGATATGAAGAGCCTGGTCCCAAAATATGTTCGTATTTCCCGCGTGATGCGTGATATCCCGACCAAATTCATCCTTGCCGGCTGCAATGACCTGTCATTGAGATCATCCGTGCAGGAAGCAATGAAAACCAAAGATATACATTGCCAGTGCATACGCTGCCGGGAGTACGGGCCACGTCAGCAGGAGCGGCCGGGAGATTGGAGAACCGTCACTTGCCCGTTATGAATACGACGCGTCAGGGGACGCGAAATATTTCTATCGTACGAAGATAGCCAGGGAACGCTTTTCGGCTTCTGCGGCTGCGCATAGATAAAAGCGGACACGATATATACCCGGCCATGGTGCGGGAGATACACGTTTTCGGGGCTGCCGTCCCCATCGGTGGACAGAACGACCAGGCCGCGCAGCATAAAGGCCTGGGCGGCTCAGCTGCTCAAAGAGGCCGAGAGAATTCTCAAGTGAAGACTATTCGGCAGACAAGATCGCTGTCATCAGCGGCGTAGGTGCGAGGGACTATTTCAGGGCCGAAGGCTACGAACTGGAAGGCGCCTACATGGTCAAAGAACCTGTAACTAATCGTATAAATGGCAGGCCACGAAGTGGCCGGAGTGACTATTCGATCAACTGGCGGCTCCACCTGAGAGCAGATGGGCATTACCCTGTGACAGCGGGTGTGGTAACGGCAACCCGAGGGCATCCGAAGCGGTGACGGCACGTCGCCCTTGATGATTATCCTCTCTTTGCCGCTGGGACGAAGGCTGGCGATGGCAGACAGCAACGCCTCTGTATAAGGCAACAATGGATTGTTGAAAAATTCGTCTTTTTCCGCAACCTCCATGATCTTCCCCAGGTACATAACAGCCCACCCGGTCCGATATATATTTCACCACGGAAAGGTCATGGCTTACGAACATGTAAGCCAGTCCGTCCCTCTCCTTGATATCCATCAGCAAATTCAATATCTGCGCCTGCACCGATACATCCAGTGCGCTCACGGGCTCGTCCGCTATTATGAGTTGCGGGTTCATCGCCAGGGCCCTTGCAATGCCGACCCTCTGCCTCATTCCGCCGCTAAACTCGTGGGGATAACGCTCAGAAAATTCCGGCTCAAGGCCAACCTTCTGCATAAGACCGGCCACACGCTCAGACCGTTCTTGCGAATCTCTTACTCCGTGGATAATGAGCGCCTCCTCGATCGAGTCGCCGACCGTCATCCTGGGATCGAGTGACGAATCAGGGTCCTGGAAAACAATCTGCACTTTGCCCCGCAGGCCCCTTAGCTCCTGCTTGCTGAGTTTCACCACGTCCGACACCGTTGAAAATGATCTCACCGCTGGTGGGCTCTTCCAGGCGTAAGATCGTTTTGCCCAGCGTGGATTTACCGCAGCCCGATTCTCCGACAAGCCCGAAGACTTCTCCCCGGTTGATAGTCAGTGATACACCGTCAACAGCTTTCACTTCACCCAGTTTACGCGGTATGAGCCCCGCGGTAACAGCGTAGTATTTCTTCAGGTCTTTAATCTGCAAAATCGGCCTGTTTTCCATATTCTCTACTGCCTCCCCTCCGCTGTATACATGTGGCAGGCAACACAATGAACATTTGAAATGTTCAACAATTCCGGTGTAACTCGTGTAGCAGATGTCCATAACATTCGGGCATCTGGGATTAAAAGAGCATCCACACGGCAGGTCAATGGGGTTGGGGGTAGTTCCCGGTATCGAAGGCAGTCTTTTTGCATGCGTCGACATATCCGGAAGGCAACTAATCAAGCCACGTGTATACGGATGGGCAGGGTTTTGCAGAATGTCTTCAACGGTCCCGATCTCGACCACCTTTCCGCCATAGACGACGGCCGCCCTGTCACCTATCTCACGCACCAGCGACAGATCATGCGTGATAAAAATGATCGACATATTGCGCCTGGACTTCAATTCCAGCAATATGTTCATGATCTGTGCACGGATAGTGACATCGACGGCGGTAGTAGGCTCATCTGCGATCAAAATCCGGGGATTGCAGGAAAGGCTCATGGCGATCATGGCACGCTGCTTCATACCGCCCGACATCTGGTGCGGATACATCTTAAGCGCCCGTTCAGGCTCGGGAATACTCATCTCCTCCAACAGCTTGCAGGCCTCGGTGCAGCCGCCTCAGCACGATCAATTCTTCCGTGCACATTTATCTGCTCGATTATCTGATCACCGATTGTGAACACCGGGTTAAGGGCCGACTGGGCATTCTGGAAAATCATGGCGATGTCTTTGCCACGGACCTGCCTTAGATGGGAAACCGGGCAACTTACCAGGTCGGTCCCCTCAAATAACACGCTGCCCCCGACTATCTTCCCGGGAGGGCTATCGAAACAGGCGCAACAGCGATAAGGCAGTGACCGATTTGCCGCAGCCCGATTCACCAACCAGGCATAGACACTCGCCCTCTTGAAGTGAGAAAGTCACTCCATTGACAGCTTTGACTATTCCCCGGCCCGTATAGAACCAGGTTCGCAGATTATCTACTTCAAGTAATTTCGCCGGCATAATTAAAATTCTAACTCCAAATTATATGAACATCAGACGCTTGCTTTAGGATCAAAGGCATCCCTCAGGCCATCGCCAAAAAAATTGAACGACAGGACGGTAAGAAACAGGGCTGATGCCCGGCTCTACGGCCACCCACCAGGCAGTATCCATGCTGTGCTGCCCCGTATTAAGGATCGTGCCCCAGCTCGTGCTCATCGGATCGCCCATCCAATGAAGCTCAAGGAGGCCTCAGCCATAATAACGCCGGGTATGGACAGCGAAGCCATGACGATGACCAGGCTGATCACATTGGGAATCATATGGTTAAAGACAACCCGCGAGTCGCTGGCCCCCAATGCTTTTGAAGCAGTGATAAAGTCCCTGGTCCTCAGAGAAAGTGCCTCGCTGCGTATCAGGCGCGCGGCTCCCGTCCATCCGGTCAACCCAATCACCAACACTATAATTGCCAGGCTGGGGCCGAAGATAAACACGAGCAGCACCAGCAGCAGGAAGAAGGGGAACGTCATCATGATGTCGGTGAAACGCATCAGCACGTTGTCCACCCAACCGCCCAAATAGGCCGAGAGCACGCCGAGCAATGTCCCCACGAAAATCGCAATCCCTGTCGCCAGCAGGCCAACCAGCAAAGATATCCTGGACCCGGCTATAAGCATGGCAAGCATATCGCGCCCCTTGCTGTCAGTGCCAAGGGGATGGACGGGGCTACCCGTGATCACCGTAGTTGTGAAAGTATTCGTCTTGATGTCGTAAACCGAATGCTGAATGGAAGCGCCCAGAGGCGGAACATTCGCGACGTTGAAATCGGTCTTTTGCGGGTCCTGCGTGAACAGCGGGCCGAATATACCGACCAGCGCCAGGAAAATAATGAACCCCAGTCCCACCAGTGAGAGCCTGTTTTTCTCAAGCCTGTCCCAATAGTACCGCCACAGCCTGTGGCTGCTATTAGATGAGGCCTTTGCCCTATTGTTAGTTGGAGCCAGCTCAGTCATACCTTATCCTCGGGTCAAGATACGTATACAGGATATCCGTAGCCAGGTTTATGAACAGTACCAGGAAGGTGCCGATAAGCGTTACCGCCACGACGACAGCATAGTCATTGGCAAAGATGGCGTTGAAAGACACCTGCCCCAGGCCGGGGATGCCGAAGACTATCTCAGTCAAATATGCACCCCCAAAAACCACGCTGCCCAGGTCGAACATAAAAATGGTCACCATTGGCAGCATGGCATTTCTGAATACATGCTTGCCTATAACGGTCCGTTCCGGCAAGCCCTTGGCCCGCGCCGTGGTAACGAACTCCTTGCGCAGATTATCCAGCATGGACGACCGGGTATACCTGACATAGCCTGCCAGTTCGCCGATCGCCAGCGAGATGACAGGAAGGATAAGCTGCCTTAGATTCTGCAGCGACCATATTGGGTAGTTTGTATCGTAAAAGGTCTTTGACCAGCCAAGCTGCACAGCAAAGACCAGTATCAGCATCAGGCCCAGCCAGAACCCGGGTATCGAAATACCCATAAATGAGAATATAGAGATAGCGTAATCGGTCTTCGTATTCCTCTTAACGGCCGCCAGCATACCCAGTCCCACGCCGATTATGATGGCCAAAATCGTCGACAGCAAGATAAGCTGGAATGAATATATCCAATGCGACCCGATCAGGTCCATCACCGTCGAGGAACTGCTAAAAGACCATCCCCAGTTGCCCTGCAGCAGGTTGCCCATATAATCGAAGTACTGCTCGTAAATGGGCTTATCAAGGCCATACCTGGATTCAAGCGCCTTCGTTACCGACTCCACGTCCTGGCCCCTGGCAGCTATGTTGAGTATGTATCGGTCCACGGGCGAAGAAGGGCCGACGCGCAGCAAGATGAAAGTAATGGTCAGTATGCCCCAGGCAATGATGACGCTGTAGATAAGGCGCTTAATGATGTAGCTGCGCATATTGGTAAACTCAGTATGGCGCTAAACCGGCGAGGACCGCAGCGATATCACGTGACGGGCTGCCTACTCGAAGCGCCACATGAAATAATTATATCCCATGTTAATGCCCGGCTCGATGCCTTTCACGTTCTTCTGGAAGCCACGATTGCCCCTTCCGTAGGTGAGGAAATCCACCGGCTGCTGATCAGATATAAGAGCGGCAAGCTCGGCATACATCTTCTGCCTGTCTGCTTTGTTAAGCCCGTCCTTGGACCGGATCTTTTTGAACAACGTATCTACATCGCTGTTAAAAAATCCAAAGGAGTTGAGCCCCCCGTCACTTGCGTAAAAGACCCTGGTGCCGGATGGCGCATTGGGGTCAGTGCTGTGCCCCATCAACGTAAGGTCCCAGGTTTCCTCACTGACGGCATCAGGGCCGTTATTGTACCTCGGTGACTGCGAACTGCCGGGATCCTTGTTCATCAGGTATTGCCTGAGCAGCGTAGGCCATTGCACCCATTTGACTTCCAGGTCGATACCGATTGCGGCCAATTCCTGCTTGATCAGCAACGACATGGATTCGACCACATCGCTTCCCGGAGTCGTAACCAGCAACAGTTTTACGGGCTTACCGTCCTTACCTATGAGGACATTCTTGCCGTCGATCGTCTGGTACGTATAACCGGCATCCTTAAGCATTCCGACAGCTTTTTCCTTGCTGTTTAACGGCGCCACGCCGAGCTTCAAAACCGTCGTGTCACTGTACCAGGGCGAACTGGAAGGAATAAAGCTGTAAGCCGGCTCGGCAAAGCCCAGGTATATTTTGTCGACGATAGTTTGCTTATCTATCGCCATGGAAATAGCCTGCCTTACCTGTTTATTGCGCAAGCCCTTCCCAGCCATTGGCCCGCTCATTATAGGCAATGAGGTTATAACCCGTCGTCGGGACGGTGTAAACGTTTATTTTGCTCATTGCCTTGAATTTGGCTACATTCTGCGGTTCAATTCCGCAATAAGTTATGTCCCCGGCCTCCAGTGCGGATTGCATTACTGCCGACGTCCCGAACATCTTGATTATGTAGTCCTGGAAAAACGGCGCTCCTCCGTTTTCTTTCCCCAGGAAATAGTCGGGGTTTCTCTGCACCACGAACCTGTCGTTCTTCAACCATTCCTTAAATTTATAAGGCCCAAGGTTGCCCGTATACGAAAGGTCGTTGAATTCCTTGGCCTGCGTAAAAGCGTCCACGTTGCCCTCGTATTTAACTGCAATATACTTGGGATAGGGTATAAGTCCGTACACAGTGTAAATGAACTCGGGCTGGACCGTCTGGCGCGTAATCGTAAAGGTTGTGGGGTCGACCACCTGCGGGGTGACGAACACGTTCTTTCCACCCACCTCTTCCTGCCAATCGTCCTTATAGTTGTAATTCAGCCAGTCGGAGAACATCAGGTTCTTCATCGTGTATACGTAGTCATCTGAAGTCACCTGCGACCCGTCGCTCCACTTCAGGTCGGGACGAATGGTTATGGTATATACCAGGCCGTCCGGCGATACCTCGATGTCCTTCGCCAGGCAGCGAAGTACGATATTGAAGTGATTATCATAGCTGGCCAGGGACTCAAGGGTATAGCCGACGTATCCGAAGGAGGAGGCATCGGCAGCCAGTATCCAGTTAAGCGTCTCCGCTTCGCCCCCCGCCACGTCGCCCTCTATGAAGTCGCCTTTGGCAGCGGGCGCCGCGCGGAGCCGCACAGCCGGCACAAGCCAGCCAACAGAAGCACCGCTGCGCAGTGAGTATGCAATAATCCCTTTTTCCAACTGCTGTTACACACGCTTAACCTCGTTAATAGTTCCTGTTATTCAAAATACCAGAACTGATAGTTGTACAGCACGTTAACACCCGGCTTCAACACCTTTAACACTTTTACTCTGCAGCATAATTGTCCTTGTAGAAAACCAGGAAATCCGCGGGCAACGCATCAGAAATGGCCTGCGCAAGATCGCTGTAGATCTTTTTCCGGTTTTCAGGATTGATGCCTTCAACCGATTTGGCCCTGCTATAAAGCTCGTCCACTTTAGGGTCCGAATAGCCGAACAGGTTAAATTTACCATCCGTTGAGAAGAACTCCTGGCTCCCTTCAAGCGCAAGCGGGTTGGCATGAGATGATAGTATAACCAGGTCCCACGGCTGCTTACTCACTGCTCGCAGGCCCGTTATTGAACGCAGGGGTCTGATCGCTTCCCGGCACCTTGTTCATAAGACCATCCGCGAAAACAACTTCCCGTGTCGAGAACTTGGGATTGATATCCAGACCAATGTTCAGCAGGCACTGCCTGATAATGATGGCCAGGTTCTGTTCAAAGTCACTGCCCATATCTATCAGGAAATTCAGCTTGATCGGGTTGCCGTCTTTGTCGACAAACTTCATCTGGCCGTCGATCTCTTTCTGAGTATAACCGGCGCTTTTGATCAGGTCGATTGCCGTCTGCTGGTCCCTGCCAGGATTCATGCCGTAATCATTGACAACGCTGCTGTTATACCAGGGTGAGTAAGGCGGTATAAAACTGGTGGCGGGGTCGCCGAACCCCAGGTACATATTCTGGATAATGGCAGGCTTGTTTATCATCATTGTGATAGCTCGCCTGACACGCACATCTTTCAGACCTTCCCATCCGTTATCCCTCTGGTTAAAGGCCAGGTAAACATAGTAATTGGTAGGTATCGTATAGACATTAGTGTTGTCCTGGCTTCTAAATGTGTTAGCATCCTGCGGTTCTATATATCCGTAAGAAATTGTTCCCTGGCTTAAAGCATCCGTCATCGTCTGCTGCAAGCCGTAGTGTTTTATCGTGTATTTCTCAAAATAAGGCGCACCGGTCTGTTTGCCAAGGTAATAATCCGGGTTACGCTTCAAAACAAACCCGTCAATGCTCGTCCAGGTAACCGGCCTGTAAGGCCCAAGGTTACCGCCGTAATTCAAATTGGCGAATTCTTCAGCCTGGGTGAAGGCATCAGTTTTATTCTCGTAGTGGATAGCTATATACTTGGGATATGGCATAAGACCATAAATCGTATAAAGAAAATCCGGGTCCACGGTTTTGCGAACGATTTTAAACGAGTTCTCGCTGACCACAGCTGGAGACACAAAAACGGTTTTTCCATCCACTGTCTCCTGCCACTTAGCTTTGTTTTCATATTGCAGCCAGTCGGCAAACATAAGGTTTTTCAGAGTATAGACGTAATCGTCCGCTGTCACCCTGGTGCCGTCGCTCCACCTCAGGTCGTCTCTAATAGTAGCCGTATATGTCAGGCCATCCGCCGATATCTCTATATCTTTGGCCAGACAGCGCAGTTGCAGTACAAACTGGTTATCATAGACAGCAAGCGGGTCAACGATGAAACTTGCGTACCTTTCGGACGCCCCTGCATCTGTCGCCACCATCCAATTGAGTGTCTGCGCGTCTTCACCCACCTGTCCTTCAACAAATTCACCCTTGACGGCATGTAACTGCACGGGCATACTGCTGCAGGCAGGCACAATCAACAACAGCGAAATAACGGCAAGTAGTATATTAAACAGCTTTTTCATCTCTCTCCTCAAAGGTATTTATATACATAACGCTGATTTTTCAATTTGGTTGAATCTTATTTCTCTTTACTTCGTTTGGCCCGAAAACCGCCAAAGGCGTGAATTGTGCGTGTGCCGGCTTTTCCTTGTCCCGCATGTGGAACGCCCTTCGGGATGAAGTACTCCTGACCGGCGGCTACGGGAATCCTTATTCCATCTATAATTAAAGTGTACAATCCCTGTGCCACGATAAAGTACTCATCAAATTCGTGAACGTGCTCCGCGGATATAATATCCGATTCGCATTCCCAGAAGGCCATCTGGCTACCGTCCGCACCATCGAAGACAAAGCCTTGCACGCCCTTGCTTTGCGAGGCTGCGCTTATGGCATTGGCAGGATTCTTCATGAAGGAGGGAAAATGGTCCACCCCTAATGACCTCTCAGGCTGCGATTCATACTATCAATTAAAACGCTATATACTAACACAATCTCATTTTCAAATGAAATGCTCTTTTAGCTGGGTAATCAGCTCATCCATTTTCTCCGGGCTGTCCGCTCCCACACGTTTTATAGCTTCATCCACACGCTGATATTTGGCCGCATCATAGATATCATTAAGGTTTTCATATAGCCCTGTGCGCCTGCCCAGCCTGAAATTCAGCCGGTCCTTGACCGGCATAGCCAGGTACCGGTTTACGGATTTAAGACAGGCTTCCTTAGCATCAGGGAACTTGCCTTCAATTTCAGGCAAAAGATTTAAAATGTGGTCGCTTTTCAACACCCCTTTGAAGTCGAGCTTATCGATGAACTCGCCGATTTCTTTCACGACTTCATCCTCGCCCTGTACAACAAGCTCACCGGATTTGGCCTTCTCCCACAAAGGGATGCCGTCCATTACACTCAGCGTGCGCAACCTGATAAAGTCCGGGTCTACTTCGCTCAGCACACGGGCCGATTCAGCAGCATGCTCCGCTGAAAGTTTTTGCCCTCCCAATCCGGGCATATAATATTCCGATAGTTCGATGCCGGCTTCCTTTATATTTTTTCCACCTTTGATATGATCGTCAGCGGTCATGCCCTTATTCGTCAGCTTCAACACGGCGTCGGACCCGCTCTCCATGCCTACGTGTATGCGTGATAAACCGGCCTCCCTCAATTCCTTCAGTTCCTCAACCGACTTTTTGGCTGCCGTCTTGGACCGGCAGTATGAAGTAATCCTGTTTAACCCCGGAAAAATCGATTTGAGCGTAGATACTACTTTGACCAGGTCCTGCGTATGCATGATGATGCTGTTGGCATCCTGCAGAAATGCGGATGTGCCGCCGGCCCATTGCCATAGGGCCACCTGACGAATACTGTCGGTCGTGTAAGTCTGGCTGTAGATAAAGGCCGCAACCTCGCGTTCCCTGCCCGAATATCCATTTCTTACAACAACTTCGTTGATGCTGTCCACAATGCGGTTGGCCGTCTCGATGTCCTTTAGTACATCCTCCACCGGGCGCAATTCGAATTTTTGTCCCTTATAAGTGACACAGAACTCACAGCGGTTCCAGGGACAATTACGCGTTGCCCTGATCAATAGTGAATAGGCCTCGCTGGGAGGACGTATGGGCCCCGTTTCAAAGTGGTAGTTGTTTAAATCACCAAGTTCCATGCTGTCCTTAATTCTAACGCGTATTAGCGTCTTTCCGAAATTTCGCTCTTCCCGGCTGCATGGACACCGTCAAGATGTTACAATTTGAAATTGAAATGGGCTTTGGGAAAAATGATATGAAAGTGATCTCCTTTGATGTCGAAGGGACCATGGTCACCACCGAATTCAGCGCCGCTATCTGGTTCGAGATGATACCTCAGCGTTACGCTGAAAGGCACGGCCTGGACTTTGACGAGGCGACCACAAGGATCAGGCAAGAGTACGAGAGCGTAGGTGACCAGCGGTTGGAGTGGTACGACGTGCAATACTGGTTCACCCGCTTTGACCTGGGAGAGGCCGATATAGCCATGGAAGAGCTGCAGAGCAGGGTCAACCATTACCCGGAGACCAAAGAAGTGCTGAACAGGCTGGCAAAGGGCTACAAGCTCAGCGTAGCCTCGGGATCACCCAGGCCATTCCTAAAACACCTTCTTCGCGATATAGAGCACAATTTCAGCAGCGTCTTTTCTTCAACTTCCGATTTCAAGCAGGTCAAGACCGCCGATTTCTACAGGGAGATGTGCCTCCGGTTGGGTGTAGAACCCCGGCAGGTGGTGCACGTTGGCGACAACAGGCAATTCGATTTTCTGGAACCTGCAAGCGTGGGAATTAAGGCCTTTTTTCTGGATAGGGAAGGCAAGTCCAGTGACCCTGCCGCACTGCGCAACCTGGGACAACTGGCCGATCTGTTCGATGGCAGGTAAGTATTAGATGGGAGGTTATCAATGACCGTAACTATCACTACACTGGTCGAGAACACAGCCGGGATACCTTACGTTCTTGCAGAATGGGGACAGAGCCTGCTAATCGAAGCGGACGGGAAAAAGATTTTATTCGACACAGGCCCATCAGGAGTGATCATAGAGAATGCTAAAAGACTCAGCGTTGACCTTGGTAACGTAGACGCAATAGTGCTAAGCCACGGTCACTTCGATCATACTGGGGGACTCAAGGATGTGCTGACCCTCATTCGAAATGGAGGGGCAAAGCCTTCCGGCATCGACATAATCGCCCACCCGGACATTTTCCAGCAAAAACGCTTTTATATCAAAGGCATGCAACCAGGCAAGATCCAAATCCCTTTTACACGCCAGGAGTTGGAAGCGCTGGGCGCCCGTTTTAATCTCTCCAGCAAGCCTGTAAAAATTAGTGAAAATATCATGACCACAGGCGAGGTGGAAATAAGTAACAGCTATGAGAAGATCGACGCTACCCTGCACGTGCAGCAAGGAGAGGAGTATATACCGGATTCCGTTGCGGATGACCTGAGCGTTATAGTCAAGACTGAGAAAGGATTGATTTTGTTGCTCGGCTGCGCCCATCGCGGTATGATCAATAATATCAAACACGCACAAAAGATCACGGGCGTTGATCGCATTTACGCTGTCATAGGCGGGACCCACCTTGTAAGCGCCGGAGCAGAACAACTTAACGAGACCATTAAGGCGCTCAAGCAGCTAAATATAGAGAAACTCGGCGCATCTCACTGCACCGGTCAAAATCGGCTGCAGTGCTAGCGAGGGAATTCGAAGGCACTTTCTTCTTCAACAGCACGGGAATAAAAACTATATTGTAAGCGGATTGTGATCACCCATGCGGCTCCGTTGCAGAGGGGACATCTGTCCCCTCTGCAACGGTTACTCTTTATTAAACGAGTCCTGTCTCGACGGTCAAAGTCGTCCCCTTGCCCAACTCGGATTGCACAATCAGTCTGCCGCCAAGTAATTTGGCCCTCTGCCTCATGATATCCAGCCCCATTTGACCGGCCGTTGTGTAGCTTTCCATATTTTCCGGCTGTGCAAACCCGCAGCCATTGTCTTTAACAGACATTTTTATGTCTCTCGCCACGAAATCAAGGATAATTTCGGCACGTGTCGCCTTTGAATGCTGTTTCACGTTGCTCAGCGCTTCCTGGGCAATACGGAAAATCAATATCTCGGCTTCCGATTTCAATTTATGTTCTTTTCCATTTACTGCCACGGTCACTTTAATCCTCGTTTCCTGGCTCATACACTCGGCCAGCCATTTTACAGCCGGGACAAGGCCGGTATTATCCAAAACACTAGTACCCAACCCGTGGCTCATTTTGCGCATGTTATCAATCACATGCAGCATCTCGTTCTCAACTCCTTCAACCCGGTTTCTTGTTTCGCGGTGGAAGATCTCCATGGACTCCGGCTTCAAGGGCGTGCAGGTGATTAACGATTACCAGCAAGTCCTGTATCGTATCATCGTGAAGCTCACGAGCAATGCGTTTACGTTCATTTTCCTGTATTTTAAGTATGCGGGCAATGGAATTCCACCGTTTGGGAGCAAGCTCCCGCACCAGCGCTCTCTCCTGTTTTCTGGCGCTCCTGGCGAGGGAGATGAGCAATCCCAGTAAAAGCGCAACCAGGGCAAACAGTGAAAACCTAGCGCATCTTCCAGGCTGCGGGTTTCTAAAATTGTCCTTGGCAGAACAGCCACCATGAAGACGAACCATGTCAGCAGTGTGCCGCGCAGGCCGTAGACGATGCTGGCATAGATGATAGGTATAACAAATATGAAGCTAAGTACCAGAAGAGCAGCCCCATGGGCCGTCACGATATCCTGGCTCCAGGGAAACCAGCCGGTGATATCGATGAAATTGGCATTATACAGGACAATGAAGAAATCCAGGATTATGGAGATAATCCAGATATGAATGTTTCTCTGAACATTCGTAGCGAGCTTCCGCGATATCTTTGAGCCGTCCTTCATCGCTACGCTCGTCGAAACGAAGCTATTTGGCCTCATCAATGGTCAAGAAACCTGCCCGCAGACCGGTCATGATTGCCTCTGTGCGTGAGCTGACTCCCAATTTTGTAAATATATCTGCAAAGTGCCCTTTCACAGTCCGGATGTTAAGCCCCAAAGATGAGGCAATCTCCTTGTTGGACATGCCCGAAGCAGCCAGCCTCAGCACCTCGAGTTCACGCACGGACATCTTCTCTCCTGCATCAAGCTTCAGACTTGATGGGATGGCGGGCAGCCTGATTGATCAATTGTTTTCCCGATAGACGGCGACAGAACCATGTCCCCGGCAGCGACGGCCCTGACAGCCTGGATCACTTCCTGGCCGAAAACGCTTTTCACAAGGTATCCGGAAGCTCCGGCCTGCAAAATATCACGAATGCTCTGATCATTATCCAGAACCGTAAGTACCAGTATGGTCACCCCGGGAAACCTGGCTTTAATTCGGCGTGTTGCTTCTAACCCGTTCATGCCGGGCATGCTTATAGTCCATTATCACGACATCCGGCGCAAGCTTTTCGGTCAATTCCAACGCCTGCTCGCCGCTACCGGCCTCTCCGGCTACGGAGATGTCATGTTCTTTCTCCAAGATAGTCCTGACTGCCTGGCGGATGAGCGGATGATCGTCAACCAGCAACACTTTTATTGCAGATATATCCGTCCGATTACGTTCCTTATCGGTTGGTTTACTCATCACAACCAGTAATTGTACTCCGCGAATAAAAGCAATCACAAAAACGTATCCTTTGGCCGGGTACTTTAGTACATAAACCGTGTACTTTTGGCCGGGGGCCGTCCCCGAGTACGGCTGAAAGCCTCTTGTAGACCATTAGTCCCGCGGTTAAACTCTAACGCCAACGGCGGCAAGCCGGGGAGAACAACTATGACTATTTCCGAGGCGCATGCTCTAACTCAAGGTTATGACAGGCTGGATGAATTAATCCAGATAAAAGACCAGCAATTAATGGCGGTGGTGCCCGTATACAGGCGCAACATGATAAGGGAAAACTTACCGCTCGTGAAAGAATAGATTTATTGTTCGACCATGGCAGCTTTGAAGAGATTGATTCGTTTGTTTTACATAATTGCACCAATTTTAAGATGGGCGAACAGAAATACCTGGGAGACTCAGTAATCGCGGGATACGGCACCGTAAACGGAAGAAAAACTTTTGTTTTTGCGCAGGATTTTACGGTATTCGGTGGGATCTCTGTCAGTAGCTTCCGCAGGCAAAATCTGCAAAGTAATGGACCTGGCAGCCAAAACCGGCTCCCGATTATTGGGCTGCTTGATTCTGGCGGACACGTATTCAGGAAGGTGTTGACAGCCTGGCGGGGTGTGGGGAGATATTTACTCGTAACACACGTTATTCCGGCGTTATACCCCAGATATCAGTGATAATGGGGCCATTAGCCGGCGCGGCAGTATATTTTCCCGCTCTTACCGATTTTATATTCATGGTCAAGGGAATCGGACAAATGTATATTACCGGGCCGAACGTAATTAAGTCCGTAACGGGCGAAGAGGTAACCTTGAACAATTCGGCACCGCCGATGTGCACGCTTCTAAAAGCGGAAACTGCCATTTTGTAGCAGATAGCGAGCAGGAATGTCTTCAGATGGTACGTCATTTGCTGGGTTTTCTGCCTCAAAACGATAGGGAAAAACCGGCTTGCTGGTTATGCCGGTGAAAGAATCGTGCCAGTGAAGAGTTGCTTTCGATTGTGCCCTCCGATTCTCACAGGTCGTATGATATGAAAAAGGTTATCCACAGGATAGTCGACAAGGGCGACTTCATGGAAGTTCATGCCGATTTCGGGCAGAGTATGATCACCGGATTTGCCAGGATGGGAGGTACGAGCGTTGGTATTGTGGCCAGCAGCCCAATGTCTGGCCGGCGCCATCAATGTGGATTCGGCCGATAAAGCAGCCAGGTTCGTGCGCTTCTGCGATTGCTTCAATATCCCTTTTGTTACCCTTGTAGATGTACCCGGTTATATGCCCAGCGTCGAAGAGGAATAAGGGTATCATAGGCACGGCGCAAAGCTACTTTTTGCCTATGCAGAGGCGACCGTGCCAAAGATTTCGCTGATTCTGCGCAAAGCTTATGGCGGCGCTTACGTTGCTATGGGTAGCAAAAGCTTGAGGACAGATATTAATTATGCCTGGCCGGAGCCGAAATTGCCGTTATGGGTCCTGTGGGCGCTATTAATATACTCTTACCGTTCAATAGTGGAGAAATCCGATAATCCTGAAGAGACAGCAAGGGCTGGTTGACGAATATACTGATGAGTTTGCCAATCCTTACATTGCAGCGTCCAATGGACACCTAGATGACGTCATAGATCCGAGATTGACTAGATCGAAGCTTATCAAAGCCTTAAAGCTCTTGGAAAACAAGGCGGATACCAATCCCCATAAAAAACACGGAAATATTCCACTTTAAATCCGACAGCAGGTATTTATGAATTTTACACATAGGAGTAATAAATAAATTATTAGGAGCAACTAATGAACGTATTTGAAGAAGTGAAGAAAGCTATCATTAAGATACAGCCGGGAATAGATGAAAGCAAAATCACACCCGCAGGCTCGCTTGAAAGAAGATCTCGAGATCGATTCACTCAGCAAAGTCGAAATGGCGCTGCGCTGGAAGATACACTCGACCTGACGCTTCAGGATGCCGAACTGGAAGATATCAAAACAGTCAAGCAGGTCCTGGATTTTATCGAGTCCCGGCTCAAGGTACGCAATGCCTAATCGGGTCGTCGTAACGGGCTACGGGGCTATAACACCGCTGGGGTAATGTCGAAGACACGCTGGAAAAACCTGGTTTCCGGTGTTTGTGGGATCGGCTTTATCACCCTTTTCGATACAGCGGATTTCGATATTAAAATCGCGGCCGAAGTAAAGGATTTCAACCCTGTCGACTTTATAGACCCTTCACGGCCCGTTATTCCGACAGGTTTCCCATTTTGCCCTTGCAGCCAGCCTTCAGGCCATCGAGAAAGCCGGATTAAAATCGACGATTCAAATAAATACGATATCGGTATTTTGGTTGGCAGTGGGGTTGGAGGTATAAGCTACGCTTTCACAGCAACTTGGCGTTCTTAATGCCAAAGGGCCGAAGCGAGTCAGCCCGTTCATGATACCAATGATGATAGCAGACAGCGCATCGGGCCAAATTTCCATAAAAACAGGAATCATGGGGCCGAATTTTAGCCTGGCTTCTTCCTGTGCTTCCGGCACGGACCTCGGGAATGGCCTACAGACTGATCAAGCATGGTGAAATCAACGCGATGATTGCCGGAGGAGCCGATGCCGCCGTCACTCCTATCGGCATCGCCGGTTTCACGCAGGCAGGCGCGCTCTCCAAAAATCCCGATCCACTAGAGCCTGCAGGCCTTTTGATAAGGAACGCGATGGTTTTATAGCCGGAGAAGGGGCGGCCATTCTCGTGCTGGAGAACCTGGAACAGCACTAGCCAGGGGAGCGAATCCTGGCGGAAATCATTGGCTACGGGGCACCTCCGACGCCTACCACATTACCAAACCGCTGGAAACGGCGAAGGCGCTGCCAAAGCTATGGAACTTGCCCTTAAAAGCGCTGGCATCAGCTCGGTCGATTATATTAATGCACACGGAACATCTACGCCTTTTAATGACCTGGGTGAAACCAAGGCTATCAAGAAAGTCTTTGGGGAAAAGGCCTTCAAAATACCTGTGAGTTCAACCAAATCAATGCACGGACACATGCTGGGGGCTGCCGGAGCAATGGAAGCGCTTATATGCTGCAAGGTAATCCAGGAAGGCATTATTCCGCCCACTATCAACTTGGAGAACCCCGACCCTGCATGCGACCTGGATTATGTGCCCAACAAGTCCAGAAACGCAGATGTCCGCGTTGCCATGTCGAATTCATTTGGATTCGGCGGCCACAATTCGGTGATCGTTATACGCAGATATCCAACGTCAGAGCTAAACCTCATGAGAACATCAATCCAGCTATCGGTATCGATATTGTTGAAATCCACCGCATTAAGCAGGCAATATCACGCTGGCAGGATGCTTTCTTAAAGCGCATATATTCGGAGGCCGAATTGGAATACTGCGGGAGTTTTATAGCAGCCTGGCCGCCCGCTTCGCCGCCAAAGAAGCCGTGATAAAGACACTGGGCGCCTGAGCAAGGGGTCTGAGCTGGCGGGAGATAGAGATCCTCCCGGCGAGAATGACGCTCCTTATGTGAAATTGCACGGCAATACCCTAAAACAGGCCGAAAAACTCGGCTTAACGGAGGTATCCATATCCATGTCACACTGCAAAGAATATGCCGTAGCTTTATCGGTGGGCACATGTTGATTAACTCATCGTTCTGCAATCTACTTGGAATAAAATATCCGATCATACAGGGTGGGATGGCCTGGGTGGGCACATCCGAGCTGGTCTCAGCCGTTTCAGCCGCGGGCGGATTGGGTACTATCGGCAGCGGTCATGCGCATCCCACGTGGCTGAAGGAACAGATCAGGCAGACAAAGGAGATAACCGATAATCCTTTTGCGGTAAATCTTATGGTGATTTCTCCTTTTCTCAAGGACAATCTGGAAATTATACTCGAGGAGAAGGTTCCAGTGGTCACTTTCGGCGCAGGCAACCCCGGCAGGTATATCCCGTGCTTAAAAGAAGCGGAATAAAGATTATCCCGGTGGTGTCCAGCGTGGCCCTGGCCATACGTTTGGACAGGCTGGGAGTTGATGCCATCATTGCCGAAGGCATGGAATCCGGCGGGCATATCGGCGATACCGCCACCTTTCCGTTGATACCACAGATAGTCGATGCGGTGAAAGTGCCCGTTATTGCGGCAGGTGGGATCGCGGACGGGCGGGGACTGGTTGCCGCGCTGGCACTTGGCGCTCAGGCGATTCAGATGGGGACACGTTTTGTCTGCTCTACCGAATGTATCGCTCATACAAAATAAAGGAGCAGATCGTGCAGGCGCGTGACCGCTCCACCAGTGTGACAGGAATAACCACCGGACATCCTGTACGCTGCCTGACCAACAAATTCAGCAGGGAATTCTCCGCACTGGAGAAATCCGGAGCTCAAGACGGAAGAGTTTGAAGACCTGGGCAAGGGCAGGATGTTCACAGGCGTAATATCAGGCAATATCGAAGAAGGCTCCCTGATGGCAGGGCAGATAGCCGGGCTTATAAAGGAAATAAAGCCGGTCAAAACAATAATCGAGGATATCATGGCGGAAGCCGAATCCATGATAAAAACTATCAGCAGTATCAGCTGCCAGGAAGTCGCACGATGACAACAAGACGAAAACAGCATATGTATTCCCCGGACAGGGATCACAGGCGGTCGGCATGGGCAGGGATATTTATTCCCGCTTCCCTTCAGCTAAGAGCATTTACGATAAAGCTGACGAAGCATCTGGGTTTCCCTCTATCCAAATTATGTTTTGAAGGCCCTGAAGTTGAGCTGACCAGGACAATCAACGTACAACCCGCCGTGCTGACAACCAGCATAGCTTATTTAAATGCCGCACGCACTGCAGCGCCGGACCGTTTACCCGCGCCCGATTTCGTGGCAGGACACAGCCTCGGACAATATACGGCGCTGGTTGTCGCGGGAGTGCTCGACCTGGCGGACGCTGTGAAACTGGTACGTGAAAGGGGCCGTCTTATGTACGAGGCGGGACAAGCCCAACCCGGCAGTATGATTGCAGTAATCGGCGCAGATGACGCATTGATTGAAGAAATCTGCGCCTCAGCGGAGCCCAGGTCTCAAACATTAATTCGCCCGGGCAGGTAGTCGTGAGCGGCTCGCTAACAGACCTGGACGAATTTAAGAAACAGGCCGACGTAAAAGGCATCCGCCGCATGATACCGCTTAAGGTCAGCGGCGCTTTCCACTCCCGGTTGATGGAGCCTGCTGTGGATGGGCTGAAAAAAGCCATCGCAGCCGTCACTTTCAAAACCCCCTCCGTTCCTATCATTTCGAATGTAACGGCAGGAATCCTGGATGACCCGGAAGAAATAAAAAAGGAGCTCATCGACCAGATAACCCACTGCGTCCAATGGCAGTGGTCTGTAGAAAATATGGTAAATAATGGCGTGACCGCCTTTTATGAGATCGGCCACGGGCAGGTGCTTAGCGGCCTGATCAAACGCATCAATCCGGAAGTACAGGTAATACCATATCTCCGATCTGGTCAAGGTGACCAGCTAATTTCTCCGAGGTCTGCTATGCCTGTTGATTTCACACGAGAAGATAAAACAGCGATTGTTACTTTGAACCGGCCCGAGGCGCTAAACGCCTTTGATCCGGACTCGCCAGGGCTTCAGCAAGGCCCTGGTGGATTTTATGAACGACGACAGCCTGTGGGTCGGGATTGTCACAGGCGCTGGCAACGCTTTCTCAGTAGGCGCCGATATCGCCACCCTGCTTCCCCGGTCTCAAAGGCAAACTCAGAAGAACATTCAAATCAACACCCAACATCATGAGAGGGCTTAAGGCTGTGGAAGCCCGTGATCGCCGCTATCAATGGCGCCGCGCTGGGCGGAGGACTCGAGCTGGCACTGGCATGCGACCTGCGGATCGCTTCGGAGAATGCCATGTTCGGCTTTCCCGAAGTATCGCTGGGACTTATCCCCGGTTGGGGCGGTACACAGAGTATCACCAGGGCGGTACCTGCTGCCATTGCAGCGGAGCTTTTATTACTGGGCCGGCCAATAAGCGCCGCAAGGGCTGTCCAGGTCGGACTGGTAAACAAGGTGGTCCCCCGTATCGATCTTATGACAGCAGCCAAAAACATGGCGTCGAGCTGTGCAAATCTGCTCCACTGGCCATCAGAGTTGCCAAGCAGGCCTTGATACAGGGTTTGAGACCTTCCGCTGGAAAGGGGCCTGGAACTGGAGAAATCGCTGAACGATTATCTGGTTACAACGGAAGATTTCGATGAGGGCTGCAAGGCGCACATCGAGAAAAGAAAGCCTGTATTTAAAGAAAAGTAACACCGGAACAACAGGAGAATTATGGATAGTCTAAATATAAAGAAAATAGGCGTAGTAGGCTGCGGGTTATGGGCAGCGGCATCGCCGAGGTGGCGGCCGCCGCACATTATGAAGTCGTCGTCATGGAGGCCACCACTGAGTTGCTGGAAAGGGGACCAGACTGATAGAAGATTCCCTGGCCATGGCCATCCGCAGGGGTAAGGCAACCGAGGCGGACAAGACCATAATCACTAGGCAGATCGAATACACTCTTGAAATGGATGATTTCAAAGACTGCGACCTGGTGATCGAGGCAGTCACCGAGAACATGGAGCTTAAAAAGAAAATTTTCAGTGAGTTGGACAAAGTCTGCAAGGAAGACACCACCTGGCAACCAATACCTCCTGCCTTTCCATCATTGATATAGCATCCGTGACCGGGAGGATGGATAAAATCCTGGGGCTGCATTTCTTTAACCCTGTACCGGCGATGAAACTGCTTGAAATCGTCAGGACCATTGCTACCAGCGATGCAACCCTTGAGACAGCTAAAGCTTTCGGGCAATCGATCGGCAAAACAGTGGTGATCGCCCCCGATATTCCCGGTTTTATCGTGAACCGGCTGCTTATGCCATTCTTCCTGGAGGCTATACGGCTGGTGGAATCCGGCCAGGCCAGCAAAGAAGACATCGACCGTGCCGTAATGCTTGGACTGACCATCCCATGGGGCCGCTTAAGCTGGCCGATTTCGTCGGCCTGGATACGGCCTGCTTCATCTCAGAGGCCATGTACGACGAGATGAGCGATAACAGGTTTGCGCCGCCCGTCTTGCTAAAGAAAATGGTTGCCGCCAGACGCTACGGGCGCAAAACGAAAAAGGGATTCTACGATTATGTGTAGACATGCCGCAAACAAATCAGGAGTATCGGGATGATTATTGCAGTAGATACAGCAGGAGGGGATTACGCTCCGCAGGAAATAGTCAAAGGGGCCATTGAAGCTGCTTCAGAGTACGATCTGGAAGTCGCCCGCTGGGCCATCAACGGGTCCTCGATGATCTGCTGCTGAAAGAGCAGCCTACAGATAAAGTCATGCGTGGTTAACGCCGAACAGACCATAAGCTGCAACGAGCACCCGGTGCAGGCGGTCCGCAATAAACCGGACTCGTCGATCGTCAAAGGAATTAAGCTTGTGAAGAACGGTGAGGCTTCCGCATTTGTTTCCGCAGGGAACACCGGGGCAGTACTGCCTCATCATTTTTACTGCTGGATAAGCTGCCGGGAATTGAGCGTCCGGCCATATGCGTGGTTGTTCCCATCGGAGTAGCCGGTCCGTTTCTCCTGCTGGATGCCGGCGCCAACGCTGACTGCCAGCCGCATTACCTGGTCCAGTATCGCGCGCCTGGGTGCGGCTTTTGCTCGCCTGTATCTCGGCGTTGAATCGCCGCGTATCGGGCTTCTGAATAACGGTGCGGAGGAAGTCAAAGGAAGCAGCCTGACCAAAGAGACTTACCAGTTGCTAAAGAAAACCGAACTTAACTTCGTGGGCAACATAGAGGGGCAGGAAATTCTGAAGTCCAGGGCCGATGTGCTGGTAACGGATGGCTTCACCGGCAATATCCTGCTCAAAACCATGGAAGGTTTTGGCGACTTGCTCCAAAGCATGCTCATGTTGAAAAAAGAAAACCCGCAGCCAGGGGGCAACGGCGACGGTCAGTTTGGCTCGCTTATCAAGCGCATGGATTTCAGCGAGTCGGGCCGCTCCTGTCTGCTCGGCTTAAAAGGCAACGTAATCATCTGTCACGGCCGCAGCAAAGCCAGGGCCATCAGGAACGCCATCCGTTTTGCAGCCCAGGCCGCCGGGTTGGCTATGGCGGACGCCATCGGCAGGGAACTGAAGCCGGGGGACAATAATACTTAGAAAAGGACTTAATTTCGATATGAACGACAGACGAAGGGTAGTGATAACGGGGCTGGGTATGATCACCCCCCTTGGGACCGGTGTAAGCAAGAGTTGGGAAGCCGTGTGCCGCGGAGAATCCGGCATTGGCCCCCTGACCCGGTTTAACGCGTCTCATCTGAAATGCCAAGTGGCAGGCGAGGTAAAAGACTTCAAGCCGCTGGATTACCTGGACAGCGTATTTGTCCGCAGGTTCGACCCCTTCATCCAGTACGCCGCAGCCTCAGCCAAAATGGCTTTCGAAGATGCAGGACTGAAAGGGAACGATGGGACCCGTCCCGTATGGGAGTCATCATCGGCACATCCGTCGGCGCCCATGGCTATTTCAAGTCTGTCTACGCTCCGGATCAGGGCCCGGCACACAAGGCCCCACCCTTCTTCATAATGAATGCTGCGGGAAACCTGGTGGCCGGTGTCATTGCCATACAATTGGGCTGCCGTGGCCCGCACCACTGTCGTCATGGATGCCTGCGCCTCGGGCACGAATGCCGTAGGAGTCGCATTCAGGGCGATCCGGCACAACGAGGCGGACGTTATGATCGTGGCGGAGCAGAAGCCCCCATAGTCGAATCACTGACCGCCTCACTCGACGGACTGGGTGCACTTTCATCCAGGAGAAATAAGGAACCACAAAAGCCAGCCGCCCTTTCGACGGCGACCGTGACGGGTTCGTTTCCGGAGAGGGCAGCGGCATCCTGGTGCTGGAGTCCCTCGACCATGCTCTGAACAGAGGAGCACATATTTACGGCGAGATCGGAGGCTTTGGCAACAACTGCGACGCCTACCATTACACCGCCCCTTCACCCAACGGCGATGTTCAGGCCGAATGTATCAGGCTCGCGCTCAATGAAGCGGGGATTTCGCCGAAGGATGTCGATTACATCAATGCGCACGGCACATCGACCGTCCTGAATGATGCAGGGGAGACTAAAGCCATCAAGGCCGCTTTCGGCGATCACGCAGCTAAGATGCCGATCAGCTCGACAAAATCATGCACGGGCCATTTATGGGGAGCTGCAGGGGCAGTGGAAGCAATATTCACAGTGCTTACGCTTAAAAACGGAATAATACCGCCGACTATCAACCTCGAATTCCCCGACCCCATATGTGACCTGGACTATGTGCCGAACAAAGCCCGCAAGGCCGACTTAAAAATAGCACTCTCCAATTCGTTTGGCTTCGGGGGAATTAACGGGACGATGGTTTTTAGGAAATATTAGGGCCGTTTTTCATCCTCATCCTGGCCCTCTCCCTGAACACATTCCCAGTCCTAGTCTTCAGGGATTTTCGCGACGCCAACCACTCGTATCATCCAGTTGACATTGCTCCTGTCCGTATACCAGGCATGGCTGGCTAACCACTGGTAGGGCCATGGCGTCATGATCTGGATATTGCCCGAGGTGTCTCTGATCGCCACATCTGAATGTTCATTGATCGTAGTATTGTCGGCCCCAATTCCCATTGCGCCGCTGGTGCTCTTTGTATAGACCAGAACGTAAAACCGATTATTTACCTGGACATCCGGAACGTCGAAACTCACCCAAACGGCGGGGTCGAGAGAATTTATTATAAGTATATGTGGACGTGTAAATAACCTTTAAATTCTTGTCGAGTATCTGTAGGTCGAAGGGGTTATTTTCATACCCTGGAACTTTGGCTGACAGCCTGCCAAACACTTTGATTTGTTTTACTGTGAATGGAGTCGCCGGCGGGGAGAAATCAATAATATGACCTGCACCGGCAGAAAGTGACGCCCCGAAATAATCGTTGTCATATTTCAATTCAACCTGTTTATCGATCATCTTCTTTACAGTGAGGTTCTCGGAAAGACCGCCGAATTTCAGGATATGCTCGCCATTAGTGGGAGGTACAAACTTAAGTGTGACTGCACCCAGGCTTTCCGCAGATAGCGTTAAATCATTCTTTGCGACGTTGTCGCCATCCAGGGTAACAATACCCGGAAAGGTCCCCGGCGCATTGCCGATATTGGCTATCCTGGCAGTCACAGTAACTTCCTGGCTGGCTATGATCTGACTCGGCGTAACGTCCATTGATACGATTTCAAAGTCCGGTGCCGCGGGCTGAAGCCCTTAAACAGACCCAACACAGCATTTACGATACTTGCCGGGAACGGGGTTGTGCTATCCGCCGCTTTGCGTGCCTTCACGGCATTGACTACGGCTTTGTCCCAATTACCGGCCTCCAAAGCAGCCTTTGCCTGCGCCAATTGCATTTTTGGCTGTTCAAGGCCACCGGTCCTTCCATCCTTCTCAGCATTCTGTATCGACTGCGATGCCTTTTCCAGTTCCACCACGACCTCCCCATAATTTTTATTGGATGAGATTGCCTGGTCCACCAGCAGCGCGATCTTATCGAGTCCCTGTAAATCCAATACCGGGTCCTGTGACTTCAGGTTTTTTAGGCAGATATCATATTCAGTCCTGGCTTGATCAAGAAGTGACCTGGTCTCTGAATAAATGCCCTTGGAACTATCGATCGAATCGATATTTTTCCCGGCTTCATGAAGTTTGACAGCATATTCGGCGATCCTGTCTGCATCCTGCAAAGTCGTTACCAGGATATCGTATCCTTTGGAATCGCTATTGAGTACAATCACCGCCAGATTCTGGTCGCATCGGTAAAGATGTTTTTCTTCCCCTTCCCCAGATTGAATGTGGCATGATTCAAATCGCTTGAGTCCGGGTCAGATTTGACGACTTTACAAAACCCGCTGGGCCATCAATTTTCAGAGAGATTGACCATTCTCGACGGCTTTTGCCTCGTCTACCTGATGTGACAAGAATCCCTTCGTCAGGCAGGATTTCGTCGGAGACCGATCTTGCGTCTGGCTTCAACCAGGTAATACAAATTATTTGATTCCAGCCTCGCCCGCCTTTGGCGATTTTGATGACCTGAATTCCGTCTGTTGTAACCTCCAGCGGCTTCAGAGAAATAGTCTGTTTTGAACCTGCCGCCATCTTGGCAATCCGCTCCGCAGACATCCAGCCCAATTCGATCTTGCTGAATGCGCAGAACTGCTCGCCAGCCGCCGTCAGACATCAGGCACCAGGGACCCATATATACGCCCTAGGGTTATGCTCCCCTGATTGCGCCAAAGCTGGCATTGTAGAGATCGGGCAGTCCGAGAGAGTGCCCCAGTTCGTGAGCAATAGTACCGGCCGAGGCACTCTCGCACTGAACAGTAACCCAACTCACGCTGATTCCATCATTTGTCTGAATAGGCTGCCACATTGCGAAATTTACGGTGATAACCGCGGGGATTATGATAATCACCTTATCATATTGCTTGAAATCAACCTGGTCGTCTGCAGCCCTGAGAATGTCAGAAGCAAGTTTGAATCGCCTGTCCTGCAGGTCGCTCCCAAGGAATTTATTGAAATCTCCGTATGACCTTATCGGCCTCGCCATTTTTATCCAGTTTTTTGTTGTGTCACCGGCTACTGAGATGAGGCCATACGAGACTTCCCTGTAATAATTGTTAACGTCGGTGAATATGCGGCTTCTTATTTCATTCGCAGACACTTTATGAGTTGCATCAGGGAATTCAGCAAGAATTACTATTGTGCGCAATGTAACCGCACCGTGCTTTTTGTCGCCGGACGAGGTCAATGTGGAAGCGGGATCGGCAGTCGTAGCAGGAGGGCAAAACAGCAGAGCCCCTGAAAAAGAGCATACCAGGAGGCTCAGCAGAAGTGCGGTGAGTGAGAATTTGCGCAGCATGAAAGCATTATAGCTCATTCCCCGGTAAATTCTATGCGGTTATAGGGTAGAAACTGCTGTGTGATCCATATGTCCGGGGACATAATTTACAGGCCAGATAGACCGGTGGATACTACCTTCCAGCGCCATCGACAATGCACTTGTGGCCACTGATTTTCGGTTTGAGCGCATTCAGATCACGGCCTTCCCCGGGCCAACACTAATCCGGAATAGGCTGCTAGGTTAAATCCCTGTCTTTGCGTATTCTGACAGCCATGTCCGGGATCATAAAAACAACCGGTATCAAAAGAAGAAGCAGAACGCCGAAAACGACGAATATTGCACGCATGCCGGCCGCCTGGTCAGAAACAAGGCTCAGGACGAGAGCGATAATTGCAGTCCCCAACACCCCCCCCATGAAACGAAACATCCCCCGGATGCCCGCAACAGCAGCGGTCTTCCCGGGTACAAGATCAATGACAGCGTTATTGGCGGCAGGGTTTGCAATGCCAAAACCGACCCCGCTCGCCAGAGACAGCAACGACAGTGCCAACACAACATGGTCCCCGGTGCTCAAGCCAAGGAAATTCAGAGTGCTGTAATCCAAACCCATCAGCAGCGTGCTGATACCTATTGTAATAACGCCAATGATCATCGGCTTGCGATAGCGCAGCCGTATGATGAAGAAACTGGTGAGCGCTGAAACTATCACCACGGCAAGTGAGCGCGGGGTAATAATCAGGCCGCTTTGAGAAGCCGTCATATTGTAGGAGACGATCGTGTAATACGGCACGAATGATGCCGCGCCCAGCATAGCCGCTCCAAAAATCAGGTTGTACAGGTTCACAGCAAAAAACGGCTTCCAGCGCAGCAGCTTCGTTTCGATCATCGGGTTCGGAACTTTGTCCTCGTGCCTGACGAAAAATATGAACAGGACGACAGATGCGGCAAAAAGCACGAGTGTAAGAATCCCGGCACTCCGCGTGTTCGCCGCCAGATCGGTTATTCCGTAAAGCAAACAAAGGATACCTGCGATGAAGAGCCCCAACCCCCACAGGTCGATATCGCCCCTGGAAAAACTGACCCTGGCGCTGTCACGGGGGAGTAAATTCATCCCAAACAGGAAAAGCGCGGCGCCGATCGGCACGTTAATGAGAAAGATCCAATGCCATGAAATATTGTCGATAAGCAAGCCGCCAACATTCGGGCCGATCAAACCGCCGATATTGTAGATACTGCTGAAGAGGCCGATGGCAGTCATCCTGCGATCCCCGAATGTATCACTGACAATTCCGGTAGACAGCGGAAGGAAGGCGCCCCCGGCTATACCCTGGATAACACGGAAGACAATAGCAAAAATAACATTCGGGGATAGAGCCACCGCCATTGAGCTGGCCGTAAATATCAGCACGGCGCCAAGAAAGAGCTTCTTCCTTCCCAGGTCGTCGCTTAATTTCCCGATGACCGGCATGACTATGGCTTGCGCTAACAGGTAACCGGTAAGCGTCCATCCTATCATCGCCACATTCGTATGCAGATCGGTCATCATGGCCGGCAACCCCACGGAGACGATAGTGGAATCGATTCCGGCCATCAGGATCGACAGCGCTGCAATGATGAATACAGGATAGGTCTGTCTTTTGGAAAGCGAAGGCTGCGAACTATTCATTTGGCGCTCTATAGAGAGGATATTATAGGCCAGCAACCCGCCGGTCCGCTATGGCAGGCTGCAATACCCAATATTGCTAGACTCTAATCACTAAATACTAAATTGCTAAACAAGTTCAAAATTCAAAATCCATAATATTTGAATTTTAAGTTTGTTTAGAGTCTAGGACTTAGAGTTTAGAATTTTCCCCATTTGTTTGGAGTTTGGAATTTAAAGAAGGGGGCCGCTGCGAGGGACCATCGGTCCCTCGCAGGAAAATACACCTCGAATTATAAAATCGCTTCCGCCTTATCTTTCTGTTCGATGGCAGCCTGGGCGGCGATGAGCTTGGCGATGGGGACCCTGAACGGGCTGCAGCTCACATAATCGACGTTGATGGCATGGAAGAATTTGATCGAAGTCGGCTCGCCGGCCTGCTCGCCACACACTCCGATTGGGATATCCTTTTTGGCACGACGCGCCCAGAAGATGGCGGTTTCCATAAGCCGGCCCACACCTTTGATATCGATGATTTCAAAAGGATTATCTTCGAGAATGCCGATCTCAAGGTACGTAGAGAGGAACTTCTTCTCGGCGTCTTCTCGACTGAACGAATACACCGCCTGTGTGAGATCGTTGGTGCCGAAGGAGAGGAAGTCCGCCACTTCGGCCAACCTCCCCGCCCTCATGCAGGCGCGTACCGTTTCCATCATCGTGCCGACCTTCAGGGTCGATCCTGCGGTACAGCTTTCCTTGATCATGATCAGCTCCTGCAGGGTAATGACCTGCGGGATCATTATGGATACGTCTGCCGGCACCTCTTTCCTGGCGGCTTCTACGGCCTCCACCTGCATTTTATATATTTCAGGATTTGTGACAGCCACGCGCACGCCCCTGTGGCCAAGCATCGGGTTTATCTCTTTGAGCTCGGCGATGCGCTGCTTCGTCCTGGCGTCGGTCGTCTCAGTCTCGGAAGGGAGAAACTCGTGAAGAGGCAGATCGAGAAGCCTGATAATAATAGGCAGCCCCTTTAACTCCTTGAACAGGACCATGAAATCTTCTTTCTGCAGCTTGCTTAGATGCTGCAGCGCCCTGGTCTTTTTAGCTGCCGTCTCCGCCATGATATATTCCCGGATGGCTGACAGGCGTTCCGGACCATTGAACTGTCTTTCCGTACGGCAGAGGCCGATGCCTTCGGCCCCCAGGCTGATAGCCTGCGCCACCATTTCCGGCATATCGGCGTTGGCCCTGACTCCCAGCCGCTTGGCTCCATCCAGCCAGGTAAGGAGTTCCTTGAACTCCTTTATCATCAACCCTTCCTCAAGAGGAAGCGTGCCAATATAGACCGTGCCGGCCGTGCCATCGATGGTGATGGTGTCGCCCTGGTGAACGGTCTTTCCCTTGCATGTAAAGTACTTGCCTTTTACATCGATCTCAATATCTTCGGCCCCGCAGACGCATGGCTTGCCCATGGCCCGTGTAACAATGGCTGCGTGCGACGTCAGCCCGCCCCTGGAAGTCAGAACGCCATCGGCTGCGGCGATGCCCTGGATATCATCCGGACTGGTCTCCGGCCTCACCAGGATGGAGGGGATGCTCTTCTTGGAAAGGAGCATGGCCTCATCGACAGTGAACACCACGCGGCCGCTGACCGCGCCGGGAGCCGCTGCCAACCCTTTGGTTAGCGGCTCATGTGCCAGGCCTGATTTTATATGCTTGTGCAGGAGCGCACGCAGGTCATCCGGTTTGACGCGGCATATGGCCTCCTCGACAGTGATAAGGTCCTCGTGCACCATATCCACCACTGCCTTCACAGCGGCCTGCCCGCTCCTTTTGGCCGACCTGGTTTGCAAAATATACAGTGTCTCCGACTCGATTGTGAACTCCACGTCCTGCATATCGCGGAAATGGGATTCAAGCTGGGCGACTTTCTTCACCAGCTCTTTGTACATTTTCGGCATTATAGTTTCGAGCTGTGCGACCGGGACGGGGGTGGTGGACCCGGACACGATGGCCTCACCCTGCGCCTTCTGGATATACTCACCAAACAGGCCGCGCTCTCCCGTGCTGGGGTTGCGGCTGAAGACCACGCCTGTGCCGGATTTAGCATCCTTATTGCCGAAAACCATGGCCTGGACTACGGCTGCCGTGCCCATGTCGGAAGATATATTATTGAGCCGGCGGTATTCGATGGCACGGATATTGTCCCAGGACTCGAAGATACGCCGGATGGCCGCTCGTACTTCCGAGAGCCCGCTTATGTTAAGGACAGTATCCATCATGCCGGGCATGGATGCCGGCGCCGATGAGCGGACCGAGACCTGGAGCCCTTTGCCAAGCTTGGCGTGCGCTTCTTTCTCCAGGGCAGCGACTGCCTGGGTGATCTCCTTTTCCGATAGACGGCCCGTCTTCTTATACTCGTTATAGCCCTCCACGGAAACCACGAATCCCGGCGGGACCGGTAAGCCGAGTTTGGTCATGGTCACCAGATTGGCGCCCTTGTTACCCAGAAGTGACTTGTCCTCTACACCATCATGAAATGAATAAATATATCCCATGATTTTCTACCTCCCATGGGAACATTATATACCAGAAAAGAAAAACGCCCCTCTCCAGAAAAGAGGGGCGCTAATTTTATAAATTACTTCAGAGTTAGATTTTCTATATGTTTACGGATTGACCTGCACCAGCCGGGCCTGTTTCCAGACCGCATATTCGCGGGCGGGTGAACCGACGGCATCAACGCGGAGTATGAAGCGGAAAGTCTGGCCTTCATAGCCGCTGAGGTCGATGTCCCAGTCTTCAAACTGCCCCGGCACAGTCATCCTTTTGCCCGGCAGGAAAGTGACCGTGTCGCCGAGGTCTTTCAGTCCCAACCTGAAGGTCACACCATCACCTGCCTGGGCATTGTCGGCCAACCCGACAGTGGCCTTAAAATGCAGGCTGGCAGGAACTTTAATAGCAGCTATCATATCGGAGCGGGAGACCGCCTCAGTGTAAAAAGCCCCCCATGTGCCCTGGATCCATCCCTGCGGCACCTGGTTAGGCACCATCTCCAAACTGACGTCGCCCTGATTAATGTAGGCGCCATTCTGACTATCCTCCGCTCCGAACATCGGCGCGCTTGGTGTGCCGTTTGTCCAGTCGGCAAGATGCGCCAGGGGGATGAGGTTGTAGTCGACCAGGCCGCTCAGTATCCTGGTGAAACAGTTGTTGTTCGTATCGGTTTCAGCAATTTGATTACCTGCGTTGGCGCACACCCTGGCCGTGAAGTTATTCTGGGCGGGATCAACATAACTCAGGCTTCCACTGCCCGAAGGTACCAGCCCTTCTATGCTGCCAGTCGTGATGCTACCCCCGTTGCACCAGGGCCATTGGTAATTGGAAAAGGTCAGTTGTATCTCCTGCCCTGCTTTTACCCCATCTACGTAGCTGGTAGCTCCGGAAGGGGGCATCACTCCATTGACGTAAAGATTGGTTGTGGTAGGGCCGGCATCGGCATTTCCGATGTTTTTTATCGTGTAATAGATCTGGCATCCCTGTAGCGAGACACCGGTGATGACCAGGTCGGGCCCTGCGCCGGCGGGGGCAGGACTCGTAACAGCTACGACCTCCTTGAATTGCGTCCCCGCGTTACTCGTTGGGGAGACGCAGCCGGCCGCTGTACTGAGAATAGCGAGCAGTATTAACACTGCCCCTGCTCCATTTGCAAATAAATTCTTTTTCGACATCTTACACCTCCTCTCTGCTCCGGCAGGACCCCTGCAAAGCCTCTCGATTATTTGCCTGCCGTCCTCCCGGTACATTGACAAATTGTACGGACGAAGGCGTCAAAAAGTACTAAAATCACGGGCAGTTTTATTAAGTTTGTGTGAAAAAAGGCTACTTGCAAGGCAACCGCGTACCCCACGATTTCCATTGTATCGATATTTAATGGTAATCTTAAAACAGGGTGTAAATTGGAACAGGAACTAATTCCCGAAAAAATGCCGGGCCGCAAAATTGTTGTGCCGGCGGAGTTGGAAGCCGCCGAACGGCTGAAAGGCGTTCGATCTCACTACATAGGGATACCGATTCACTCTATGTTCCCGTATAAGCCTCAGCCCGGACCTGCAGACGGCTATGAGGGAGTGAGAAGATGGTACAGAAGAAACATTGAAGACATGGGGGGCCTGTCCATAATGCACAGGAGCGATATGCAGCGGACACTGGCCAAAGCGCAGCCGGACGCCGTCGAGTACCTGGTCACAGAGGATGATGCCGCCAGGTCCAATCACCCTGGCTGGTGCGAGCCCAACAACGAGGCTATTGAGATTGCGCAGTGGATATTTCCGGCCAACGCCGTCAATAAGGCCGTGGTCGCGAAGGATTTTAATTTTGAAATTATCATAGTCTCCGTCAAAAGCAATGATAAAGAACTTGACCGCGTATATTACTTTGTCGACCTGAAAGATCACACCCTCACCTATTCCCACCATTTCCGCGGCAAAAGGCCGGCGCCGAAACCACAGGGCTGAGGCCAAGAGCATTCAGCTTCATAAAACAAGACTCCTAAACCGGGCAAATAAATTGAAAGACGGAACGTGCGCAAAAAACCTTCCCTGCCACTTTTCACTGTCGTATCACATATCATATCTGACCGCTATATCCATTCACGCTTCAAGCTTGAAACTTAAAATACTCCACAACTACGGGTTCTTAAACCCCGCACCCTACGTTATTTTGACCTTTGGATTTTGAGTTTGTTTAGAGCTTAGGGTTTAGAGTTTAGAATTTTTTTCATTGTTTGGAATTTTCCCTGAAAGGGTACCCTTGACTTTAGAACACCCGTTCTAGTATGATTCGCGCACAGCGATGAAAAGCAGGAACGCATACCTCGATGAATTGAACCCGCAGCAGAGGGAAGCTGTAACGTATGGCGAGGGGCCGCTGCTGATCATCGCCGGGGCCGGCTCCGGCAAGACCAGGACGCTGGCCTGCCGGGTTGCCCATTTGATTGCGAGCGGCGTCCCGCCCGAGCGCACACTCCTGCTCACATTCACACGGCGCGCTGCGCAGGAGATGCTGGACCGCGCCGCCTCTGCGATCGGCAAAGACGAATCGGCCACGGCCAGGGTGTGGGGCGGAACTTTCCACTCCTTCGCCAACCGCATGCTCAGGATTTACGCGCAGGCCGCCGGGCTTCCGCCGGAGTTCACCATCATCGACAAGCCTGACGCAGAAGACCTGCTGGATGTCATCCGCAACGATATGGACCTCTCGCAAAAGGACAGCCGCTTCCCGCGCAAGGGCACGTGCCTGGCCGTCTACTCACGCAAGGTCAACGGCTGCGGCGATCTGAAGGAGATACTCAAGAAGGACTTCCCATGGTGCGAGATGTGGGGCGACGAGTTGAAATCGCTTTTCCAGGAATACGTGAGGCGCAAGCAGAACCTCAGCGTGCTCGACTATGACGACCTGCTCCTGTACCTGTACTACCTGCTGGAAGACCATGAGGCGGCGGAAGCCATCGGCGGCCGCTTCGACCACATACTGGTGGACGAATACCAGGATACCAACAAGCTGCAGGCCGACATACTTTTCAGGATGCGCGGGCAAAATAAGAATATAGCCGTGGTGGGTGACGACGCCCAGAGCATTTACGGCTTCCGCTCCGCCACCGTGCGCAATATACTCGACTTTCCACTTCAATACCCCGGCGCCAGGACGGTCACGCTCACACAGAACTACCGGTCGACCCAGCCCATCCTGCAGACCTCCAACCTCGTCATCGGCCAGGCCAGGGAGCGCTACTCCAAAGAGCTGTGGTCGGACCGCAAGGGAGACCAGAAGCCGCAGTTGATCACCTGCGTGGACGAAAGCCACCAGGACAGCGAAGTGATACGGCTGGTGCTGGAACATTACGAGCAGGGCATACCGCTGCACGAGCAGGCGGTGCTTTTCCGCGCCGCTTCGCACTCCAACTCGCTGGAGCTGGCGCTGGCCCGGCACAACATCCCCTTCCACAAATACGGCGGCCTGCGTTTCCTGGAGGCTGCGCACGTGAAGGACCTCATCAGCTTTCTCAGGATAATGGAAAACCCACGGGACCAGATCGCCTGGTTCCGTGTGCTGCAATTGCTCAACGGCGTGGGCCCGGCCACTGCGGCGGACGTATTCCAGCATGTTATGAACGACAGCGCCAGGCCTTCGTCCATCGCAAGCTTCAAAGCGCCTCCCGCGGCTGCAGGTCCAGCTGGCCGGGCTGGCCGCTCTTTTAAAAGACCTGGAAGACATGGGGCAGGGAAATCCGTCGCTGCAGATCGAGAGGATCAGCCGTTTCTATTTGCCGGTGATCGAGGAAAACTACGACGACGCCGAGGCCAGGGCCAACGATATCGGGCACCTGGGACAGATCGCTCAGCGCTACCAGACGCGGGGCGAATTCCTCAGCGAGCTCATTCTCGACCCTCCCGTATCGACGGGCGACCTGTCAGGCCCGCCTTACCGGGATGAAGACTGGCTGGTGCTGAGCACCATCCACTCCGCCAAGGGGCTGGAATGGGACTCGGTTTACATGATACATGCGGCCGACGGCTGCCTGCCCGTCCGACATGGCGACGGGCGAAGGGGAGGAGATCGAGGAAGAGCTGCAGGCTCACCTACGTGGCCATGACGCGGGCAAGGGACTTTTTGTACGTGCTGTGGCCTTTGCGCTACTATCACAAGTGGTCTAAGGTAACGGACAATCACAGCTATGCGCAGCTCTGCCGCTTCTTCACGGACGAGGTCACCGGGACGATGGACTGCCACACACCGGTTAGCCCTGCACGCCCCGGGGAAGCCGGTCCGAGCACAATCCATACCAACATCCTCAGCAAGATCAAGGACATGTGGGAGTGAAACGCTATCTTTCTCTTCATGTCATCACGAGGGACGAAGTCCCGTGGTGATCTCCTGCGTGGTCTGCCAGTTTGGAGGAGATTGCCATCCCGATTATATCGGGGCTGCGGCCTCCTGGCAATTACGATGTTAAAATTTGGATTTTGAGTTTGTTTAGGACTTAGAGTTTAGGGTTTAGAATTTAGTATTTTCTTCCTTTGTTTGGAATTTGGATTTTGGAGTTTGGAATTTTCTCTTATGAGTAACCTCCTGATAGGAACCTCCTCCTGGACCGACCCAACGTTGATAAAGAGCGGCCGGTTCTATCCGGCCCGGGCCAAGTCGGCCAAAGAACGCCTCCAATACTATGCCAGCCGCTTCCCGCTGGTGGAAGTGGACAGCGCCTATTACGGCATACCCGAGGAGGCGACTGCCCGGCTGTGGGTGGAGCGGACTCCTCCAGATTTCACCTTCGACGTGAAGGCTTTCAGGCTTTTTACCCAGCATCCGGGGTCTCCAACCGTCTTCCCCGGCGACCTCAAGAACGCCCTGCCGGCCGGAATGCAAAACGCCAAAAGCCTGTACTCCTGGGACCTTCCCAGGGAAATACTGGACGAGCTGTGGAACAGGTTCGAGAGGGCGCTGCTGCCGCTGGACAGCGCGGGGAAGCTGGGGGTGGTATTATTCCAGTTCCCGCCGTGGTTCTTCCCGGGCGAGGAGCAGCGACAGTATATTGCGCGATGCCAGCAGAGATTGCCGCAGTACCGGCTGGCAGTAGAGTTCCGGCACAACTCCTGGCTGAACGAGAAAAATATAGAGCGCACCTTCGCCTTCCTGCGGGAGAAAAATTTAGTTTACGTATGCGTGGACGAGCCGCAGGGGTTCCAGTCCAGCCTGCCGCCGGTGACGGAAGTAACGTCCGATATCAGCGTGGTCAGGTTTCACGGCAGGAACAGGTCCACCTGGGAAATCGAAGGCCGTGCAGCCTCCAGCCGCTTCAACTATCTTTACAGCCAGGATGAGCTGAAGGAATGGGCGCCAAAGATAAAAGCCCTTTCAGAAAAAACCAAACAGACTCACGTCCTCTTCAATAACTGCTACGGCGACAAAGCGGTCTCGAACGCAGGGGAAATGCGGGACCTGGTGGCCCTGCTGGAAGATTAAGTTCCTCCTGTCATCACGAGGGACGAAGTCCCGTGGTGATCCCCTGCGTGGTCTGCAAGTTCGGGGAGATTGCCATCGTCGGCTGCGACCTCCTCGCAACGACAATTATTGATATTGGTATTTTGGGTTTATTTAGAGCGCCCGCAATCCATTGTCATCACGAGGGACGAAGTCCCGTGGTGATCTCCTGCGTTCTGCCAGTTCGGAGGAGATTGCCGCGTCGGCTGCGGCCTCCTCGCAACGACAAATTATTGCTTCGCCTTATGACACGTGATTCTTGAAGACCCCGAACGTACCAACGACAAGTGATCCTGCTTTGAAAAGACTGCCCGCTCCGGCATGAGGGCGTTGAAGAGGGGCTGTAAAGCCCCTCTTAGAAAAAAAGTCCCCTCTTCCGTGGGAAGAGGGGCAGGGTGATGGGATAAAATAATACCGTCACGTCGGCTGCGGCCTCCTCGCAACGACAGTTTAGTGAGACTTATGAAGGATGGTCCCATCCTTGCCCACCACGAACAGGTCGCCCTGTGGACTCCCCCAGATACTGTGCAACGTCCCGGTAAGACCGGTCTCTACCACACTCCATTGCTTACCGTCAAAATGAATCATCGTCCCATGATCACCGACAGCGTACACGTCGCTACTTGAATTCCCCCACACATCCAACAGGGGCTCGGCGGTCCCGCTGGCCATAGCAATCCAGGACTTGCCGTCATAATGCAGGGCTGTTCCGTCGTGACCCACGGCGAAGATATCGTTGGCGGAAACACCCCAGATGCCGTACAGATTGGATTTAGTGGGGCAGGATACGAGAGTCCAGGACTTGCCGTCGTATTGCAGGATGGTCCCTACGTGCCCCACGACCAGCATTGTGCCGTCCGGGGTGCGCCATGCGTCGCGTAAAATATCCTTCGACGGGAGTGTCAGCGGCTCCCATTTACTGCCGTTGAAATGAAGCAAGGCCCCATCCTGGCGGGAGACATATATGTCGGTAGCGGAGGCGCCCCAGGCCGCCCAGAGATCAAGAGGTGATCCGCTTTCGACCGGCTTCCACCCGGTGCCATCGTAATTGCGCAGGGAGCCCTTCTGGCCTGCGGCGAAGACATTCGACGGGGAACTGCCCCAGATGCCCAACAGCCACCCGTCGGTCCCGCTATCCATCCTGGACCATGCCTTGCCGTCATAGTGGAAGATGGCGCCGTTAAATCCCACGGCAAAGACGTCCTTATTGGAATTACCCCAGACCGCAAGGAGATAATCCCTGGTGCCGCTGTCCATCGTCTCCCATTTGGCTACCGACCGTGCAGAGGGAGAGCAGGCAAGAAAAATAGCACCGGCCAGGACGAGAACGAGAGAAATCAATAGAAACCGCGAGCATACCGCAACATTCAATATCTTTTTCCGCATCATGCCGCTCCTATTGGCCCATTATATCATCGCGGTCTCCCCGGGACATGCCTCTTTCATACCAGCGACTGTCAATTCGAATAATGAACACCGCCCGCTCCGGCATGGGAGCGTTAAATCCTCGGACCAAACCAACGACACATGGTCATGGTTTCAAAGAACCTACGGGCACCGGCATGGGGACATTGAAGCCGGGTTTCCCCGTTCCAACGACAATCGGTCCCGGTTTCGGCAGACCATCCGCTGCGGCATGGGAGCGCTAAATCCTCGGACCGAACCAACGACACATGGTCATGGTTTCAAAGAACCTACGGGCACCGGCATAGAGGGTGTTGAAGCCGAGTTTCCCCGTTCCAACGACAATCGGTCCTGGTTTCGGCAGACCATCCGCTCCGGCATGGGAGCGTTAAAATCCTCGGACCAAACCAACGACACATGGTCCTGGTTTCAAAGAACCTACGAGCTCCGGCATGGGAGCGTTGAAGCCGGGTTTCCCCGTTCCAACGACAATCGGTCCTGGTTTCGGCAGACCATCCGCTCCGGCATGGGAGCGTTAAAATCCTCGGACCAAACCAACGACACATGGTCCTGGTTTCAAAGAACCTGTGGGCACCGGCATGGGAGCGTTAAAGCCGAGTTTCCCCGTTCCAACGACAATCGGTCCTGGTTTCGGCAGACCATCCGCCCGGGCACGGGAGCGTTAAATCCTCGGACCAAACCAACGACATATGGTCCTGGTTTCAAGAACCTACGGGCACCGGCATGAGGGCGTTGAAGAGGGGCCTTGAGGCCCCTCTTATAAAAAAGATCCCCTCTCCAGTAGGGAGAGGGTCAGGGGGGTACGAACCGGGTACATTGGTAACAAAATAGACCGGGCACATAGGTAACAACTAGGGTATAGGCAGGAGGTACTGCCTATGTCTTGGAAGGAATTATGTGCCATGGATCAGAAAATTCAGATGATTGGAGACTGGACGAGCGACCAGTATAGTATTACGGAGTTGAGTCAAATTTATTTTGTCAGTCGAAAAACGGTTTATAAATGGATCGAACGATATAGGAAGAAATTGCCCCGGGACTTGATGATTTGTCGAGGGCACCTACTAGACATCCTAATGCCACTCCGTCGGATGTAGTTGAGAACTTGTTAGCGGTAAAGATGAGACATCAAAAATGGGGACCGAAAAAGATTGTGGCGTGGTTGGCAGTCAAGATCACGACGTCCATTGCCCGCGGTCAGCACAGCAGGTGAGATATTGAGAAGAGCTGGATTAGTGCGCCATCGTAAAAGGAACGCAGAACACCCCGTATACTGAACCATTCTTGGCATGTCAAAGACCTAATGAAGTTTGGAGCTGCGATTATAAGGGACACTTCGCAACAAGGGACTGTAAACCTTGTTATCCGCTTACCGTGACTGACAATAATAGCCGTTATCTGTTGCAGTGCAGGGCACTATATCGACCGACATACGAGGAAACGCAACCCTGGCTTGAATGGACGTTTAGAGAATATGGACTTCCTCAGGCTGTAAGGACCGATAATGGTGTTCCATTTGCATCGATGGTTTGGGCGGGTTAACGCGGTTATCAGTCTGGTTCATTAAGCTGGGCATCAAACCGGAACGAATAAAACCTGGTCATCCTGAACAGAACGGGAGACATGAGAGAATGCACCGCAGCTTGAAGGAAGCAACCGCCAAACCCCCAAAAGAAACATTGAGCGCACAACAGAGTGCGTTTGATGATTTTATCCACGAGTATAACTTCCAGCGTCCCCATGAAGCGTTGGATCAGAAAACGCCTGCTTCCATTTACCGGCCATCGGCTATCCCATTTCCAGCGAAACTGCCCAAGATAGAATACGAATGAGAATGTAAAAGTTAGACAGGTACGAAGTAATGGCGAGATAAAGTGGAAAGGCCGCCTCGTCTTTGTCTCCGAAACACTGATCAGGGAACCGATAGCCTTAGAACAGACAGATGAACATCTGTGGGAAGTGAGATATAGTTTCCATCCGCTAGGTGTGCTTGACGAAACAACCGGTAAGATTACGCAGCAGCAGAGGCGATATAATGAAATTAACAGGCGGACAAAAGTGTAACCTATGTCCCCGGTTTAAATTGTTACCTATGTCGGTTCGAACAGTGAGGGGACTATAAATTCACCTCTACGATTGCTATTTTATGCAATAAAGACTATCATTCAAGTAGAGCCTAATTATACAAAAGCCCAATTTACAAATAGCGGGACCGGTCATTTGTAAATGACCGGTTTTTTATTTGCCGGGAGAAAGTGGAAGGGCATTGTATGGCTACCCACAGGTGGGGGTTATTATGAACAAGCAAATTATCAAAGGTGACAAGAACAGAATAGCCTACAGGCCGGAAGGCTGGACCAACCGCTACGCAGGTGATGCGTCGCGGGGATACGAAAGGTACATCTTCGAATCGGGCGCCGATGCCATGCTTGAGACACTGTTAAAGGAAGCCCAGGCATACGGCCAGACAGGCAACCATTACCTGAGGCACGACGACTATCTGTGCGACGTGCTTGCCCGCGACATGAAGCTTCGATAAGCTTCGCCCTTATACGGTAAAGACCGGAACAGACCGGCATATCACGGCCATCAGCAGATGGACAAGGTATGCTGTCGAGGATATTGACGTGAATGATACAGAAAGGAAAATAGGCATTATAGATGCGGACACCGGCAACATCATATTTGTCAGCCGGGACGAAGGATACAGGCAATTAGAAGAATCCGCCAAACGACTGACGGACAAACTGACCATGGAGCCGGTGAAGCCGGCAGAGAAGGTCAAAGAGGAAAAAGACGCATGAAAAGTGTTATAGTAGAAAGTCCATTACAGGAGATCAATCATATGGCATCAAATGAATTCGCAGACATCAGCCGGGACCTTTATGCACAGATCAAGATCGTCGAAGACCTGGTATCGGACGATTTATATAAAGAGGCCGGCAAAATGCTCTCCGAAGTTGAACAACATTGCAAGAGCCTTGAATCTTTAATGGAAGAAGACAACAAGATACAGGTGCATATAGTAGCCAACCGCAGGCGGGAAATAGGTTGGATCCAGGATGCCATTCAGCAGGGTCAGGCAAAAGCAAAAGCCAAGCCCGTCAAAAGACGCACTACCAAGAAATAAAAAGCAGTATTACCTATCCAACCGGTCCCAAACCCAGCATCTCTCTTCTTTTCGCAGCATATTGTCTCTTGTGACCCTTAGCCGCGGGACAAGTGCACTTCTTACAATCTTTAACAGTGAACTCGGCATGGGCATGCTTTAGCTCATGGGAAGTGAACTCACAGCTTGTGTCTTTAATATTAAGCCCGTTGCAAAAACCTTTAGTCTTATCGAATTCCATTTTATTACTCCTTAAAAAGAATGACCCCGGGAATACACGTGGGACCATAACTGGCCTGCATATATTCCCGGGGTCAAGTCATCTACTGCATTAATTACCTGGTGCTGTAGCTACGGGGACCGTAGTTTGAGTCGCCGTTCTTAAGCTTTTTGGCTTTGCGGCACTCTGAGCAGCGCTTCGGCTCGTTGGTATAACCTTTGGTTGCGAAGAACTCTTGTTCTCCGGAAGTGAACACAAAGGCGGTACCACAATCGATGCACTTTAGCGATTTGTCTTGAAAACTCATCGGATGCCCTCCTGTATATTATTTAGTTATGATTCGGGCCATCCAATGCTTTGCAGATCTTTGGTGAGATATAAGAAGCTTGTAATAACCTAAACTTGAACTATAATGGAAGTATACACTGAATTGTAATTTATGTAAA
>CAWHDI010000033.1:0-20751 GCA_963827985.1 uncultured Chloroflexia bacterium | reverse complement strand
AAAGTGATAATGCTATCTAAGATGGTGGGCCATTCTGGATTCGAACCAGAGACCCCAGTCTTATCAGGACTGTGCTCTAACCAGCTGAGCTAATGGCCCATTCAGAAACGCAGAGTAAAGTATATAATCTGCAGCAAATCAGTGTCAAGAACTCTGCGTTCCTGAAAAATTCTCACTCTTTCGGCTCTGAGCAATCTACTTAATCTTGGTTATCCAGCCGAATTTATCGGGTTTTTCACCATATTGTATGGCCGTGATGGCATTGTACAGTTTGAGCGACAGTTCGCCCGGCTTGCTCTTGTTTATAATCAGGTCCTTGCCTTTGTGCTGAATCAAACCGATGGGCGAGATAACGGCGGCAGTGCCTGTCCCGAAGGCCTCTTTAAGAGTGCCGTTTTCTGCCGCCTTGACGACCTCGTCCATGGCCAGCCTGCGCTCAGTTACCTTCATGCCCCATTCTTTGGCAAGGTGTATCACCGAGTCGCGGGTCACGCCTGCCAGTATCGTGCCACTTAAATGTGGAGTGATCAATTCGTCGCCGATCAGGAAGAACACGTTCATTGTGCCGACTTCTTCCACGTAGTTGCGGTGGATGCCGTCCAGCCACAGCACCTGCGTAAAGCCCTTTTTCTGAGCTTCTTCGGCTGCGAATAGACTGGCAGCGTAGTTTCCTGCCGTCTTGACCGCTCCCATACCGCCTTCTACTGACCTGGCGTGTTCAATCGCGGTTATCAGCTTGACCGGGTTCAAACCTTCCTTATAATAAGCGCCAACCGGGGATAGGATGATCATGAAGTAGTAGGTATGAGACGCATGCACGCCAAGTTGGCTGTCCGCTGCAAAAGCAAACGGCCGTATATAGAGGGAGTAACCCTTCTGCTTGGGTACCCACTCCCTGTCGATCTTGATCAGGTGGGTCAGCCCGTCGATGAAAGTATGCTTGTCGACCTCGGGTATGCACAGCCGCTGGCATGACTTGTTGAAACGGTCGGCATGCCTGTCCAGCCGGAATATATTTATCGATCCATCTTTGCAGTAAAAAGCTTTCAAACCCTCGAAAACCGCCTGGCCGTAGTGCAGCGTGGAAAGCGCCGGCATTACCCTGACCGGGCCGTAAGGCACGATTTTAGGCGCATTCCATTTGCCCTTACCGTATGTCATTTTCATCATGTGATCGGTAAAGACCTCTCCGAATCCCAGTCCGCCAAAATCCACTTTGCTGATCTTGCTTTTTGCGATTTTCTTAACTTCCATTTTCTTCACCTTGTATATATTTATTCTGGCAGTAGAATTTCCTGGGGAAGAGGGGACTCGAACCCCTACGCCTTGCGGCACATGATCCTAAGTCATGCTCGTCTGCCAGTTCCGACACTCCCCCATATGTGACAGACCGTGGCAATGAGCCGCCTTATTTTATCAAATGCGTGTTTGAATGGCTATTGTTGCGGCTTTTGTGTAATCGGCTGCGCACATAGAAAAAGGGCGAAGAGTTCATTGAACTCCTCGCCCTGTTGTGTCTGATCGGTAATTTCTTTGTGTTAGTTAATTAGCTTCTGCTTAGTCACCCGGTTTGCCGATAACCCACAGTGCTTTGACCGCAGCAATAATAGCTGCCGGTGATACCAGGACGGCAATATATGTAAGTATTGAGCCAATAAACTTGCCAACACCGGGGAGCGGGGCAAATACGTTGCCAACCACGATTAATGCGATGACAGCAAGCAATAGCGTGGGGACCTCTTTTGCCGTAATGTTGAGGAATCCGATAATGATGCCCAAAAGTATAAGAACTATGACGATCACACTTGTGTCCATGCCGGACGACATTGCGGCGATAATACCGCATACAAGTGCAATTACCAGTCCGATGATGAATGCCCAGAATCCGATCAAACCCATGACTTTAGCTTTTTCTACTGCCAATTTTTTCCTCCTCTTTGCGCAGTGAACTATTTATATTATATTCCGCTGCTGTGCTCTTAGAAATACGTTTTTTTACCTAATTTTGCGTTGTAATCAGGCGGATAATGGGTGCGATTTAAGGAGGTTTAGTTGATCGGCGATTAGATTTAGTCTTGGTGAGCCGCGTGAGACTCGAACTCACAACCGGTTGATTAAGAGTCAACTGCTCTGCCAGTTGAGCTAGCGGCCCAAGACTTGTTATGTTAGCATCCTGATTAGTTCTGCGTCAAGCGAGTTTCAATTCGTTTTGCCTTCCTCGGCGGCCGCCGCGTACATAAGCCGTTATTGTCTAAGTATATTGGCCTAATTTTGCTCTAAATCGTAGCTAAAACGCCGATACTTCGATGTCGAAAATTGTGCTTTCATCTGTAATAAGGTACAATTGGCATACGATTTTATTACAGTTGCGACTATGAATTCAAGATAAAAATATTATTGGAGGAACAAATGGCACAGAGAGAAGTAGTTTTTGTTGATGCTATGAGGTCAGCTTTTGGGAGAATGGGTGGCACAATCCGCGATATCTTGCCTACCCATTTAGGGGCCATGGTTATTAAAGGCCTGGTCGAGAAAACCAAGATTACAGAACGGGGCAAGGTGGACGCCGTCATGTGCGGGTCTGCATTTGGTAGTGTCAACACACTTAATATGGGGCGCTGGACTACGCTGGCAGCCGGGCTGCCCCTGGAGACAGTATCGCATTTTCTCGAAATGCAATGCGGTTCATCTATTGACACCATCAACCATTCTGCATGGAAGATACTTGCCGGCCAGGCGGATGTTATCATTGCAGGCGGCATGGAATCTCACAGCAATTTTTATTACAAGATTCCTACGACTACACCGCCATATAAGCAGATCCCTCCTATGCCCGTCATCCCTTCCCTGGGGCCGGGTCCGGAAGACAATACTGGCATGGGAATGACGGCCGAGAACCTGCAGGTCATGTATAACATTCCCCGGGAAGCTTCCGACGAGTTCGCTTACCAGAGCCAGATGAGAACCAAGTTCGCGATGGAGAACGATTATTTCAAAGACGAGATTGTCCCCGTAGTTCTCCCGGGTGGCAAGAAGGGCCCCGATATCGTATTCAATAAAGATGAGCATCCTCGCCCTGAAACCACGCTGGAAGGTCTGGCCAAGCTTCCGCCGGCGTTCAAAAAGGACGGCACGGTAACCGCTGGTAATTCCTCCGGCATGAATGATGGTGCTTCTTTCGTCCTGATGATGAGCGCTGACAAAGCCAGGGAACTGGGGTACAAACCGATGGCCAGATGGATTACCGGTGGAGATTACGGCTGCGCCGCGAAGATCATGGGCATTGGCCCTGCCTATGCTATCCCCATTGCCCTGAAACGCGCCGGGCTGAAGCTTAAGGATTTGGACCACATGGAGTGCAACGAGGCCTTTGCTGTGCAGAACCTGGCGGTTATAGCGGAACTTGAAAAGCAAACAGGTGAAAAAGTTGACCGCAAAAAGTGGAATCCGCTGGGTGGAGCTATTGCCTACGGGCATCCCAACGGCGCTTCCGGTGCAAGGATCGGCATGTTCACAATGCGCCATTTGATCCGCACGGGTGGGAAATACGGCATGTTCAGCACGTGTGTCGGCGGCGGACTTGGAATCTGCGCGATCATAGAGAACCTGCAGAAATAGCCTTGAGCTGCTATCAAAGCTGAATAACTTTAACTGATCATAAAGAAGTCCCAAAGGGGCGGCCGCAGGGCCGCCCCTTTTTATGTAATCCATGTCGATCAAGCGATCGAGGAATTGGCTTTGATTTTAGCCTGGCCGTTGTCTAAATACGTGCAATCCTGTACAATTTATCCGAAATATTTTAAAAAGGAGTTATCACATGAGTCTTGCGCGAGATGTAGTGATTATTGACTATCTACGTTCCCCATTTTCCAGGGCTAATCCCAAAGCCCCCGAGAAGGACCTGCTAAATGGCTATACCATGCCCGAGGTGCTGGGCCTTCTTTGGAGAGAGCTTATCAAAAGGAACAAACTGGATCCCAAATTGATCGATGAGGCCATCGTCGGTACAGCCAACCCGGTCCTCGAGAACTTCACATTCGGCGGCAAATTCCCGGCATTCCTGGCCGATCTGCCCTTCGAAGTTTCATCGCACCAGGTTGACCAGCAGTGCGGTTCCGCCCTGTGCGGTTTGCGGACTGCTGTGATGAGCGTGGCTTGCGGCTATTCCGACGTGGCGCTGGCCGGCGGAATCGAGCATATGACCCATATTCCTATGGGCGGCGGCGGAGCCATCAAATTCCCGGATAAACTGCTTACTGATCCTCAGTACAAGAAAGTCGACCTTATGTTCTCCATAAATATGGGCTTTACTGCACAGAAACTGCAGGAAATGGCCGGTATCACCAGGGAGCAGATGGACAAATTTGCGACCAGGTCGCACAAGTTAACTGCCGCTTCCAAAGAATGGCTCAAAGGCGAGATCTATCCTCTGGAAGTTACACTTGCCGATGGCACGAAACAGATCTTTGACTATGACGCCTCCTGCAGGCCCGACACAACTTTCGAGACGCTGTCAGCCTTGAAGCCGGCTTACAAACCGGATGGCACTATTACCGCTGGCAACGCATCCCCGTTGAATGCCGGCGCAACTGCCATGCTTATCATGTCCAGGGACAAGGCAAAGAAGCTCGGCCTCAAACCGGTCGCCAGCTTCGTATCCTTCGGCGTCGCGGGCGTCGATCCCACCATCATGGGCGCTGGCCCGGTCCCCTCTAGCAAAAAGGCTTTGAAAGACGCTGGTCTTCAGGCCAAGGACATCTCCTTCTGGGAAATCAACGAGGCATTTGCCGTAGTGTCACTCTACTGCATGAAAGAGTTCGGCATTCCTGAAGAAAAAGTTAACGTTCACGGCGGCGCTATGGCCATTGGTCATCCTCTCGGAGCCAGCGGCATCAGGCTTGTCGGAACCCTTAGCAGGATTCTCAAGGAAAACAAAGGCAAGTACGGCCTCGCAACCATGTGCGAAGGCGGCGGACAAGGTATCGCTGCTATTATCAAGGCCGAATAACTCTCGTATCTATACAATCCGATAACAATAAGAAGGGCGGTCGCAGGACCGCCCTTCTTTTATTTCGTTCTATTTCTAGATCTACTCTTGGCCGCCGGCAATGCGGAACGCGTTATCGGTCTGGCCACGGAATTTTGAGCTTCGAATTTGTTTAGCGTTTAGGATTTGTCTTTCTTTTATCGAGCTTCACCAGGAAATATTCCATGCTGTCGAAAAGCGCCAGCCAGCTTGCTTCGATGATATTGGTCGAGCTTCCCACCGTCCTCCACTGCACCTTGCCGTTTCCAGACTCAATCAATACGCGTACCAGGGAGTCTGTGCCGCTATTGCCCTCAAGTATACGCACCTTATAGTCGAGCAGGTCCACTTTCGCCAGTCCCGGGTAAAATTCGAGCAGCGCCTTGCGCAGTGCACGGTCAAGTGCATTGACCGGGCCGTTTCCCTCTGATGCGGTGTGCATCAGCTTGTTGTCTACTTTCACCTTGATCGTGGCTTCCGCCAGGAACTGCGCACCGATGTCATAGGCTGCGGGCAGTCTCCTGTGTCTCTCTACCACCACCATGTAATCCACCAGCGTGAAAGGGGGCTTGTAGCCGGGTTGGGACCGTCTCAGAAGCAGTTCGAATGATGCGTCTGCGTCCTCGTACTGGAATCCGCGGTTCTCGAGCTGTTTAATCTGCTCGAGTATCTGGCGCGCTTCCTTTCCCTGCGGGGGCAATGGCACGCCCAGCTCTTTGGCCTTGAAAAATATATTGCTTTTGCCTGAAAGCTCGGAGACTACTACCTTGGGGTTATTGCCTACCGCTTCAGGGTCGACATGTTGATAGCTTTCGCGCCATTTGGATATAGCCGAAACGTGTAACCCCGCCTTGTGGAGGAATGCGTTACTTCCAACGTAGGGCAGGTTCGACATAAGCGGCAGGTTGGCCACCTCGGCCACGAAACGCGAGACCTCGGTGATCCTGGCAAGCTGTTTTGCCGTGATGCACTTTATACCCAGTTTTAGCTGCAGTGCCGGTATGATCGAGCACAGGTTGGCGTTGCCGCATCGTTCTCCGTACCCGTTCACGGTTCCTTCCACGTGATTGGCGCCGTTTTCAACGGCCGCCAGCGTGACGGCAACCGCCATTTCGCTGTCGTTATGGGCGTGAATGCCTACAGGGCATTTCACTTTCTTGCATACTGATGAGATGATTGACGCGGTCTCCGACGGAAGTGTGCCGCCGTTGGTGTCACAGAGCACCAGCCCGTCGGCGCCTCCCTTGCTTGCCGCCAGCAGCGCTTCAACTGCATATTTGGGGTTGGATTTGAAGCCGTCAAAGAAATGCTCGGCGTCAAAAAATACGGTTAACCCTTTTGATTTTAAATATAAGATCGACTCGTTGATCACGGCCAGGTTGTTCTCCAGGCTGGTTTCCAGCACCTGTTTGACCTGCTTGTCCCAGGTCTTACCCACGATGTTGACCGCTTTGACGCCTGATTGAACCAGCGTCTTCAGCCCGGCATCCTCATTCACGTTGACGTCCACGCGCCTGGTGCTTCCGAAAGCTACCAGCACTGCCGTCTTCAGCTTTAGTTCCCTGGCTTTAGCAAAGAATTCAGTATCTTTGGGATTGGCGCCCGGCCAGCCGCCCTCGATGAAATCTATCCCCAGGTCGTCCAGCTTCTGCATTATCTTCAGCTTGTCGGATACGCTGAACGAGATGCCTTCCTGCTGGGCGCCGTCCCGCAGGGTCGTGTCATATAAATATACGCGTTTCATGTGTTTATCCCTTTAATGTTCGATCCGCTCCGCTATCAGCTTGCCCATCTCAATAGTCCCAGCTTGCTTCATCCCCTGCGTCATTATATCTTTGGTGCGGTAGCCGTCATTGAGGGCCTGCAGCACAGCTTTTTCCACGGCTTCCGCCTCACGCTTTAAGCCGAAAGAATAGTTGAGCATCATGGCGGCGCTCAATATCGTCGCAATCGGGTTGGCTATATTCATGCCGGCGATATCCGGCGCGCTGCCGTGTATGGGCTCGTATAAACCAAAGGCGCGTGAGTTCTTACCCGACGGAATCGCGGCCAGGCTTGCCGAAGGCAGCATTCCCATGGAGCCCGCCAGCATCGACGCCTCGTCGGTAAGTATGTCTCCAAACATATTCTCCGTGACGATAACATCGAAATAAGAGGGGTTCTGTATCAGCCGCATGGAGCAGGCGTCCACCAGCATGTTGTCCACTTTGACTTCCGGGTATTCCTTCGCAATCTCGCTCGCTATCTGCCTCCACAGGCGCGACGTTTCCAGCACATTGGCCTTGTCCACCGAAGTCAGTTTCTTTCTTCTGCTCATGGCCAGCTCGAAGCCGACGCGTATAATGCGCTCGATCTCCTTTTCGGAGTACGACATGGTGTCCACCGCTTGCCGGCCACGTGCGTTGCTCCACTGCTTTTGAGGTTTCCCGAAATAGAGTCCCCCTGTCAGCTCCCGGACAACCATCATATCTACGCTTCGCACTATCTCGGGTTTGAGGCTGGTTGAGTTCTCCATCATGCGGAGCATTTTAACCGGCCTCAGGTTGGCGAAAAGTTTGAGTCCTTTCCTGGCAGCCAGCAGGCCGGCCTCGGGTCTGGTCTTGGCAGTGGGATTGTCCCATTTCGGGCCACCCACCGCTCCCAGCAAGACCGCATCGCACTTGCGGCAGGTCTCAAGCGTTTCCTCCGGCAGGGCCGTGCCGAATTTATCGATAGCTATGCCGCCTATAAATCCAGGTTTGTACTCAAATTGATGGCCGAAGCGTTGTCCCACCGTATCCAGGGTCCTCTGTGCTTCTTTGACGACATCGGGGCCAACCCCGTCGCCTGCCAATACTGCAATTGTAAATTTCAACTTAACGGCTCCCTGCCAGGTTCTTTTTAGTGTATTCTACCAGTCCTCCGGCATTTACTATCTGCATCATGAAATCCGGGTAAGGCTTCGACGTAAATGTCTTGCCGCTGGACAGGTTGGTAATTTTTCCGGCGGCCAGGTCGACCTCCACCTGGTCACCCGCCTTTATGTTGTCCACCGCTTCCGCACATTCGAGCAGTGGAAGGCCGATGTTAATGGCGTTGCGGAAGAATATGCGTGCGAAGCTTCTGGCGATCACACAGGAGATACCCGATGCCTTGATCGCCACCGGCGCATGCTCCCTGGAAGATCCGCACCCGAAATTTGAATTTGCAACGATAATATCGCCGGGCTTTACCTTTGTTACGAATTCGGCATCGATATCTTCCATGCAGTGTGCCGCCAGGTCTTGCGGCTCAACCAGGTTCAGGTACCGGGCAGGTATGATGGCATCCGTGTCCACATTGTCGCCGTATTTAAAAACTTTACCTTTGAGTGTCATTTTGCCACTTCCTCCGGATTTGCGATCCTGCCGAGTATGGCGCTCGCCGCTGCCACGGCAGGGTTGGCAAGATAGATTTCCGATTTGGTGCTGTCCCATCCGGCCGACGAAATTGCGGTTGGTTGTGGAAACACATTTTTCGCCTGCTGCCAGTACGCCCATGTACCCTCCCAGGCAGGGCCCGCACGTAGGCGTGCTGACGGCCGCCCCGGCGTTAATAAAAGTCTCAATCAATCCCATTTTCAGCGCATCCAGGTAGACCTTTTGCGACCCCGGCAGGATTATGCATCTTATGCGGCTGTCCACTTTCTTGCCCTTGAGTATGCGCGCTGCCAGTCTGCAGGTCTTCCAGTCTGCCGTTGGTGCAGCTTCCGATAACTACCTGGTCGATAGCTATATTGCCCACCTGGCTGATCGGCCTTGTGTTGGAGGGTATATGGGGGAATGCTACCTGCGGCTCGATGGCGGAAGCATCATACTCGATCACCTGCGAGTAGGCCGCATCCGGGTCTGAGCTGTATTCGATATATTTGCGCGTAGCTCTGCCTTTTAAATATTCCCGCGTTTTCTTGTCCACGGGGAAAATGCCGGCCTTTGCCCCCGCTTCGATAGCCATGTTTGACATGGTGAACCGTCCACTCATCGGAAGGGAGTCTATGGCCTCGCCGTGAAATTCCATCGCTGAGTAGAGCGCTCCATCCACGCCGATTTTCCCGATAATGTAGAGAATCAGGTCCTTGCCGCCCACCCATTTTTGCAGTTTGCCGTTAAAAACGAATTTGATAGTCGCAGGCACTTTCATCCATATCTCACCGGTAGCCATGGCGACTGCAATGTCCGTGGAGCCCATGCCGGTAGCGAAGGCGCCCAGCGCTCCGTAAGTGCAAGTGTGTGAGTCTGCTCCCACTATCACTTCACCGGGCAGTACCAGTCCCTTTTCGGGGAGTATGACGTGCTCGATTCCCATTTGTCCCACTTCGAAATAGACCAGCCCGTGCTTGTAAGCGAATTCACGCATCATTTTGGCGTTCTCGGCTGACTGTATGTCCTTGTTGGGGCAGAAGTGGTCGGGCACCATCACGATCTTCTTGGGATCGAATACCTTGGGGACGCCCAGGCGGTTGAATTCCTTGATCGCAATAGGCGCCGTTATGTCGTTGGACAGCACAAAATCCGTCTTTACACTGATAAATTCCCCGGGACTTACCTTATCTTTGCCGCAGTGTGCGGCAAGTATTTTCTCTGCAAGTGTCAAAATGCAACACTCCTTATACTAAATTTAACCCTTGACCCTCGGGAGAAACAGGACGATCAGGGTCACTACGGCTACGGCTGTGGCGATTATATACATACCGGCGCCGGCGGCTATTCCGATTGCGGCAGTTATCCAGATGCTGGCAGCTGTCGTCAGGCCGATGACGTGAACGTCACCTCTCATGCCCCGGAAAATAACGCCCGCCCCCAGGAACCCGATGCCGGTGACTACGCCCGCTGCCACTCTTGAGGGGTCGACCGGCCCCGTGAAACCCATTATTGATACTACGGTGAACAGCGCCGATCCCATGCATATCAATATGTGCGTGCGCAGCCCGGCCGGCTTGTGGGACTTTTCCCTTTGAAATCCAATGATGGCTCCTAATACGGCCGCCAGCAGAATACGAAGCCCGGCTTCCAGTTCAGGGTTCATTGCTCACCTGCCTTTTGGACCGCTTATTCACCAGCAGCCTGTTAAGCGCATTCATATACGCCTTGGCGCTGGCAACTATGATGTCCGTATCTGCGCCGCGGCCCGTGTAGTTTGCTCCCTCGCTTTCAATGCGTATCAGTACTTCTCCCATGGCGTCTATGCCATGGGTAATCGAGTTGACGCTGAACTCCGTGAGCTGGTTCGGCACGCGTACCAGGCGGTTGATAGCCTTGTAAACGGCGTCCACCGGGCCGGTGCCGAGCGAGGCGTCCGCCAGTATTTCCTTGTTCGGCCCGATTAGCCTCACCGTGGCTGTGGGCATGCTGTGGTTGCCGCAGGACACTCCCACGTGTTCCAGGTGGTACACTTCCGAGGCCGTGCGCATCTCTTCGCCGATCAGGGACTGGATATCACGGTCGGTGACTTCTTTCTTCTTATCTGCCAGCTCTTTAAAAGCTTTGAAAGCGTGGCTCAGCGCCTCGTCATCCAGTGAAAAACCGAGTTCGAGCAGCCTCTCTTTAAAAGCATGCCTGCCGCTCAACTTGCCCAGCACCAGTGCGCTGGACGGCACACCCACGTCCTTGGGGTCCATGATCTCATAGGTGTTCGATTTCTTGATGATCGCCGTCCTGGTGGATGCCCGACTGGTGGCGGAAAGCGTTGTTACCCACGATGGCCTTATTTTGCGGGACGACGAAACCTGTGAACTCGCTGACCATCCTGCTGGTTTTAAATAGTTCCGTGGTATTAATACCTGTAGATATGTGATACTGGTCGCTGCGGGTTTTGAGGCGCCATTGCCAGCTCTTCCAGTGCGGCATTGCCCGCCCGCTCCCCGATACCGTTGACGGTGCATTCTATCTGCCGGGCGCCCCTTCTCACTGCTTCCAGGCTGTTGGCTACCGCCAATCCCAGGTCGTTATGGCAGTGGACGCTGATTACCGCCTTGGAAATATTGGGCACGTTCTTGACGATGCCGTCTATCAGTTTGCCGAACTCGGACGGGATGGCATAGCCTACAGTATCGGCTATATTCACTGTTGTTGCGCCGGCGGCTATGACGCCCTCCAGCACCTGGTACAGGAACTTAATTTCGGTCCTGGTCGTATCCATGGGAGTGAACTCTATGTCATCGCAGTACTTGCGTGCCCGGACCACGGAAGCCACAGCCAGTTTCAGGACCTCTGCATGGCTTTTCTTAAGCTGATATTTGAGGTGGAGTTCCGATGTGGAAAGGAAGATGTGGATTCTGCCCTTTTTGGCGTGTTTAATTGCGTCCCATGCCCTGTCTATCGCCTCGTCATTGGCGTGGCTGAGGGCACAGATAGTGGAGTTGCGGACTTCTTTAGAGATGAGCCGTACCGCGTCGAAATCGCCCTTGGACGTGATCGGGAAACCGGCTTCGATTATATCTACGCCAAGGCTCTCAAGCTGCCTGGCTATTTCGAGCTTTTCCTGAGGGTTCAGGCTCGTGCCGGCGGCTTGTTCGCCGTCCCTGAGAGTAGTATCAAAAATGAGAACACGTTCACCTTTCATAATGCACCTGCTTTATAATTTTTCGTCTGCTGGCGGCTTTTCACCGCTATTTAAGCCAGGGCATCATGGAGCGCAGCTTTTTCCCGACAACCTCAATCTGGTGTTCAGCTTCTCTGCGTTTGAGGGCGTTATAGACGGGGCGGTTTGCCTGGTTCTCCAGGATCCATTCCCTGGCGAAACTGCCGTCCTGTATTTCCTCGAGTATCTCGGCCATCTCTTCCCTGACCGATGTCATTGATGACCATCGGGCCGCGCGTGTAATCGCCGTATTCAGCGGTATCGCTGACGGAATAGCGCATGAATGTCATGCCGCCCCTGTAGATCAGGTCCACGATGAGCTTGAGCTCATGCAGGCACTCAAAATAAGCGATCTCCGGCTGATAGCCGGCTTCCACCAGCGTCTCGAACCCGGCCTTGATCAGCTAGGTAACGCCGCCGCACAGCACGGCCTGCTCGCCGAAGAGATCGGTCTCGGTCTCTTCTTTGAAGGTAGTCTCGATGACGCCGGCCCTGGCGCAGCCGATGCCCTTGGAATATGCCAGCGCCTGTTCCTTGGCTTTGCCGGAAGCATCCTGGTAGACCGCGATGATGGCCGGCGGGCCGTTCTTCTCGACATAAAGCTGGCGTGACCATGTGTCCGGGGCATTTGGGAGCGATCATGGTCACGTCGATGAAATCGGGCGGTACGATCTGGCCGTAATGGATATTGAAACCGTGGGCAAACATCAGGGTCTTGCCCTTGATCATCTTGTCGGCGATGGATTCCTTATAGACCTTGGCCTGGAGCTGATCGGGGACCAGCATCATGATGACGTCGGCCCGTTTGGCCGCCTCGGCGGCGTCCAAAACTTCAAACCCGGCCTTCTTGGCAGCTTTATAGCCCTCGGTGCCCTTGGCCTCGGCGACGATTACCTTAAGGCCGCTGTCACGCAGGTTCTGGGCATGGGCGTGTCCCTGGCTGCCGTAGCCGATAATTCCGATGACCTTATCCTTCAGCAATGCCATATTCGCATCTTTTTCATAATAAATCTTCGCCATGGTTTCCTCCTGGTGAAATTTAATGCTTAATGTATTTTATGGGTATACGTAAGACTACTTACCAGTTGGGCAGCGTTTCTTCTTCCGGCGCCACATGCTCTACCACGTGCCGCAGGGGTTTGTTCTCTTCGATCGTCAGCGGCCCGGCGCCGCCCCGTGGCAGGGCTATCGTGCCGGTCCTCGAAAGTTCCCTGATGCCGAAGCCCCGCAGCAGTTCAATCAGCGTGTCCACTTTCTCCTGGTCTCCTGTGACTACGATGATCAGCGAATCCGGTGACACATCCACGATATTCGACCTGAATATGTCGACTATCTGAATGATCTCGCTGCGGGTGGACGGGGTGGCCTTGACCTTGATCATGGCCATCTCGCGTGCTACAGGGTTTTCATTGGTGATGTCGGTAATCCTGATGACCTCAACGATCCGGTCCAGCTGCTTTCTCGACCTGCTCGACCTTGGCGTCGTCACCTTCGACGACGATGGTCATGCGGGAGAGGTGCGGTATCTCGATGCGGCCGACGGCGATGCTGTCGATATTAAAATTGCGCCTTCTGAGAGTGCTGGCAATCCGGTTCAACACTCCGGGCCGGTCCTGTACAAGCGCTACCAGTATATGTTTCCTGTTCAACTGAAAGTCTCCCTCAGTATTTCGCAGTTGATTTATTTTTTCAGGCTGCCTGTCGGGCTGGGCATCTCCAGGAACTCCACCATTATCTTGCCCGGAGGTACAAACGGGTAGACATTTTCCTCCGGCTCAACCACGAACTCGATCAGGAAAGGCCCTTTATGCGCCATGGACTTCTGTATGGCCGGCCTTATGTCCAGCTTCTTGGCTACCCTGACCCCTTCTATGCCGTAGGCTTCGGCGATCTTAACGAAATCAGGATTATAAAGCTGCGTTCCGAAATAGCGTTTGCTGTAAATGAGCTCCTGCCACTGGCGTACCATGCCAAGCCAGCCGTTATTAAATACGGCTATCTTGATATCCAGGTTTTCCTGGGCAATCGTGGCAAGCTCCTGGATGGTCATCTGGAAACCGCCGTCGCCGCAGAGGCACCAGACCGTCTCGTTCGGCGCTCCGACCTTTGCGCCTATTGAGGCCGGCAGGCCGAAACCCATGGTGCCCAGGCCGCCCGACGATACGAAGCTGTTGGGCTTATCATAGTAAGAAATATTGTCCTGCCCACATCTGGTGCTGGCCGACGTCGGTGCACTATGATCGTATCGCCCTTTGTGACCTCGTGTATCTGCCTGATGATGTATTGGGGCAGCACGTTCTCGTGCTCCCTTATTTCGATGGCAGGATGCATGAGCGCCACTCGTCGAGCTGGGAAAGCCAGTTGATGTGCTCACGCTTGTCAACCTGCTTATTGAGCACCTGCAGGATATTCTTTACATCGCCGACGATCGGTACTTCGGCGGCGAAGGTTCTTGCCGATCTCCGCCGCATCGATGTCTATATGGACTATCTGGGCGTGCGGGGCGAACGTGCTGATGCACGCCGGTCGCCCTGTCGTCGAATCTCATTCCGATGGCTATGATCACGTCGGAGTTGTAGACGGCCTTATTGGCGTAGCCCATGCCGTGCATGCCCAGCCAGCCGTAGCTCAGGACGTGAGACTCGGGAAAGCAGCCTATGCCGAGGAAAGTGGTAACAACCGGGATCTGGGACTTTCTCGGCGAGTTCCTTGAGTTCGGGGAAGGCCCGCGAGATATTGACGCCTCGCCCGGCAATAATGACCGGCCTCTCTGCGCTGTTGATCAGGTCCGCCGCCTTCTTGATCTGTGAAGGATGGCCGAAGAGCTTGGGCTTATAGCCGGGCAGGTCGACCTTCTCCGGGAAAATGAACTCGGTCTTGTTCTGGAGCACGTCCTTTGGGATATCCAGCAGCACGGGACCGGGCCTGCCGGTCTGGGCCACATGGACGGCTTCTCTTACGGCGCTGGCCATGTCGCCGGTATCCAGTACAAGTTGATTGTACTTCGTGATGGGCACGGTGATGCCTGTGATATCGATTTCCTGGAAGGCGTCCTTGCCGATGAAAGAAGTGTTTACCTGGCCGGTTATTGCCAGTACGGGTACCGAATCCAGATAAGCATTGGCGATGCCCGTCACCAGGTTGGTCGCGCCGGGGCCTGACGTGGCCAGGCAGACTCCGATCTTGCCGGTCACACGGGCGTAAGCGTCTGCAGCGTGCGCTGCGCCTTGCTCGTGCCGGACCAGGATGTGCCGCAGTTGCGGGTATTTGGGCAGCGTGTCGTACAGGGGCAGCAACACGCCGCCGGGGAAGCCGAAAATAACCTCGACTCCCTCTTTGATCAAACATTCACATAGTATTTCTGCGCCTGTCTTCATCATTTGCGCCTATTACTCCTGATCTTTGAATACTGCGCCTTTGCTGGCGGGGCCGACCTTCTCGATATATCTCTTCAGGTAACCGCCCTTGATACTGCTTTTGAACGGAGGCAGGCTCTTCAACCGCCTGCTTAATCTCGGCCTCGCTGACCTTGATCTCCAGCTTCCTTGCAGGTATATCTATGCTGATTATATCACCATTCTGCACTGCTGCTATCGGGCCGCGGTCGGCAGCTTCCGGGACGACGTGCCCGATGGCCGCTCCCTTGGTGCCGCCGGAAAACCGCCCGTCGGTTATCAGCGCTACCGAGCTGTCCAGTCCCATACCGCTCAACAGCGAAGTGGGCGTCAGCATCTCCCGCATGCCGGGGCCGCCTTTGGGCCCTTCGTACCTGATAACGACTACATCGCCCTTCTTTATTTTGCGAGCCATGATGCCTTTGGTGGCGTCCTCTTCATTCTCAAATACGCGTGCCGGGCCCGTATGCACCATCATCTCAGGCGCTACTGCGCCGCTTTTAACCACTGCTCCGCCCGGCGCAAGGTTGCCGAACAGGATGGCCAGGCCTCCTGTTTTGGAGAACGGCTTTGAGAAACGGCCGGATGACCTCATGGTTCCGTACCAGTGCGTTCTTATATGTTGCGGATATCGGCTTGAGTGTGACCGTTTTGGCCGTGCCGTTCAACAGCTTGCTGATCTCGTGCATCACGGCCGGTATGCCGCCCGCCTGGTCTACATCTTCCATATGTATCTCGCTGGCCGGGCTGATCTTGCACAGGTGCGGCACCTTGTTGCTTATTTCATTAATGAGGGACAGCGGAAAATCGATACCTGCCTCATGAGCGATGGCCATGAAATGCAGCACTGAGTTGGTGCTGCCTCCCAGCGCCATATCTACTGCAAAGGCATTGGAGATGGATTCTTTGGTGATAATATCCCTGGGGCACAAGCCCTTCTCCAGCAGCGCCATGATCTGCTTGCCCGCCTGCTGTGGCCAGGTGTGTTCTGCGGGAATCTGCCGCCGGGATTGTACCATTGCCGGGCAAGGCCATCCCCACGGCCTCGGTCAGGCAGTTCATGGTATTGGCCGTGTACATGCCGGAACAGCTTCCGCAGCCCGGGCAGGCAGCGGTCTCGATCTCTTCAAGTTCGGCTTCGGTCATCTTTCCCTGGACAACGCCGCCTACGGCGGTGAAAACAGAGATAAGGTCGACGACCTGGATTTTGCCGCCCTTGTGCAGTTTGCCTGCCAGCATAGGGCCGCCGCTGATGAATATGGACGGGATATTTAACCGTACGGCAGCCATCAGCATGCCGGGAATGATCTTATCGCAATTGGGTATGAACACCAGCGCATCGAAGCGGTGCGCTTCCACCATCACTTCAACGGAATCTGCTATCAGCTCACGGCTGGGCAGGCTGTATTTCATGCCCGGATGGTTCATGGCTATGCCGTCGCAAATGCCGATAGTGTTGAACTCGAAAGGAATGCCCCCTGCGCTTAACACGCCGGCCTTGACGGCCGCGGCGATCTTGTTCAGGTGCATATGGCCGGGCACTATCTCGTTAAAGCTGTTTACAATGCCTATGAACGGCTTCTCGAAGTCCCGGCGTGCATACGCCCACTGCCCTGAGCAGCGCCCTGTGGGGTGCTCTCTCGATACCCTGTTTAATGCTGTCACTTCTCATATGAATACCTTATCCTGTAGAAATATAAGAGTCCGATAGATACCAGTTCGGGAAAAAAGAGGTTCTAGTAAACTATCACAGGTAATTATTTATTGTCAAACTGGGCGTGACTCTATTTTTGCTATCTTGTCCAGGCGCCGCTGGTGCCTGCCTCCTTCGAACTCGGTGGAAATGAAGTTGCCGACCGCTTGAAGTGCCTCTTCGGTCCCTATGAAATCGGAACCCAGGCAAATAACATTGGCGTCATTATGGCGGCGTGCGCGTATCGCAAGCTCCGGCCCGCAGCACAGCGCAGCCCGCACGCCTTTATATTTATTGGCAGTAATACTCATGCCGATGCCTGAACTGCATATCAGGATTCCGTAATCCGACTGGCCTGTCGCTACGGATTCGGCCACGGCCGACGCATAATCAGGGTAGTCCACAGAATCTGTGCTGTAGCAGCCCAGGTCCTGCATAGTGTGACCTTTGTCTTTAAGGAAGTCTATGATCTTATCCTTCAGATCGAGACCGCGATGGTCGCAGCCGAGGGCCAGTCTCATTATTACTTTCCCCCTTTTCACGGTATATTGCCATGATTTCATTTGCCGGGATTGCTCCCTGCCGCACAACGGCAGGCGGCTCGATCGTGACATCCACGATCGTTGACTCTATTCCTCCGGGGCAAGGCCCGGTATCGATGAGATAGTCCACCCGGCTTCCAAGCTGGCTTCTGACCTCATCTGCCGTCAGGGTGACCGGGCCGGTGTGAAGATTTGCGCTTGTGCCCACTATGGGCCGGCCCAGTTTCCTGATCAGCAGCCGGGCAACCTCGTGATCAGGCATACGCACGGCCACTTTATCGCCTGCCGGCCAGCGCCAGGCTCCGGAGTCCCGGGGCCCTGTTAAAGATGATTGTTAACGCACCGGGCCAGAATCTCTTCATCAGTGCTCTCGAAATCGCGGTCTGCTTCGCCGCAAGCTCTTCCAACTGCTCGACGTTATCTATCAGCACCGGCAGCGGCAGGTCCTGCGGGCGGTCTTTCGCTGCAAACACCTTTTTGATGGCTGTGTCATTATAAATATCGGCGCCCAGTCCGTAGATGGTATCGGTTGGGTACGCCACAATGCCGCCGTTGCGCAGAATGGCAGCGGCCTTATTGACTTGTTCTGTCAAAGACGGCGAAATTGTTTTAGTCATGGAACATCTTCATTAACGGTCAGTCAATAACAAATTGTACCCTAAATTGGCGCATAGTTTAAATATGAATTTGATTAGAAGATACCGCCTTCTGCTGTGATATACTTTTCCAATGAGTGAAGCTAAGGATAAAACGGATAAAACCAGGAGCCACCGCGTAGCCACCAGCGACGACATTGAAGTCTCCACCTATCTTGAAATTGCCAAGGAGATGCCAGGGTGTGCAGGCGGCCCCCAAGCCGGGGGAACTCCCCCACGGCATCAAAGAAGCCATAGCCATCATAGATTTCGGCTCGCAATACAGCCATCTGATAGCGCGCAGGGTCAGGGAATGTAATGTCTACTGCGAGCTTTTCCACTGGGAAACGCCCCTCTCCAAGATAATGTCCATGCATCCTCGCGGCTTCATTCTTTCCGGCGGGCCGGCCAGCGTCTACGAGAAGGGCGCCCCGCTTACGCCGGTCGGCATCTATGAAAGCCATCTGCCTGTTCTGGGTATATGCTACGGCATGCAGGCGATCGCTCACCAGCTGGGCGGTTCCGTGGCGCCCGGCAGCAAGCGTGAGTACGGCCAGGCCGTCCTTCATGTGAGCGAGGAAAACTCTCCTCTTTTCTACGGGCTGGAGGACTCGCTGACGGTCTGGATGAGCCATGGCGACCAGATAATCGATATGCCGCCTGCGATTCCGGTCCTCGGCCTATACGGAGAACTCGCCCAACGCAGTCATAACGGACGGCAACAAGATTTTCGGGCTGCAGTTCCATCCCGAAGTTGTGCACACGCCTGAAGGCATACATATTATCAGGAATTTCCTGCACAGGGTATGCGGCTGTCACGGGTCCTGGACCCCCGGCAATTTCATCCATGAAAGTATTGAAGCCATAAAAGCCCAGGTAGGCGATGGCAAGGTCATCTGTGCGCTATCGGGCGGCGTCGATTCGGCAGTGGCTGCCAAGCTTGTCCATGCAGCCATCGGCGACCAGCTTACCTGCATTTTTGTTAATAACGGCCTGCTCCGGCGTGAAGAGCCGGAAAGGGCGCTCAATACCTTCCGCAAGAACCTCAAAATGAACGTGGTCTATGTGGATGCCACCGACCTGTTCCTCGAACAGCTCAAGGGCATCATCGATCCGGAGAAGAAGCGCCGCAGTATCGGACAGGAGTTCATCAAAGTCTTCGAAAACGAAGCTACCAAGCTGGGGAAGGTAGATTTCCTGGCGCAGGGCACGCTCTATCCGGATGTTATTGAGAGCGCTACGCCGGAAACCAAGGCCGCCAACAAAATCAAAACGCATCATAATGTCGGCGGATTGCCGTCCAAGATGGCTCTTCAGTTGATCGAGCCCCTGCGCTATTTGTTCAAGGATGAAGTCAGGGAAGTGGGGTTGCAGTTGGGTCTGCCGGAAGATATGGTATGGCGACAGCCCTTCCCGGGACCTGGCCTGGCTATCCGCATCATTGGAGAGGTCACCAGGGAAAAACTCGATATACTGCGTGGGGCCGACTGGATCGTTATGAACGAGATCAAGAAAGCCAAGCTGTACCGCCAGATGTGGCAGACCTTTGCCATACTGACCGACGTGCACAGCGTCGGTGTCATGGGCGATTTCCGGACCTATGGCTACCTGGTGGCGTTCAGGGCTGTGACCAGCCAGGATGCCATGACGGCCGATTGGGCACGTCTTCCCTACAACCTGCTGGCGACAATATCCAATCGCATTGTCAATGAAGTGCCCGGCGTAAACCGGGTGGTCTACGATATCACCAGCAAACCCCCCTCCACCATCGAGTGGGAATAAAGCTACGACATTGTGAAGGGCCTCGTGGGAGAGGGTAGGTGAGGGTACAAATATGAAATTAGCTGTCATTGGCGACCCTCATGGCGACCTTGAAAAAATACGGCGTATCCCGTTGGACGGCGTTGACCTCGTCCTGATGACGGGCGACCTCGGCAGGGCCGACATACTTCGTAAGATTGCTTTCAAATACATAGGAGCCTCGCCTAATAGGTTTACGCAGGGCAGCCCTGAATCCGAGCCTTTCAACAGGCCTTTCTGGAGTCCTACACTACGGCAGTTAAATTGGTCCAGCATGTTGCTCAACATTGCCAGGTATTCACGGTCACAGGAAACGCCGATCTTACCAACTACGACATCCGCAAATTCTCATCCCAGTTTGGCATGGAGCTGCCCCTTTTGTACGACAATCTGAAAAAGATCAAGAACCTGCGCATTATCGACAACTGCCTGGCCCGCTACACGGGTCTGAGGATCGGCGGCATCAAGTATTTCACCGATATCAGTTGGGCCGAAGAATTTGAGCTGGCGAGTATACCCAAAATCGGGAACGTGCCTTGCGAGAGACTGCAAAGGTCGAGAACATCCTTGTCCGCTTCGGAAGGTTGGATATCCTGGTCACGCACGTTCCGCCTTACGGCTTGCTGGACACCGTCAACTCGAATATAGCTAGACCGGAATGGACGGGCAGGCACGCCGGCAGCAAGGCCATACTCCAATATATAAGGCAGTATCAGCCCCGCTATGTTTTCTGCGGCCATATCCACGAGGCTGAGGGAACGGAGAAACTGGGTCAGACATCAATATATAACCTGGGCAAGGCCGGCCACTGGATCAATCATGTCTAGTATGGGCCGTTAGCTCTACAGGCGCCTTCGTGTGTTAGGAATACTTGAACTTCGGATTTTGAGTTTGTTTAGAGCTTGGAGTTTTCCCGATTTTATTTGGAATTTGGTACTTGGAGCTTGGAATTTGTTTCTTTTAGCTCCTCCCCTGTCATAGCTAACCCACGATCGCTTTTAACCTAGTTGACAAAAGATTAATCGATCCATATACTTATATGGCATGCTAAAAATTAACACAG
>CAWHDI010000032.1:0-11433 GCA_963827985.1 uncultured Chloroflexia bacterium | reverse complement strand
ACGGTACTTCGCGCTAACGCGTGTCCGCCGCTTTGTCCAGCCATAGAGATTTATTTTTAAACAGCACGATAACCGAAACCACTATTAAGATGGCAGTGACAATGCACTTCGTGAACTGCTCGGTCTGCAACAGGGATGAGGATAAATTATTCACGGCATGAAATAAAATGACGGCAGGTATGCTCCTATTACTTTTGTAATAAATCCAGTTATGTAAAAATGCCACGGGGAAAATACTGACGACGAAATTTAACGCATATATGATACCGGCCTGTAATATCTCATAATGGTAATAACCGTGGACGGCGAAAAGTGGCCAATGCCATATGTCCCAGAGCACTGCAAAAATCATGGTTGATGCAAATAGGGTTCTCCCCGTTTTAGCTAAACTGTCAACGCCGTAACCCCTCCACCCTAATTCTTCAAAGGTGGGCGCCAAAATAACAACGATCAACGTCGTGATGCCAGTCCCACCCGTCATGGAAAAACCTGGAGATATGGCAAATTGTCCAACCGGCTGCCCGAAAAGAAGTGATATGGCCGTTGCCAGCAACACTGTGACGGGCATGACCAGCAAAACAAACAGCAAATACTTTGGTTTGATCAACCTGAGATTGAGCAGCCTGTTTATAAAGTCCTTTTTAAGCTCATTGTTTCCCGAACCGTAGATCATAAACATGGCTACGGTAAAAGGTGTAAGTACACCGACAAAAATAAAGGCGTATTTATAAAATGCGTAGTTTTCGTTGTAGCTGAAGTAGGCCGCTATCAACAACGCAACGCACGTAACCAGTATGGTAATAAGATAGAACTTGAATGGCTTGTATTTGAAATTAAGGTAAGCGTTATTTATAGGCATCGTTTTTCAGCTTCCTCCACCAATATTGCCACATTATATCATCTACGCTTATCCAGAGGAATGGCGGCAACGACTGGATTTATGGCATTCAAATTATTGCACATACAATTTACATATAATATACTGTGTTCGCAATGGCTTTTACCTCTCCTATATTTTTGTTCCTATTCTTACCCATTTCCGTCTTTCTTTATTACGTATTCCCGCAGAGATTCAGGGCCCTATTGCTGCTGCTATACAGCATCCTCTTCTATATTTGGGGACAGGGAAATTATGTCCTAGTCTTGCTTCTCGTAGTCTTTCTTAATTATTTGCTGGGATTGGGGATCAGGACATACAGAAAACCATTGCTCATAATCGGGATTGTCCTAAATGTCGGCATACTGGCTGTATTCAAATATTTCAACTTTTCAGTTGGTAACATCAATGCAATTTTCGGTTTGCATATAAATCCTGCAAGCTGGCAAGTACCGCTGGGCATATCCTTTATGACTTTTATGGCAATAGCCTATCTTGTGGACGTTTATCGTGGTAACGCCGTGCCTTCCATGAATCCTTTTAACCTGGCTTTCTACCTGTCTTTCTTCCCGAAAATTACTTCCGGCCCGCTGGATAGGTATAACGGCATAGTGGAACAGTTGCCAGATAGAAAAGCAGATATGGAAAGGATAGCAAATGGAATAAAGCGCTTCATAATTGGACTTGGCAAGAAAGTGCTCATTGCCGACATACTGGCGCCCATGGTAAACCAGATATTTTCTGTCCCGATAGGCGATTTGCCCACGGAAACGGCGTGGCTTGGCATCATCGCGTTTACCCTGCAGTTGTATTTCGACTTTTCGGGCTATACCGACATGGCGATAGGTATAGGCAGGATATTTGGTTTTGAGCTTATGGCGAATTTCAATTATCCCTACGTCTCTGCGTCAATACGGGAGTTCTGGCGTAGATGGCACTTAACCCTGTCCTCATGGCTCAGAGACTATCTGTATATACCGCTGGGAGGGAACAGGGGCACGACCTTGAGGACTGTATTTAACCTTATGATAGTCTTTCTGGTTTGCGGTATCTGGCATGGGGCAAGCTGGACCTTTGTCGCATGGGGGTTATGGCATGGCCTGTTTATGGCATTGGAGAGAATTAAAATATTACGCTTTAAAGTTATAAGCCCCTTGAGACATATATATGCTTTGTTGGTCATCATGATAGGCTGGGTATTTTTTCGTGCAGAGTCAATAACCTACGCTTTGGGCTACCTCAAATCGATGTTCGTGTCAGGACAAGTCAATCCTGCATATGATTATTCGGTATATTTAAACCTGGTGGTAGTTATAGCTATGATCGCGGGTATCATCGGCTCAATGCCTGTTATACCTTTGCTATCGAGATTTGCCGGCAAGTGGCGTATTGCCTCTGTTACATCAGTAGCATGGCTGTTAGGTATATTTGCCCTATCCATCCTGGAAATAGCCAGCGGATTTTATCATCCGTTTATATACGGGAATTATTGATGAAAACAAACCGGAGCATAATAATTATCTTCAGCCTGTTGGTTTATATATTCTGTATAGGTTCAATCTGTCAGGCAATTATTGGCCAGGACAAATTGGAGTCGTTTGTCTCCAACCCGAAAAGCGGGTTGATTTTTTCCAATTATTTAGTCAGGTTGGACAATATCATCAAGATATTGGCTTTGCGTTACTCTGACGATCACAGACAGGTTATCATCGTCGGCAAAGAAGGAAATCTCTACATAACTTCAAACGACAGCATGGCAGATTACCGGGGCCTGGTGCCATATTCTGATAGTGAACTATCCTATATCCTGGGCCTGGTCACAAGCGAAAGGGACTACCTCAAAAGCAAGGGTATAGGTTTATTGCTGGTGGTCGCTCCCAATAAGCAATCAATCTATCCGGAATTCTTACCGGATAACATTAAGAAAATCCATCCGACCACACGCCTGGACCAGATAATGCAATATTTCAAGGACAATTCCGACATCCGGATAATGGATTTGAGGCAGACGTTGATTGATGCAAAGAAGTCACGGCAAGTCTATTACAAATCGGACCATCATTGGAACAGCTACGGCGCTTTCCTGGCGTACTGCAAAATTATGGAAGCCCTGGGTTTAACTCCGCATCAATTATCAGATTATGATTATGTTCAGGACAGCAATTCGTACAGCGCTTTAGGTAAGCTGCTGCAGATGGAAGATATTTACTCCGAGCCTATGGGCCACCTGGTGCTTAAAGAGGGGGTACCCAGCGAAAAGCTGTCAAGCGCAGTTATTATCCACGACTCGTTCTACGGGAGCACGGATCTGAAAACGTTTTTAGCGCCGCATTTTGACAGGATAAAAGACGTCAGCTACGGACAGTTGACCTTGTTTAGCTCTCAATTGATAGAGCAGGAAAAGCCGGATGTGGTTATCTACATTATGGCGGAGATGGTAGTCGGAAGATATTTTATGCCCTGGAATTAGGTTGATGGAACACATTCCATGGCCACAGAAATAGAAATGCGTTTTCAAGGGCATAAGGAAATGGTTGTTGCGAATGTAGCCCTATGCTAAGATAACAACACAGGGGATTGGGAGGCTGATGATGAGGAAATTATGCATCGCCGGTCTTATTGCTATTCCAATAGTGACGTTCATCCTGGGGACCTTTGTTGGAATGGCGAGATATAGCGCAACCGGATTTCAATTAGTAACGCAAGCCTGGGACATTACCCGGGAGAACTACGTGGATAAGAGTGCGACACAACCGCAGCAGCTGGCATACGCCACCATTGAGGGAATGGTAGACTCTCTGGGAGATACAGGCCACAGTACTTTCCTGACTCCCGACGAGGTCCAACAAGAAAAAGACGTGTCACAGGGGCTGATTGAGGGAATAGGTATTGAAGTGCTCGAGAAGGACGGAAAGGTCGTCGTAGTTGCCCCAATGGAAAACACGCCCGCCCAGAAAGCAGGGCTGCTTCCTGGAGACATAATTCTCAAAGTAGATGGCCGGCCGGTCAAGTCCGTCCAGGACGCTTCTCTCCGTATACGCGGGCCATCCGGTACATCCGTTACTCTAACAATCCAGACTGTCTCCGATGTGATCAAAGATGTGAAAATAATTCGCAGTAAAATTGATTTAGTAAGCGTTGACTGGCGCCAGTTGCCTGGCACCGATGTAGCGCACGTCCATTTATCCTCTTTCGACAAAGGCGCCACAAGTCAGCTTAGTGCTGCACTGACATCGATAAAAGCAAAAAATATTTCCGGAATTATATTGGACCTTCGCGATAATCCCGGCGGCCTCCTGGAGGAAGCTGTTGGAGTCGCAAGTTGCTATCTCAAGTCCGGTGACGTAGTACTTGCAAAGGATAGCAAGGGAGAAATCACGCATGTCCAGATCATACCTGGCAGCATAGTTACCGACTTGCCTGTTATAACTCTGATTAACAAGAGAACAGCTTCTGCGGCTGAAATAGTCGCCGGTGCGCTCCAGGATAATAAACGGACCACCCTCGTGGGGGAGACTACTTTTGGCACCGGTACAGTTTTGGAGCAATTTCCACTGACAGATGGTTCGGCGGTCCTTATAGCCGTAGAGGAATGGCTTACTCCTTCCGGTAAGACAATCTGGCATGTCGGCCTTGCACCTGATATTCCGGTAGATCTGGCGGACGGGGTGTCACCTCTTTTCCCAGCCTCAGAACAAGATCTAACGTCAGATCAATTACAGAACAGCAAAGACGGCCAACTCCTACGCGCATTGAGCATGTTAAGCCCGGACAAACTGGGCCGCTAATCCTCAATAGATTTGAACTAGTAACCAGGGGCTTATGAATGCCAATTTCGTTTTCTATTGTCGTTGCAGACTTCACCATATTTCTCTTTCCGACGATAATGCGACGATAAAGCCTTGCCATATGAATGCGCTTCAGGCACGTTTGCGATTATTCTTATTGGACTGATGGGTCATTTATATTGCACTGTCAGGGTCTTTTGCTACAGTAGAAACCTGTGTACTATGTTAATCATTCAAAATACAACTATACGGATGGCCACATGAAAACATTGAAGAATTTATTAAAAGACCAGCAGGGTATGACCGGCCTGGAGACAGCCATCATACTCATCGCATTTGTTACTGTAGCGGCCGTATTCGGCTATGCGGTACTGAGCGCAGGCTTATTTTCAGCCGAACAGGGCAAGGAAGCCATTTATGCCGGCTTGAACGAAGCCAGTAGCAATCTGGCGCTTTCGGGTTCGGTCATGGCCACGAGCGATGACAGCATCAACGTAAGGTCGATCCGATTCACAGTAAAGGCCGCCGTTCCGATTTACAGTATCGGCGGTCCCGGGAGTACTGCCATCAGCCTTACGACCAAGAACGACTATATCAACAACGTGCAGTGGTCCTCTGGCAATGCGGGCGAGATCACCGTTGATCTGACCAATCTTGGTTCTGCCGGTTCTCTTAGCGAGAACCTGACGGCCAATGACTCATTCACCTTGCAGATTAAGCCGTCCGTCGGGGCCAGCATAACCATCGAGAGGACATTGCCTCCCGCTATCACACCGGCAATGGACCTGCACTAAAGAGCCCGGGATCATTATAGAGGGAACAAAATAAGACCACGGCCCGTAAACTATTTCGCCCAATTCCCTCATTGATAACAGCGATTCTCAAACCGCATCATATCCCTATGTAACTAAATAAACTTGAGAATTTTACGCAGTCCCTTGTTCTGTAACATAGGATTTAAGAGGATTGCTGACGGCAACTAGATTTGAACTAGTGACCAGGGTCTTATTAGTGCCAATTTCGCCTTTTGGTATTGTTGCAGACTTCATTTACTTCTCGTTCCTTTGATACTGCGATATTTCAATGACTGCGATGGCCCTGATTTCTTTTAGTATTTCAATTTTGTCAGCTTTCTTGGTCTTCTGTATCTTTGTCGCCACTGGTTTGGCACTTATAATAGGCTCAGCTTATTTCTACAATGGTGTATTTGATTATGCCACCTGGCGTGGGAATCTTAACCTTATCTTTCACTGAATGCCCCAGAAGGGCTCTGCCCACCGGTGAGTCATTCGAAATTTTACCGTCCGCAGGATTAGATTCAACACGACCTACTATGATAAATTGCTCAACTTTATTGTCTTGATCAAGAAGTGAAACTTTGCTGCCAAAGCCCACTTTGCGAAAGTTAGTTGTCTCTTCCATGACCCTGGCCTGCTTGATCATGCTTTCGATGTCAAGGATCCTTCCTTCGACTTGACCTTGCTCATCTTTTGCATAATCATACTCGGCATTTTCAAGGGTGCTGCCGTTCTCTCTTGACAGGCGCAAGTTCTCGATCACTTCGAGTCTGCGCACGTCACGTAAATGTTCTAGCTCCGCTTCAAGCTTCAAAATCCCTTCTTTAGTCATCAAAATTTGTTTTACTACCATATTGTTTCCCTCCTAAACTTGAACTAGAGTATTGCCAGATGTGTCAAAAGTAACAAATGCAGTAACTCTCTAAGCTCTGGATTTTGGAGAAATCATTGTTTTATTGACTTATAAAACGAAAAAGACGAAGAAAAGTTTATTGGCTTCTAAGCAAGACTCTCTGAGTCTCTTCGTGATCGAATCTACAATAGGACGTCGATTCCAGTTCGATGTATAAGGATTGCCACGATCTATGCGCCTCGATAGTGACTACCTATTTCTTTGGTATGCGGTGGTATGTGGCTATTAGATAGACCAAACCCACTTCCAATATTATCTGGGGTATTTTGGTCCCCAGCCCGGGTAAACTGAATATGACAGCCGGGTTATTTCTGTACATTATGAAAAAAATGGCCATTACCAGTGTATTCATCACCAGGCCGATAATCCATAACCAGCGTTTTTTAGCCAGGATCAACAGGCCGCCAAGTATATAGCATCCTCCAGCTACGTAGATGAAGGCTCGATGTCACATCTTTACCCATCCAGAGACGGCACTGTAATAATACCGGCCGCCAGTAGTACATAGAATACTGCGGCTATAAATGCCAGTACCGTGCATCCAATCATTATTCCTTTCACTACAAATCCTCCGCTGAATCGCTTATTCCGGCTATCAGCAATACGCACGGCTATCACGCCACTGCGATATACAAAAGATTTTCATCGACATTTAAATTTAGCCTCAGTTTAAATGAATATTGTTGCCGGTTATTATTAAATTTGTAAAATCTTTGTAAAAACCATTTGTTTCGGAGTCATAAAATAATTTAACATCTGAGCTGGACTGATGAAATAAGACTCATTCTTTTGTATAATTAGTTAGCGATAGACTTCTGGTCTAGTGGATAACACTTATGCAGCAGATGTATTCGTGTCCTCGTTGCGGGACAATGGTTAGCTACGGTCAAAACGCTTGCACTTATTGTGGGCTGGTCTTTTATCCGGGAGGAACAAACGTTCCCCCATACGGTCAGTACTATCCAAACCAGCCTCAGACATGGAACGGGCCTCCGCCATATAATCAATATTCAGCTGGCGGAAATCCGAACCAATACCCTCAACAGTACTTATACAGGCCGGGCGCAACTGCTTCCCAAAAGAAGTCCCCGTCGGGACTAGCTGTGTTTCTGATAGTCTTTGTGGTCATTCTGTGCATAGCCGGTGCAACTGTTTTTATAATGAATACAAACTCCTCAACTAAGTCACCCGGTGCTGTGCCCAGCCAATCAGCAACACCGACAGGCACCCCTTCAACATCTGCACCAGCCAGTAGCACACCTCCTGCAACTGCAACAACGCCTGCCGCTGGTTCTGGTACTTCGCCAGCTACGGATGCTGTGAGTTCGGGGAATCTCCCTACGATAAACTCTTTTACAGCTACTCCGGCTTCTGTTAGCTCCGGCCAATCTTTGACATTGCAATGGGATATCAGCGGAGCAACTTCAGCTTCTATTAATGGCGTTGGTTCTGTCAATTCTGCAAGTGGGACACAGACTGTTACCCCCACTGAGAATACTGTCTATACGATCACTGCTACTAACAGCGCCGGTTCTGTATACGCATCAGCTACGGTTACGGCGAGTTCATCAACGTCATCGAGCAGTCAATCAGGGGACCAATCACAATCGCCATGGAAGACGTGGGGGAAAAATGGGGGGCAATCATCGTCTCAATCATCCAGTGATGTAACATATGAGAATTGGGGCAAATCAGCCAAATAGATTCTCTAAGATGACTTTTGTAGCAGTCTCCTGCAGTACTAAATTAGTGAAATTAGCTAAGTACCACTGTTTACTTCGTAGTTTCAGTTAAAACGGTCTTTGAAAAAGTGGCAGCGACTAGATTTGAACTAGTGACCAAGGGCTTATGAGCTTCCGTTCACTATATTTATATTTGTATATATTAGGAAGTATGATCTAACCCAACTCTTGTACGCGGACTTCCGGGAGCTACCAATGACAACAAATAAGATCCACTTTACAAAAGAAAAAGAAACGATGCTCATGACCTTGAGCGGTCGAGCTATCCAGAGCCAATGGAAGAATCCCATCTTGCACGATCCATGGGCTGAAGAAGTGATGCGGCATATCGATTACGACATCGGCAAGCACTACAGGGGAGTGGGCTCGTGGAGCATGTGGAGCAAGATCGGATGTACCATCATTGCCACTCGTGCCGCGACCTTTGATCTGCTTACGAACCGCTATCTGGCCGATCACCCGGATGCGACCGTGCTCCACGTGGGCTGCGGCATGGACAGCCGCGCCTTCCGTGTCAATCCGCCTGCCAGTGTCCAGTGGTTCGACGTGGATTACCCCGATGTGATCGACCTGCGCCGCCAACTGTTTCCCGAACGGGACGCCTATCACCTGATCGGTGCACCGCTGGAGGATTTGCGCTGGTTGGACGAGGTTCCACCGGACCGGCCCGGGCTGCTTATCGCCGAGGGGGTGCTGCACTACCTGAGCGAAACGGAAGTGAAAGCGCTCCTCAATGCGGTGGTCGCTCACTTCCCCGGCGGTCAGATGATCTTCGATATCTGCAATTCGTGGATTGTGAAAAGAGCGGGCTCGAACGTCGGGGGCACGGGTGCAACCTACAAATGGGGCCTTGATGATCCCCAGGACATCAAGCAGCTCGAGCCGAAGCTTGAACTGATCAAGGAATTCAGACCAAGCGAACTGGTCGCGTTTTCCCGATTCCCGTTATGGTGGCGTGCCCTTTACCGACTGCAGGAGGTCATCCCCACGCTGCGCAGGATGGAACGTATGGTAGTCTATCGGTTTCCGTAAAGGCGTTGTTGAAATGAGAACTACAAATAATGTTATGAAGAATCCCAAGGTACAGGTATGGCTCTGGCTTATAGTGTGCTTTGTCCTCATCGCATTCGCGCTCTTTCTTTCGGCTGGGACGTTCAACTATTGGCAGGCGTGGATCTATCTCGCCGTAGGCGCCCTTTCCAGCGTGCCGCTCACGCTGTACATAATAAAAGACCCGATATTGCTCGAAAACAGGACGAAGGCTGGGCCTTCGGCGGAGCAGCGGCCCATCCAAAAGATCATCGTGCTGTGCATGGGGCTCCCGGCCATCGCAACGTTCATCGTTCCCGGACTCGATCACCGCTTCGGCTGGTCGAGCGTGCCGTCCTGGCTTTCCATTGTCGGCGACCTCTTAATTATCGTTTCAATGTGGATGGTCTACCGCGTATTCAAAGAGAACTCTTTCGGCTCCGCCACGGTCGAGATCGAAAAAGACCAAAAGGTAATCTCCACCGGTCCCTACGCGATCGTGCGAAATCCGATGTATTCCAGCGCGGCAGTGTACTTCATCGGCATGTCGCTCGCCCTTGGCTCTTACTGGGGACTTATCCCCGCCGTTCTTACGGTCCTTGGCCTTGTCTGGCGGCTCTTCGACGAGGAAAAGTTCCTTGCTCAAAATCTTCCTGGCTACAGGGAGTATTGCACCAAAGTGCGTTGGCGCTTGATACCCGGCATTTTCTGACCTCGATATGGTGTCGACTTGCCTTCAACCTTGCATGCCGACAGGAGCTCGTTGAACCAGTGACCAGGGACCTATGAGTACCAACTCCGTGTTTAAACAGCGTTGCAAATTTCATCTCACTGGGCAAGGCGAAATATTGAGTAGTCGTAGTATAATTGCTTAGAAACTAGTGTAATGAAGAGGTACGGGGATCATATGAAAAACATAATTCTGGATAGGTTTCTAATTCTCATCGTTTTACTGATCATAGTGGGTACTGTAGTCTATGGGTGTGCTCCCCGGGAGAACCCAGTCCCACAAACCACTAGTTCGCAGGAAGCCCGGCAAATCGCCTATGATGCCACGGTATACGGCTTCCCGCTGGTCATCATGGACCTGACCCGGCAGGTTTTTACTGCAGTCCCCGCACCTAATGCGAATGGGTCACCAGCCAACCAATTCGGCAATAAGAAGGTATTTCCTGATGCGACTTTTATTAATGTAGTAAACCCCAATGCTGACACGCTTTATTCATCAGCCTGGGTTGATACCGGGAAAGAACCTATTATCATTTCTCTGCCAGACACTCAGGGCCGCTACTACCTGATGCCCATGCTTAACTACTGGACGGACTGTTTTGCCTCGCCTGGCTCACGCACTACCGGCACCGGATCTGGCAATTTTGCCATCACCGGCCCGAATTGGAGTGGCAAATTACCTGAAGGCATGACAGAAATGAAGTCTTCGACCAGGTGGGTCTGGATAGTCGGTCGCATCGCCTGTGCCGGCCCTTCAGACTACGAAAACGTCTCGAAACTTCAGGACCAGCTGAAGCTGACGCCGCTCTCTGCCTGGGGCACCAATTATGTACCGCCGGCTAATGTTCCGGTCGATCCTGATGTCAATACCAAGGTTTCTCCTCTGAACCAGTTGCTGGCTCTGGATGCAGCCAGCTATTTCAACTATGTCTGCCAGTTGATGGTTGAAAACCCTCCGTATCAAGCAGATGCGCCACTACTGGCTAACATGGCAAAGATAGGTATTAAGACGGGAGTTGACTATAAGTCATATTTTGCGGGGCTGGACGATGGCGTTAAGTCGGCAATTCAAACCGGCTATCAGTCCGCTCTGGCCGGAATTCCTGCTGAGCGGACTGGGTACTATCAAGAACGGGTGGCAACTCTCTTACGGTACCGGCAATTACGGGACTAACTATATGCTGAGAGCAGCCATAGCTTATCGGGGGCTGGGAGCTAATTTAATTGACGACGCTTTCTATGCCTCAGCAGCAACCAGCGGCGATGGAGCTAAACTTTCCAGCGATAACCAATATGTACTTCATTTCAACAAGGATGAGATACCGCCGGTAAACGGCTTCTGGTCGCTTTCTATGTACAATGAAAAAATCCTGTTTGCAGCCAACCCGATTAATAGATACTGTCTGGGCTCATTAAGTGACCCGCCCCTGTTAAAGAATCCTGACGGCTCGATTGACATCTACATACAGCGCGATTCACCTGACTCTGCCAAAATGCCCAACTGGCTGCCCGCTCCGGCCAGCGGTGGCTTTTCGTTGACGCTGCGCCTGTACTGGCC
>CAWHDI010000031.1:0-36042 GCA_963827985.1 uncultured Chloroflexia bacterium | reverse complement strand
ACAATCAGAGATTGCTCTCTTGCCTTTTCTCCCCCATTTGTCTATCATGAAGCCTGCACAAATCATCCTTGCCATATCGAAATATATCACGCATTAAGTATTAAATTTTACTCATAGCCCCAAACCGTGTAACTTATTAGTAACACTGTTATCCGGAATATTGCCAGAGGTAAACAGTAAAACAGGGCATGCCCCAGCTGTAAATATAACCCCATAGAACGCCATTAAAGAGGAGTGAGAGCACAGCATGGAGTACAAGTATTTAACCTATTCCGTATCGGAACACATACTGACCATCACGTTCAACAGGCCGGATAGACTCAATGCGGTAGATGATAATATGGGACCCGAGATCATCGGCGCTCTTCAAAGCGCCGATATGGACGATGAAATCAGGGTCGTGATAATAACGGGCGCCGGGCAGGCGTTCTGCGCAGGCGCCGACCTGTCCACAGGCGCAGATACCTTTAAAAAGGATGCGGTCCGTTACGGCGAGGAAATGGAGTCATTCCGTGACGGCGCCAGCCAGATGGCAATACCAATCTATAAGATGAGGAAGCCGGTGATTGCGGCTATCAACGGGGCCGCCGTCGGCATGGGTATAACCATGATCTTGCCGGCGGATATCAGGATATGCTCCGAGAAAGCCAAGATGGCATTCGTCTTTACCAGGAGAGGAATTATAGTGGATGGCTGCGCAAGCTGGTTCCTGCCCCGCATTGTCGGCGTCAGCAAGGCGCTGGAATGGATACTCTCCGGCAGGATAATCCGGCCTCAGGAGGCCCTCGAAGCAGGACTGGTAAGCGAAGTCCTGAAGCCCGAGGAACTTATGCCCCGCGCCCGCCAGTTGGCGCTGGAAATTGCCGTTAACACTTCGCCCGTAAGCGTCGCCTTGAACCGTCAGCTTATCTGGAAGATGCTGGGCGCAGACTCGCCCGAAGGAAGCCGACTACTGGAACTCCAGGCTCGGTTACTGGACCTTCAAACAGGCCGACATGGTTGAGGGCGTGAAGTCATTCCTGGAGAAAAGGCCGCCCAATTTCACGATGAAACCCAGCACCGACCTGCCGGATTTCGTCCCGTGGTTTAAAGAATAGGATATCGAGGTTGATATGAGTAATGTTGATACAGCCTATGAAAAACTGATCGGAGCCCTGAACGCCCGCGGCCTTTCCATGCCGGCCATCAATTGTCCCGAGTTCTTCGCGCTGATGGAGGAGATTCTTACTCCGCAGGAGGCGGTCATAGCCTGCGCCATGCCCCTGGGGTACTCCACCCTGGAGGATATAGCGGGAAATCTCAAGGTGACGGACCTGGGCGGACTTGATAAGCAGCTTGAAACTATGGCCGATAAAGGTCTCATCGAACTGAAAAAAGAAAATGGCAGGAAGCTTTTCCAGTTCTTGCCCCTCGTACCCGGCATTATGGAATATCAATTCATGAAAGGGACCGTTGACGAGCGCAGCAAGAAGCTGGCCCGTCTTTACAGGGCATATTCAAAGGCAATGGGCAGTGCGTTCGGCTCGCCGGAGCCGCCAAAATTGGTAGTGTCAGCCCCTGCCAGGAAAATACCGGTTGATAAGGGAGTTACCAGCCAGGCTGTGGTAATGCCGTATAAGGTGACTATGCAGCTGATCTCGGATGCACAGCACATTGCGGCCGGGACCTGCCTGTGCCGCCACCAGGGAGCTCTTCTGGACAAGCCCTGCACCAGGCCCACCAATAACTGCATGTTATTTGGCGAGACTGCCAGGTTGGCTTCCGAACGTGGCTTTGCTAAAGCCCTGACTAAAGACGAGGCCATAAAGATGATAGATGCCGCCGAGAAAGCCGGCCTGGTTCATCAATATAGCCACATTCCCGATCATGACTACACCGTGCTTTGCAACTGCTGCCCATGCCACTGTTCCATCATGAAGGGCGCTAGCAGATCGGCTGTCCCCAGCCAGGCTGTGACCGCCGGGTACGTGATTAAAATCGACGACGATGCCTGCACCGGCTGCGAGTCCTGCATCGACAGGTGCTTGATGACTGCGCTGAAGATGGTTGACGGCAAGTTGACGCGTGATGAACAACGCTGCATCGGCTGCGGCCTCTGCATGTACGTCTGTCCCACCGAGGCCCTCAGCATTGACCTGCGGTCCGCAGTTGGTTCCTCTCCCGTTCGTATAGCTTTTCCTCATTAGTAACTCGAATAGCCATGCCCCGCTAAAAGTAGGTATACTTACGGATATCGGGTAGGGTTACTTAAGGCCTATACTGTAGGCCGATATCTAAGTACGGAGGTAAATAAGGGATGGTTAAGATTATCTGCGACAGCACCGGGGATCTTCCCGCTGAAATGAAGAAGCAGTATGATATTACAACTGTGCCGCTCAATGTGTTATTCGGCACCGACAGCTACCAGGACGGTGTAAACATTACGCCGGCACAGTTCTACAAGAGGCTTGTGGAAGGCAAGGTTCATCCCACTACGTCACAGCCTGCCCCGGGATTATTTGCAGAAGCATACCAGAAGCTGGCCAAGGAAACCGACGAAATAATGGTGCTGACTATATCCGCAGGTATCAGCGGCACTTATGAGAGCGCCATGCAGGCCAAACAAATGGTGGATAGCAAACTCAAAATTGAAGTCATTGACAGCAAGTGGACCTGCGCGGGGCTGATGCTGCAGACGCTCCACGCGGCCAGGGCGGCTGAGAAGGGCATGAAGCTGGCCGAGATCACTAAGATGGTCAAGGATATCATTCCGAAAATCCACGTCTACATGATTTTCGACACTCTTGAGTACCTGAGGAAAGGCGGCCGTATCGGCGCCGCCAAGGCCCTGCTGGGAGGGATGCTCAAGCTGAACCCCGTATTGACGCTTAAGGACGGTTTGATCCACCCGGTTACCCAGGCCCGTGGCCGTGCCAAGGCCGTAGATGTGCTCGTTGACCTGATGAAGAAGACCGGCAGCCCTGATGAAGTGATAGTGGAGGATGCTAACACGCCGGAAGAGCTTGAAAACCTGATCAAACGCATAAACGCCATAATCCCCAATGCCAAAATAATCCGGACCACGTCGGCCCCGTTATCGGCGTCCATTCCGGTCCCAACATTATGGTTGCCGGCGCCATCAGTACGGTATAAAGATATAAGGCTGCGTTTAGCCCTCCTTTTTGAAAAGGATTTTATTTACCGGGACCGCTGACATTTGACGGTTTCTTTAACGTAGGCCGACTATCAGGTCGACGAAGACTGATCCCACGCAGGGGCACCTAACAGGGTCCCCCGCAGTCATCCTGATCAGAGTTAATGGCAGGAGACATAAGCGTCGGGGGGTTCGGAGTACCATAATCGCTGGTGCCGATGCTGCCAGAAGCTGTCACCGTGAACGTGGAGCTCATTTCGACAATCAGGCAAACGAGTCCATCGACATTTGTTGTCCCTGTACACGTATAATTGCCGCCGTCGGCAGTAACCGAGAAACCGGCCATCGGGACCCCATCATTTATTCTGATGACTTTGATCGTTACGCAACATGTGGTCAGCGGATCGTCCAGGTTATATTGGCCGGGCACACGGGTGATCTTGCCATTCCAGGTAAGCGTATGGGGGTTGAAATTGAAAGCCCCGCCTGGAAGCCACCTTCCGCTCACGGCATCAAAGTCGTAGAAGCCCACCTTCTTAGGAGGGCGCTTTGCCAGTTTTGGTGGGACGGGGATTGACAGGTCGATTTTGGCTCCTCGTTTAAGTGATAGCGGCCCGCCCCCGGAGTCGCGGATATCCATATCGAAAATACCGTAGGATCCCAGTCTCTGGAAAGTTCCGTCCCGTAATTCAGAGGTGAAATCACCTGGGGCACAGGAGCGCTGAAAGGCGTCTGTGACGTCGAACCATGTATAGCGAAGTGATACGGCAGTTCCTGGCTTCACTCCTTTGGGGCCAACCAGGGCGTTGGCAGGTATCAGTACGCGTGACCTGCCCATCTCGATGTCCAGCGCCCTTGAAGAATCGAATTTGAGCGTGTATGCGATCGGCCACAGCGCCACGGCATACCTGCATTTTGCTTTGAGGTTGAATACGCGAGTGTTGGCTATATAGCCTTCGGCGCTGAATGTCAGAGGGGCGCGCGTCTGGCCGTTTTCAATTCGACCTCGAAAGATCCATCCTCCTTACTTATGCCGGCTGGTTTTCCTTTGAACGAGATTGTGGCTTTGATGGGACGGTGATTGTTGTCTACTACGCGGCCTGCAACTGTAAATGACATCTATGTTTTCCCCCTCCATTTTTATTTATATGTATATGAAAAGCCGGAATTAAGCTGGTCTTGTAACATAGATTCATGCCTGACCTGTCCGGACTTGTGAATTGTTTGGAAGTGAGTGAGAGATGATACCAGGAGGCGACTGATGCTGGGATTATATATGTGCCATCGTTGCTGCCTCATCCAACCTCGAAAATCGCCAGGGAAGGGAATTAATCGTTTATATGGTACACCAATGAAATGGGCATGTAAATATCCATGTGGTATATCGTAAGGAATTATTTGCCGGAGTAAAAACGCCGCCGGTGGCTGTCGCCGGGTTAAAACGAGGCAGCTAGTGTTTTTGCCAGCTTTCGGGTTGCCTTTTCTTTCCCATTTGTCTAAGATAAACCCCGCATTTAATTAAGGAGGCGCGACGTGAGAAAGGTCCTCGTTACCGGCGCTACCGGGTTCATAGGCGGCCACATCGTCAAAGAAAATCTTGCAAGGGGTAATGCTGTCCGTGCCCTTGTCCTGCCCGGCGACCCCGCTGAAAAATCCCTCAAAGACCGAGGCGTGGAAGTCGTGAACGGAGATATCCGTGACTACACCAAGGTGAGGGAAGCGGCGGATGGGAGAGAAGCCATCTTTCATTGTGCTGCTGTCGTCACCGACTGGGCGCCCAAGAAGTCCTTCTGGGACATCACGGTCAGGGGCGCTGAAAACATTGCCAAAGCTGCAACCGACGCCAGAGTGAAACGCCTGGTGGATATGAGCACCTGCGATGTTTTCGGCGTCGATGAGACGCAAGTAATGAATGAGACCCTGCCCCTGCGCTACTGGGGCGAGCCGTACCCCGATTCCAAGATAGATTCCGAGAAGATCATGTGGCGCTACCACAAGGAGAACGGCCTGCCCGTGACCATGGTCTATCCCCTGTGGGTCTATGGCGAGGGCGACCAGACCTTTGTGCCCCTGCTTGCCGACTCCATCATTAAGAAAGAAATGATTTTCTGGCGCAAAAATGCCATCGTCTGGCCTACCTATATCGACAACCTGGTCGATCTTCTTCTGCTGATTTCCGAGGACGACCGCGCTGTGGGCAACGGCTACCTGGTGCATGACGGCGAATATACCACGCTCGAGGAGTTCTGCGCCGGCATCGCCGCCGCCCTGAACGTGCCTGCCATTAAGACCTATATACCGTACTGGTCTGCCATGGCGGCGGCCAGGGTGATGGAGTTTATCTGGCGTGCCGGCCGCATCAAGATGCGCCCGCTGCTGACTACCTATACCGTTACCAACCTGGGATCGCGCTTCAGGTTCAGCATTGAGAAGGCTGAGCGGGAGCTGGGCTGGAAACCCAAGATCAGTTATGCCGAGGGCTTCAAGCGGACCATGGAATGGCTGAAAACGCTGGACGTCGCCGGACTCAAACAAAAATAACTAAGTAGCGAGGGAGGCAGGATGAAAAAACCGGTAAAAATCATAATTGCAGTCCTTGTTGCGCTGGTCCTCGGGAGTGCTATAGGCGTCGGCACTGCGGTTTATGCCTATGATCCCGTAACCAGTTTGCAGAGTGTTAAAGATGGGCCGTGGGATACCAATCTTGCGTCCGGCAGCGAGCAGGCCAATCCCTACAACAGGGCTGCTGTGGCTGTGCATGGGCTTTTGGCCCTGGACCGGTCCGAGACGATTTATTACTCGGCCTATACCGATGACAGCGGCAAACAGTTAGATGGGAATTTGGACTACAGGATTGAGGGTAAGGCGCCCGACGCCCGCTGGTGGAGCATCACCGTCTACGGGGCGGACGAATTTCTTATCCCCAACGAGTTGAACCGCTATTCCTGCAACGCCAACAATGTCACCTACGATTCAAATGGCAAATTCGTTGCATATGTTTCCAAAACGCAGAAACAGGGATTGTGGCTGCCACTGGGAGACCAGAAAAGATTTGTCCTGGCGTTGAGGTTATATAATCCCGGACAGTCTGTGAGTACCAGTCCCGCTACGGTTGAGCTTCCGCATATTATCCAGGAGGTGTCCAAATGAAGAAGTGGATTCTATGGACCGGCCTCGGCACGCTTGCAGTTGCGCTTATCGTCCATATGGCTACCCTTAATATAATTCCGAAAGTGATCATGAACGTCGCGATGTCGAAATACCCGGTTAATACGCTCATGAAGGCTCCACGGACCACTGCTGACAGCCGGGGGGTCATCAGGCCCTGCCCTGACCTTGTATATTCCCTCGTGTCCTACAACGTGAGCAAGGGGCCCCTGCTATTCACTGCTCTGGTGCCAACGGATTGCTACTGGTCCGTCTCCCTTTATGACCAGGATTCTGACAACTATTTTGTGATCAATGACACACAGGTCAAGTCCAATCCGTATAGCCTGCTCCTGGTACGGCGAGGGAACTAAATACGATAACCCTACAAACGCGCAGGTCGTCATGTCGCCTAATGACCGGGGCATATTGCTTGTTCGCCATCTGCTGGTAAGCGATGATAAGTATACTGAGCTGACAGAAATACAGAAGCAGTCATCTATCCAGGTAGCCGGGGGCCAATAATGCATGTCAGTGCCATCCGGCCTGCAAGAAAATAAAAGAGGTGAGGATAATGAAAGATTTTAACGGCAAAATAGTTTACATAACTGGTGGTTCGCAGGGCATCGGCCTGGCCGCTGCCAAACTTTTCGCGGCAAAGGGCGCCAGTGTCGCCATCTTCGCTCGCAGAAAACAGGTGCTCGATGCGGCTCTTAAAGCGATCACCTCCAGCGGCAAAAGCCCGGACCAGAAATTTTCCGCTTTCTCTCTGGATGTCTCGAAGCAGGATGACGTTAACAATGTCCTCCAGCAGGCCGTTTCCTCTATGGGCGTGCCGGATGTGCTGATCAACTGCGCAGGCCGCGCCAAGCCCGGTTACTTTGGCGAGATAACCTTCGCCCAATTCGATGAGACTATCAAAATCGATCTGTACGGCGCATGGAATACGTGTTCCTTCCTGGTCCCGCTGATGAAAAAACGTGGCGGATATATTGTGAACGTGTCTTCCATCTGCGGCGTCATAGGCGTCTTCGGCTATACCGACTATTCAGCGGCCAAATTCGGCGTCCTCGGCTTCTCCGAAGCGCTGCGCAGCGAGCTGAAACGCCACAACATTGCCGTTTCCGTGCTCTGCCCTCCGGACACGGACACGCCGGGCTACGTTGAAGAGAATAAGACCAAGCCGGCGGAGACCAAGGCGGTCTCAGCGGCGGCCAATATCATGAAGCCGGAGGCCGTGGCCGCCGCCCTGATTAAGGGCATGGCCAAAGGCGGGTTTATGATCATCCCCGGCGCCGACGGCCAGTTTAGCTGTACGATGAAGCGTCTTACCCCCTGGCTGGTCGAGATGGTCACCGATTCACAGGTGAGTGGCGTCCAGAAGAAAGCACAAAAAGCCAAATAATAAATTGGAGCTCCCACAATGACCGACGACCGCAAAAGGTTGATATCTGCCCTGGAGATTGTCACCGGGGCAGGCATAATTCTTTTTTGGGTGGCGTTCTTTACCATTGGCATGGCCCCCGAAAAGCCCCCGCTTGGCTACTTCCCCTATGAGCTGTCTTTCCCTCTGCCGGATGGGTTGATGTCCATCCTCTTGATTATCACCGGCATATTCATGATCAAGGATAAACGTCCCTCCATGATAATGTCGCTCATTTGCTCCGGCGCCCTCGTGTTCCTGGGTCTGCTGGATTTTAGCTTCAACATTCAGAACGGTGTATATGCCGCTTCCAGCCTTGACCTGGCTATCAATGCCTTTATCAACGCCTGGTGCGTGGGCTTCGGGCTGTTTATTGTTTTTAGCCTGAGAAATTTTGGTAAATAGAATTTCGCCGGGCAGTGTTCGACGGAGGTTTGAATGACGATCGAAAGACCGTTTAAGGGTACGTATAACTGGGACCATCTGGAAAAGGTGCTGCGCCGTGAAACGGCCGAGGGCCCTGTCCCCATTATCGAGCTGGTGGTTGACCCCGAGCCGATGACCGAGGTGACCGGTATAGATTTTCCCGCAGCCAAAGCCTTTGACATATTTTATAACACGGGTGAGGTGGGGACTGACGGACCGGGACTGGAGCTGATGATTAAGCTGATGGACCTTAATATCGCCTTTCACAAAGCTGTTGGTTATGACTACGTTTTCATGATCCCCCTCGTGCCGTGGAAAAAGACGAAGAAGAACTTATCGGACGATGCCGATGAGAGGAGAGGTAAAAGGCTCTGGATGGACGAGACCAGCGGTATCATTACCAACCGGAAAGAATTGGAGGAATACCCCTGGCCGACATCCGATCAGATCAGCATGCTTGCTGTTGATTACGCCGCAGGGCAGATACCTCCCGGCATGAAGGTCATCGTGGAGATAATGGGCCTCTTCGAGGACCTTAAAGAGCTGATGGGGCTCCAGCAACTGGCCATCAAGAGCATCAGGGAACCGGACCTCGTCGATGACATCCTGGAGCATCAGACAGCGGTCCAGGTCCATACCGTTGAAATGGCCGCCGCTCACCCTGCTGTAGGCGCCATTTTCTGGGCCGATGATATGGGATCGACCGCAGGTACCTTGCTGTCACCGAAATTCCTTAAGAAACATGTCATTCCCAGGCTCAAATTGATCGCGGATGCCTGCCACAGGCATGGCAAGCTGTTCCTGTTCCACTCGTGCGGGCAGGTGGAAGATATCATGGATGATCTTATCAACGTTGTGAAAATCGACGGCAAACACAGTTTTCAGGACAACATCGAGCCGGTAGAGCAGTTTTACAAGAAGTATCACGATAAAATATCAGTGCTGGGCGGCCTTGATATGACACTGATGGCGAGCGGGACTGTTGAAGAAGTGAAAAGTCGCACGAGGCAGATACTCGAGGCCTGCGCGCCGGGCGGCGGCTATTGCGTGGGTTGCGGCAACTCGCTGGCCAACTATGTAAAAATAGACAATTATTACGCTATGCTGGACGAAACACGCAAGTGGAACGAAGAGCATGGGTATAGCCGGTGACCGGCAGGTAATAAATCTGTCCAAAATATTTTAATAAGGCAGGAGGCTGTTATGAAGGCAGTGCGATTCAATGTTTCAGTCCCGCAATTTTTACTGTTGAAAGCGGTGGGGGCGCTTACCAAAAGCGCCTATTACTCCGGTCCCCTTTCAACTGTCCGCCTGGTGGATGTTCACGAGCCGGAGCTTAAATCTCCCGACTGGGTGAAGATAAAGGTCCTCCGCTGCGGGATTTGTGCCAGCGACATCAATATGATCTTGTTGTGTAATTCACCAGCCTGGACTCCCTATTGCTCCTTTCCCGCCGTTCCCGGCCATGAGTTTTCGGGTCGCATTATCGAAGCCGGCGCCGGCGTGCAGGGCCTTAGCAAAGGTGATCTGGTTGCCGTGTGTCCTGTGCTGAATTGCAAAGCCAGGGGAATCGAGCCGGAGTGCGACGCCTGCCAGAAAGGCCTCGCTTGTTGTGAGAATTTTGCCGAAGGCACGCTTGAGCCCGGCATGGCGGTGGACCTGTGCACCGGCACTATCGGCGGGTACGGAGAGTATATCGTCGCCCATAAGAGCCAGGTGTACAAAATCCCCGCGGGCATGACGCCGGAGACCGCTGCCCTCATCGAGCCATTCTCCATAGCTCTGGAGGCCGTCCTGTCCAACATGCCGGAGAAGGACCACCACGTGCTGATCATAGGCGGCGGCGTTATTGGCAATATGATCATTATTGCCCTTCGTGCGCTGGGCATTCCCTGCAAGATTACTGTCGCCGTCTCCTCGGATTTCACGGCCAACCTGGCCAGGAAGGCCGGCGCCGATTTTGCTGTCATGGGCGCAAAATCATTGCAGCAGTCGGCCAAAATTACCGGCGGAAAATGCTACACTCCCATGCTGGGGCAGGATTCCATGATGGGTGGGTTCGACCGGGTATATGATTGTTTTTCACATCCCGATACAGTGGACATGGCCGTCCGTGCTCTCAAAACTGGAGGCGTCATCTCGCTTGTCGGTGTTTCAGACAGTATCAAATTGGACCCCACCATGCTCTGGTTGAAGCTCATCACTATGAAAGGTACGCTGTACTACGGCTTCCACCAGTGGAAAGGCAAATCACGGCATGTTTTCGAAATTGCCATAGATCTAATAACCGAAAAGGGCCTCGACCTGGAACGCCTTGTTACGCACAAATTCAAGCTGGATGAATATAAGAAAATGCTTGAAGTCAATGTCCACAAGGGCAAATACAGGGCTATCAAGACGATGTTTACTTACGAATGATGAGCAGCATTCTGAATTCACTGACACGGTACAACTAAGAGGAGGGTGACATGCATCACGCACGAAAAGTATTGAAATCAGGCCTGCTGTCAGATTTCAAATCATTTATTATGAAGGGCAATGTTGTCGATATGGCGGTCGGTATCATAATCGGCGCCTCCTTTGGCGCCATCGTAAGTTCAATTGTTAAAGACGTCATTATGCCTCCCATCGGTCTGGGACTGGGCAACATCGACTTTTCCAACCTCGCTATCATCATAAAAGAAGGTACTCCCTCCGGTCCTTATGCCACGTTGGCCGCCGCCCAGACCGCCGGTGCCGTTACCATCAACTATGGAATGTTCATCAATACGGTCATTAATTTTCTTATAATCTCCGCAGTGGTCTTCTTCTTTATCATACGTCCGCTTGCCCATCTGCAGTCCGTTGCCGTAAAACCGGCTGCTGTAACGCCGACTACCAGGGACTGTCCCTTCTGTGCGACCAATATCCCCCTGAAAGCAACACGTTGTCCGAACTGCACCTCGGAACTGGCGAAATAAAAGTAGTTCCATTTACAGATTATTTTGTCAGCTAACTGTCAGATGTCGGTCAGACTGTAGTCAAGCGCGGCCATACGCTCAGTGGTATATTTACCTGTGAAGGGTGCCTCGACAGGCATTTGATGCAAAATGAAAATAGCCTTTTTTTTCCTGGCAATAGTATTGATAGGCGGATACGCTCTCGCTGTTCCCCAGGTTCCGGCATACGCCGCAACCTGGTCGGCGTCCGCTCAGCCGAGTGCGGTTCAGTATTCGGATAATGAGACTGCACCGGCAATTACGACTGTTGAGCCGCCGGCCCCGCCGCCGCCTCCTCCTCAGGAGACAACAGTCACAACGCCTGCGCCGGCTGTGACAACGGTTCCTGCCTCCGGCAGCGGGACTACTGCGACGGCAGCGCCGTCGACCATTGCGCCGCTCCCTCCCAGGATACAACGGCCACTACGCCTGCGCCGGCTGTGACGACGGTTCCGGCCTCCGGCAGTGAGACTACAACGACGGCAGCGCCGTCGACCATTACGCCTGCCCCTGCTTCTACGACGCCTCCCGCGCCGCAGGCACCCGTAATCCCGGCAACTCAGTCTCCGGCCGCCGCATCAGCCGGTTTGCCGCCTCGTTTGCCTCCCCCGCCCTCGGATATCGGCACAGCGTATCGACCGCCGTTGCCTTTGCTATCTGATAACACCACCCGTCATCATCCTCCCTTCCCTGGGCCCACCGATAATCAGACGGTACCACATCCGCCGTTTCCTTCCGGCCTGAACCGGCATTGGCCTCCTTCTCAGCCCAATACCTGGCCGACATATCCAAACTATAATACGTATCCAAACTATAATACGAATCCCACCTATCCTACGTATCCAAACTATAATACGTATCCTGCCGATCCCTACTATTCCTACGGGGATCAGTATCCGCAGACCATGTATGCGCCGCAGATTTATTCGTTCACTTCAAGCCCTGGTTCCGTTCAATCGGGGCAGACATCGACGTTATCGTGGAATGTCGGCAATGCCGGTACCGTCACCATATCTCCCACAGTGGGACAGGTCCCAGCCTCCGGCTCTGTTGTGGTGATGCCGGATGATACCACCACTTACACACTGTACGCCTATAACGCTCGTGGTACGATGAGCATCGGTAATGCGGCAACTGCCTCCGCAACAGTATCTGTGGCGCCGTACGCCGGTGTGTATGCCCCGGCTTACTCCACACCGGTGATCGGTGCCTTTACGTCCAACCCGAATTACATTCAACCGGGTCAGCCAACGTCGTTGACCTGGACAGTAAATAACGCCGATTCCGTCACAATTTCTCCGTCCGTCGGGACCGTTCCCAGCACGGGGTCGTTTCAGGTGAATCCGGCTTCCACGACAACATATACATTGTCGGCCTATAACAGCGCAGGTGCTGTTAATGCCTCTACCACGGTGACCGTTGCGCCCGCGGTGACTGCTTATATTCCTCCACCCTCTACTACAAACAATGATGTGATAACGGGCACAGCTCACGGGACTGCGCCCGTCGTCACACCGAATACCGGTGGGACCGCGGTACCGGCACTGCCGGCACTGCCGCTGTGGACCTGTTGCCGTTCTACCTGATGCTGCTGGGCCTGGTGGCTGTCGCTTCCATAATCACGGTCGCCCTCATCGTCAGAAAACCCCCCGCCCATGCTGCAGGAATTGCTGCCACGAGCGCGGGTCAGACGGCTTCAGCCGTTACCATCGCACATTCCCAGCCTGTGACTTCGGCGCCGGTGACTGTGCCCGTTGAAGCCGGGATGGCGGCCAGGCTTGTATCTGCAACCGGGACAGCCATGCCCGTCATCGGAGGGGCGATGGGCCGCAGGAATTTCCAGGCACTGACCTCTCCCGACATGGCAGGCACGATCTCAAGGCAGCATCTGCGGATTACCTTTGAAGATCGCCGTTACTTTATTGAGGACCTTGGCAGTACCAACGGGACCCGGCTGAACGGGTCCGAGATCAGGGGCAATGGCAAACGCCCCATTGAGGACGGGGATGACATCGAAGTAGCCGGCGCTCTCAAGATGACTTTCAGGATTTAGCAGGCATTGGAACACAACCAATTTGTTCGATCTCTTGATGAGGTCTTCCCGTTTCAACGAACGAGGAGCTCCCCGTATTTACGGACGTGCGGAATCTCTCCGGACCTAAGGTCCCTGTAGATGTCCTGCAGTTTTTCTTTGAGCTCGTCCAAACTGGATCCCTGGGTGTGGTAATCGGGATACTCTTCTAACCATCCGACCCAATGATCGTTTTCCTGGTAATAAACGAACTTTTTTGTTTCCATTTTTCAACCCCCTGTTGCACATGAAGTATGTGCGTATCGGGTTAACAGGTTAATTTCAGTCTCACAGCAATTATAGCAGATACACTGAAAGACTTAATATTTGCAAGGCTGTACCCCCTTGTTAGATTGAAACATTGAGGTTATACTATACAGGTTTCGTTCCATAGTCTGGTTTCCCGGCGCAAAATTCTCTCTTTCGAGGTATGCAGATGGGTAATGTGAATGCCAGCATTGATGGAAAAAAAGTCAGGGTCAGGGACGGTACGACCATTCTTCAGGCGGCCGAGGCCAACGGGATCAAAATCCCCACCTTGTGCCATATAAAAGATCAGCTTCCTACCGGGGCATGCCGCGTGTGCGTCGTCGAGGTTGACGGCTCCAGGACGCTGGTCGGTTCCTGTCATACACCCCTGGCCGAAGGTATGATTGTTCATACCGGCTCTCCCAAAGTCACTGCTGCGCGCAAGGTGATCGTAGAGCTGATGCTTACCGGCCATACCGGCGATTGCGTGATTGATACCAACGCCGAGAATTGCAAGCTCCACAACCTGGCGTCCGACTATGAAGTGGGCGCTCCCAGGTTTAATGTGAAGGCCCCCCGCTTCTACCCCGCCGAGGAATCCAATCCGTACGTGCGCCGCAACATGTCCAAGTGCATCCTCTGCCGTAAATGCGTTCTTGCTTGCAGCAGCATTGCACAGAAAAATATCCTCAGCCTGGCCTATCGTGGTTTTAAATCCAAAGTCATAACGGGCTTTGATGAAGCTTTGACTGATGAGGTGTGCCGTGACTGCGGCATATGCATTGAGTATTGTCCCACGGGCGCGTTAAGCGCCGCGCCGGGGCTGGCTGTAAAGCCGGGAGGTAAGGCGAAATGAAGAAAGACACTGCCGCCGTCCGCTCGGGGCTTCTTCCGGATTTGAAAGGCCAGGTGAAAGCCGGCGGTCATCTTTCCAAAGATGCCATGTCCGGCCTGGCCGCTAAATCGGCCCTCCCTCTCAACGAGGTCTATGGCGTCTCAACTTTCTATTCGTACCTTCCGGTGGAGCCGGTCGGTAAAAATGTCATCAGGGTGTGCAGGTGTGTTCCCTGCGACCTCAAGGATGTATCCGTGGTTATTGCCGGCATTACCAATGAGATCGGTGTGGCACCGGGCCGGACCACCGTCGGACGGAAAATTCTCCTTTGAGCTGGTCAACTGCATAGGCGCCTGCGACCAGGCGCCCGCTATGATGATTAACGATCAACTGTACGGTAACCTGACCCCCGCGAAAATCGCGGAAATCTTGCGATCATTTTAGGCAAACGTCCAATGGACTGCTAGAGGTTCAGGAGGCTGCAAGTGGCAGAAAAACGCATCGTATTGGCTAACTGCGGGGTTGTCGACCCCGGGAATATCGGCACGTACGTGGCAAAGGGCGGGTTCAAGGCCTTTGAGAAGGCGCGCACCATGAAGCCCAAAGCCATCGTGGAAGAAATTAAAAAGTCCGGGCTGACCGGCCGCGGGGGCGCAGGCTTTAAAACCGGCCTTAAGTGGGAGTTGGCGCTCAATTCCAAATCCGCCAACAAGTATCTCATCTGCAATGCGGACGAGGGCGAGGTTGGCACGTTTAAAGATAAGTACCTTTTGTCCAATGACCCCTTCGGATTGATCGAGGGCATCCTGATCGCCGGCTTCGCCATCGGGGCCAAACAGGCTTTCATTTACCTCAGGGCCGAATATCATTCAATCAACAGTATTTTAACGAACGCTATTGGGCAGGCTAAGGAAAAAGGATATTTGAAGAGCACTGATATCGGCGTGTTCGAGGGCGCAGGCGCCTACGTCTGTGGCGAGGAGTCTGCGCTTATGGACTCCATCGAAGGGCGAAGGGGTGAGTCCCGTTATAAACCTCCCTTCCCGCCGACCTTCGGTCTGTGGGGCATGCCGACCATTATTAATAATGTTGAGACGCTCATGAACGTTCCGCACATTATCAAGAACGGTCCCGTCTGGTTCAATGCTATGGGCACGGCCAGGAGCAAGGGGACCAAGGTCTTTTGCGTGAGCGGAGATGTGAAAAAGCCCGGCGTATATGAGGTGGAGATGGGCACTCCCCTCAAAGAGTTGGTGGTGGACCTGGCCGGGGCGGACGATATCAAGGCCGTCCAGGTTGGAGGCGCTACCGGGCGTATTCTGCCGCTGGCCGAGATTGATATGCCGCTGGCCCACGAGACCTGCCTGGGCTCCGGCGCTATAGTCGTTCTTAATTCGACGCGGGACATAATCGATGTCGTCTATAACGACATGCGTTTCCTGAACGAGGAGTCGTGCGGCAAATGCACTCCCTGCCGGGAGGGCACCGAGGTCATGATGGAGATTTTCGGAAGGTTGGACCGCGGCGAGGCCATGGAGGGTGATATCCAGGTCCTGGAGGACCTGTCGAAGACCATGGCACTGGCTTCGTTATGCGGATTGGGGCAGGCGGCCGCCGTGCCCGTCCTGGATTCACTGAAATATTTCAGGGATGAGTATAACAACCGTATCGATCAATCCATGTTCCTGCGCAGCTATCTTGGCGGCGAGTTATCTAAATCAAAGGAGGGCGTGATATGAGCAAGCATCCCGAAGACCAGACGGCCCGTATGCTGGAGATGTTCGACAACCTTCAGTCGGACAAATACCAGCCTAAGGAATACAAGTATATCGGGCAAAATGTCCCGAGAAGGATCGACGGACTTGCCAAGGCTTCCGGGCAGGCCGACTATACCATGGATATCCAGATTCCCGGCATGCTTTACATGCGCTTGCTGATGTCCCCTTACCCCAATGCCAAAATACTTAAGATGGATACCGGCAGGGCGGAGAAACTGCCCGGCGTCCGCTATGTGCTGCGCTTTGATGATCCCGAGGTCCTGAAGGCCGAGATCATAGGTAAGACAGCCGGATTTTTCGGCATCGACAGGCCGCTCCCCGCCGCCGCCCATATGGAAGGAGAGTTGGTCGGCGCAGCCGTGGCCGCTGAGACCGAGGACATTGCCGAAGAGGCGCTTTCTCTGCTTGATATTGAATGGGAGGAACGTCCCTTTATGCTCGATCCGGTGGCTGCCGCCGAACCTGGTGCGCCGCTCACCTTCCCCGAACGCTATATAGATGGTAACCACTGGAACAGGGGAGCCTACGATGAATTGCTGCACGGTGATATGAAGAAGGGTTTTGCCGAGGCGGATAAAGTGGTTGAATTCACCATCAACCGGACTGCTAATACGTGGATGGGTCCTGAGCGCCCCTGCGGGGTATGGAAATGGAATGGCGACGATGTCGAAATATGGTTGAAGCATCAGCGCGTCCATCTTCCCAAGAGCCGTATTTCCGAGTGGTACGGCGGTATACCCATGAGCAAGATCGAGGTCCATTCGCCCTTCCAGGGAGCGAGTTTCGGTGGCTGGTCCCAGATTGACTGGAACCTCGGTCCCCTCTGGTGTGCAGGCCTGGTCTCTAAACGAGTGGGCAGGCCCGTGAAATATATTTTCAACCGCCGGGAGGATTTTTTCGGCGGCTCCATGGACGAAGGGACTTATCTTGTTAAAGTCGGTTTTAAAAACGACGGCACTATCACTGCGGTGGATGCTGTTCTTTATCACGTCAATGCCATCTGGCCGGTTTTCAGCCCTGTCCTGCATCTCCATGACAATACCAAGATCAAGAATTTAAGGGGCCTGTGTAAGTCGGTTTGGGTGAACAAGGGGCACACCGTCCCCACCCGATGCGAGATGCTGCCGACGGTCCTGACCTTTACGCTGGTCATGGACCGCGTTGCCGCCGAACTGGGCATGGATCCTATGGAAGTAGCTTATAAAAATGATGGGGCAATGGGTCACGACATGGAATGGCTGAATAACGAGAAGAAGCAGCGTGGCTTCCAGGTGCGTGACAGCCTGAAGGAATGCATCGATAAAGGCAAGGCCGAATTCAAATGGGATGAATCATGGCATAAGCCCGGTGCCAGAAAGCTGCCTAACGGTCGCATGCACGGCGTTGGCTTCACGTGGACTCATGAGTGGGACGATTCATGCGGCGGCGCCGAGTTTGCTATACGCGTCGAGCGCACGGATGGGACCGCTTCTCTGCTGGCCCAGGCCGCCGATAACGGGGTTGATGCCGAAGGTTCCTATTGCCAGATTGCGGCCGACGAGCTTGGCTTCCGTCTCCAGGATGTGAATTACAATCCGCATCAATACCGCGGCTTCTACCGGATGACGCCCGACTCCTCGACCAACATGTCGGTCAACGGCTGGGCGGTACGTCATGCCGCCAGGATTCTCAAGCAAAAGATACTGGAATCTGCCACCAGCCCTTCGTCCCCTACACAGCGTGGGAGCTTCCAGCCGGCTTTTCCCAACACCAAGCCCGAAGACCTGGATATACAGGACAGCGTAATCTTCGTTAAATCCGATCCCGGCAGGAAGATGAGCATGGCTGATTTTGTCAGGATGGCCGGTGAGAGCGGGCCGTTCTCGACCGATGAATTCCTTGGGGCACGCGTGTCGGCTGGTCGGAGCCTCTTTTCGCCTCCGGTTACCATATGCAGTACGGAGCCTACAATCCGGTTAACCCCAGGCCGCGTTTCTGCCGCCAGGCGCACTTCATGGAGGTTGAAGTCGATACTGAAACGGGTGAGATTGTTGTCACCCGCATAGTTAACGTTAATGACGTTGGCAAGGTCATCAACCGCATGAGCTGCGAGGGACAGCAGTATGGCGGCAGCATCATGGGTGTCAGCCGCGCCAAATTCGAGGAGGTTGTGCATGACCCGGTCACCGGCGTGATGCTCAACGGCAACCTGCTCGATTACAAGATATCTACCATCAAGGACCAGGGGCCGATCAGCACGCAGCTCGTCGAGACCCAGATGGGATACGGGCCGTATGGGCTTATCGGCATCGGTGAAGATGTCGGCACGATTATCCCCGGTCTGCTGGCGCCGGCAGTCTACAACGCCATTGGAAAATGGATTTATGATTTCCCCATCACCCCGGCAAAGGTATTGAAAGCGCTGGGCGGGGAATAGGCCTGATTTTATGAGATTAGGAGGGCAAGGACTTGACGAAAGAAATTAGGACTTATGAATGCCCCTACTGCGGCGAGGCGCTCGATTCGCAGGATGATCTTAAGGGACACGTCTTCAAGACGCATAAAGGGCGCGGGCTTCCCGCCCCCGGAGGGCGCATAAAGCTGACCGTCAATAAGGCCGAGTATACATTCCAGGTGGAACCGGAATGGACGCTCTATTACCTTATTCATGACAAACTTGGTCTGACCGGCGCCAAGCAGTTCTGCGACCGGGGCGCCTGCGGGTCATGCACCATGATCGTGGATGGCAAGCCGTTGCTCTCGTGTATGATGCTGGCCATCGAATGTGACGGCAAGACCGTGGAGACTGTCGAGGGAATTGCCGCATCCGGGCATCCCTTGATCGAGTCCTATGTTAAGAATCATGCCATGCAGTGCGGTTATTGCACTCCCGGCTTCGTAGTCACTTCCAAGGCGCTGCTGGACGGCAATCCCGATCCGACTGAGGAAGAGATCATGGAGGCCCTCTCCGGCAATCTTTGCCGGTGCAGTACCTACCCGCAGCATCCCATCGCCGTGAAGGAAGCCGCAGCAAAATTAAGGGCGGCCAAAAAATAAGGCAGGGGGACGAACGTGAAGGAATTTAAACATTTCAATGCCTATAGCACTGACGAAGCCGTTTCCCTGCTGGGAAGATATGGCGATCGCGGCCTGGGTCATCGCAGGCGGGACCGATGTACTGGGGAAAATGAAAGATGCCATTTTGCCCGTCTACCCCGAAGCTTTGGTTAATATAAAGACCATCCCCGGCCTCAGCTATATTAAGGAATCGGGCGGCACTCTGCAGATAGGGGCTTTGACGCTCCTCTCGGATATCGCACAAAACGATCTTATCCGTTCCAAATATTCTGCTCTCGCTGAAGCGGCCGGCAGGACCGCCTCGCCCCACATCAGGGACATGGGGACCATAGCCGGCAATATTTGCCAGGATATCCGCTGCTGGTATTATCGCAATCAGAATAACAGGTTCTCCTGCCTCCGCAAGAAGGGCGGCAGGTGTTACGCCATTAAGGGCGATAATCGCTATCATTCCATCTTCGGCGGCAGCGTTTCAGGTGGTTGCCTGGCGGTGCATCCAAGTGACACGGCTCCTGCGCTGGTCGCACTGGGGGCGAAGATCAAGACGTCCAGCCGGCTGATCGATGCGGCGGACTTCTTCGAGGTCAAGCCGGTTAAGACCACCGTTTTAAAGGCGGATGAAATCGTGACTGAGATACAGGTGCCTCTTCCCCCCGCTAATACTAAGAGCAATTTCCTTAAATTCGCCCTGCGTAAATCCATCGATTTCCCCATTGTTAACTGCGCGTCGGTGGTGACATTGGACGGCGGAAAAGTATCGGCCGCACGCATTTGTCTTAATGCCGTCCATGTGGTTCCCTATCGCGCTGTTGAAGCGGAGAAGGTCATAATCGGTAAGAAAATAGACGAGGCGGTGGCTGAGGCAGCCGGTCAGGCGGCGGTCGCTGCCGCAAAACCGCTGGAGCATAATAAATACATGGTCGCCGTTGCCCGGACCCTGGTGAAAAGGTCCTTGCTGGCCTGCGCCGGGAGCTAAGACGTGACTGAACTTATCGATCTCATACTGGATTTGCTGGGCAGGGGCGAAGATGTAGTTTTGGCCAGGGTGATCAGTGTCAAAGGTTCGTCACCCCGTGATGTCGGCGCAACTATGGTAATTCGTAAGAACGGGGAAATTGCCGGCACGGTAGGCGGGGGCCTGATTGAGGCTGCTGCCATGCAAAAAGCCCCGGAACTATTTAAAACCAGGGGCTTCGCTTCGCTGGCATTCGATATGACGAGCGATGATATTAAGACCGCGGACATGGTCTGCGGGGGAAAAACGGAACTTTTGCTGGAGTTTGTACCGGCTTCCGATGATATGGTCCGCGTATTCGGCGGTATTAAGAATAATATGCGGAGCAGTAAGACCAGTTTTTTAATAACTGGTGTGCCGGGGTCGGATGGCGCTGCCGGGCCAACGGGCCACTGGTTATTCTGCGATGGCAAGTATAAAGTATGTGTTGGGGATGATATATCCGGCCTGCCGGCCGGACTGAAGCGTGAGGTTGGCTCCTTACTGAACTCGGCGCTCATCGAACTGGACAAAAAGCGTTTCTGGGTGGATATCATACGCAACAATGGTGCGGTTTATATATTCGGCGCCGGGCATGTGGGCAGGGAGGTCAGTGATCTGGCTCTCCGCTGCGGGTTCATGACCGTGGTGCTGGATGACCGCGATGAGTTTGCTAATCAGGATAGGTTCAAGGCGCCGGCCGAGGTAGTGGTGCTGAAATCTTTCCAGGCCTGTTTCGATGGCCTTACCATGGATGATAACAGCTATGTCATAATCGTGACGCGGGGACATAAATATGACAAGTTGGTTCTGCAGCAGGCTTTGAAGACCCGGGCGGGTTACATTGGCATGATAGGGAGTACCCGCAAGCGGGACACTATCTATAAATCGCTCATGGAAGAAGGGTTCAGCGCTGAACAGATCGCAAAAGTGCACTCACCCATAGGACTGAAAATGGAGGCCGAAACCCCGGCAGAAATTGCTGTTAGCATCGTCGGTGAGCTTATCAATGTCCGCGCAGAGAGAAGAAAATGGGCCGAAGTGAAATCGTAGCTGTAATCCTGGCCGCCGGCTACTCCAGGAGAATGGAGCGCTTTAAGCCGCTGCTCGATCTGGGAGGTCAGCCTGTCATTGCCAGGATCATCGGTTCTTTTATTGAAGCAGGGATTAACGATGTGCGTGTCGTGGTCGGCTTCCGCAAGGAGTTGCTGATAACACGCCTGGAAGAGTTGAAAACCAGTGTGATTATCAACGATAGGTACGCCGATGGCATGTTCTCATCCGTTCAGGCAGGCCTTAGCAGCGTCGGTCCTTATGTGGACGCTTTTTTCGTTCTTCCTGCCGATATTCCGCTGGTAAGCCCGTCGACCATACGTCTACTGGCGGACAGTTACGTTAGGAATCCGGGGAAAATACTCGTCCCCTGCTTCGAAGCGCGAAACGGCCATCCACCTTTGATCGCCGCAAAATACAGGAACTACATAGCCGATTATGCTGGCGGCGGTGGACTCAAAGGCGCTTTGCAGCACTTTGAATCAGCCACAGTTAGAGTACCGGTGGCCGACGAAAACATTTTGTTTGATATAGATTCCCCGGCGGATTATGATAAATTACAGGAAAGGTGGCAGCAGGGGCATGGATCGTCTCACAGTCGTGAAGTGGCGAGACGTGGCGCTCTAAAGTGAGGATTGAGAGGTAGAGATGGGTTTGGATCTTAAAATTACGACTCAACTGGAAGGCTTTTTATTGGATGTTCAGTGGGGCATGGGCAATGAGCTTTTAGTGCTCTTCGGACATTCGGGGGCAGGTAAAAGTCTGACGTTGCGGACCATAGCAGGAATTGCACCGCAGGGCGACGGGTATCTGGAGCTGAATGGACGCTTGCTGTTCGACCGGAGCAAAAATATTAATATTCCGCCGCAGCAGAGGTCGGTTGGCTACGTTTTCCAGGACCTGGCTCTCTTCCCTCATATGACCGTCGAGAAGAATATCCTGTACGGCGCGGCCGGTATAGAACGCCGGCAGGCAAAGAGGAAGGCAGGGGAGATGATGGAGCTGTTCCGGCTGGCGGAACACAGGAATAAATATCCACACGAGATATCAGGCGGCCAGAAGCAAAGAGTCGCCTTTGCGCGTGCGCTAGTACGGCAGCCGGGTCTGCTTCTGCTGGATGAGCCTTTTTCTGCGCTGGACGACCAGCTTCGTCTGGAGATGCGCAAGTGTCTTACCGACGTTGTAAAGTCCGAATTACGCGTCCCTGCTGTGCTGGTCACACATAACGTGCTAGAGGCGTACACCCTGGCTGACCGGGTGCTGATATATTCCGGTGGGCGTGTGGTCCAATCCGGCACTCCCCAGGTTGTCTTCGCCAATCCTGTTAACGAAGAGGTTATGTCGCTTGTGAACCTGATAAAGCTATATCCGGCGCATCTTTTGGCCTGAATTGATTCCGGAGGTGATATAAGTATGCTGTTTTCAATCTTGCTCGCTGTTGTCGCCCTGGCCATCGGTCTCACTGTTCAAACTAACAAGTCGGTGAAAGAAATGATCAGCATACGCAACTGCGCCTACGTGATCATGACAAAGGACGGAAAGGGGGCAGGCGTTTCATGTTCAGACATGGAAAATACTCGACGGATAAGGTGCTTACCGATTTTGATCTGGCCCTCGTCTTCGAAAATGCCGACGTCGGGTTCAAGACGCTGGCCCTGGGTGGGGACACCGGTCTCCAGGTGGCCATGAATAATTATGATCTCATGCTCGTTGGGAACGCCAAGATATTCAACTTCTTCGGCGTGCTGATCGCTGTTTCCATGGGCATGATGAAGAGGAAATAACCGGCCGCGCATATGTTTGATTTGAGGTAAGGATATGAAAATCAATCTCAATTACGGCAAGTTTATTAAAATTGAAAATGTCGCCAGCGATTCTGTTCTGGATGTTCCGGATAACTGCACTGTACGTGAACTGCTTGTATTCCTGAAAATGCCGTCATACCTGCAGAAGGCCGTCATAGTCCATGTTAACGACGAACCTATCTGGAATTCCACCGTCCTGAAAGAAAACGATTCTGTCAAGCTATTCAGATTGGTAAGCGGAGGTTAAATCGTGCTCATCAAACACCTGTCCACAATTGCAATCCTCGTTGTAATTGTTTCACTTCTTGGCTGTGCTGCTCCCGCGGTCACCCTGAATGTTTCTGCGGCCGCCAGTCTTACCGACGCCCTCAAAGAGATCAATGCGCTGTATATGCAGGATAACCCCGGCGTAACGATTACTTCCAATTTTGGCAGTTCGGGGACCTTGCAGAAGCAGATAGAAAATGGCGCGCCCACGGATGTCTTCATTTCGGCTGCCGCTGCGCAGATGGATGCCCTTCAAAAAGAGAAGCTGATTATCGACGACAGCCGCCAGGACTTGTTGATCAACAAGGTTGTTTTGATAGTTCCTCCTGGCAATCCTCTGGGTATCACCGATTTCAAGGGACTGGTTTCTGATAAAGTTACGAAAATAGCCATCGGCGATCCTAAATCGGTTCCTGCCGGCATGTATGGACAGCAGGTTTTCGATAAACTCGGGATTTCCGATGCGTTGAAATCGAAACTTGTGCTGGGCAGTGATGTGCGCCAGGTCCTGACCTATGTTGAAAGCGGCAATGTCGATGCCGGCGTTGTGTATCTGACGGATGCCAAAACCTCCACTAAAATCAGCATTGCTGCCAATGCCCCGGATGATATCAACGCAAAGATTGTGTATCCGGTGGCCGTTGTTAAAGCAAGCAAGAACGCGGATGCCGCCCGGGCCTATGAAAAATATTTGTTTGGCAGCCGGGCCAAAGCTGTCTTTGACAAGTACGGTTTTACTATGGCCGCCAAGTGAGTTCTCTGCCATAGTTGGCTGATCATATGACCGAAGCATATCTTTCGCCCCTGTGGATCTCGCTGGCAACCGTTTTTACGGCTACGGTGATCACCTTTTTCCTGGGAATTGCCGCCGCCCGCTGGATGGCCGGCTACAGGGGCAGGTTGAGGATGGTCATCGATGGCCTCTTGATCCTTCCTCTCGTTCTGCCCCCCACCGTAGTCGGCCTTGGCCTGCTCATGCTGTTCGGGAAAAATGGTCCTCTCGGGCAGTTATTATCGCAGCTTGGCGCAACCGTAGTTTTCTCGTGGCCCGCCACCGTTATCGCTGCCGCTGTCGTCTCCTTTCCTTTAATGTACCTGAACGCACGGGGCGCCTTCGAGCAGGTTGAAAGAAACTATCGAGGATGCCGCCCGGACGCTTGGGGCGGGTGAATGGCGGGTCTTCTGGACGGTTACCCTGCCGCTGGCCTGGCCCGGCGTGGCGGCCGGAGTTATCCTGGCCTTTGCCCGCTCGCTTGGGGAATTCGGCGCCACTCTCATGCTGGCAGGCAATATACCCGGCAGGACTGCTACCATGCCTGTAGCCATCTATTTTGCTGTGCAGGATGGCGATATGGACCAGGCCCTCGTCCTGGTAGTGATCGTCCTGATAATCTCCTTTGCCTCGCTGGCCGCTCTGGCCTGCCTGGGCGGCCTGAGGAAAGGCGGCCTCAGGACCGGCGCTGTCCTTCAACCGTTCAGGGCCAAATAGTCCCCTTGAATTCCAATTTCGAAGACCGGTACCCTGATCCACTGAGCTACAGGCGCACTATAGCAAACTCCCAAACGCTGACGCTCCCATACTGTAATTGACAAAATGTATAGTTTATTTTACTATATGTATATGTCATTATACAGGAGGCATTGGAATGCAAATAAAAAAATATAATATTTACAGGGCTATTAATCGTGGGCAGGTGGGATCATTGCTGTGGCAATTGCAATTGCTACTGACACCCCCATAATCGCACTGGCGGCGGTTGTTGCAGCTGTTGTGCTTGCGGTTATATCTGGAACGCCGCAATAAAGAGATAGTTCAGGACGAGCGAATCTCGCAGATCAGGGGAAAGCTGCTTTTGCTTCGTTTAGCACCATGCTTATACTGGCAGGAGCCGTCTCACTGATCACTGCACTTTTCCGCAACCAGTTACCGGAAAGCATTGTTTTTACAGGTTCTATCATGGGCTATTCGATCTGTGTCGCATTACTGCTGTACATGTGTATTTACATCTATTTGAGCCGGAAGCTATAGGGTGTACAATAGATGAAAAACAGGCTAAAGGTATTTCGTGCGATGCACGACCTCACACAGGAGTCATTAGCCGATCAATTACGCGTGACCAGGCAGACGGTCATCTCCATCGAAAACGGTAAATACGATCCCTCCCTGCCGCTTGCTTTCCGTATCGCCAATCTTTTTAATGTAAAAATTGAGGATGTCTTTTTATACGAAGGTGAACCGGGCGAATTTCATGGCTATCCACCCATGTCTGAAAAGTAATTCTATGTATATGTCGATACCATCTGCGAAGACCGGCAGTCTGATCCCCTGAGCTACAGGCGCACAATATCAAACCTCCAAACGCTGACGCTCCCGTGACGCTGGAGCTACAACTGCAGGCGGAACTCTACCTATTCAAGCAGCTTTCATCCCCAATCTATATTAAGTTGAATTCGCCAGGCAGTGATGATAGTATTTCCAATAGAATAAATATAAAGGAGGATTGTTGATGCTTGCCATCTTAATAACTGCGGATATCACACCCCGGCAGGTTTCAGGCTAAATACCATATTCCTGTTTTGACTGAGTGAATTACTAGCCGTTCCACCGGGAACGGCTTTTTGTTTTTCTCTTGATTAGGAAGTAAGACAAGGTTAGCCACGGGGTGTTAATCCGTGGCTTTTTTATCACCGAATGAAGTCCTAATTATCTTACTTTTGAAAATAGGAGAAAGAATGATGAATATAGATACAAATGACTCTCAGCCAATAAACCTTGAAGATATTGGATGGGATTCATTTTTTCAGAAACACTTCCAGACCTTGAAAATCCCCGATTCGGTGCCCGCCAGAGTTATTTCTGAATCCAAGGGCTCTTTTCAGGTATATAGTCAATATGGCGAATTAACTGCCAAGATTTCGGGCAAAATGCGATACCTTGCTGAGGAAGAAAAACAATATCCAGCTGTTGGCGATTGGGTTGTTATTAAACCACTAATCAATGAGCAGAAAGGCATAATTCATGCCGTGCTACCGAGAAAGAGCAAATTTTCCAGAAAAGTCGCCGGAGAACGTACCGAAGAACAGATCGTCTCGGCTAATATCGATACCGTTTTTATTGTTAGCGGTCTGGATGGCGGCAGAAATTTCAACCTTCGAAGGATTGAGACGATATCTTACGCTTGCCTGGAACAGTGGAGCTACCCCGGTTATTGTTCTTAATAAGGTTGACCTGTGCCCGGATATCGATATCTATATCCGGAGTGTTGAAGATATTGCTCCAGGCATATCCATTCACCCTGTCAGTGCTAAGGAACGGATTGGGTTGGATGCGCTAAGAAATTACCTGACTATAGGAAATACAGCTGCTTTTTTAGGCTCTTCTGGAGTCGGTAAGTCCGCTCTCATCAATGCTTTACTTGGCGTGGAGAAACAGGAGACTGGAGAAGTTCGCGAAGATGACCGTATGGGTCGACATACTACGACCAAACGTGAGCTTATCCTTCTTCCCGGTGGCGGCATGGTGATTGATACGCCTGGCATGAGGGAAATCCAGATGTGGGCTGGAGAAGAGGATCTCCAGGGAGCCTTTCACGACATCGAGATGCTAGCTAAACGATGCCGCTTCAGCGATTGTAGTCACAACGTCGAATCAGGCTGTGCTGTAAAAGCAGCCATCGACCAAGGTGACTTGGACCCGGCAAGATTGGAAAGTTACCGGAAGCTACAAAAGGAGTTAATTTACCTGGCTTCAAGGGAAGAGCATAGTACGCGTCTGTATGAAAAGCTGAAGTATAAGAAGATAGCTAAATGGTCAAAAGAATTAAAAAATAGACCTTGATCCAGCTCTAACCCTAACCTTGCTTCCGCCGGGAAGATATCAAAAGAACTCCTCGGCCATTCATTCTTGGATCGCCGAGGAGTTCCTGATATTGTCCTGATGCTCCCAAAGCGAGGTACAGACTATGGTGAATCGTAATAAAGGCGTGTGGCTAATGCAATCTATAAAGTAAAGGACAAAATCCTATGAGCATTTCGGACAGCCGGAATAAAATTAGAAATGCGAAAAGCAACTCGGTAACCCCTGCTTAGCCGATTGAATCCGCTCATTTGGGCAAAATAGCGTACTTCGTCCAACCGTATACCTGGTTCCCACCGCTCTACTTCTTTGGGATCATCAATGCCCCAGCAGGTCTTAGCACCCGTCTCATGGATTGATGGATGTTTGGTAATTTTGCTAGCTGTAAACTTACTAAAAGCATCAAAAATTAAACGGCAGCCGGGGAAAGTTTTCTTCAACGTCGCAATTAACTCCCTTACTTGAGATTCACTCAGATACATAAATAGACCTTCAGCAATAATTAAAACATCTCTCCCTTGGCATGAAACATCATCAATCCAGCTTAATTCAGTTACAGAGGAATGCAGCATATGATATTTCGATGTTTCCTCGTAAAACTTCTTCTTTAAAGCTATCACTTCAGGAAAATCCAGGTCATACCATACCACTTCGTTATTACTAAGTCCGCGTATATCGGCCATCAAGGCCGCAGCCCAGATAAATCACCGCACTTTTCGGATGAGCAGTCAAGAATTCCTGGGTATAAACATCGAACTGGTTTGCCCTGAGACATAGCATCATACATGTTTTCTCAGGAACTTTGAGCTTGCCAAAATTGTAATCAATGTGATTGAGGATATCCTTTGCTTTCTCATCAAGCATTATTGGATTATCTTTGTTTGCCTTGCAGTAAAGTGGAATAAGCAAGGTTTCTTGCTCTGGGGTTAAAGATATCTTACTTCTATCTTCCAAGTTATAACTCCGATGCCCAAACCATATCTTCAATGAACAGGCACATTATAACATGCTTTTACGATATATTAATCGCCCTTATCATTACCACGCCTTCAGCAGTACCTAAGAGTCCGCAGTTATAGCAGCATCTGTAATAACCGTCCTGTTGCTATCCTGACGCTCCCCGTGACGCTCCTCTGGTGAGGTAGGGACTAGAATGGCTTACGAGTGATCAAGGGAGGGCGTCGGGCATACATGGGTTAATTCGATATATGCCTAGATGAACTTCGTATTAAACTGACCTTTCGAAGACCGGTACTCTGATCCACTGAGATACAGGAGCACCATATCAAACCTACAAACGCTTACGCCTGCCGTTACCTTAAGTCTTATCAATATTTGCATAGGCCCCGTATTCTGTAGTACTATGAATAAGAACATATGTACTAATTTCTGGAGATAGGGTGATTTCTATGCAAGCAAATTACATCAGTTATTTTGGAAAGAACAATGGCCTGGGACAACCTAAATTACCTCGTCTAATCGAGTTTGCGGAAGAGGCTAACACGGTTGTAAACGTGAAGAAAGCATCTCATGCGAAAATAAGGCGAGAAAAAGCAAGGGTTTCAGTAGCTGAGTCCGATCTATTTTCTCAATATAGTCTGGACTTATAATTTAATAGCTCGTCTTTATATGATCCGAGCCAAAGGCAAAACAAACTCTTAATAGACCGGAACAAGTATCCTTTGATATAACGACAGATGTGGTTGTTTAAATACCGTAGGCAGGTTGCGGTATACTTATCCAATGCGCAAGTTTTTAATTATCGCCGGTTCGGTCATATTGGCACTGCTCATCATTGTAACTTCAGTTTTCTACGTGCTGGTCCAGAGATCTTTCACGCCGGTTAACGGGACCGTTACATTGAAAGGCATCCGTGCCGACGTGCAGATTTACCGGGATAGCTGGGGCGTGCCTCATATCTACGCAAAGAACGAGGACGACCTCTTCTTTGCCCAGGGCTACGTGCAGGCCCAGGACCGTCTCTGGCAGATGGAGACGCACCGCCGGCTGGCCGCTGGCACTCTTTCTGAGATATTCGGTGAATCAACCCTGGACATGGACAAGTTCTCCCGGGCCGCCGGGCTCAGGCGTGTGGCCGCTGAGACCTGCTCGGCTATGGACCAGTCCACTTTCAAAGTGCTGACCGACTATGCCGCGGGCGTTAATACCTTTATCAGGACCAACAGTGACAGCCTGCCGGTTGAGTTTGCCATCCTGGGCTTTAAGCCTGCCGATTGGGACCCTGTGGATTCCATGTCGGTATCTGAGTTGATATCCTGGGACCTCAGCAAGAACTGGGAGGTGGAGTTGCTGCGCGGCCGCCTGGTGCAGAAGTTCGGGGCCGAAAAAGCCGGCCAGTTGCTGGCGCCCTACCCGGACAGCGGTCCCGTCATTGTCCCGCCTGAATTATTGACCTGCCCGCTAGGTACACCGGTTGCAACCGGGTTGCAGGGCGAATCAGATATCGTTGGAAGCAACAACTGGGTCATCGACGGTCAGAAGTCCGCCACGGGCAAACCATTGCTTGCCAACGACCCCCATCTTTCGGTGATGATGCCCTCCATCTGGTATGAGACCGACATGCACACTGACGGCTTCGAGGCGACTGGGGTGTCGCTTCCCGGTTGCCCTCTCATCATTATCGGCCGCAATAAGGACATCTCCTGGGGAATTACCAACCTGCCGGCCGATGTGCAGGATTTCTTTATAGAAAAAATTAATCCTTCCAACAGCCTTCAGTATGAATATAAAGGCGAGTGGAAGGACATGCAGGTAATCGACGATCCGATCAAAGTGCGCGGTCACAGCGCGCCGGAGGACTTTAAAATCCGGCTGACCGTCCACGGACCGATCATGGACAATGTGATCAAGGGGCTCGAGCAGCCCCTCGCTCTGCAGTGGGCGGGAAATTGCCGCAGTCGCCTCCTGCAAAGTGTTTACATGCTGGATAAGTCGCACAACTGGACGGAGTTCCATGAAGCCCTGAGGTACTGGGATGCGCCCAGCCAGAATATTGTCTATGCCGATAATAGCGGCAATATCGGTTACCAGGCCACCGGGCTGTTGCCCATACGGGCCAAAGGAGAGGGCATGGTCCCGTCGCCGGGCTGGACAGGTGAATATGACTGGACCGGCTATATTCCCTATGATGAACTGCCATCCGTATTTAACCCCTCCACGCATTTCGTGGCTACTGCCAATAACAGGGTTGTGCCTGATGGCTATAAGTACTTCATGGGTTATGATTGGACTCCCCCCTACCGTGCCCAGCGCATTACCGACATGATTAATGCCAAAGACAAACTGAGCGTGCAGGACTTTGAAGCCATGCATGCCGATGTTTTCGATATACCGGCTCAGATGTTGGTACCCTCTATGACTGGAATCAACCCTTCGGATAGCCGGGAAAAACAGGCGCTGGACATACTAAAAAAATGGGACTTTAACGACAGGTCAGATGCAGCCGGTCCCGCTATTTTCCATGTTTACTATGTGAAGATGTTGAAAAATACGCTGCAGGATAAATTAGGTGACAAGCTTTTTAACGACTACGCCAAAGCTATGGGTGGTTCAGGCGATGTGCACACGGTCTTTATGATCGGGATTATCAAGGACAATAATAATGCCTGGTTTGATGATACCCGCACTGTCGTCAAAGAAACGCGGGATGACCTGCTGAGCAAGAGCTTTAGCGAAGCGGTCGCCGAGCTTAGCGGAAAATTCGGAGGCGATCCGGCCAATTGGAAATGGGGTGACCTGCATAAGACAGCCTTTAGCCATGTGTTGGGCAGGGTCCCGGGATTGGACCTCATATTCAGCCGCGGTCCTGTCGCGACCTCCGGTTCGCGTTATACCGTCAATGTCTCGGCTTTCGATTACAACAATCCTTACGGTGTGGTTGCCATCCCCAGCTACCGGCAGATCATCGACTGGAGTAACCCCGACAAATCGCTTGCCATGCACACCACCGGGCAGAGTGGATTGGTCTTCAGCAAGCATTACGATGATATGATCCCGGCCTGGCTCGAGGTCCAGTACCATACCATGCTTTTCAACAGAACGGACGTCGAAGCTGATAAACAGTCGCTGCTGGTTCTGAGCCCGTCATCGCAATAGGCGTGATCAGGCTGAGTCTGCCGTTGCACCTATAGCCCGTGCTTCTTCCATTTAGGCCTTTTCTTGTCGATAAATGACTGTGCTCCATGGGCGTGCTTATCTTCTCGCATGAACATGGATCCCACCATCTCAGCTTCGATGCGCAGCCCCTCCTCCAGTGGATGGCCCCACCCGCGTACGCAAGCTTCCTTGTCCGCCCGGATGGCGCCTTGCGGCAGTTCGCAGATAGCCAGCGCCAGCTCACGCGCCCTCTGCATAAGCTTCTTTCGGGGGACGATCTCGGTCACCAGGCCAATACGCAGGGCTTCCTCGGCATTGATGCGCCGGCCGGTGATGATTAATTCGAGCGCTCTTGAAAATCCTACGACCATGGGCAGCCGCTGCGTGCCGCCGTCGGCCAGTATGATGTTCCAGCGCCGTTCAAGACAGCCGAACTCAGCATTGTCCGATGCTATGCGGATATCCAGGGTGCAAGCAGTCTCAAGCCCGGCGGCGAAACAGTAGCCGTTAATAGCGCCGATGGTAGGCTTGAATATATCCGTGCGCCTCGTATAGCCGCAGGGTCCGGCTGAGTTACACAGGTCGATGCGGAATTTATCGTAGTCGAGAGGCCCGGTCAGTGCGGCGGCTTCCTTCAGGTCCCAACCCGCGCTGAAAGCCTTGTCGCCGGCGCCGGTCATGATAGCCACGAAGGCGTCATCATCGTCCCTGAAGCTTTGCCAGGCGTGATGCAACTCTCCCGCCGTTGCCGCGCTCAGGCAATTATGGACCCTGGGGCGGTTGAGTGTAATGGTGACCACATGGCCATCCTTTTCATACAGGATATTTTTATATTTCATCGTGCCTCCCCGTTAATAAAATCTGCACTTCTGTGAATTTGCTTACTCTGGACCCGGTGTTGCATTTAGCCACGGGGATGATGAGGGGCCCTGGGAGGCCCTTTCACTGTAGTATTCGTCCAGGTATCTCCGGATGTCCTCCCTGGTCAGCCGGCTTTTTAGAAAATAATCATATAGCTCGTACTCGCGGCCGGGGCCTCTCAAAGGCTTAAACCAGATATCTGGCGGCTCGTCGTGCGCTCGTGTAAAACCCGCGCTTGTGTTCAGGTCCTGCCACATTTTCCACATGAGGCTGCTGGATTGTTTGAGGTCTTCGGCTTTGACTTGAATGCCGGTGACTGCTGAGTAGAGGTCGGCCAGCGTGTCCATGCTGTAAAAGCGTGAAATGTACAGGCGGTGGCATTGCCCCAGCATGTTGAACAGCCCGAAAAAGTCCTCTGCGTGCTTGGCCAACCTGCCCAGATTGAAAGTGCTGTCCGTAAATAGCCGTTCGATGTCAGGTGCGGACACGCCGCAGCGTGCGGCTTGTTTCTTCATCTCATTTATTGGCCAGCCGGGGCTGTAGGAAGGCGCTCCCATGGCTGCGGCCACGCCCAATGTGCGGCCGGGATGTATCAGCATGCCGAAATGCAGCGGAAGAAAACCTGTGATGCGGGGGTCGAACGCAATGAACTGGCCTTTCACGACATTCTGAATATGCTCGCCGGCGCCTTTGCCGATCTTTTGCGCCGCACTTGTTACACCATCCGCCAGTATGCGGCCGAATCCTTCTCTCGTTGCCGTAAGACGGACGAGTTTCAACAGCGTTTCGTAGCTCCGGTCCAGTTCCAGTCCTCCCGTGTCTGCCGTGTTTATAATACCGTCCTCATACAGCGTGATCACGTAGTCCGCCAGTCCCTGGAAGCTGTATACGCGGTCAAGTCCCATGCGGTTGATCTCATCGTAATACTTCAATGCCAGCGCATATTTCTCGGCTATTGTTCCTTCGCTGACATGTCCCAGCGCCGCTGAAGATGTCATGGCAGCCATCTCCATGAAAACCGCCGTATCGTAGACGGTCTTGCCCCCCGGCAGGTCGATGCGGTCCTTGTCCGACATCGGGCACGTCGCGCAGGCTATTTTCTTTCTCCCCGCCTGGTGCATTTCATATACCTGCTTTTTTATCTCTTCGATATTGGGTGGATAGGGGATAAGCTCGGAGGAATTGCGTGCCACAATGCCTGGTGGTATCCAGTCGGAAGTCATCCTCATGGCGCCGCCGCTCATCATCTCAGCCCGCAGGTGGTATGTGCTTATCTTCTCAAGTATCTCCTGCACCAGCCTCTGCAGGCGTCCCGGGTCGGCCACTTCGAGTGACCGGCTTCCGGTGCAGGCTACGATAGCCTTTAAATTCTTGGACCCCATTACGGCCGCCAGTCCGCCTGATCCTATCGTCCCGCCTTTGTCGATATGGGTTACGGAGATGGCGGACTGCCTTTCTCCGGCCGGGCCGATCGGGATGATGCTGCAGGGAGAGTGCCTCCCTCTCAGTTCATCCGTTGTATCGAACCCGTCTGTGCCCCAGATGTCCGAGGCGTGGTGAAGGCGGATGTTGTCATCTTCGATGGTAATATAAACCGGCCAGGGAGAACGTCCCGTTATTACCAGGTGATCGTAGCCTGACGACTTGAGAAAATGGCTGAAGTTTCCCCCGCCGTTGCTCTGGGGGAATGAGCCGTTCAGCGGTGACTTGTATATGGACATGGTCTGGGACGCGCCCGGTATGAATGTGCCGTTGAAGGGTCCGGTGCCGAAGATGATGGTGTTCTTGGGGGAAAGAGGGTCGGTTTTAGGAGGTATCAGGTCACGCGCAAGCCTGGTGTTGATGCCCGCGCCGCCAATACTGTTCTTAATGAGTTCGGTGTCCAGCGGCTGTTTTCGAACACTGCCGTCGGTCAGGTTTATATGGAGAATGTTGCCCGCATAGCCGCCGAACTCCATCTTACGTTGTGGCTCCCGTTTTACTTGCGGTCAGCGCGCCGTAGGGACAGTACCTGGCGCATATCGAGCATGCGTCGCATTCGACCGTGAATTTGATATCGAACTCTGTCTCCCGCCCGACCAGGCGTTCTATCAGGATACGTGATTTTGACAGGTTGAATTTGCTGTTGGTCCTGAAGGAGCACCGCAGCATGCAGTTTATGCATCCCGCGCATTTGGAAGGGTCGGCGGTTACGGATCGGTTGTCCCTGGTTACACGGGTTGTCATTCAGGCCGATTATAGCAGGAAGCCGGTCGCGCTTGCATCGGCAGCTTCGACCGGCTTCCGTTTATTTTTTCAGCGATTCCGAAGACTAAAAATTACAGGGCTCACCATCGTAGGCGCAGACGAACATTTTTTCCAGTTCGGCTGCTTCGGGGATACGTGGTGCGGCTATAGTCATGGCTTCGTTCACAGCACGGTCGACCAAACCGGGCATGGCCTTCATGTAGTCTTCGCGTTTAATATTGGTATCTTTCACTGCCAGTGGTTGCCCAACGCTTTTGGCGAGCTTGCGCACCGCAGCGATCAGTGCGGTAGAGCATTTCTTGTCGTCGCCCTCAGCTATCTTGCAGAAACGTGCTATCTCCGCAAAACGTTCTGTGGCTTCTTCTGAACCAAAGATCATGTATTCCATGGTATAGGGCAGGTAAAGTCCTACGGCCCGCCCGTGAGGCATGTGGAAAATACCCCCGATGGCGTGACCGGTACTGTGGTCCAGTCCCGCCATGCCGTTGCCGAAACTTGTCCCGGCCATCGAAGCTGCGCACATCATATCCTTGCGCGCCTCTTCATCCTTGCCGTTGTCGTAGGCCTTTTTAAGGTTTTCGAAGATAAGGCGGATTGCTAAAAGGCCCGGTCCGTCTGTGAACCTGGTGCGCCAGGTCGCCGTATATCCCCCGATGGCATGGCTGAGTGCGTCCATGCCGGTATCTCCTGTTATCTGCGGCGGCATGCTCATCACCATTTTGGGATCCAGTATCGCTATGTCCGGGAGTGTTTCGTAGGAGCCCAGTGCTACTTTTCTTTCACCTTCCGTGTCCGTAAGTACGATTGCCCAGGTGGCTTCAGAGCCCGTGCCGCTGGTTGTCGGGATGCAGATCAGCTTGGCCTTTTCCCTGATGTTATAAAAGCTGGAAGGGGACATATCCAGCGGGCCGATGCCGGCCGCGTAGCAGACCAGTGTGGACTTTGGCAGAGTCCATACATGAACCTCCGCCCAGGCCGATCACCCAGTCCGGCTTGAAATCCTCCGCTATTTTCGTGGATTTCTCGACCGTCTGAATGGATGGGTCCGGCTCGACTTCGTCGAATATCTTGCATTCGATATTGGCCTGTTTCAGCTCCGCCACTACCAGGTCCGCCAGCCCCAATTTGGTAATATTCTTGTCCGTGACAATATAGGCACGTTTGCCCGTGATCGAGTTCAGATATTGGAGGGAATCGTCGCCAAATGCCGTAAAAGGAACACCAAAAAACTGCATGGTAAATCCTCCTCAGTTATTTACTACGGATTATTTTCGTTGAACGCCGGCCCTGTCTTACTCGGGATATTCAGTCTGCACTTTCGTAACGCAGTTGACCAGCTCCTGGGCCGCTTTTACCGCTCTCATGACCTTGCCCATGTTGCCGGTAAGTTTCAACTGGCGGGTTACGATGGCCTGGATGGGGTCCAGCTTTTTCTCCGCTACCTTCGCCAGGTAGCGACTGCTGCCGACAGTACGAATTCCGGCTTGTACTTATCTTTTTCGGCGGCAGGAATTACATCAACTTTGCGGCATTTGCCGTGCCAGAGGTCTACATACTGGTATCCGGGCTCTTTAATTGAGCCGCCGGGCTCGATTATGAAATAAAAATCGCCTTCCCATGTCTGTGCCGCATCTTCGTATGCCTTGCTGCCGTTGACTGCTTCCATGAATGCATTCGCCCACTCGATTGTCCCGAACATAGCCATAGCCAATACCTCCCTTACGTGGTTTTGGCCGTATTCTATGT
>CAWHDI010000030.1:0-56739 GCA_963827985.1 uncultured Chloroflexia bacterium | reverse complement strand
TTACACAGGGTCAATAGTTCAAATTCATTATCGCCCATTACAGTTCCAGGTGGCAGAATTCATCTTTAGTATTTTTAAAGCATAATGTTCTGGTTTAGCAGCGGCGATACGCCGTCCGCTGGAACCAGTTGTTAGATTACCGTTTTTTCGTCGCCCTGTCAGAAGCCCTCGAAGGCGTTTATGCTACGTTCTGGCGAGGTCGAAGCGATCAAGGTTCATCACCTTGTTCCAGGCCGCTACAAAGTCATGGACAAACTTCTCCGGGGAATCCTTACATCCGTAGACTTCCGCCAAGGCCCGGAGTTGGGAGTTCGAACCGAAGATGAGGTCGACACGAGTGCCTGTCCACTTGAGTTCGCCGGTTGCGCGATCACGACCCTCGAACATGTCTTTGTCTTCCGAGGTTGCATTCCAGGCCGTGCCCATATCGAGCAGGTTCACGAAGAAGTCGTTGTCAGCGTCCCAGGGCGCTTGGTGAAGACGCCGTGTTGGGTCTGGCCGACATTGGTATTCAGGACGCGCATGCCGCCAACGAGCACCGTCATTTCCGGCGCGGTCAGTGTCAGCAATTGCGCCTTGTCAACCAGCAACTCCTCGGCCGATACAGAGAATTTGGTCTTGAGGTAGTTGCGGAAGCCATCCGCCTTCGGCTCGAGCATGGCGAAGGAGGCCGCATCGGTTTGCTCCTGCGAGGCGTCCATGCGCCCCGGTGTAAAAGGAACCGTTACCTCGTAACCAGCATTCTTAGCAGCCTGCTCGACGCCCGCGCAACCGGCCAGAACGATCATGTCAGCCAGTGATACCTTCTTGCTGCCGGACTGGGCGCTGTTGAACGCACTCTGGATGCCCTCCAGGGTCTTGAGCACTTTCGCCAGTTGAGCGGGCTGGTTGACTTCCCAATCCTTCTGCGGCGCCAGACGAATGCGGGCACCGTTGGCACCGCCGCGCTTGTCGGAGCCACGGAAAGTCGATGCTGACGCCCAGGCGGCAGAAACCAGCTCCGGCACTGATAGGCCAGAAGCCAGGATTTTGCCCTTGAGGGAGGCAATTTCCTGTGCATCAATCAGTTTGTGATTGACAGCAGGGATGGGGTCTTGCCAGATGAGCTCTTCCGCCGGAACCTCCGGACCGAGATAGCGCGTGCGCGGGCCCATGTCGCGGTGCGTCAGCTTGAACCACGCCCGGGCGAACGCATCTGCTAACTGGTCAGGGTTCTCGAAGAATCGTCTTGAAATCTTCTCATAAATAGGGTCGAACCGCAGGGCCAGGTCCGTGGTCAGCATGGAAGGCGCGTGACGCTTGGACGGATCGTGTGCATCCGGCACCGTACCAGCGCCTGCATCACCCTTCGGCTTCCACTGGTGAGCACCGGCCGGGCTCTTCGTCAGTTCCCATTCGAAGCCGAACAGGATTCGGAAGAAGTTGTTGCTCCACTTCGTTGGCGTGTTGGTCCAGGTGACCTCCAGGCCACTACTGATCGTGTCGCCACCTTTGCCGGTACCGAAGCTGCTCTTCCAGCCCAGGCCTTGCTCCTCGATGCCGGCAGCTTCAGGCTCAGGCCCAACATATTTCGCATCACCGGCGCCGTGGGTCTTGCCGAATGCGTGGCCGCCCGCGATGAGGGCCACCGTTTCCTCGTCGTTCATCGCCATGCGAGCGAAGACCTCGCGGATATCCTTGGCCGCAGCGATCGGGTCCGGGTTGCCGTTCGGCCCTTCAGGGTTAACGTAGATCAGGCCCATCTGCACGGCGGCGAGCGGATTCTCGAGATCCCGGTCGCCGGAGTAGCGTTTGTCACCCAGCCATTTGTCCTCGGAGCCCCAGTAGATGTCCTTTTCCGGTTCCCAGATGTCCTCACGCCCTCCGGCGAAACCGAAGGTCTTGAAACCCATCGATTCCAGGGCGACGTTGCCGGTGAGGATCATCAGGTCGGCCCAGGAAATCTTCCGGCCATATTTCTGCTTGATCGGCCAGAGCAGCCGGCGCGCCTTGTCGAGATTCACATTGTCGGGCCAGCTGTTGAGGGGCGCAAAGCGCTGGCTGCCGTTGCCTGCGCCGCCGCGGCCGTCGCCGGTGCGGTAGGTGCCGGCGCTGTGCCACGCCATACGGATGAACAAAGGTCCGTAGTGGCCGAAGTCCGCCGGCCACCAGTCCTGTGACTTGGTCATCAGTTCACGCAGGTCCTTCTTTACGGCCTCCAGGTCGAGACTCTTGAACTCTTTAGCGTAGTTGAAACCCTCGCCCATCGGATTGGACTTGGAAGAACGCTGGTGCAGCATATCAAGATTCAACTGGTTCGGCCACCAGTCCCGGTTTGATGTGCCTCTGCCGCAATGTGTTCTTCAGCACTATCCGTTACCGGGCGCTTGCTGTCTTCGTTCATAGTGTTTGCTCCTTTAGTTGTGTGAGATGTCTTCGGCTTGTTTTGCTTCTTCTTTTCCACTCCATCCTCCTACTACAAAATTCATTTTATTTGCGCCGCAATTGCTTTATTCAACAGGCTTTCTGCCTTGATAAGTTTATTATACTTTTCTTCGATTTTCTTTAAGTTTTTCGCAAGGATCGCTTTAAGAAGATCGCCCTCTATTTCGGCTACCTCAAGCCGTTCATAGTAGTCCATTGTTTCTTTTAGATGTGCCATTACAATCATACCGGTCAAGAGAGGATGATTATTTGTAACGTTTGCATCTTCAAACCTGATGCCATGCTCCAGCTCCACTTCTAAACCCTGTCTAAATTCATCAACAGGTATTGGCATCTTCTTCACATTAATAATTTGTAAAATAGTCTCAGCTTCTTTTTTAGTAATAGCAGGTTCCTTTAATACTGACCAATCTCTTAATCCCAGTCTCTTTGCATACCCGTTTGACCTCGGCCTTTGATACGTATTCCGGAAATTTCATTTAGATATTTCACCCTTTATATTAATTTAATTGATTAGCAATCAGTGTTTTCATTTTGTTTTACCCATGCACTTTTTGTTTACGGTGGATTGGCAATCATGGCACAATCCGCGAAATTCCAGTTGATGGTGTGTAATCTTAAGGCCGGTTCTTTTGCAAACTTCACATTAAGTTCAGTTTCGATCGGCTCGAACAAATCGATAATCCGCCCGCATTGCTCACATATGAAATGGTAGTGATTGTCCTGACTGATCTCATATCTTCCGACCGTTCCGTCCACGTTCAACTCAATTACTGCCCCTTCTTCCTCTAACACCATTAAATTACGGTATACCGTCCCCTTGCTTACATGTGGTATTTTTTTTCGAACTTCATTATAAATCCAGTCCGCAGATGGATGTGTCCTGATCCCCCTCAATACCTCAAGAATAGCCATCCTCTGCCGCGTCTTCCTTCTCATGTTATTAGTAATAATTCCTGATAACTGAATTATAGAAATATTTTAGTATATTAGTCAAAATAGAAGCTGGCATGGCATAACCTATACAGTCGACTGTAATGCCAGTACCATTACTCTCCGCTGACAACTTTGCTGACTGTGATATGCTATGAGAAATTGTTGAAGAGTTGGAATAAGCTTCTTGCTCTCAAACAGGAGTTCGGGAACTATCCACAATGCCCTACCATCCTGGGTAATATTATTACCTTACTTAAGCTTCGTTGTTCTGCAAGAAGGTCAACTTTCCTTTTTATTCACTCGTAAGAATGATAGGGCGTTTGGCGCTTGGAATTTATCCCTGGACATATCTTCACCGGGCTCCCTTAATAATTGCGGCATCTTTGCCCGTTAAAATAATGTTATGCTACAATCCAAACACATTCAGATGCATCGGGGTTTATAATAAAATGAAGAAAATAATTGCCGCTATAGTAGCGGGCGCCATATTAATTCTCAGCAGCGCGTGTTACGTGGAGATCAGGTCATCATCAACACCACCCACGTCTACCGTTCCCACACCCCAGGTCACGCAACCGGTAGCTACCCAATCTGCCCCTGTCGACCCTAACTGGAAAGCGCCTGCTACAACGGAAAATTCGCCTGTATTGCCGAGCATTGCAGACGCTGTGGAAAAAGCCAATCCGGAGGTCGTGACCATTACGACCGAACAATTCGTAAGTGACATATTTAGCAGGCAGGTGACACAAACGGGCGCCGGCTCTGGCTGGGTACTGGATAAGAAAGGTATTGTCGTGACCAATAACCATGTGGTTGAAGGCGCGACCAAGATAATGGTCCAGTTTTCAGACGGGAGGACCTTCCAGGGCGATTCCAGCAACGTATCACGTGATCCCTTAACCGACCTCGCCATAATCAAAGTGGACATGACTGACCTGAGCGCTGCCTCTATCGGAGATTCTTCCAGGCTGAGAGTTGGCGACTGGGTGGTGGCCATAGGTAATCCGCTGGGCAAAGGGATACGGGCCAAGGAAGGAACAGTCAGCGGAGTCAAAGTGTCGCTTTCAATGGACGAAGAGGAATCATTGTATGACCTTATAGAGACTTCGGCTGCCATCAACCCGGGAAACAGCGGCGGTCCGCTGGTGAACATGAAGGGCGAGGTAATAGGGATTACCAGCGCCAAAATAGCCGAAGTAGGTGTAGAGGGGATGGGTTACGCCATCAGCATCAATTCTGCCATGCCGATACTGCAAGAACTGATCACCAAGGGCTATATAACACGCCCGTTCATGGGAGTTGAGCTGTATACAATGGACCAGTCGATTGCCTACCGTTATGGCCTGGGCGTCGATCACGGCGCTGCGGTTACCTTTGTTCAACCCGGCAGCCCGGCAGCCAAAGCCGGCCTGAAAAGGCTGGATGTGGTCATAAAATACCAGGGCAGCGACATCAACAGCGCCCCGGAACTGCTACGAGCGCTGAGGAATTCGCAGATTGGCGAGGACGTCACGGTGACTTACGTACGCGGCAAAACAACCTTGACCACTACAATGCAATTGACGAAGAGCCCGCCGCCTCAATGAGGCCTGTTAAGAAAATCAGTTGATTGAGAGCTAATCAACTTTCTGGATTCCGAGCGTAACTTCTATCCCGGACAGTTTGAACGTTTCCACAAAAAGTTGACCCTTGTTGCCCGGCAGGCTTTCAATGGACTTATCGGCGGATTTCACCAGCGCAGCAGAGAGCGTCTCCTGCTTGATATAATCGGCAAACCCGGTTATGACTTTATCTATCTGGTCGCCGCCGTAGTAATACGTGACAATGTGGTCAGCTATCTCAAGCCCTTTGGCTTTCCTGGTAGTCTGCAAACGGCGGACGATTTCCCTGGCGATGCCCTCGGCCAGTAATTCCGGCGTGATCTCGGTTACCACGCCAACCTGGTATTCGCCTTCGGCCATCACTGACAGCCCCTTTCCTTCCACCATATCCTCAGACGTGAAGCCGATATCTTTAACATTCAACTCATCCAGCAGTTGGCTGCACCACCTCGTGAGGGCTTCCCGTTCGTGTGAAGACCTGGCCTTGACTATAACCCTGGGCAACGGCTGTCTGACCTTGACAGCGCTCTTGGACCTGGCGGCCCTCCCCATACTGCAGACCTTCATGGCAAGCTCTGTATCGCTGATTATGTCATTATCGATTAACGACTGGTCAGCTACAGGGAATGTTGTCAGATGAACGCTCTCGGGCGCATTTTTGTCCACTGTCCTCACCAGGTTCTGGTACATCTCTTCCGCCACAAACGGGCGTGAATGGAGCCAGCAATTTGGACAGGGTTACCAGTGTCTGGTACAGGGTATTATAGGCGGACAGCTTGTCATCGTCGTTCTGGCTCTTCCAGAAACGCCGCCTGCTGCGCCTCACATACCAGTTGGAAAGATCATTAACAAAGGACTCGATTTTTCTTCCGGCGGTGGTCGGGTCATAGTTGTTCAACAGGTCATCTACATCGACAATCAGGCGGTTGAGGCTGGAAAGCAGCCACTTATCCAGCTCCGAAGTGGCAACGACCTGTTTGCCGGGCTTGTAATTATCAATATTGGCATATATAACAAAGAACGAATAGGTGTTCCACAGGGTCATGAGAAAATTGCGCATTACCTCGACAACCAGGTCGGGAGACATGCGCCTGACATTTCCCGGAGGCGTGGCCGTAAACATATACCATCTGAGCGCATCGGCGCCGGAAGAGTCCAGCACCGTCCACGGGTCCACAACGTTGCCCCTGGTCTTGCTCATCTTCTCGCCCTGGGCATCCAGTATATGACCGAGGCAGATCACATTCTTATAGCAGGGCTGGTCGAAAAGCAGCGTAGACAGGGCGTGCAGGCTGTAAAACCAGCCCCTGGTCTGGTCAACAGCTTCGGAGATGTAATCGGCGGGAAAACTTTCCTTGAATTTATCGACGTTCTCAAAGGGGTAATGCCACTGTGCATATGGCATGGAGCCTGAATCAAACCAGCAGTCTATGACCTCGGACTGACGGCTCATTTTCCCGCCGCATTTCTGGCACGTGTAAGTAACATCATCGATATATGGCCTGTGCAGGTCCATAGTCATCTGTGAAGCCCTGCAAACCGGGCTTTGCTTTTATCTCGGCCAGTCCGCCGAGGCACTCATAGGCATTCGCATTTTTCACAATGCCAGATATTTAACGGCGTGCCCCAGTACCTTTCACGCGAGAAGGCCCAGTCCACGTTATTCTGCAGCCAATCGCCGAACCTTCCTTCCTTGATATGCTCCGGGTACCAGTTGATTTTCTGGTTCCCGGCAATCATCTCGGCCTTTTGCGCCGATGTCCTGATGTACCAGGTCTTCTTGGCGTAGTACACCAGCGGCGCATCGCAGCGCCAGCAAAAGGGATAAGTGTGCTTGATAGTGGCTGCTCTTAAATAACAGACCCCGCGACTCAAGGTCTTTCAGGACCAGCGGATCGGCTTCCTTGACGAACTTGCCGGAAAATGAGTATGTGCCGGTTATATTGCCGGCCAGGTCAACCTGCTGTACGAAGTCGAGGTTATGTCTCCAGCCCGGCCTGGAAATCCACTTCACCGAAGGCGGGAGCTATATGCACTATGCCGGTGCCGTCTTCCATGGAGACGAAATCGGCATTTATCGACTTTATATGTAAGATTGGGATCGGACTTCTGGACATCAAACTGGCCCTGATGACCTTCTTTGGCACGCTTTCTCTCCACTCCAAATTCATGCGGATTATAGAGAGGATACATATGTCGACCCTTCCAGGTCCCTGCCCTTATGACCTGCAGTACGGGCCTGTCGCCAAGTCCCGCCTGGTCCATCAGGGCAGTGGCAAAAATCAAATATTCGCCCTTGTACTCAATAACGGCGTAATCGGCATCCGCTGAAAGCGCCAGCGATGTGTTGCCCGGCAGCGTCCATGGCGTAGTCGTCCATGCCAGGAAATAGGCTTTGCCCTCTTTTATAGCTTTGTGCAGAGAGAACGGCTCAGATTTGTCATCTTTGACGGCTGCAGGCACGCTGTGAATTTTGAACTTAATATAGACCGAGGGGTCGACCGTATCGTCCTTGTAGCCCAGCGCAACCTCATGCGAACTGAGAGAAGTGCCGCACCTGGGACAATGCGGGGTCACCTTATATCCCTGGTAGATCAGGCCTTTATCCCAGAGCTGTTTGATCGCCCACCAGCCTGATTCGATATAGGAATTATCCAGGGTCACATAAGGATGATCGATGTCCAGCCAGAACCCGATGCGCTCGGTAAGCGAGTCCCACTGTTTAAGATACTTGAATACGCTTTCCCGGCACAGGGCATTAAACTTGGCGATGCCATAGCTCTCGATCTGGGCCTTTCCAGTAAAACCAAGCATGTTTTTCGACTTCCAGTTCAACGGGCAGACCGTGAGTATCCCATCCGGCTTTCCGTGGAACACAATATCCCTTCATGGTCTTGTATCTGGGGATTACGTCCTTGAATACGCGGGACAGCACGTGGTGGATACCGGGATTGCCGTTGGCAGTGGGGGGGCCTTCGTAAAAAATGAATTTGGGAGCTGTTTTTCTTTCCTCTATGCTCTTCTCAAAGATATGGTTTTCACGCCAGAGGGCAAGGACTTTCTTTTCAATTTCAGGGAAATTGACTTTGCTGTTAACGGGTTGAAACATGGCTAGCGCTTCCTTGTCTGAATTACTACGCGACGGCCCTCACCTTCGCCGGTGCTCTCTGTCTTCACTTCCGGATAATTGGCGAGCGTGATATGTATAATACGCCTTTCATCCGGGGGCATCGGCTCCATGGTAATTGGCCTTTTCCTTTTCGTAACCTGTTCAGCCAAACGGAGTGCCAGCTTCTTCAATGACTCGTAATGACGCTTCTTATACCAGTCAACGTCCACGTTAACTGATACCCATTTCTTCAATTTTTCAGCAACGATCAACCGCACCAGGTATTGCAGCGAAGATAAAGCCTGTCCCCTGCGGCCGATCAAGACTCCAAGGTCGTCACCTTCAATATTTAAGGTTACGGGGTTGCCGGGGTCAGATGATTTGCTTACATCTACAGTGGCAACAATCCCCATCACATGAAGGATTTCGCTGAGCACCATCCGGCCTGCCTCTGCCCCATCAACTTCTGAGAGCGGCTCTTCTTCTTCGAGAAGCTCCACTTTAATCCTGGCATCTTCCGCTCCGACGCCCAGTACACCGGACTTGCCCTTCTTGATGACCGTAATGTCCACCTCGTCCCTGGTGACGCCAAGCTGTTCAAGCGCCATTCTTGTCGCTTCTTCGACGGTCTTTGCGCTTATCTCCAGTTCTTTCAATTCTATCCCTTCTTTTTGTCAGTACCCTCTTTGAGGGACTTCTGATCTTCAGTTTTTTGGCCACCCGCGGGCTGCGGCTGAGGCCTCAGAGACGGGAAGGTGAAATAGCCCCAACCATGCCACCGACGAAATATTGAATGGCGATGCCAATAACGTTTGATACCACCCAGTACACGGCGAGTCCGCTGGGGAACGACAGTGTAAAGAATGCAAACATCATAGGCATCATCAAGGTCGTCATGCTGGACATCTGCTGCTGCTGCGGGTTGGTGGAAGGCGGTGTAACCATCTTCTGCTGCACCCACATTGTCACACCCACCAGTATCGCCAATATCATGGTCGGATCAGGCTGAGACAGGTGGAGCCCGAGAAATTCTTCGTTAAGCGGGATCGCCTGGCCGACCATGTCCCATGAATATAGATGCTGAGACAGGCTTAAGAGGTTTTCAGGTGTAGCAGCAAGCGCCTGCATGATGGACTGATAAAGAGCAATCCAGATGGGCATCTGTATGAGCATGGGCCACATGCATCCCAGCGGGTTGATGCCGGCTTCCTTGTAAAGCCGCATCATCTCTTTCTGCATCTGCTGCTGGTTCCTGGCGTATTTCTTCTGAATTTCCTGCAGCTTTGGCTGCAAGGCCTGCATTGCCATGGTAGACTGTGTCTGCCGGAAGGTGAGTGGCATGAGTACCAACCGGACGGCAAGGGTCAGTACGATGATTGCAAGGCCGAAGTTGCCCCACAGCATCTGAGAAAGGGCAATAAGCCCGTTCATGACCGGGTCGAGTATAGCTAGATTCCAAATATCAACCATTTATCTGACCTACTTTAAAAATGAGGAAAATTTCCACGTTACGGTGTTCTTCACCGTATCAACAGCATATACATTGTGGTCTCGGGCATACACGTAAACCATGTCACCTGAAGCGTATGGCGAACCATATACCGTGTACCCTACAGAAACATTACTAATCATTTTGCCGGTTTCCATATCCAGCTTATACACGATACCCTTGTCACTCACTGCATAAACGTAATTGCCCGACAGGGCAACCGTGGCAACCAGGGGGCTTTCAGTCTCGAACTTCCACAAAAGATTGCCGGTGGCTTCATCAAGAGCATATACGTTCTTGTCAAGATTGGCCGCATATATCTTTCCTTTGTATATCACCGGTTTTGCCCAGAACCAGTTGCCTGCGTTGAATTTCCATTTTTCCTGGCCGTTGTCCTTCTTGAGGGCATATAAATAACGGTCGAAAGTGCCAAAGTATATGCTGTCGCCGTCAACTGCAATTGAGGATGCTACGGCCGACGGTATTTTCAGGCTCCATATTTCCTTGCCGGCATCGGCGGACAATGCATATACAGTTCCGCCGTAGTTACCCGCATAGACAACACCGTTATCAACTGCCGGAGCCGTCCAGATCTTACTGGAAGTCTGGAACTCCCACAGGAAATCCCCGGTTGCCGCATCAAGCGCATATACTTTCGAATTGGCGCTGCCAAAATACAGGCTTTGCCCATCAGTAACAATATTGCCGACAATGGCTCCCACTGTCTCAAAACCTTCCCTGGGATATGTCCACCTGACTGCGCCGCCACGGCTCGCGTTGAATGCGTATACTTTGCCCGTGTAAGTACCTGCATAAGTCAAATTATCGACTACCAGGGGTGTGTCATATATTCCTGCTCCTGCAGTCGAGGTTGAAGAGGAACACATAGGCATTCCGCAGCCGGAACCCGCAGTTGCGGCCTTAATGACCTGTACCCATTCACCCTGCGCCGGGAAGGTCTTGTTATCAGTGCGCGCCTGGGGATCGATTGCTATAACCTTGCCCTCCATCGAGCCAAAACAAAGGACCTGTTTATAAGCGCTGAATCCTGACCAGCCCTGCCCCGTGGCGCCGGAACAACCTCCTCCACCGCCGCCACCACCAGTCTGGTCCGTACAAGCAACTACAAATACCAGCAGAAGAACGCTTGCCAGAACAACAATCTTTATTGATTTACTAACTTTGCTCATGAATTATCCTGTTATCTTTTCACTTGACATCCATTTATATTAAGGTACCGGGTCATACCCGCTCGGGGTCCACGGGTTACAGCGGCATATGCGCAAAAAGGTCATCCAGCCGCCCTTCATAACACCGTATTTTTGTATGGCCTCGTACCCGTACTGCGAACAAGTTGGGGTGAATCGGCACGCAGGTGGCGTCACCTGCGAAATTGTCCGCTGATAAAACCTAATTGTACTAAGAGCCAGTTTTTTCAACATCGCTCATCAGTAAATCCGCACGGCGCAACAATTTTACAATTGATGTCGTAAGCTGGTGATAGTCAGCTTTAACGATGCTCCGCCGCGCAATAAACACGATATCCCGCCCGTTTTTTATATCCAGTACTCGCACATTTTCCTTGAGCAGTCTTTTAATACGGTTCCTGACAGTGGCTTTTCCCATTTCCTTGGTTACCGAAAAGCCGATTCTTGTAGCATCCAGACCATTGGGTATCGATTTAACTACGATCAGATTGTCCGCCGATGCTTTACCCGATTCATAAACTGCTAAAAATTGTGCTCTCCTGGTCAAAGCCAATCTCTTGGCCATTACTCTACTACACTTGAGTAAGTTTCCAGCGGCCTTTGGCCCGCCGGGCTTTTAAAACGTCGCGACCGCCGTTGGTGGCATGCTCTGGCACGGAAACCATGCTTCCGTACTCTACCTCTCTTTTTTGGTTGATAAGTCCTCTTGGGCAATTCAATTCTCCAGTTTGATTATGCTTTTCTTTCAGAAGCACCGCTGATATTGTAAACGTGATTAGGGGAAGCCGGCAGCATTGCCAGATAGCGCGCCCTTTTGATGGCCTGGGCCAGGCTGCGTTGGTGTTTGGCACAGACACCTGTGCGCCGGCGTGGCACTATCTTGCCACGATCAGAAACGAAACGCTGCAAAAGGGATGCATTTTTGTAGTCGATCGGAGTTTTATCCGCACAAAACATACATACCTTGGGTTTTACTATAAACTTGCGTCCCCTTTCCCTTCTCTGAACTGTATTAGTTTCCATTAGATTAGTAATATTCCTCCTTCTGTTTTCAAGGGCCTAAAAGGGGATATCCTCGGGTTCGATATCGCCTTCCCCGGTAACGGATTCAGGTGGCAACGGCGCTGCCCCTTGCCGTTCAAGGAATTGCACCCTCTCGGCATTTACATCCAGGCTAACGCGCTTTTGCCCATCTTTGCCGTCATACATACGGGCACGTAAGCTTCCTTCAACATATACCAGTCTTCCCTTGGTAAGAAACTGGTTGCATGTTTCCGCCAGCTTTCGCCAAGCACTAACTCTAAACCATTCGGTTTCTTCTTTAAATGAGCCATCCGGCTGACGAGTATTGCGATTGACCGCCAGGCTGAAACTGGTTACCGCAATTCCATCCGGCGTAAACCTCATTTCAGGATCACCGCCGACTCTACCAATCAGTAAAATCTTATTTAAATTGGCCATCTACCCCTCCGGGAACCAATCATTACGCGCGGATAAACAAATACCTCAAAACATCATCTGAAAGCTTCAGGCTAGTATCAAGCTCTTTTAAGGCCGTTTGCTTAATCTGCACTTTTTCAAGTACATAGTTCCCTTCAGACTGTTTTTTGATGGGGTATGCCAGCTTTCTTTTGCCCCAGGGAGTTGTTTCGTTGATTGTCCCGCCGAGCTTGGTTATAAGATCGTTGACTTTACCCAGCACACGGGTAAAATCGTCTTCTGTTAGGTTTGCATTTAAAATGAAAACCAGTTCATAACTGGGCACAATAAATCCTCCAGACTGCGAAATTCTATTGATTATAACACACAGCCTAATTCTGCAACAACAGACCCTGATACCGCCCAAGTCTATAATTGCATTTTAAACCACGCTGTCCTATAGTGTTTAGCCGAGCGAGGCTATCATATGGAAATAAGTATAATAGGTCTGCCCGCCAGCGGCAAAACAACTCTCTTTAATGCACTTACCAAATTCACGGCAGAGAACAAACCGCGTTCAGGCGCGGGGCTAACCATCAATCCCGCAATAGCTAAAGTCCCGGATGGACGGTTGACCAAATTAAGCAGCATTTTCCATCCCAAGAAAACTACACCAGCCGAGATTAAATATATAGATATAGGCGGACTTTCCAAGAGCTTCGGCAAGGAACAAGGCGTCAGCGGCCAGCTTCTGAATACACTCAGCAGCGCCGACGCAATCCTGGAAGTTGTAAGGGCCTTCGAAGATGAGAATGTTCCCCATGTCGAGGGCAGAGTAGACCCTCTCAGGGATATTGAAACCCTGGACATGGAGTTGATTTTCTCAGACCTGGTTATCATCGAGAAAAGACTCAGCCGCCTTGAATCCACCCTAAAAATGGGCAAATCAGCAGAAAGAGATGCTGCCGTAAAAGAACAAGAATTATTGGTCAGGATAAAGCAATCTCTCGATAACAATATACCCATCAGGCTCCAGAAGCTAACCGCTGACGAGTTGCGCTCGTTAAATAACTATCAATTCCTTACCGCCAAGCCCATGCTCATCGTAATCAATATCGGCGAGAAGCAACTGGCCACGTTTGAACAAAGCCTGTCGGATCTGAAATCGAAATGCTCACGGCCGCAGACGGAACTGATCTCAATGTGCAGTAAACTGGAGATGGAACTAGTGCAGCTAAGTGACCAGGAAGCCGAAGAGTTCCGCCGCGATATCGGCCTGAAGGAAGCCGCTTTCGATGCGGTTATCACGTCACTCCTACTCGCTGCTCGGGTTAATATCGTTCTTTACAGTCGGCGAAGATGAAGTCAAAGCATGGACAATCCGAAATAGCACTCCTGCTGTGAAGGCAGCCGGAAAAATCCATTCAGATATAGAGAAAGGGTTTATCAGGGCCGAGGTTATCAGCTACGATGATTTCATCAAAAGCGGCAATATGGCCGAGGCACGCAAACACGGGCTGCTGAGACTTGAAGGGAAAACCTATATCGTGCAGGATGGAGATATAATCAACTTCCTGTTCAACGTCTAAGCTGCCTAACCGGCACTTGCCGCCGTCAACTACCTTTAAAAGCCAGTATCTGTCCTGGCGTATCCGCACTTCGTTATTATAAGCGAACACCCGGTATCCTCAGATTGATCACACGATCAGATAATCTCCTGCCGCGTAACGAAATGTTACAGATTTGTAAATGTCACAAGGATTTCAGAATTTTTGCGACATTTTTATGATTTTTAAATCTGCCAACTGCTATTTTATTTGTAGGAATTAAACAGAACAGGAGAAATTAAATGAGATTAGGTTTTAGACGACAACTTACCGGAGATCAAGGTGCTTTGGCTTCTCCGATAATAAATATAAATAAATAATAGATGTAAAAGAAAGGAGGAAAATGAAAATGCGAAGACTATTAATGATTTTGGGTACTCTACTAATGGCAGTGATGTTCATACTACCGGCAGCCGTGCACGCCGACAGCGCAACGATTGTTTATGCTCCAAAATGTCCGACAGTGGTCACCGAGGACGATGTACTAAATTACTATGCAATTATGTTCCCGGACGGATACATTAACCAGACATATTCCGGCTCACAGGCGACCAGAGAAGACAGGATGAACAGCATGAGGCAAATGGCAATGAAAGGCTTCGACCTCAATACAACCGACGCTTACCTGTATTCTGTACTGCTGCCGAATACTGCGACGGTCACACAGGTGAAAACGTGGTTCGGACATCCGGTAGTAAAAATGGGAGATCAATACGTAATCCAGGGTTGGTTCGGCCCCGGCAATGATGCCGTTCTTGATAATTCAGTTGTCGAAGATGTGAGAAACGAGACGGGTATCTGCTTTCTGCAACCCTTATAGAACTCTGGATAATAAGCAATTAAAAATCTGTAGAAGCCAAAGCACATTTCAGAGCTAAATAACGGCCGGCTTAAATAGAAAATATTTAAGCCGGCCTTTTTATTCACCGAAGAGGTCGCCATCCATTCATTTACAGCTTCTTAACTGTACATCTGCCCGAATGTTATAATAGGAAAATTCGAAAGAGGTAGGTTTTTTGCGAGGAACCTCATGAAAAAAAATAGGAAAACAATAGCCTGGTTTGAAGAAATAACCAGAGATGATATAGGGGTCGCCGGCGGCAAGGGCGCCAATTTGGGAGAGATGGTACATGCGAAAATACCGGTACCACCTGGATTCGTGGTAACTGCGACTGCCTATTTCGATTTTATCGAAGAGACTAACCTCGAAAAGGAAATCCGCCGCCTGCTGAACAAACTCGATACCGACGATAGCAAGGCCCTGCAGAATGCATCTGCAAGGATAAAAGATAAAATTGAGGGCGTTCCTATGCCCGATCACATAGTGCGCCAAATAAAAGCGGCCTACACTAAATTGGGAAGAGGATTGGTGGCTGTACGGTCATCTGCTACCGCAGAGGACTTGCCGGATGCCTCTTTTGCCGGACAGCAGCGTACCTATCTCAATATTCAGGGTGAGAACTCTGTCGTTAAGGCAGTACAGGGATGCTGGGCCTCCCTTTTTGAATCAAGGGCCATCTTCTACAGGAACGAGCAGGGTTATGACCATTTTAAAGTCGGGATCGCTGTACCGGTACAGAGGATGATACAATCGGAAGCTGCAGGGGTACTCTTTACCGTAGAACCACTGACGAGCGACCGCAGTAAGATCCTGATCGAGGGTATATTCGGGTTGGGTGAGGCCATTGTCTCAGGAGATTTGACCCCCGATCAGTACATGATCGATAAAAAAAGCTTGAAAATTCTGGATAAAAAGTTAGTGAAACAGGGGTGGCAGCTGACGCACAATACAAAGACTGCCGCAGGTGAACTCGATACCAATATCAAAGTACCCATAGCTGCGAAGAAACAGTCGGTCCAGAAGTTGTCTGATGAAGATATCATCAGCCTTGCCAAAATCGGCAAGGCTCTTGAACTCCACTACAAAACACCCCAGGACGTAGAATGGGCCAAGGAGAAAGGTAAGCTTTACATCGTTCAGACACGGCCGGTAACTACCCTGGCCCAGCCCAAGGAGACAGGGACTCTTCAGAAAGTCACAGCCAAGCTACTATTAACAGGTGTGGCAGCAAGCCCCGGCGCGGCATCAGGTAAAGTAAAGATAGTACCCAATCCGTCAATGATTGATAAAATCGTTCCGGGAGATATACTTGTTGCCGAAATGACCACACCCGATTTCGTACCTGCTATGAAGCGCGCCGTCGCTATAATTACTGACAGGGGCGGAAGAACGGCTCATGCAGCCATCGTAAGCCGCGAACTCGGAATACCCTGTGTAGTAGGGACTGAATCAGCAACAAAACTTCTGAAGGACGGTCAGGAAGTCACAGTTGACGGTTCCATGGGAAAGGTTTACGAAGGCAAAATCGCCATTGCATCAGAAAAAGCGAAACAACTCACTATACCCGCTAGAAAAATCAAGACAAAGACCAAGCTTTATGTTAATCTAGCCGAGCCCGAGATGGCACCAAAAATTGCCAAGCTCGATGTAGACGGCGTTGGATTGCTCCGTGCTGAATTCATAATGGCGCAAATGCCGGGACATCCCCGCTACATGTTGCACGAAGGGAAGGCCGATCAATTTGTTGAGATCCTTGCAAGAAACCTGACAACATTTACGAAGGCCTTTCATCCCAGACCCGTCGTTTACCGTACTACAGACTTCAAGACCAATGAGTACAGGAATTTGCCGGGCGGGTATAAATATGAAGAGGTCGAAGAGAATCCTATGATCGGATATAGAGGCTGCTCCAGGTATACCCGGGAGATCGAGGTCTTCAGGATGGAGCTTGATGCTATTAAAAAGGTATGCAAGTCGTATGATAACCTTTACGTAATGATACCTTTTGTTCGTTTTGTGTCCGATATCGAGCAGATAAAAAATATTTTGATATCAGAAGGATTGTACCAGTTCCCCAAATTTAAACTGTGGATGATGGTAGAGGTCCCATCCAACATCATGTTAATTGATAAATTTATCGATGCGGGCATAGACGGTATCTCGATCGGCTCGAATGATCTCACACAACTGATCCTGGGAATAGACAGGGACAATTCCAGGCTTGCACCGCAGTTCGATGAGAGAAATGAAGCGGTGATGCTTGCCATTGAAAAGGCCGTCACCACGTCGATACGCAAAGGTATCACCTGTTCCATCTGCGGACAGGCGCCGTCTGTATACCCGGAGATCACAGAGAAGCTGGTAAAATGGGGCATTACATCCATTTCAGTAACCCCCGACATGATCAATGAAACCAGGCAAATCATCGCTGCGGCTGAGAAAAAATTGGCTTCATCACGCTAATTTTGTAATATTACTCTAGCAATACGTTTTTCTTATGGCTGACTTAAATGTTCGGCAGCGGCTGGAGCAGGCTGAGGAGCGCTTATCGCCTTTTGCTGCGCGTAGTGCGACCAGCAAAGGGAGGGAAATATCCGAAGAGCCATGCCCGCTCAGGACCGCTTTCCAGAGAGACCGGGACCGCATTATTTTCTGCAATGCTTTCCGGCGTCTTAAGCATAAGACCCAGGTATTTATTGCCCCACTGGGCGACCATTATGTGACACGGTTGACCCATACTCTGGAAGTCTCGCAAATTGCACGTACAATTTCACGGGCACTTAACCTAAATGAGGATCTGACCGAAGCAATAGCCCTGGGACACGACCTGGGACACACTCCATTCGGACATATGGGAGAAGCCGTATTAAATGAGCTGCTGCCAGGTGGTTTCCGTCATTATGAACAAAGTCTACGCGTAGTTGAGTGCATAGAAAATAAGGGAAAAGGCTTGAACCTCACCTGGGAAGTGCGAGACGGCATATTGAACCATTCGAAAGGAGATCTTGAGATACTCGAGTTCGGGTGGAACACGGTCTCCACGATCGAAGGACAGGTAGTTAAAATGGCAGACATGGTTGCCTACATTAATCATGACGCCGAGGACGCTATGAGGGCAGAGATCATTTCACCGGCAGACCTGCCCGATTCAACAATGAAGGTCCTGGGACCAACAAACTCCAGCCGTATTAATACCCTTGTCACCGATATCGTAACATCTTCGGCAGACAAATTGACGATGGAAAAGGGGTCGCCATCCATCGGGATGAGTAACACCATCCGCAAAGCCGCCAATGAATTAAGGGAATTTCTCTTCACTAATGTGTACTATGCCAATCGCGAAAAGGAAGAGGGCGCCAGGGCTCGCCAGTTGCTTATCTTTTTATACGAGTTCTTCTCCAGAAATCCCGACAAGCTGCCTCCGGAATATAATCTGCCCGGAGAGGCGATCGAACGCAGGGTGGCAGACTACGTTTCCGGTATGTCGGACCAGTACGCTATACTTACTGCCAGAAAATTCAGTGAAGCCCCCATATGGTGATTCGCCGAAGGTTTTGATTAACGATGAATACGGTAGATGAGATAAAACAAAAGCTGGACATTGTTGACGTAGTGTCGCAATATGTGAAGCTCCAGAAGTCAGGGCGGAATTTCAAGGCAGCCTGTCCATTCCACTCGGAAAAGACGGCTTCCTTTTTGTCTTTCCCGAAAAACAAAGCTGGCACTGCTTTGGGGCCTGCGGCACGGGGGGAGATGTTTTCGGCTTCGTAATGAAAAAAGAAGGCATTGATTTCGGCGAGGCTTTACACCTGCTAGCGGAAAAGGCGGGAGTAACCCTTTCCCATCAACCACAGCAAAACGTCAAAGAACAGCGTGAACAGCATGACCGGCTGTTTAAAATAAATGAAATGGCCGCCGAGTATTTCCATTACCACTTGCTGCATTCCGAAGAGGGAGAAGCCGCCAGGCAGTATGCCAGGAAAAGGGGGCTTACCGCCAAGACTATCGATAATTTCCAGCTTGGCTACTCCGTGAACCAATGGGACGATCTGAGCGGCATATCTGATCAAGTCGGGTTACAAAGAAGAGGAGATACTGGCGGCAGGCCTGATAGTACCTCGTGAGAAGGGCGGCTTTTATGACAGGTTCAGAAACAGGCTGATGTTTCCGATACGCGATATAAAAAGCAGAGTTGTTGGTTTTGGCGGACGTGCCCTGGATGATTCACTTCCCAAATACTTAAACTCACCCCAGACTGCGATCTTCGATAAAAGCAGTATTATCTATGCTATTGACAGGGCCCAGTCCGCAGTCAGGCAAAAAGATGCCGTAGTAATAACCGAAGGATATATGGATACTATTACAGCGCATGAGTATGGCTTTGAAAATACCGTTGCATCAATGGGCACTGCCCTTACCGAAAAACAGATTTCTACATTGAGGAAACTATCCAAGAATATTATTTTCGCACTGGATTCTGATCAGGCCGGGCTGGAAGCTACTACCAGGAGTATCCTTACCATCGGCGGACAAATTCCCACAGAACATTGGATGCCATGGACAGAATCCAAAACTTATAATGAACTGGTTAAATATGAAATTCAGGTAGTAGAAATACGCGACGGCAAGGACCCCGACGAAATCATCAGGAAATCACCAGAGCAATGGACGAAATTACTGGAAGCCTCACAGCCAATCATCGATTTTACTTTAAAAAAGGAAATTGATACCATAAACCCCGATGATGCCAGAGACAAATCTGCGGTAGTCTCGAAGTTTTTGCCCATTTTGTCTCAAATTGATGATCCGGTACGCCGTGCACATTATGTACAAAAACTTGCCGGGCTTTTGAAACTGGATGAGAGATCCATACGCGATGCCCTATTCAATTCGCAGACGCAGGAGAAAAAATACAAGAACGCTAAAGGAACCAAAGGTAATAAAGAATTATGCCGACCAGACCGCTTCATCACGGTATATTGAAGAATATTGCCTGGCTTTACTGATAAGTTTCCCTGATTTGAGACCGATTGGGACAAATATTGACACAAAATATTTTGAACATTCTGAAAATAAGGATATATTATTAAGATGTCAATTGGATACGAGCAAGGAAGCCATCTCGGAAAAGCTGGACCCTGCCATACATGAATATTTAGATCATCTGCTTGCATTGGCAGGCCGTTTTCCTCCATCTCTCGGCCGGGAGAAAAAGGAAAGAGAACGTGCATTGAATGACTGTATAAACCGACTACAGGAAAGATACGTGAAGAATCTGGAAATTCAGAAGAAACTGATACTTGCCGAAGAAAGAGAAATGGGAAATAGTGACATGCAATTGGCCAAATTGATAGAACACGGGATTAAGGAAAGCCAGCAGTTGCATGATATCTTTCAAAAACGTGGCCGCCTTTTCAGCCGCACAAAGGGAGTCTAGATGGCAAAATCGACAAAGAAGAAAGCTAAGCGCCAAAGTAAGAACCAGGACCAGGGCCACTCAACCGGTAAAAGCGGCCAAGAAGGCTGTGGCTGAGCCGCAGGTAGCTGAGACAGTCGATGCTGATTTGGCGCCCCAGGATTTCGAGGTGCCCCATGATCAATGGGATAAGCTTGAAGACAGAAGGCGCCCCCAAAGACGAAAAGGAACTACTTTTCAGCGATATAGAAGCCCTCCTGAGTTTGCTGAGGAAGAATGGCTTGAGAAGGCCGGCGCTGAAGAAGAAAAGCCGCTTCTGGAACTCGAAGTCGAGCTGGCAGAACATGAAGCTATCGACGACCCCGTCAGGATGTACCTGCACGAGATCGGCAAATATCCCCTTTAAATGCCAAGCTAGAGCGGGAACTGGCCAGTAAAATTGAGCCCTATAAGTACATTGAAAATATAAAAGACATCTTTAAGAATAATTTAAACCGCTTTCCCAGCATATCCGATTTCGTAATTCAGATTTTAAAGAACCTGGCTGATTGTGACATGGTCATCGACAAGCTGTCTGACCACCTCAATGTCGGCAAGAAATTCAGTTTCAGAGAAAGACTGCTGAACTCGAAGCTGCATCAATCTATCGATGAGTTCATAAATCCCGAGGTCGTAATTAAAATTGCGCAGGAACTCAGTTTGGAACCGCCCGAGATTGAAAAAAGGACTGGTTGACTATTCGATATATGTGCGCATTCTCAACCCTGAGATTTTCTGCAATAATCGACAGCAACACGACCTGGGACAAAGTAAAGCAGATCGTTAGCAAGAACGGCGACGTAAAACTCGCCGCGAAAATAGATGATAATAACCATCCTTTCCAGCATAAGTTCGATATTATCGACAGGGAAGGGAAGGAAGCCAGCAGGCAACTCACGGTTTCCAATTTGCGTCTGGTGGTCAGCGTCGCCAAGAAATATGTGGGACACGGCATGCCACTGCTCGACTTGATCCAGGAAGGCAATATCGGCCTGGTCCGGGCAGTGGAAAAATTCGAATACCGCAAAGGGTACAAGTTCAGCACGTATGCTACATGGTGGATACGGCAGGCCATTACCCGCGCCATAGCAGACCAGGCAAGGACAATCCGGATACCGGTCCATATGGTGGAAACCATTAACAGGCTGCTAAAAGTCAATCGCAAACTATCACAGGAATTCGGCAGGGAACCGAGTTGCGAAGAAATAGGGCTTGGCATGGAAATATCGGCAGATAAAGTCAGGGAGATTATGAAGCTGTCCCAGGTACCAATATCCCTCGAAATGCCTATCGGCGAAGAGGAAGACAGCCACCTGGGAGACTTCATTGAAGACAGGTCCAACCTGCCCCCGGCAGATGCTGCCTCCAGAGAATTGCTCAAAGCACAACTGGATAAAGTGCTGGGCGAACTGACAGAACGTGAGAGAAAAGTCCTGCTTCTACGGTTTGGTTTGGAAGACGGCAGGGCAAGAACTCTTGAAGAAGTAGGTAAAGAATTTAACGTCACACGTGAGCGGATCCGGCAGATCGAAGCCAAGGCACTCCGCAAATTGCGGCATCCCAGCAGAAGCCGCAAACTCAAAGACTATCTCGAATAGTCGATGGTAAATTAGGAGGAGATCTAATGAGAATCCTTCGAGGATTTTTAATGTTTATGGGCGCCCTGGCGGTGCTCGCCATATTGGCGTCTGATCGTTGGCTATGTAATGGCTCTTTTAACGCCTGATGTCCGCTCCAATATGCGGCCGGTTGTGCTGTCTTCCGAAGCAGTCGACAGCCTGAACAAAAAGCTGGATACCCTTAAAAAGGACGCCGCTGCCGCCGATGCCAGTAAGACCAAAAAGAATATCGAGCTTATAGTCACTGAAGAAGAGGTCAATTCCATTATCGTTATGACACTGGCGGAAGGTACGCTGCCAGCCAAAGAAATGCTGGTCAATTTTAACGATGGCTATCTGCTCGCATATACCGCATGGAATTTTCCGGGACTGCCCGTCAAAACGGGAATTATGGGATCAATAGACACTGACAATGGGAAACCTAAATTTATTGTCCGGTCTTTCTACCTGGGTAAATTGCCGGTACCCTTCGGTATAAATGCAGGTGTTCAAGACTTGATCAATATAGTGCTGCAGTTAAATGCCCCTCTCGATGAATTGAAATTGGACCTGCAAGAGGTGACAATCAGCGAAGGACAAATGCGGCTGCTATGCGTAACCAGGGGAGGCAAATAGACTTTCCCCGGTATTCTAACGTCCCAGTAAATTAGGCATGTTTTTGGGCAACTTGCCCTTGGCCATCATTTTGGTCATCTTCTGAATGTTATAAAACTGGTTCAACAACTGGTTGACATCACTGGATGACGTGCCGCTGCCCCTGGCTATCCGGCGCCTTCTGCTGCCATTAATTATATCGGGATTTCGCCTTTCTTCCGGCGTCATGGAGAGTATTATTGCTTCCAGTTTTTTCGTCTTGTCCAGGCTATCTTTGTCTGAAATACCCTTGCTTATTTTCGAAAAACCAGGGATCATCTCCACCAATTGGGTAATACTACCCATTTTCTTTATCTGCCTCATCTGTTCGAGGAGATCATCGAGATCGAATTCCGATTTGCGAAGCTTGGATTCAAGCTGCTGCATCTTCTGTTTGTCAAAAGCAACCTCGGCTTTTTCGATGAGCGTAAGTACATCACCCATACCCAAAATACGCGACGCCAGCCTATCCGGATAAAATACTTCCAGGGCGCTGTTTTTTTCCCCAACTCCAATGAATTTGATAGGCACACCCGTAACAAACTTTATGGAAAGGGCCGCTCCGCCACGGGCGTCACCATCCATTTTGGTCAATATGAGTCCCGTCAATCCAAGTTTCTTATTGAATTCTTCAGCAATATTGACTGCATCCTGACCCGTCATGGCATCCGCTACAAGTAATATTTCCGCCGGGGCAACCGACTCTTTTATGTCAACCAATTCTTTCATTAAGGTCTCATCAATATGCAGGCGTCCCTGTGTATCAATCAACACCCAGGAGGCTGCCATTTCCTCCGCTTTCTTAACAGCATTGCGGCAAATATTTACAGGGTCCTGTTTTACATCTTCGGAATAAACGGGAATGTCCAGCTGATTTCCCAGCACCTTTAGCTGCTCGATAGCGGCCGGCCGGCGTGTATCGGCAGCCACAAGCAATGTCCGCTGGTTTGACTGCTTCAAATGAAGGGCCAATTTAGCAGCAGTGGTCGTTTTTCCCGCCCCCTGCAACCCGACAAGCATTACGATCGTGGGAGCATGCGAAGAAGCTTTAAGCCTTGACGGCTCTTTCCCAAGAATACCAACCAGCTCCTCATTGACGATCTTCACGATCTGTTGAGCAGGCGTCAGGCTTTCAAGTACCTTCGCATCCACCGCCTTTTCCCTTACAACCGCCAGAAAGATCTTCACAACTTTGAAGTTAACATCTGCTTCCAAAAGAGCCAGGCGGATTTGCCTTAAAGCTTCGTCTATTTCTTTTTCACTGATCCTGCCCTTGTTATTCAGCCCGCTGAATATCTTGGTCAGTTTTTCAGTCAGTACTTCAAACATACTTATTCCCCGGCAATAAAATTTGAATTAGGAAACACTCATATGTGGTAAAATATGAATTGGCTATCTCAGACCAACTCATTAAGAATAGCACATTTTACTTACAAATACCTTCGACTTTACACCGGCAATTAATATCAGGAGAACGATGCTGTGATCCCCGTCCGGCTAAGGATGAAAAATTTCATGTGCTACAGGGAAAACGTGCCCACCCTGGATTTCGAGGGCATTCATGTAGCCTGTTTATGCGGCGATAACGGAAGCGGCAAATCCAGCATCTTCGATGCCATTACGTGGGCACTGTGGGGAGAAGCCTCACGCGGCAAATCCAATGATGACCTGATATATTCGGGGCCGGGCACAAACGAAATGGAGGTAGAGCTCGAATTCCTGTCAGGTAGTGACCGTTACCGCGTGATACGCAAGCATTCAAGATCGACCACGACCAAATCCGGGCAATCGATGCTGGACCTTCAATCGTTTAGCCAGGGAGCTTTCAAGTCCCTCTCCGAGCACACCAAGACCCAAACGCAGGACAAAATTCAAAGCTTGCTTCATCTTGATTACCAGACATTCATTAATAGCGCTATGATCCTGCAAGGCAGAGCCAACGAGTTTAGCAATAAGAGACCGGGAGAACGTAAGGAAATATTGGCCAATATCCTCGATCTCTCGTTCTATGATCAACTTGAGCAACAAGCCAAGGCTTCTTCAGAGACCAGCAAAATTGAAGCCGCCAACCTGGAAAGAGTTATAGAGGCGCTGGCAGTGAAACTGGACGAAAAAACACAACTTGAGCAAACCGGGCTGGCCATAGATAGAGAGCTTCAATCGATCGAAAGCTCCAAAAATACGATTGAAGAGCGATATCCTGAGATACCGCGAAAAAAGAGAGTCTCTGGTTGCACGTAAAGAGCAGCTTGGACTCTTAATCCAGCAAATTAACAGCAAGCAGAGTGACCTTCAAGTCTGGCAAAAACGGCTGGAGGAAGCCACCCGGTTCGTTGAGCGTTCCAATGCAATAATGACAAAGTCAGCCGAGATAGAAGCCGGATATTCGGAATACAGGAATATACTCTCACAGGACGAGCAGCTTAATGAAAAACTTAAAAAATCGCTGGAATTGGTCCAGCGTAAGGGCAAACTGGAAGGACTGATTGCCTCCGCCCAGAACGTCTTCACCAACGAACGCAAGATGTTGGCAATTCGTGTGACAGAGCTTAACGCAAAATTCGATCGGCTGCCGCAGTTCCGGCAGCAAAAGACCGCTTCTGGTTCGCCAGGCCGAACTGGAGCAGATAGAAGCCGGGATCGAAGAGAAAAGAAAGCAGTTTAATCGGCTTGCAAGCGAGATAGGCACATTGACTACATTGAATACCGAATTGTTTCCAGCCATTGAAGAAATCAGAAAGAAAATAGCTATGTTATCACACGCCGGCGCTACCTGTCCCCTTTGCGAATCCGAATTGGGACCTGACGGCTGCTCGCGAATTAAGAACAAACTCACACAGGAAATGGAGCAAAAAATTTCTCAGTCAAAAGACAATACTGCAAAGATTTCAGCAGGCAGGACAGAAATGGCGGCGCTGGAAAAAGAGATCAAGCAGAAGGAACTGACATTCAAATCCGATCGTGATACCACTAAACAACAACTGGCTCTCACAGAAAAAGAGATATTGGAAGCTGAGAATGCAGGAGAGGAACTTGCCGTTAAGAAATCGGCACTGCAAAAGCTTGAAATCGATATCCGCGATAAAAATTATGCTGTTGACGAACGCAAGAGCCTGGAGGAAGTGGAACAGGAACAGCGTCAATTGAGTTATGATCCGGCTATTCATAAACAAGTGGCGCAAAAAGAGCTCGCTTCAAAATTACGATGGCTTGTACAGGGAATTGTCCGAAGCGAGGCTACAGTACGAATCACAGAGTAAGGCCAGAACCGACTCTGAGACAACCATTGGGCGGCTTAACGCCGATATTGCCAGTCTGACTCAACGGCATGCGGAGGTTGCGGGCCAAATCACAGAATTGCCCAAACTAACAGACCAGATAGCAGACCTTGAACACCGGCAGAAAGCTCTGACCACCGAAGAAAGAAATATCAGGGACCGACTGGCTGCGTCTAAAGAAAAGCTGAAACAACTTGCCCTGATGGCCGCAGAGAAGCAGGAAAAGGAACGCATGCTGGTTCAATACAAGGAGGATGAGGGCATATTTGCCGATCTTGCCCGGTGCTTCAGTAAAAGGGGCATACAGGCGCTCATCATAGAGGAAACCCTGCCCGAAATTGCAAATGAAGCCAATCTCTTGCTGGGGAGAATGACGGATAATCGCATGTCACTTGCACTGGAAACGCAGCGTGGAACGAAGAAAGGCGACATGATTGAGACTCTGGATATCAGGATCGCAGACGAGTTGGGTACACGTACGTATGATATGTACAGCGGGGGTGAAGCTTTCCGTATAGACCTGGCCCTGCGTATAGCCATATCGCGTTTGCTCGTGCGCAGGGCGGGAGCATCCATGCCCATCCTCATCATTGATGAAGGATTTGGCACACAGGATACAGCAGGGCTGGAAAAGTTGATTGAGGCAATCAACTCTATCCAGGATGATTTTGAGAAGGTTTTCATCATCACCCACCTCGACGAGCTAAAAGACAGGTTCCCGGTATTGATAAATGTAACCAAGACATCGGACGGATCTGTCGTTTCAATTAGCCAATGAATTATAATATGCAAAATAACAATCAGGAGGTTCTATCTTGGAACTAGGCAGCATCAAACGCATCGGAATTGTGGGAGCGGGCGCCATGGGAGCTCAATTAGCGCAATTATTTGCACAGGTCGGCGGGTATCAGGTCACCATTTCTGATATAAATACCGACCTGGTGAACAACGGCATCAAAGGTATAGATGGCCGGCTGCAAAAATATTTCGTTGAAAAAGGCAAGATGACCGCGGATCAAAAGAGCACCATCATGGGAAATATCAAAGGTACTACAAATATCGCTGACCTTGCCAGGAATTCAGACTATGTGATCGAGGCTGCCATCGAAAACATGGATATCAAGAAAAAGATATTCCATGAACTCGATGCGAACGCTCCGTCCGATACAATCCTTGCAAGCAATACTTCAGCACTTCCTATTACGCTTATGACAATGGCAACCAAAAGACCGGACAAAGTTATCGGTACCCATTTCATGAATCCGGTAGCAGTCATGAAGCTGGTCGAGGTCATCACCCCTCCCATGGTATCGGACGCTACCACCAGGGTAACCGTCGAACTGATGAAAAAGGTCGGGAAAGAGCCCGTGATGTGCAAGGATATCAGCATGGGGTTCCTGGCCAACAGGGCATACGCTGCCATGCTGAATGAAGCTGTTCAAATGGTCTGGGAACGTGTGGCATCGCCTCAAGACATTGATAAAGCTATGAAGCTGGGATACAACTTCCCAATGGGACCATGTGAACTATTCGACTTCACGGGCGGGTGGGGTATAAGCGCATCCAGCGAAGCCGACCGTATTAAGGAGATTGGCGACGCAAGGGGCAGGTGTCACCCGCTGGTTAAACTGATGACCAGGGCAGGCTACTGCGGCGGCCTGGGAAAGAAAGGTATCTACGCTTTCTGGGACGACGTGCTCTCCAAATGGTAATATTGGTCCAGCATCTCTTAAGATAGCGTCCTTCACACGTGTGAAGGACGCTATATCTTTTTTCCTTGACAGCTACATACTTCGGCGTTATCCTAAATACATTTAGGTTAATTATCGAATTTATGATAATTATCTTTTACGATTGAAGCGGGAGTATGTGGCATGCCAGAAAAATATGAAATCAACGCTCTTGAAAAAGAAGAATCCTGGCGTCTGTTCAGGTACATCGGGGAACTCGTCGAGGGTTTCGATAAGCTGTCCGGCATTGATCCAGCTGTAACAATATACGGCTCGGCAGTAGTAACACCTGATCAGCCTGATTATCAGAATGCCAAGCAAATTGCCTACCTGCTGGGGAAACAGGGCTTCAATATAGTAACCGGCGGAGGCCCCGGCATGATGGAAGCCGCAAACCTGGGGGCCAGTGAAGCCGGAGTCAAGTCGGTTGGGCTTAACATTGCACTTCCCCAGGAACAGAAATGCAATGCATATACGAATCTGAATATAACGTTTAACCATTTCTTCGTACGCAAAGTAATGCTGGTAAAATATGCAACCGCCTTTGTCATCATGCCTGGCGGACTCGGGACTTTGGACGAAGTGACGGAAGTGCTGACGCTGATACAAACAAATAAGATCAAACCTTTCCCGGTGATACTTTTCAATTCTGGCTACTGGCGCGGTTTTCTTGACTGGCTTCAGACCACAGTCCTCACTCCAGGGTACATATCGGAATCCGACCTGCGGTTGCTCAGGATATCCGACCAACCGGATGACGTCCAGGATATCGTCAGCAGTTGGTATTTGAGGCAGGCAATAACAGGACGGCGAGCTATTGATTAATGTCACCTTCTCCGGAGCCGACCGCACTGTAACAGGGTCCAGGCACCTTCTGAACATTAACGGATACAATTTACTATTGGATTGCGGTTTTTTTCAGGGCCGCAGGGCCGAGACTTATGAGCGCAACCTGAATTTTGCATTCGATCCGAAATCCATCAATGCCGTTATCATATCCCATGCTCACATGGACCATCTTGGCGACTTACCCAATCTCGTCAAGCAAGGATTTCATGGTGATGTTTACTGCACATCCGCAACCCTCGACCTCGCCAATATCATGTTAATGGATTCCGCAAGCATCCAGGAAGGAGACATCGAATTCGTTAACAAGGTCCGCCGCAGGCATAATGAACCTCCCATAGAGCCGCTGTATATCAAAGCGGACATTCCACCGGTATTAAAACTGCTGAGAGGCAGCGCCTACGACCACCCCTTCAATATTACAGGGTCTATACAACTAACATTTCGCGATGCAGGCCATATATTGGGTTCAGCCATACCTGTACTGAATATTAACGATGCGGGGCGTCAGATTTCTATTTGCTACACCGGTGATCTCGGCCGCAATGACATACCCATAATCCGCAACCCCTTCATCGTGACCGACTCAGATATTCTTATAACTGAAAGTACCTACGGCGACCGCCTCCATGACGATATCAAGTACGCTAAGGACAAGCTGGAAACCATAATAAATGAGACCATATCGATTGGCGGCAAAATCATTGTCCCGTCATTCGCCCTGGAGAGGACACAGGAACTAATTTATTATCTGCACCAGCTAAGACTCAGCAAAAGCATCCCTGAATTTCCCATTTTCGTCGACAGCCCGCTGGCTATGGACGCCACCAGCATATTCAGGATACACCCGGAATGTTTCGATGATGAGACAATTGAGTTTATGAGAACGGTAGAAGACCCATTTGGTTTCCGCGGTTTGAGATACGTATCAAGCGTGGAAGAATCAAAGTCCCTCAATGACATAAAGACCCCTTTGATGATAATAGCTGGCTCAGGTATGGCCGAAGCAGGACGGGTGCTGCACCATCTGAAAAATAATATCGGTGACCGTAAGAACACGGTATTAATAGTAGGATGGCAGGCTGAGAACACCCTGGGGAGAAAAATCGCTGAGAAATGGCCGGAAGTGCCAATATTCGGTGAGAAATATAAATTACGTTGCCGGGTGGAAGTATTCCACGAGTTTAGTGCGCATGCTGACCGTAACGATCTAATAAAATGGGTAAGCGCAGGCAAGGAGAGGTGGCAGAATATATTCGTGGTGCACGGAGAAGAATCAGCTTCGCTTTCTCTGGCAGATGCCTTCAGGGAAGCCGGGTTAAAGAACGTAATCGTGCCCGAATACGGGCAGAAATTTACGCTATAGTCGATCCCATATTTAATTCAAGGAAAAGTGATGGCAGAATTCGTACAAGGTGATTTTGAAACCCTTCGCAAGCAATGGTTGGAAATATTCGAAAGATCGAGGGGCAGGATTCTCTTCTCTTCTCCCGACTGGTCCGAGCTATGGTGGCAGCATTTCGGCGCAGGACAGTGAGCTGCACCTGGGAGCTATTGAAGAAAATGGACGCTGCATAGGAATCGCCCCCTTACGATTGAAAGAGGGAACGGCGTATTTCATAGGAAGCGATAATGTATGCGATTTCCTGGATTTCGTCATAGAGCCGGGACAGGAAAACCTGTTCTTTTCAACTCTGCTGGATCATCTATCCAAAATAGGGACCGGTTCATTAGATCTCTCTCCTCTGCTGCCCGAATCTTCAGTTAAGTCGTTGCTTACGGATATTTCCGAAAAGCGGGGGTTGCCCGTTTCGTGCACACAGGAAGATGTTACCGTTGTGCTTGACCTCCCGGCGGACCTTCCCTCATATCTTGCCATCTTGAGCGGGAAACAAAGGCATGAGCTGCTCCGAAAAGAAAGAAGACTGAATGAGGAAGGCGATGTGGTTACACGATATCCAAACAGGCCTACAGCCGAGGACATTGAGATATTTCTCCAGTTCTTCCGTGAAAGCAGGGAAGACAAAAATAAGTTCCTGACAGACGAAATGTCGGCATTCTTCAGAGATCTGATAGACAAAGCTTCCGCCAACCAGATGCTGCAATTAGGTCTGCTGCAACTTAATAAAACTACAGTGGCTGTAACGCTCGGTTTTAGCTATCAGAATAATCCCTATCTCTATAACAGCGGGTATAATCCGGCCTATAAATGGCTGAGCGTCGGTTTGATTTCCAAATACTATTACATCAAGAGCAGCATCGAATCGGGCAAAAAGATGTTCGACTTTCTGAAGGGAGCCGAGAAATACAAGTATTATCTTGGCGGCAAGGATATACCGCTATTTAGATGTATAATAAAAATAATTTAGTTAACAGGAAGGGAACCGGATAGGTGGACCAATTACGCATAGCATTACTTAGCACGCACAGTTGCCCGTGGGCAAAGCCCGGCAACCGCTATACAGGCGGGATGAATATTTACATTCAAAACCTCGCCAGAGAACTATCTCAGCGGGGACATCTCGTTGATATTTACACGTCCACGCATGCGGGTGATGAACACTGCGAAACGATTGAACTTGGCAAGGGTGTACGGTTAGTCCATATTACGGCCGCAGAATACAGCTCTGTTACCGAAACGAACCTTGACAACCATGTATCCGACATCGCAAATTCCATATACATTCACAGTGAAAACTGGGGACTGCAATATGACATCATACACAGCCATTACTGGCTGTCAGGGTTGGTAGGCAATCTTCTTAAAGAACGATGGGCAATTCCTCATGTCACCATGTTTCACACGCTGGCAGCACTTAAGAATAATGCAGGGCTCAGTATTCTGGAACCGGGATTTAGAATCAGGTACGAAAAAAATGTCATCGACTCATGCGATCTTATAATTGCATCCACTCACAAAGAAAAACGGGAACTGGCCTCTAAAGTATGGGGCAAGCGAAATGAAGATCGCCGTTATACCCTGCGGAATAAATCCCGCTTTGTTCCGGCCCATAGATAAACTGGTCGGCGAGCCAGGCCTGCAACCTGGATTCGAAACAAGTTGCGCTGTTTGTCGGCCGGATGGATCCCCTCAAAGGACTTTCCAATTTGCTTGATGCCATCGCCACTTTGAAATCACCCAAGGATTTTCAACTGGTTGTGATAGGGGGAGATAGCGAGAATGAAGCAGAATTTCAGCGCATGTTGAAGCTGATACATGACAATAAAATCGATGACATGGTAATACCTGTTGGTTCCATACCTCACGAAAATATGTATCTTTATTATAATGCCGCCGATTTCTGTGTTATACCCTCATACTACGAGAGCTTCAGCCTCGTGGCGCTGGAATCGCTGGCTTGCGGCACACCAATACTGTCCACTGACGTCGGAGAAGTAAGAGACATGGTGGAGATATGTCCCGACTGCAGGATACTGAGTGACAATTCGGCTGCAACGCTGGCGCAAAATTTCGATGACATGCTCAATAACAAGGGTAATCATGCAGGCAGCGATACCAGAGCGTTAACTGATCGCTATGGATGGGATTCGGTTACCGAGAAAATATTGTCAGCTTATCAGAGCATATTAGCAGTCACAGATGAACTCAATCATCCGGCATTGTACGTGTAGCGGAAGAGGCTAAGCACTCTTAGGGGAGTGGAGGGGAAATGACATATAAGTATCACGCAATGATAGTAGGGGCTCACCCTGACGACTCTGAATTCGGCATTGCTGGAACTGTGGCACAATGGACCAGCAGGGAAAACGTGTTGTATACGTCATCTGTACCAACGGCAATAAGGGGACCAGCGACCCAAATATGACGCCCGACAGGTTAACACCGATCAGAGAAAAGGAGCAGAGGGCTGCGGCAAAGATACTCGGCGTCAAAGATGTGGTTTTCCTGGGCCACGACGATCAGGCACTTGAGGACACACCTGAGTTTCGCAAGGAATTGGTCAAAGAAATAAGGACTTATCGGCCCAGGATTGTTGCAGCGCCTGACCCCTACCGGAGTTATATCTGGCATCGTGATCACCGAATTGCGGGACAGGTAGCGCTCGACGCTGTGTATCCATTTGCCAGGGACCGGCTTGCTTACCCTGACCTTTACAAAGCGGGCTTTCTTCCTCACAAGGTGCGGGAATTGTTGTTCTGGGGCGCAGAGGAACCCAATCATTTCATTGATGTAACGCAGACCTATGATATCAAACTATCAGCGCTTCGCTGCCATAAAAGCCAGTTGAGCCAGTTCGATCAAGGCTGGGAAAAATGGTTTAGAGATATGCACACCTGGCATTCAAAAAAACATAATTACGAACTGGCCGAGGCCTTCTACCGGGTAGTAGTTCAGTATTAAACTCGGATAAATAGAGAGGGCCGGATGTTATCCGGCCCTCTCATTAACTTACTATCGTACTTTCAGGCCTTACCAATTTTAAATATCTTAGTACCGCAAGTGGGACACACGCCCTGGTTTGCGGGTTTTCCGTTTTTCATGGTAACTGCCTTCGGATGCTTCATTTCTTTCATCCCGCGGCACTTCATGCAATAACCCTCCATCTATGAGAATCCTCCTAACTTTTTATATCGGAGCATATCTCAACCGTCCCCACAGTGTCAATAATCACTTACGTATATTCCAGCTTTGTGTTCAGGCACCGGTACTAAAGTACCTGCATATTACGTATGGCTACGTATCAGATCGCATTCAAAGCTCAGGACGACCATTTCTCCGCAAGATCACCGATACCAGGCAACTTGAATTTCTGTCCCTGGTAAGCTTTGATCATCAGAATTATCCATAGAACAAGAGCAATGATGCCTATGAACCAGTTTATGACAGGAATAAAGCTAAGGATAGTACATGCGCCAAATGTAATAATTGATTGCATCGCATGGAATTTGACGAACTTGCTATCTTTTTCGATCAGAAAAAATATCAACCCCGTTATCCAACCGACCACGTAGCACAACAACCCTGCAACATTTTCCTCGAGTCCCGTCGATGACTTCGCCATATAGAAACCCCTCCCATCAATTTATTATTAATATCAGGATATCCGATACCGGAGCACTGTCAATTGCTTTCAATACGGGAAAAAATAGTTGCCCTCAGTGAATAGTCGGAGTGCGGCTTCCTAGATCCTGTGCCTTGCCCTGATGCCAAAAACAACAGCCAGTATTATTAGCAATGCCCCAGCAGCTATGACGGCAATTGCCCACGGAGGGGCATTAGCGGGTATTGAAGAAGATGTCTCTTTGCGTTGCCGGTTTGGCAGCCATTTCTGTGTGGAACGTGAAAACAGAACTTGGATCGCTGGGAACCGGCGCAATCGCCATAACCTGCCAGTAATAGCTGGTGTCATATTCCAACGCTTCAGACAACGCATAAGATGTGGTCGAACTGACAGCGTCGACCACCACATTCTGCAATTGTGAATCCTTTGCCAACAGGAACCGGTATTTAGTAGTATCCTGATAGCCCGACCAACTGAAGGAAACCGGTTTCACCGCACAGGCGCTGCAACCGTTAACCGGGGTAAAAGCATAAACACTGGCAGAATCGGCCCGCGTTGCGAATCCAGGTTTTACCGTGAAAGCCCTGGCCTCCGACCACTGGCTTAATACGCGTTGCCCGGTTGCCGCTTGAGTCACACGCACCCTCCAATAGTAAGTATGTCCCGCTTCAAGATTGCCCGGGGGATAAAGAAGAGAGGGATAAAGTGAATCACCCGTTTCCATCGATCCGGAGTCATATACTTTTAAAGTGAAATATGGGTCTCTTGCTATCTGAACCTGGTATTGTTCGGACTGGCAATAATCCTCCCACGAAAGGTCCACTTCGGAATTTCGGCCCGTCACCGGGTCCACGTTTATTCCGCTCCCGGTGTTTGCCGGGCTCATCTCAACATAGAGAGTGATGTATCTGGTCCTCGTTCCTGCTTCATTAGAAACCGTCAATTTGTACGTGGTCGAATATGGAGGATTAACTGTCATCTGCCCCGAAGCGCCGACACTGCCAATACCATGGTCAATATTAATAGATAAAGCGTTTTTAACGTCCCATGCAAGCGTGGCTATTGACCCGGAATCAATACTGGAAGGGGAGACTGAAAATCCGGAAATCTCAGGCAACACTGCACTGTTTTGTAAGGACGTACCATAAGCAGGACTTCCTGAGCCTGCAGAAAGCACAAAGCACAATAGCAGGACGAATACTAATGCTATATTTGAATATCGCATTTCGACGTACCTCCTGACACTATTCTAGCTCAACTGATTACAAAGCTACACTTAATTAATACCGCTTCTATTTAAATATTCGCGGTATTCAAGCAGTTTTAGCAGCACCCTGGCCGCGCGGTTTCCTGAGGTGTAGTCGTAATGATCATCTATCATCTTGACCTGTTCTTCAGTAAACGTGGTAGTTATGACAGGCTTCGAGTAACTGGCTATCCATTGACCAACCAGCGATCGCATCAACCTGCTGATCATATCATTAATGATTGCAATCCTTGTCGTTCCCTTTCCGATAATATAGTCTTCGCCCCTGGTCAGGTCCAATAAATCATCCACCAGGCTATTGTCCAGCTTACCGGAATGCCGGGCAGCAATGAGTATCGTAGCCAGGTCTTCAACAGGTTCTTTATCCTTTATACCCAACACCATGCCCAACATACCAACCAGTTGGGTTATCGAAGTCTCTACTTTATAAATGTTTTCCGACTTGACATCCTCAATAACAGGAACAAGAGCCTTAATCGCCGCATCCCTTGCTGCCACAATTTCCGGCTTCAGGTGCTCTTCGGTTTGCCTGCGTTGCTGCATCATCAGATTTCCGAATAGTGAAAACCCGCCGAACCCCATGAAAATCAGCGAGTCGACCGTTTTTAGCTCAAGCAGACGCACCGGTGCGATGAGATAAGCTATAAAATTCCGGTCACCGGCAGGGTCCACCGGATTGCCCCGGCTCCATCTTGGAGGAAATATTTTGTCTAATTCTGTAATTACCCTGTCCGGCAACTTTACGACATTCAGCCCACCCTGCTCGCACGCGTCGGCGCACAGCACTCCGTAACTTCCGCCCGGGGTTATAATCGCCACGTTACGACCTTTGGGCAAAGGCTGGGTGAGAAAACCAATGGCCACATCCAACATTTCTTCGGGACTTTCCACTCGAAGCGCACCCATTTTCCGGAAAGCTGCGTCATAAACAGCGTCGCTGCCCGCAAGCGCACCCGAGTGCGACTTGATTGCTTTTGCCGCTGCTTCCGTTTTACCAGGTTTCAGCACAATTACGGGTTTTGTCTGAGTGACCCTTTTGACAACTTCCGTAAATTTGACTCCGTCGCTTATGCCTTCGATATACGTCATTATTACCTTGACTTCCGGGTCCCTGCCAAAATACTCAATGTAATCCTCAATTGGTATGTCCGCAGCGCATCCGCAGCTAACATACCTGCGGAAACCAATTCCGCGTTCATACCCGGCAACTACAACGGCAGCTCCTACATTGCCACCCTGCGACACAAACGCGATGGGCCCATCTTTAACAAGTAAAGGCATCATAAAGGCAGCCAGCGAAGAAGAAGCACTCCAATATCCCATACAATTGGGGCCGATGAACCTGATATTCCCTTTCCTTGCTATTGCCTGAACTTCGTCCTGCAGTTTTTTGCCCTCTGGCCCTATCTCTGCGAAGCCTGCGGATATAATCACAGCCGATTTCACACCTTTCTGAACGCATTCTTCCATCGCCGCAGCCACGCGTTCAGAAGGAATCGTAAATACAGCCAGATCAACCTGGCCGGGAATATCAGTCACTTTCTTAAACGCCTTCAATCCCTGTATTTCTTCTTCATGTGAATTGACCGGATAGATGGGGCCCTTGTAAGTATTGATAAGACTGGTTATGGTAGAAAATCCCCACTTGTTGCGGTTGTTGGTTGCCCCAATGTGGGCTACAGATTTGGGATTAAACAGGGGATCAAGATCTTTCACTATGTCGTTATACATATGTATACCTCTATCAATATTAGCATCTTCCAAAAGACACGCCTATAAAATAAAAAAAATGCCTTGAGATTCAAAGCATGTTACTATATAATAACATTCCAGCAGGTTGCCGCACAAACCAGATCAGTTCAACTAATTGCATTTCCTGACAGGTATCTTTCAGAAGCAGCCTGAAATTCAGTAATTATAGGAGAATTCGATGATCAAGACCCCTTTCACCGAACTGTTCGGATGTAAACACCCAATAATGCTGGCGGGAATGAACTGGGTCACTACACCTGAACTTGTGGCGGCTGTATGCAATGCCGGGGGATTGGGTATTTTTGCAACCGCCAGGTGTACTCCTGACGAAGCCAGACAGAACATCCGCAAAATCCGTGAATTAACCGACAAACCCTTCGGGATCAATCAATTGCTTATCCTGGGCCAGGTAGCCCGCGATGTGATAGACGTGGCCATACAGGAGAAGGTACCCGTAGTAAATTACACATTGGGAAAGCCATGGTTCATCGACCAGGTGCATGCTTATGGCGGTAAGGTCATTGGAACTACAGCGTTCGTAAAACATGCGATAAAGGCAGAGCAGCTAGGTTGCGATTCCATCATTGTCACCGGTGCCGAAGCAGCAGCGCACGGCGAAGAGGCGACCACATTGGTTATGCTGCCCATAATTGCAAGCAAAGTTAAAATACCTATCATCTCCGCTGGCGGTTATGGCAGCGGCCGGGGCCTCGCAGCAGCGCTCGCACTGGGCGCCAGCGCCATCTCGATGGGCACACGCTTTGCGCTGACGAAGGAAAGCATGGTCCACGAAAACTTCAAACAGCTCTGTCTGAAAGCGACTGAGAATGATACGATTGTAAGCACCAAGTTTGATGGAATGCGTGGGCGCGCATTGAAGACGGCTGTGACCCAGCAAATCGCTAAAGGCGGCTTCCCCCTGGTGGAGGCCTTCCAGGGCGCATTCGAAACCAAACAATATCTAAAACTTAATTGGCCGCAATTCATCGGCCTTAGCTTCAAAATGATGAGCGCCGATTCCGAGCATCCGATCTGGGTGCAGGCTCGCCAGGCTGCCGGCTTTAGACGCCATACCATGGCAATATACGATGGCAACACCAAAGAGGGCATCTATTTCGCCGGACAAATCCTGGGTGCCTGCGATGACGTCCCCACCGTCAAAGAATTGATTGACAGGATCATAGTGGAAGCCGAAGCTACCATTAAGAAAAATAGCGCTGCAATTTCCTGAGCAACCAATATCTCAGCTAAAGCAAATAAAAGAGGGGAAGCTATAAAGCTTCCCCTCTTTGTTTCCAGTATTAATATAAAACTATAAACCAAGCCGCTTATTTGAATCCTTCAAGAGGGTCCCCGCTTGCTTGACCATGCGTTCCACCAGCTCTTTGCAGCTTACCACATCGTGGATCAAGCCTATCGATTGTCCAACCGGCAATACCGCAGCGTCCAAATTCCCATCAGTCCAGACCGTTTGCTGCCGCATGCCTGAAAGGAACGGGGCAAATTCCTCGATCTTGGCATGCCGCGCTTCCAACTCCTGCACACTGCGTATTACTTCGTTTTTCAGCGCCCTGCCTTGCAGTTCGATTGATTTGCCGTAAAGGACTGTATCCATTTCCTGGCGTTTGACGAGTTCATCTTTGACTTTATCGTTCATACGGCACTCGGTGGTAGCCATAAACCGCGATGCCATCATTACGCCTTCCGCCCCCAGGACAAGAGCTGCCGCCAGCCCTCTTCCATCAGCAATGCCACCTGTAGTAATAACCGGTATTTTTATTGATTCGGCCATTCGCGGCGTGAGCACCATGGTAGTCACATCATCCATTAGAGGGTGTCCCCCCTCTTCCACACCAGCGGCAATGACTGCATCGTAACCGGCGTGATCAGCGTGTACAGCGTGTCTGACCGAGCCCAACTTATGAATAAACTTAACACCTGCATCGTGGCCCCGTTTAATAGCGTCCGGCCCGAAGAATTTATCTACCGGCGCTCCCGATATTTCGAACGCAGCCACTTTCTCAGCTAAACAAGCATTAAACCAGTCCAAATACATTTCCTTGGTAATACGGAAAGAAGGAAGCAAAGATAAATTAACGGAAAACGGCTTATCGGTCATTTCACGCGTTTTGCGTATTGCCTTTCGCAACTCTTCTCCTGTATCGTAGTTAGCCGCAGTAATATTGCCAAGGGCACCGGCATTGCAAATGGCGGCGCATAAGTCCGGCTTGCAAAGCCACATCATGCCGCCGCACATAATAGGATGTTTTATCCCAAAAAGCTCTGTCATCTTTGTTTTCATAATAGCCTCCTGCCTTGAATTTGAGCGATTATAGCATGGGCTATGGCAAAACAAAAGGCATTTTGTACATAGCGATGAACTATCATCTCCCGCATTCTTTGACAACAAAACCACTTTCTGAGAATATTATCAACCGGTTCTCCATTTAATAACAGGAGGTTCCTATCGTGAAAACCCGCATTACTGAGCTACTCGGCATCAAACACCCGATTATCCTGTCAGGTATGGCTTTCGTCAGCTTGCCCAAATTGGTTGCTGCGGTCAGCAATGCAGGCGGACTTGGTATTTTCAATAGTGTTGCAAATAGCCCTGACCAACTTAAAGGAATTATCCAGGAAATTAAGTCCCTGACCGACAAACCGTTCGCAATCAACGCCACGCTGATCTTTCCGAACGGCAAGGAGAATGCAGAGGTCGCACTTAAAGAAAAGGCCCCCATCATTAACTTCGCCCTGGGCAAGGGAGATTGGATCATTAAAGCGGCCCACGAGTACGGCGGCAAAGTGATATCGACCGTTGCAACAGAGAGGCATGCCATCAAAGCGGCGGAACAGGGGGCAGACGCTGTTATAGTGACCGGACATGAGGCCGCCGCGCACGGCGGCGATGTTGGAGGTATGGTCCTTCTTCCGCAAATCGCCTGCAAGGTCAATATACCGATAATTTCTGCAGGAGGATATTGCGACGGCCGTGGACTTGCTGCCGCGCTGGCGTTGGGAGCCGACGCGATTGCCATGGGAACCCGCTTTGTAGTTACGCAGGATTGCGATGTCCACCCCAATATCAAACAGACCGCACTCAAGACCATGATGGAAGAAACAATCTACTCGGCCGGTATTGACGGGCTGCCGGGCCGCTGGTACGCCAACAAACGAGCCATCGAGATGTCCAAAGGAAAGTTGTCCTATATCGAGGCCGTAAAGGCCGGCATGGCCTTGAGAAAGCAGGCAAATGTCAATCTCGTAAAAGTACTCGTGGGGGGATTGCAGCAACGCGGCGTGACCGGGCTTGCACAGCAGGCCATTGGAATAGACGCGCTTGGGACAATCCTTAGCCAGGGTGACCTGGAAAATGGTGTTGTTCCTTTCGGGCAGGTAGTGGGACGTATTCGTGACCTGCCAACCTGCAAAGAGGTTATCGAGAGGATTGTGAGCGAGGCCGAACAGATCATCAAATCCCTGCAAAGTAAGTTGTAGGAAAACGCCTGACGCCAATATTCAAAAAGCCTTAGCGTTGATTCGTCAGTCAATATATGCGGTGCCGCTGTCTCATAGCGGCATCGCATCCTTTTTATATTCCGCTGGAGAATCTGGCTATGCGCTTATATCTTGCGAATGATTGTTTGTGCTAACATCAAATTAACATCTTGAAATAGAGGTATAGCAATGATGGAAAAATCAGGCACGACAAATCTGGATAAATACGGCAAAGCCATCGCCCTCAAAGACGGTTCCATGCTTTCCTTAAGGGCAATTAGACCGGACGACGAAGAAAAACTCCTGTCCTTTTTCTACCGGCTTAGCAGCCGCAGTATATATCTTCGATTTCACCATGTGCTGACCAACTTGTCAAAGGAGGAAGCTCATCAATATACGGCGGTGGACTACGATAATTCATTTGCCGTTGTGGCAGTTGCAGGTGAAGGCCCTGAGGAAAAAATTATTGGCGTCGGCCGCTATTGGAGACTCCCGTCTCCCGACAAAGCGGAGATCGCATTTGTCGTAGAAGACCCTCACCAGAGAAACGGGATAGGAACACACCTGCTGGAGATGTTGTCGGTGGCGGCCAAAGAGCACGGCATCGATATCTTTGAAGCTGAAGTGCTGCCGGAAAACACCGATATGATTGATGTGCTGCAGGATAGCGGCTTTCAGCTGATAAGCAAACTGCAGGAATCCCAGGGGTGGAGAGGCATATACAGCATTGCTCCTACCCCAATGGTATATCAAAAATCCGCCGAACGCGAAAAAATAGCTTCTATCGCCTCGATCGGAAGGTTCATGATGCCAAAATCGATAGCGGTGTTGGGCGCTTCAAATAAACCGGGAATCGGCAACGCCTTCGTCAAGAACCTTATTCATAACGGATACAAGGGAATAATATACCCCGTCAATCCCAAACTCGAAGTTGTCTCATCAATTAAGGCATATCCTTCAATACTTGATATACCAGGTAACGTGGACATGGCCGTCATAGTGGTGGCAGCAGAGAAAGTGCAGCCACTTGTTGAAGATTGCGGAAGAAAAGGCGTGAAAGGCCTCGTAGTAATAACGGCCGGGTTCTCGGAAATGGGCGGAGAAGGTGTGGAGAGAGAGAAGAAACTGGTTAACACGGCCAGGGCCTATGGAATGCGTGTGATCGGCCCCAACTGCCTGGGAATTTTAAATACAAACCCCGATATAAGCATGAATGCTACCTTCGCTCCTATTTTCCCGCCCGCAGGCAAGGTCGCTTTCGGTACACAGAGCGGCGCTCTTGGAGGCGCGATCCTGTATTATTGCACCAAAATTGGCATGGGCCTCTCTAATTTCGTCAGTATCGGCAACCGTGCAGACGTCTCGGGCAATGAGCTGTTGCAATACTGGACCGCTGCCAAAGACACCGATATCATATTGCTCTATCTCGAGTCATTCGGAGACCCGCGTAAATTTGCACGGATCGCTCGCGAGGCCACTCTGAAGAAACCTGTTCTTGTCGTGAAGAGCGGGCGATCTTCCGCCGGCGCCCGTGCTGCCGCATCTCATACCGGCGCAATGATGTCCGACGATATAGCGAGCGATGCCCTCTTCAGACAGACAGGCATGATACGATGCGACACGCTGGAAGAATTATTCGATACGGCCACGTTGCTGGCAAATCAACCGCTGCCAAAGGGAAACAAGGTCGCCATTCTCACGAACGGCGGGGGTGCCGGCATTATGGCCGCAGATGCATTGTCAGCGAAAGGATTTCAGCTTCCTGTACTTACGGAGAAAACCAGGAACGAGCTAAAGTCATTTTTACCTCCCAAAGCCAGCTATCTTAATCCAATTGATACGACCGCCGAAGTTTCGCCTGACCAGTATAAACGCGCGCTTTCGCTGCTGTTGAATGAAGATATCGACGCGGTAGTCACAATCTACATTCCGCCTATTCTCGAACTGCTCGATTTCATGTCCACTGCCATAAGGCAGGTTGCACCCGAATTCCGGAAAAGGGGCATACCTATGCTCGCATCTTTCCTGGGGGTCAAACAGGAAAAACTGACGGTAGGTTCTGAGCAGGAGGGATTTATTCCAACGTATACATTCCCCGAATCGACCGCTTTCGCGCTTACAAAGGCATATGAATATTACCAGCACCTACAGAAACCTGCGGGTAAGATACCCAAATTCGACAATATAAATAAGGCGGCTGCCGAGGCAATAGTGAAAAGAGCAATCGACAAAACCCGGAGCTATCCATTGTGGCTTAACTCCGACCAGATAGCCGATGTATTTTCCGCTTACGGCATCAAATTCGCCAGTTCCCGTATCGCGGCATCGCCGGAAGATGCTGTCAAAGTCGCTGAAAGCATCGGCTATCCCGTTGCCGTTAAACTATTTTCTCCCACGATAACCCATAAGACAGATGTTGGTGGAGTGATTCTCAATCTGAAATCCGCCGCCGAAGTCAGGAAGGCGTTCAACCAGATCGGCGATAGCCTGGATAAGATCTCGAGAAAGTCCGAAATGAAAGGTGTCACCGTGCAGAAGATGCTTTCCGGAGGAGTGGAGCTTATCGTCGGCATTACCCAGGATAAGAATTTCGGACCTTTAATCATGTTCGGCTTGGGCGGAATATATGCTGAGCTGTTCAAAGATGTGAATTTTAGAATACACCCGCTGACAGATGTCGATGCAAAGGAAATGATTAGTTCATTCAAAGCGCACAAGATCCTCGACGGCTGGAGAGGGGCCCCTCCCTCTGACATTCCAGCCACGGAGGAGCTGTTGCTGAGAATCTCAGCGATGATCGAAGATATCCCCGAGATACAGGAAATGGACCTTAACCCGATTATGGCAATGGAAATGGGGCAGGGTTGTTACGTGGCAGATGCGCGGATATCCATAGCTCCCGTACCTGAATAACGGCTCTTTACACTCAGCGGCCGACTCATGTGATATAATTTCACTCGCTCGCTGAGTTACAATGTAAAGGACAGGGAGCTGATACTCAGGGTGGGCAGGAAAATATAGATGTCGACGGAACTTGACAAGAAGAGCATCGAAAAGTACTCGACCAGCGTAGCTCTTAAAGACGGGTCCAGCCTTCATTTGCGCCCTATTCAGATGTCTGACGAGGAAAAGCTGCTGGCCCTTTTCGGCCGGCTGAGCAAACAGACAATCTACCTGCGTTTCCATCACGTCCTGTCCCACATGTCGAAAGAAGAGGCCCGCAGATTCTGCACAGTAGATTATGTCAACACATTCGCTCTGGTGGGGACGCTGGGAGAAGAACCTGAAGAACGTATTATCGCCGTCGGCCGTTATGCCAGGCAGCCCGACGCCGAGATCGCACAAATCGCCTTTGAAGTAGAGGATAAGTACCAGGGACTGGGAATCGGCACGCATCTTCTCGACCAACTGGCGTACATCGCCCGGGACAAAGGCATAACAACCTTTGAAGCTGAGGTGCTGTCCGAAAACCGTGACATGATGAACGTGCTGATAAATAGCGGCTTCAGCATGCACAAGCAAATGCAAGGATCTGTGTATCTAGGCATGCTTGATCTTGCTCCCACGGAGATCGTGGAGCAGAAATCATTTGTACGTGAAAAATTCGCATCAATTGCTTCATTGCGGGCTTTTCTCAATCCAACGTCTGTGGCAGTAATAGGCGCGTCCAGAAGGCCCAATACAATCGGAAATTTTGTGTTTCGCAACCTGATTCAACAGGACTTTCGGGGCGTGGTATATCCCGTGAATCCAAATGCCGATGCTATAGGAGCGGTGAAAGCCTACCCCTCCATCCTCGATATTCCGGGCGACGTGGACCTTGCTATCGTGAGCGTACCGGCTGAAACGGTACAGGAGGTAGTAGAGGAGAGCGCCCGCAAGGGCGTAAAGGGCATTGTCGTCCTTTCGTCAGGTTTCGCGGATATTGGCCCCGACGGCGCAGAAAGACAGGATAAACTGCTCAATACTATCCGCAGCTACGGGATGCGTATGCTCGGCCCAAATTGCATGGGAATGATCAATACGAACCCGGAAATTAATCTGAATGCGACTTTTTCCGGCGTAGTACCGCCTCCCGGCAATATTGCTTTTGCAACACAGAGCGGCGCACTCGGTTCAGCCATCCTGATGTACGCCACCAGCCTGAACATCGGCCTTTCCACATTCGTAAGCATCGGAAACAGGGCCGACATTTCCAGTAATGAGTTGCTGCAATACTGGGAAGATGATCCCGACACCGACGTTGTCCTTCTCTATCTCGAATCGTTTGGAAATCCCAGGAAGTTTACCCGCGTTGCAAGAAGCATTTCAGCCAAGAAACCTGTAGTCGCAGTTACCAGCAACCCCGTCCAACATCCCAGCCGGATCGTTGCATCGCAGACAGGCGCCATGGCTACTGACCAGGCGGCAACTGAAGCGCTATTCAAGCAGGCTGGCATATTAAGGGCCGACTCGCTGGAGGACCTTTTTGACACGGGAAGCCTGCTGGCCAATCAGCCTTTGCCGAAAGGCAACCGGGTGGCGATATTATCCAATGCAGGAGGCCCGGGCATCTTGACCGCCGAGGCCTGCAAAGCCAGGGGGCTGGAAATCCCCCCTCTTTCCTCCAATACAACTGCACAGCTAAAATCCTTCTTGCCACCTAAGGCAATTATTACGAACCCCATCGATACTTCGTCCGAATTTACAGTAGAGCAATATCATGAGGCGCTTCACCTTCTACTCGACGACGAAAATGTCGATATCGTGATTGTAATTTTCATTCCTCCCATACCGAGGCTATCCGATGAATTCGCGGCCGTAATACGCGAGGTCGCGCCCCTGTTCCGCAAGCACGGCAAACCACTCCTAACGTCTTTCCTGGGTCTGAAAGGCGCCCGGATTGAGCTCGGCTCAAAAGAAAAAGGTTACGTCCCATCGTACACGTTCCCTGAATCGATGGCGGGAGCCCTTTCAAGGGCACTGGAATTCAGTCAAAGGCTAAAAAGGCCTGTCGGTAAAATACCCGAGTTCGCGGATATCAATAAGAGTAAGGCGGATGCCATCATAAAATCGGCCCTTAGGAAAGCTGGGCAGACCCAGGTATGGCTTGATGCTGAGTCTATTCTTGGACTGCTTGAATGCTACGGGATTAAATTCGTTACCCTCAAACTGGCCAGGACCCCGGTCGAAGCCGCGGCCGCTGCTAAGGAAATGGGGTGCCCGGTGGCTGTCAAGATACTTTCAGGCAACATTCCTCAGAGGATCGAGGTCAACGGCGTCATACTTGACTGCAGGGCCGAAGACGAAGTGGAGCAGGCCTTTATCCATATTAGTGAAAACATGGATGGCATCGGCCGAAGGAATGATATGGACGGAGTCATAGTCCAAAAAATGGTCCAGGGCGGTATAGAGGTCATCGTAGGTGTTACGCAGCATCCTGCTTTCGGTCCTCTCATCATGTTTGGGCTGGGCGGCGTATATGCAGAACTTTTCAAAGACGTAACCTTTAGCATCCATCCGGTTACGAATATCGATGCTCACGATATGGTAAGGTCGGTTAAGGCCTACCAGATGCTGGAGGGATGGAGAGGTTCGCAGCGCGCAGATATAGAATCCATCGAGGAACTTCTTCTTCGGATATCCGCCCTGGTGGAGAACCACCCGCAAATACTGGAAATGGACCTTAATCCTGTGAAGGTATTGGCCCAGGGCGAAGGTTACCTTGTAGTAGACGGGCGCATTCTGGTTAGCTCAGATAACGACTGATCATTTGCGGCTCACGGCAGCCGCACAAATTCCTCAGTAAGTCGATACTCCCATCTCTTCCATCTTGCCGGTAACCATAAAGACGACTCGCTCACAGATATTGGTTACCCTGTCGCCCGTCCGTTCCAGGTTATGCCCCACCCAGATCAACCTGGTGGCTCTGGTAATTGTACGGGGATCTTCCATCATAAACGTAAGCAATTCACGGAAGACCTGATCATACAGATTATCTATTTCGTCATCTTCAGGTACTATTTTTCGCGCAGCGTCGGCATCATGAGCGATAAAGGCATCAAGACTGCGATGAAGCATATCTATCACTCTTTCATTCATACGCGGCAGGTCGATCAACGGTTTTAGCGGTGGCTCGTTGCCTATCATGGTAGCTATTTTGGCATTGCCGGCGGCATGGTCAGCCATTCTCTCCAGGTCGGTAATAATCGATAGAGTTGCCAGCAGGATTCTGAGATCACTGGCCATGGGTGCCTGGGTCGCCATCAAATCCAGCGCCTTTTCCTCTATTTCAAATCGCTTCGTGTCGACTTTCTTATCGTCTTCAACTACCTGTCTGGCCAGATCCAGGTCACGGCCTTTTAGAGCCTGCATTGAAAGATCGAGTGCCTTTTCGACCATGCTCCCCATCACCAGCACCTCGTCCTGTATTTCTCGTCAGATGCCTTTGATAAGTTTCCCTTGTCATGTATGCAACCTCCATGCTTATCCAAAACGGCCGGTGATATAATCTTCCGTCCGTTTATCTTTCGGTACGCTGAAAAGGTCCTTTGTTGCTGCAAATTCTATCAATTCACCCAGCAAAAGGAAACCTGTGCAATCTGACACACGAGCCGCCTGCTGCATATTGTGCGTCACGATCACAACTGTATAGTCCCTCTTGAGTTCCAGCATTAGTTCCTCAATCTTCAGCGTGGATATGGGATCCAGTGCAGAGCACGGCTCGTCCATCAGCAATATCTCCGGTTCGATGGCAATCGCCCTGGCTATACAAAGGCGCTGCTGCTGGCCACCCGACAGCGACCCTCCCGGTTCTTGAAGCTTGTCTTTCACCTCCTCCCACAGGGCCGCCTTCCTCAGGCTTCGCTCAACCAGTTCCTCCAGATCACTCTTACGGCTCCAAATACGAGTCAAGGTTATGCCCGACGCCACGTTGTCGAAAATAGACATCGTAGGAAATACGCTTGGTTTCTGAAACACCATGCCGATACGTCGGCGCACTGTCAACAGGATCAACATCCTTTGCATATATATTCTTGCCCGTTCACCAACACTTCGCCCTCTACCCTGCCACCACCGCTTACCTCGTGCATACGATTAAAACAACGGATATAGGTTGACTTTCCACAACCGGAAGGACCGATAAGAGCAGTAATCGCCCGTGACCGAATGCAGCATGTTCACGTCATTAAGTGCCATTACTTTTCCGTACCAGGCTTTCAAGTTAATAACGCGTAATGCGAATTCGGCGACACCTGGTTTGAGTACTTCTACCTCTTCATTTTCATTCACTCTGACCGAATTCTTTATCAATGATTCATGCACTATAGACATTTATTTTTCCCGCCCTTATTTCTTATCAATTACCTTGATTTGCGGCCACTTAGCCGACCGCACAATGATATTTATTCCCAATACCAGTATTACGAGCACAAAAGCGCCAGCCCACGCTTGCTGCTGCCAGTCACTATAGGGAGACAGGGCATACCTGTATATTTGCAGAGGCAGCGCCCCGATAGGTTTATCGAGGCCCTGCACCCCGAAAGCACTACCCAAAGCTGTAAATATAAGCGGAGCCGTCTCCCCGGCAATACGGGCGACTGCCAACATAATACCAGTGACGATTCCCGTGATCGCCCCGGGCAGGATAACGCTTGCAATCGCTCGCCACCTGGTTATGCCAAGCGCCAGGGCAGCCTCGCGCATTGCGCTTGGCATAAGGCGCAGCGATTCTTCAGTCGTGCGCGCAACGATGGGCACCATAATTATCGCCAGCGCAACGCCCGCCGAAAGAGCAGAATATGAGTGCAGAGGACACACCAGTATAGCGTAGGCAAATACGCCGACCACGATGGAAGGAACGCCTGCCAGAATATCAGCCGCGAACCGCACTATCGATCCCACTGTAGCATTTGCATATTCAGCCAGGAAGATTCCACCAAAGAGCCCTATAGGCAAAGCTATCACTGAACCCAGTATCACTAAAATAAACGTGCCGAATATCTCTTCGCGCATTCCGCCGCCAGGCTCACCGACCGGTGTAGATGCATGAGTGAGAAAATCCAAATTCATATAGGCGATGCCATGCACCAGCGTATATCCCAAGATAAGAGCAAGCAACATTATGGCTATAGCCTGCCGCAATGCCGCACAAAACCAGCATTACCCGGTTTGTCCATTTGCGTTGCGATAAATACTATTGGACGTCATTCACTCCCCGGCCGCCCTGAATGCTATATGCGCCACACCAGCAAACGGGCAACAATATTAACCAACAGCGTAATCACGAAAAGCACCAGCGCCAACTCGATCAGGCTGCCGATGTATACATCCTGCGGATGCCTCGCTAAACTCGCTGGCGATCTTACTGGCGATCGTGACGCCCGGCGAAAACAATGAGGTGTGATGGCGTAGGAGTTTCCGATGACCATGGTAACCGCCATTGTCTCGCCAAGAGCGCGTCCCAAGCCCAAGATCACCGCTCCTACCAGGCCCGAACGGCAATAAGGCTAACACAACCCGGTTTATCATTTCCCAGCGCGTAGCCCCCAAGCGCCAGCATCGCCTCGCGCTGTGTATCAGGCACGGCACGTATGACCTCACGGCTCACAGCAGTAATGATAGGGATGATCATTATGGCCAGAATAATACCGGCCGACAGGAAACCAACCCCAAATGGCGGCCCCTGAAACAGACGCAAGGAAACCGAGGTTACTGCCCAGCCAGCTTTCTACGGGGCTCCTTATCACCGGCACCATTACAAATAAGCCCCACAATCCGATTATTACGCTGGGAATGGCCGCCAGCATTTCGATCAGGAAAGAAGCCGGCTTCTGAATCCAGTCCGGCGCCAGTTCAGCCAGAAAAATGGCCGATGCCAGGCTTATGGGAACCGCTATTATAAGGCCGACTATAGAGCTCAACAGGGTTCCATAAATTGCGGGGAGCGCTCCAAACAGGTCTCTCACCGGGTCCCAGGCCATGCTTGTGAGAAAAGGCCAGCCAAATCGTTCCATGGCCGGCATAGCTTGCGCATTCAAAACGATGACAATGCCGATCAACACAAGAATGATGATTAGACCTGAACCAAGCGCTATTGAAAAAAACAGACCGTCTCCAAAATGCCTGCCGCCCTTTAGGGACCGGCTTTCCATGCCATCAGGCGAAGTTGCAATTGCTTTATTGTTTCTCATTGCTTCCAAGTTTTTTATTATAACTCTATTAAATGGAAAATGCAGGGAAGGCCGACCTCCCCTACATTTCCTATTTCATTCTAGATACGCCAGTTAATTAGTTCGTTACCGGGTATACAATGGTTGTCCCTGATATTTGATTGAAAGTATCTCGTTTTCAGCCTTTGTCACAGCGGCAGGTGCAAGACTGCCATAGTTGAGCGCCGTGTGTATACTGCTGCCCGTCGTGTATGGCCCACCAGAGCATCTTCGCCAGTGCTTGCCCCTTGACTTTATCCGTCTGGTTCACGTAAACCAGCAGCCACGTAAATCCGACGATTGGATAAGCATCGGCGTTGGATGAGTTGGTCAGCATTATTTTCATGTCATCCGGCAGTGTCACGCCATCGGCTGCCTTGGTAGTAGAAGCAAGAGACGGCTCAACGAAATTGCCAGCGCTGTTCTTTAACGAGGCCCAAGATATCTTGTTCTGAATTGCATAAGCCAGTTCAACGTAACCAATAGCGCCCGGAAGTTGCTGCACCTGTCCGGCGACGCCGGCATTGCCCTGAGCCACCGATATCTCCGGGCCAATTCACTGAAGTACCCCTAGCCAACCTGGGTTTTCCAGTCAGGGCTTATATCCGCCAGATAATTGGTAAATATATTGCTGGTACCTGATCCATCAGAGCGGTGCACCACCGCTATGGCCGTATCGGGCAGGTTCAAACCAGGATTGATAGCTGCGATAGCAGGATCATTCCATTTGGTAATTTTCTTCAAGTAAATGTTGGCCAGTACATCGCCGGTCAGTTTAAGTTGTCCACTCGTAGTGATGCCCGGCAAATTAAAGACAACTGCAACAGAGCCGTCGGTCGTCGGGATGTGAAGTATCGGACCGCCTTTTGCTACCGCCGTGGCTGTCTGGTCATCAGTCATGATTGCATCACTGGCGCCAAAATCCACGGTGCCTGCGATGATCTGGTTAATACCGCCGCCCGAGCCGACCGCCTGGTAGTTAACTTTCACGCCAGTGAGCTTGTTGTACTCATCGAACCACTTGGTATACAGCGGCGCCGGGAACGTACCCCCCGCACCATTCAGGTTGACCGAACTGGTAGCAGGTGCCGAAGCTGGTGGTGTTGTTGCGGGGCTGGCCGCGGGCGCGGCGCACCCTACCAGAGCAACGGCTGCAACCAAAATGGCCGCAATGGGAATAAACCAATTATTCATTGATTTGTGCAAACTGTCCTCTCCTTTTCTTTTGATTAATTCTTTTAGCATTTTGCCTCCTTCACTTCCCAATGATACTGCGCATACATAAAATGCCGGTTAATGAAATGTTAAATTCCAGTTAAAACAGCATTGGGGCTCTAGACTGGCAACGGCAAAGTAAAACAAAAAGTCGATCCCCTCCCCTCGGTGCTTTCCACCCAAATTGTCCCTCTATGCGAGGCTATGACGTGTTTCGAGATAGCCAGACCCAATCCCGAACCCTCAGTATTCCTCGATTTATCTGCCTTATAAAACCTCTCAAAGATCCGCGGCAACTCATCGGCAGAAATTCCGATACCGGTATCACTCACAGATACGAGAATTGCATCATTTTCCCTTCTGGCACTGACCCTGATCTGCCCACTTGTGCCCGTATATTTAATCGCATTGTGTAATAAATTCATGAGGACGCTTTCTATTCCATTCTTGTCAACGATCGGCCTGGGCATACCGGGTTCAGTATCTACAATTATAGATATTCCTTTACGGTCAGCCTGGGCCTTCAACCTGTCAACCGTCTGTTGCATCAGATGCCCCACATCGGCGACATCTCTCTCCGATTTTAGCCCATCGTTCTCAATCAGCCATAATTTATTTAAGTCATTCGTCATCTGCTGCAATCTGGCGGATTCAATATCTATTTTTTTAAGGAAATCGGCCGATACTTTCGGATCATTGACAGCCCCCTGCTGCAGAGTCTCAGCCAACAATCTAATTGACGCGATAGGGGTCCTGAATTCGTGAGCAATGTTCGAAACCAGGTCTCTTCGCATCTGATCTATTTTCTGTCTTTCCGTCAGATCCCTCACTATTACTACACAGTCCGCATCACTTCCGGGAAATGTCGCAAGGCTTAAGAATTGTCTCCTCTGTCGGGCTTTAATCAGTGCCTCCTGTTTTTGACCAGTATCCACGCTTTTTTTCAGCAGCTCGTTGCACTCATGGTCCCTTACAACTTCAATGAAAGTCAGACCCTGCCATTTATCCGGTTGGATGCCAAAGATTCTCATCGCCGCACCGTTCATGTATCTGACCATAATTGTTGCTTGTTATGATTACACCATCATCAATTTCCGAGAGGGCCAACTTGATTGCATCTGCAGCTAAAGAGGGCTCACCATTTACCTGCGGCGGCGCAGGTGAATCGGATGAAATCGATTTGCCGGGAGTCTTGCGGCTAGAGTCCGCTGTGAACCGGTATCCGAGAATATAAACTGCAAGGTAAAAAACTATTACAGCCGCAGAGAAATGTACAATAATTAGAAACCAAATATCCATTCATCTGTCGATGCATCCAGGCCGGATTAATCGGCCTCGAATTTATATCCATAGCCTCTCACCGTCACAAGATGCACGGGCTTCTCGGGGTCCGCTTCCAGTTTCAGCCTCAACCAGCGCATGTGGACATCCACGGTACGTGCGCTGCCAAAATAATCATAGCCCCATACCTTTCTCAATACCTGCTCTCTTCCAATAACCTGTCCCATATTGCCCATAAGGAAACCAGCAATTCATATTCCTTGGGATTAAGCTCCACCATGCTCATCCCCTCGTTTTACAATTGCCTGGCCAGATCGATCGTAATATCTCCTCCATGGAAATATTGCTCGGCAGGCTTCGCCGTTTCGCGCTCCTCCTTTGCCGCAGTCCCCGTCCGGCGCAATACTGCCTGTATCCTGGCCAGCAACTCCCTCATGCTAAAAGGTTTCGTCAGATAATCGTCGGCACCCAATTCCAGCCCCACGACCTTATCCACTTCTTCCGATTTGGCGGTGACCATGATAACAGGAGTGCTTTTTTCACTCTGGATAATTCTGCATACCTCCAGTCCGCTCATCACAGGCAGCATGATGTCCAGTATCACCAGAGAAGGATTGCTTGAACGATACATCTCAACGCTTTAGCGCCGTCGACGGCCTCCAGTACTTCATAACCTTCCTTTTCGCAAGTTGTAGCAAAGCACCTGCCTCAAGGTATTATCATCTTCGACTACAAGCAAAGTTGCGTCTTTCATATGTTCAAGCCACCGCGTAACGGTCCGAATTCCCTATCTAGATTAGCATAAAAAAGGACCCGCAGCATCCATTTGCCGCGGGTCCTGTGCATGCATCTTAAATCAATTTCAGGCCAGGTAATCTATCAGCTTCCTGCTTCTGCTCGGATGCCTCAGTTTCGCCAGGGCCTCTTTTTCAATCTGCCTGATACGTTCCCGGGTAAGGCCGAATTCATGACCAACTTCTTTTAGAGTCAACCCCTGCTCATTATCCAGCCCATAACGCATTTCGATAATCTTTCTTTCGCGGTCCGTCAGCGAGGATAACAGGTCCCTGAATTGCTCTCTTAACATGCTCTGAGCAGCTTCCTCTTCAGGAGCAGGGCCAACTTCATCTTCAATAAAGTCGCTCAACTGGCTTTCATCATCACCAATAGGAATATCCAGTGAAACGGGTTCCGCATATAAGATGCTGACCAGCCAGTCTATCTTATCGGACTCGACGCCCATTTCATTAGCTATCTCATCGCTGGTGGGCTTACGGCCAAGCTTCTGCAACAATTTCTGCCTTGCATTATTCATCTTGGTAATAGTCTCTACTGTATGCACCGGCAACCTGATGGTCCTGGACTGATCAGATATTACCCTGTTAATCGCCTGCCTGATCCACCATGTAGCATAAGTGCTGAATTTGAATCCCCGCCGGTAATCGAACTTCTCGACCGCCCGCATCAGGCCGATATTTCCTTCCTGGATAAGGTCCGAAAGAGGCATGCCACGTGCGCGGTATTTCTTCGCCATGCTGAGTACAAGACGTAGATTTGCCTTGATCATATGTTCGGCAGCTTCCCGGCCCGACTTTCGCACGGAGTCAAAATGCGCCTGCAAGACATCCCTGTTGGATTCCAGAAATTTGCCGAAACCCGCTTTTCCTGCGATTTCCTTCAGGTCCACAACTGACATGATATTATCGTAGCCGTCAATTAGCTTCCACGGAATCAGGCGAGCCAATATGGAAATATCCACCAGTTTCTGGACCGCTTCCTCAGTATCCACACGTTCCGTCTTAACGGTGAACTGTATAAGCTCCTCATTTATTACCACATTTATATCCGACCTCAGGGACTCATCCGTCAGCTTGTCAGACAGCTTAGATTCACCTTCAATGTGATAACGTTTAAAAATCTTTTCCAACAAGTTGGTATGCCCTAAAAGCCTGCCGATCAGCGCCTTTACAACTTCAACTACCGGAGCCTTTCCAGCCTTTTCTAAACACTGCTTTTCTACCAGAGTAAGAAAATTGGATAACTCCATGCGACCGGCCAAGATTCTCTCTTCCTTTCCGGTAAGCAACGGCGTCCTGCTGCACTCAGCGATATAAAGACTCACTGAATCTTCCGCGATGTCTTTGCTTCGCTTGTCCTCGCCATAGACCGAGTCTTCCAACTCCGCCTTTATATACGGCGCATCGTAGCTCTTGGGCACTCCTTCGATCGCCGAAAAGTCTTTGACTGTGCCGGTAATCTCAATATCTTTAACACCTATTTTAGTTCTAGCCATTTCGTTTCACCTCCTATCCCCACAACTTTCAATTTTACAGTTTACATTCCTATAAGTTAATACATAATTGTTAATTTTCTGTGAACTTTCAATAAAAATAGTATTAAATCCTTTTAGCTCCGTAGTGAGCTACCTTTAATTTCAATTAGAAAATAATATCCGCAATACCGTAAAATAGTCATATAATCGGCACGGTATATGTTAAATACTTATTACATCAGCCAATTTTTTTTACCAAACTAAATATACTCTTTTAGCATCCCTAAACAGTATGACCTAAGTCTCAGAATTAATAACGTACAAATAGAAAAACGGTTGCATAGAGGAAATAGTTTAGGCTGATGATGAGGAACCGACGGGAACCGGACTTCTAATCGTCCGCCGATATTATTTCATAAGGGCACTGCAGCGCCCCGGTAGCGCATACCAACTCGCAATCCATACACCATCCACAATCCTCGACCTTCACGACGGTAATGTTATTCCCGTCCATGACCAAAGCACCACACCGGCACACCTGGACGCAGAGTCCGCATCCATCGCACCTGGCCTGGTCGAATATCGGCATGATCGGCAAACGCATTACCTCCAAATGTAACTGACTTTTATTGTAACTTCAATTAAATCGGGCATCTGTAACTTAAATCACTCAGTTCAAACCGGCAAGTTGCCTTAAATAGTCTTTATTCTTAACAATAATTCGGTGACGTTCAATTTCGATAGCGCCGCTATCCTCTAAAGTCTTCAGCGACCGTCCCACAACTTCCCTGGCAGTACCCGCCATGGCGGCCATCTCATATTGAGTCAGCTTCTGGGTGCCTTCCGGCCCCGGCACTGCATTCTGCAGCAATATCTTGGCCACACGCCCGGTAACATTTTGAAAGAAAGGTCTTCTATTAGAACAAGAAGAGAGCGGGCCTGGTGAGCAACCACCTCCAACGCATTGCGCGCCGCCTTCCAATTCTTGTCTATGAACGACAGCACATCACCTTTATGAACCCAGAATACCTCCGTTGAAATACCGAGCGCTTGTGCGCTATACGGGCTTGGACTATTTCCAAAGATGGCGATGTCATTGAACGATTCGCCCGGCCTGATAATTGCGATTATCTGTTCCTTACCTTCAGGGGATGTTTTGAACAGTTTGACAACACCCGCATTTACAAAATGAAGAACCTCGCCGGTGTCACCTTCAGTAATAATAGTCTGGCCCTTTAAATATGATTTCGTGTTAAAAACGGACACAAGGCCAGCCAACCGGTCTTGCTCAATCCCGGCGAAGTACTTTAATTTGCCAATACTCTCAACATTGACGGCCATATCATCTTCCCAGGTAAGTTTGAAAGAAATTATACCAGCCCATCAAATAAAAAACACCGCGCATTTAATTCGGCGAGAATTCGAGGGCTTTGTCAACTAATCTTGGATAAAGGAAAATCCCATTCCGATTACTTCGGACCAAACAAACTCCAATGAACAGAATTCCAACCTCCAAATACTGAATCCTGAACAATTGCAAAACCATAAATCCAAATAATGAAGGGGCCCCGGTTTCCCGGGGCCCCTTTTCAAGGCTTTCGAATGCCTTAGTGGTAATTACACCCTGCGAGTTTTGAAGATGAGGATGAGGGTGACGATCACCAGGATGGCGCCGATTGCGATGATGACCCAGACCCACAGCGGGGTTGCAGGCTCTGCGGGAGCAGGCGCCGGCGGTGCCGGAGCGGGTTCGGTCGCGAAGCTGAACGTTGCAGACCAATCGGACGGGATGTTCTGTCCATTGACTTCCAGTGCCTTTACGCGCGAGAAGTAGTTGGTGCTGTAGTCCAGCGTGCCGTTGTATTCATAACCGGTGGTGGAGGTCGTGGCAGTTACGAGCAACTGTTTGAACTCGGGATCCTTGGCAACATCGATCTGATATTTAGTCGCTTCTTTCCATGGGCTCCATGAGAAGGATGCGGGCTTTACCTTGCAGCCGATGCAGCCATTGTTCGGAGCAAGCAGCTGTACGCCGTAGTACGGTGTGGTTACGATGAAACCAGCTTTGACGGTGAAGGACCGTACCTCGGACCACGGACTGACTGCTATCTGACCGGTTGCTGACTTGTAAACACGGAGCCTCCAGTAGTAGATGGCTCCAGCTTCGGGCAGGGTGCCGGGGGCAAGCCATGCAGCCGGGCTGGTCATGTTGGTGGAATCCATATCCAGGTATATGTAACCAGTTACGGACTTGATTTGGCCCGGGCCAGTGGTCGACGCGTAGTTAACAGACGGGTCAATCCTCATAGTGAACTTATCGTCTTTGGCTATCTGTAATTCATAGCCGGTAGCGAGACAGAGCTGTTCCCATGCGAGATCAACCTGCTGGTTGCGGCCGGTTACGGGGTCTGCGCCGACGAGGAACTTGTCAGCCGGGCTCTTCAGGATCGGGCCCTTCTTGGCAAGACAGTCGGTGTATGCCCAGAGCATACCGTAGTTCAGGTTCGGGGTGTAGCCTGCGCCGCTGATGTTCGGGCTGCCGGGAACCTTGTTGAGTCCCGTTGTTGTGTTCAGCAAAAGTCCGGCATTATAGCGGCCGTCACCGGCTGCGACCAGCCGTTTGGTCGATGTAACGCCTATAGTACCGGTAACAAAGGCATTGGGAGCCGCACTGTCAAACAAGCCCCTCTGGTCATCGATAGCATAGAGGGTGGTGTTGGTGTCAAGAGTGCAGCAACCACAGTATTTGAGTGAGGTCGGTTCGAGTGTAAATGATACGCCTGCAGTTGTTATGGGAGCGAAGATGTCCAGACAATCCCATTTGATGCCTGGCTTCGGCATGCCGTCCAGTGGCTTAAGTGTTCGGCAAACGGCGGAATCCAAAATGAGGTTATAGGTCGTAATTATGTCGTGTGCTGCATACAGAGCAGTCTGAGGGCTTCCAGTCCAGGCCTCTACCAGGCCAAAAATGCCTACGGGGTGCGGGGGAGACTTATATCCGGTCGGGTAGGTGAAACCCGCTTCATTGTTACCCGCACCATTGA
>CAWHDI010000029.1:0-25215 GCA_963827985.1 uncultured Chloroflexia bacterium | reverse complement strand
TCTGGAGTGTGGCTAGTTTGCCTATATCGGGCCTGTATTGGTGAGGACAGTACTGTGCCATGAAGTAGTCGCGGATTGCCCTGCTATATCCATGCTTGTAGCCAAATAGCATAATATGGCATATGCGGAAACCATGTTCAAAGAGGTAATCTAGCATGATCCGGGCATCCCCTCCGTACCGCTTTATATAGATACCGTGAACCTCCATAAAAATAAGTAAGGGTTTCTTACTAGTCTCTATCATATTCTTCATGCCCCGGACAACGAGCCACTCAGCGCCCTCTAGATCCATCCTGACGACGTCTACTTCACGTTGTTTAAAGAATTCATCAACCGTACTGGTTCGAACCTCAATCCAGCTCTTAGGCTTTTCTTCAGCCGCACCAAGTAATCTATGGTGGTTTGGCACTTCCGAAATGGAGAAAGACGCTCTACCGATGTTATCGCTAATGGCCAGTTCGTGGACTTCCACGCGGTCACCACAGCCGTTGAGTACTATGTTTTCCCGCAGCAAGTCTATATTCACTGGAGATGGTTCGATAGCATATATCTTTCGGGCGACTTTGGCTTCAATAAGTGCATAGTAACCTATATTGGCACCTATATCGGCAACTATAGCTCCTTCGGGTATCATTGTGGAAAAGACTGTGGTGCTCTCCATCTCGCGACATCCATATAGAAAAAGTTCCTTATGAAGGCCGCCCAAGAACGGTTCAAGTTTCATCATATTCCCAAGAATATTCTTCAGGACAGGCCTCTTGAAACTGAATAAGCAGTACGCACGCCAACGTAGCTCATCAAATACGGGGTAAAATAGGAGTACTCTTAAAATAGCTCCTACAAGACCTCTGCGTTTTAATAGTCTCAGCGGACGATTCAATAATCTCATTGGCGCTCTTTGCCAGCAGGCAAATTATATTGCGGGGCAATCGGTTTTGCCAAGCAAATTGTATCCACTCACTTACTGACCTTCGATCCCTCTCGTAGTATCATCGCATGCACTCAAACGAGAAGAAGGAAAGCCCTTGGTCACTAGTTCAAATCTAGTCGCTGCCACCATTCATCTTATTTTACCATCCATCGAACAAGTGATTCGTCAAAACCGTCATGCTTGCTTAACTACCAATTCTGACAAAAGCATTTCCACGGATAAAGCTAAAGTGACAAGTGCTAAAATGTCCTCATTCATAATTTATAAAATAAATATTTGTATCATTTATTAAGCACGGTTTAGCTGACCGTAACCTAATCCCGTGATATGTATTTATCTCTTACAAATGACCTGATAAAGGGCAGTTGTTCAGCCACGAAGCCACGCGCAAGTACTGAATTCAAATCTCGGTTATATCTGCGCATCAACTGGATAGCTTGCTTAACTAGCGGTCTCTCGCCGGACCACCCCTTAATGCCGATAGGATTTTCTGTAGTTTGGCAATTTTCGCTACCAGCTCCTCGATCCTGGCAGCAAGTTTATCGAGATGTATCCTGCGGATTTCTACGGTATCGTAAAGACTCCACTGCAGGTCAAGGCTGCTAAGTTATTTCCGCCTCTGCCGCCCACCTACCATCCTGGAACCGCAATTGACATGCCCCAAAATCAGATGTAGAATCGCCAATATTTAATGGTATTATTAACATTACAATATTACAAAGTATTGCGCGGGAGAGAGAATGGATAAGGTATATTCTTCAGCGGATGCAGCAATTGAAGACGTCTTTGACGGAGCAGTGGTAGCCTTTGGAGGCTTCTTCTCAGCGGGCAGGCCGCTGGAATTGACAAAGGCCCTGGCGAAAAAAGGGGTCAAGGACCTCACCATCGTTTCACAGCAGGTAGGTACCGGCAATGAGGAAATTCTCGAACTGGTGGTTAATGGCCAGATAAAGAAAGCAATCTGCAACTACCCTTTTCCCAGGTCTGCAACCAAAGGGCTTGACCATCCCTTCGAACAGGCAGTAAGGAAGGGGAAAATAGAAGTAGAAGTCTATCCAATGGGGACTTTTGTGGAGAAATTGCGTTGTGCAGGGGCTGGTTTGCCGGCCTTCTACACCCCGACCGGTGCAGGAACCGTCGCCGCTGAGGGAAAGGAGGTCAGGGTATTTAACGGTAGGGATGCTGTGCTGGAGACTGCATTGCCTGTGGATTTTGCCTTTGTACATGCCTGGAAAGGGGACCGCGAAGGCAATCTCGTTTATCACTGCACTGCACGCAATTACAATAATGCAATGGCTATGGCCGGCGTAGTCACCATCGCCGAGGTTGAAACCCTTTGTGAGACCGGGGAGCTTGATCCCAATTTCGTCCATACTCCCGGAATATTTGTTAAGAGGGTTGTTGAGACCGGCAGACCCGAATTGGATTTGGCTGAAGTCTAAGTGAAGGAAATAGAAATGAGCGCTGTGAGAAAAGTGACAATACCCGCAGTACCCGGACTGGAGCGAGAGATGATTGCTCTCAGAATCGCCAATATGCTGGAGGATGGCACTTACGTGAACCTGGGGATCGGCATACCCACTCTGGTATCAAACTGGATAGAAGGCCGAGATATTATTTTACAGTCCGAAATAGGCATGCTTAAGTGCGGTCCGCTGGCCGAAGAAGACAATATCGAGCAAGACCTTATAAACGCTTCCTGCCAATATGTGTGCGAAATGCCCGGTTCATGCTATTTCGACCTTGAGACATCTTTGGCCATGTTACGCGGAGGGCGGATGGATGTGGCCGTCCTGGGTGCGCTGCAGGTATCGGCTAAAGGCGATCTTGCAGGGTGGAACAATCCCTCGCGGGGTCTGGGCAAGGTTGGCAATATCGGCGGGTCAATGGACCTGGCCGTCGGGGCGAAAAAAGTGGTAGTTGCCATGGAACACTTTACAATGGAGGGCGAACCCAAAATAGTCGAGGAATGCACGTACCCGCTGACAACCAGAAAATGTGTTAGCGTGATCGTAACCAACTATGCGCTGATCGAAGTCACGCCCAAAGGGCTGGTACTGAGAGAAGTGACACCTGGCCTGACTCCCAAAGATATTCAAGAGATGACGGCTGCGCGGTTGATAGTGGCTGATGATCTCAAAGAGATGGAACTTTAAAGTAAAATCGAATATGGTCGGCGGCGAGATCAAAATCATCCTCTGGAGGAATTTCGCAATGGCAAATATGATTGGTAAAAAATACATTTGCACGGTCTGCGGTTCCGAGTTTATCGTCACCAAGGGAGGTAATGGAACGTTGACCTGCTGCAATAAGCCGATGGAACTTAAGAAATGAACCGGCCAATATTTCAAAGGAGATATTAAAATGGCAAACCAGCTTGGAAAGAGATTCAAGTGTGAAGTCTGCGGCACCGAAGTGCTGTGCACAAAGGCGGCAGTCGGCACCGTGGTATGCGACGGTAAGGAAATGGAGCTGCAGAAGCCCAAAGCGCTGCCTTCTTCCGACTAGAAATCGTACCCCCCAGGGTCTTCTGCACGGGCAAATTAAGTCAATCTTGGCCTGCGCCAACCGGCAGCGATTCTTAGGGTACTACCTCCCTTTGAAATCGGGTTTTCTTTTCTCTTTAAAGGCCCTGTTGCCTTCAAGGGCGTCTTCAGACTGGTAGCATTTTTTAATAAGTTGGTCGATCTCTTTCTCACGCTGCTATCCAGTTGATGATACGCAGTAAGCTGGCAGATTACATACTTTGTACCCTGAACTGCCAGAGGTGCTTTTTCGGCTATTTCCTGAGCCAGCGTATTTACGGTTGCATCTAAAGTGGCAGGTGAAACCAGGTAGTGCAGCAGGCCCATCTCCTTTGCCCTGGCAGCGGGAACGAAGCGGGCTGTCAGAAACAGCTCCTTTGTGTACGCAACACCGATCAGATTGATAAGGCGCTGGATGGACTTTGGATAGTAGACCCAGCCGAATTTTACCGGTGGTATCCCCATTCTGACATTGTCCGAGGCTATGCGGAAATCGCAGGTTGAAGTCAGATCACAACCCGCCCCAAAGGCGTCGGCCTGGATCCTGGCAATGACTGGAATAGGGCATTTCAATACACTGTCCAGGGCCTCATCCAGTATCTTATCGGCCCGCTCCCTCTCGCTATTTACAAACCCGAGGTCCATGCCGGCGCTAAACGCCATCTCGCCGGCTCCTGTGAGTATAACAACCCTGGTCTTTCCTTCTTTCGCCAGCGAACCCAGCGTGTCCTTCAAACCGGTCAGCACTTCATAATTGAGAGCATTTCTCTTTTCGGGGCGGTTAATGGTCAAGGTGCAGATATAGCCGTCATGTTTAACTAACAATTCATCAGCCATTGATTACTCCTTGCAGGTAGAATTTGAAGCGATAAGGTTATAATATTATATTGTTATATTATAATTACAATTAAGCCTGAACGTCAATACATCGAGGGTGGAGGCATCCGGCAAATACAGCTAGCGCTTTTTCTTGCCCCGGACCCGTAACATGATTGACTTGATGGCATCGTCCGCTGCGGTATATGGGTCTATCTCACCCCGCTGCACCTTCCCTTCCAGCTCCCGCAGGCCGCTGCCCTGCATAACCGCCTTTATCTCGGACAATATTATTCTCTCCAGCAAGCGCTGGAAGTTGCCTGACCGCTGTCGGGCGCGTTTTTGCTCAAACAGCCCGGATTCAACAAGAAACTGCCGGTGCGACAGTACTCGGTCCCAAAGTTCGTCAATGCCCTCGTCCTGCTCTGCCTGGCACATAACCACAGGTATCTCCCAGCCGTCCCTCTTCTTTCCCGATTCAAGCATCACGCGCAGGTTATTCCTGACCCTCTCAGCACCTGAAAGGTCCGATTTGTTAACAACAAAAATGTCGGCAATTTCCAGCAGGCCGGCTTTCATAGCCTGGATACTGTCGCCGCTGTCGGGCGCAAGCACCACCATTACCGTATCCACGTAATCAAATACATCCAATTCGCTCTGTCCCACGCCGACGGTCTCAACAAGGATGAAGTCCTTCCCTGAGGCGCCCACTACATCAATCGCCTCGCTAATGACCCCGTTGAGCCCTCCCAGGGCACCTCTGGTGGCCATGCTGCGGGATATAAACGCCCTGGTCCATATAATGCCTATGCATGCGCACGTGGTCACCCAGCACGGCTCCACCGCTGAACGGGCTGGTCGGATCAACTGCGAGGACCGCCACGCGAGATCCGCCCTTCCTTAATAGGGAGATCAGCCGGTCGGCCAGCGTGCTCTTGCCGGCGCCCGGAGGCCCGGTGATTCCGATCTTATGGGCCCGCCCTGTGTGCGGCAGGACCAATCTCATGACCTCGGGTACGTGCCGGTCTGCTTTTTCCACCAGTGTGATAAGTCTGGCCAGCGCCAGGTCGTTCCCGGCGAGCATTTTGTTAACGGTCTCTTCGATCAAGATCGACAGCCACTCCCAACCTAGTCTTTCAGTAAATATTTATTCGGATCAAACAACCTCAACAGGCCGAGTTCATGTTCAGTCGGAGGCTCTATGCTCTCAACATTTTCACGGACCGCAACCGGCCATCCACAGTTATCCCTCACCCGTGCGATTGCATTCTCGACTGAACTATCTTCCGGGCCCAGTATACACCCGGTCAGCAGGAATTTTCCGCCCGGTCCTTTTTCAAAACGCCCATCGAAGTGACCAGCGTGCTTATCCTGTCTCCCCTGGATGTCGTGTAGTCCAGTGTTTTTACACAGCGTCTCTTTGACTGCGCCGCTACCACCATCACTTCGGCCGCGCCGCAGGCATTATCATTGTTTCCCCCCGATCCGCTGATAAAAATATCAGCGCCAACCCTGGTTGTATTCACATTCCCGTATTCATCAATTTGAGCGGCGCCGATGATGCTCAAGCACCTGTGCCCCAGCGCCAGATATGATGAAACCGTACATTTCACTGGTATCGACCAGCATACTGGCGCTGGGCGTATTAGAGACCGTCAGCAGGTTGGGATCCCCGGGCCGGGGCTGATATCCCAGCACGCCGGAACCAAGCGCCAGCTCCACATTGGTCCCTTCCCGCTTGAGCTGGTAATAGGCCAGCCATGCAGCCAGGCCCGGCAGCCCGATGCCGGCCAGCAGAATGTTATAGCTCCCTTCTTTGACACGTTTCACGATCTTCCGCGATGCGGCCACGATCATGGCCTCCGTAGTGTTCGCTCTCTTTTCGTCCGTCGATGCCCAGTCTGCCGTTACGCTGCTTCCCAGGTATTTCTTGTTGAACCTGCGTTTCAGGAATGACCCACGCTCCGCTCCCAACCGGTCCACGTATCCGCTGTGCCCTTTGACTCCGTACACCCACTTATCGAGCCATTCGTCCAGGGACGCCGCATCGGCGCTGGCACTTCCTCTGATCAAGCATAAAATCGTAGTCTTCACCGTAGCTGTCGATCTCCGACACGCTGGAAAAATGCCCTTCCGGGTGTGCTCCCAGCGGGCACAATGAAACCGATTTGACCAGGTAACCCGGTATAACGGACAGGTGTGAGTACCGCCGGATGAACTCGGTCGTGCACGATCTTTTCACATGTTACCAGCACCCCTCCCGTGCTGGCCTTGGCTCCCCACAACGTATCCTGAGATACGGGCGACATGATGGTATTTCCGTACTGGTCGGCCGCCAGTGCATGGACGATGGCAATATCGGCAGTCAGGGCCCTGACCGCTCCGATCTTCTTCGTACTATCGAAAGGATCGGCTATTTCCACAAACGAGTCGCGGTTATCCACCGCCATGCTGCTCTCCGCAATCGGACCGGCGTGGGCATAAACCCCACTCCCAGCGCACCCGCCATCAGCCTCTGCTGGATAGAATATAAAGACCAGTTTTCGATCTCCATGGCCCTCCCGGCAAGCCCGCTGGATTACATGGCTGGGCGCAGGGTTGGGGGCGGCATAAGAACAATTGGCGAGATCAAGCTTTTGATAGTCCGCAATGTACCAGGTTCAGGGAGTGGTCCCATGTCATGGTCATAATCAATGGTGAAACCGGGTTTCTGCCCCTTATACCGTCGGATGATTTCGCAGTCGCCGCACCGGCGTTCCAGCCCGAGAAAGACAGTCGCGACCCGGTTTCAGGTTCTTCTCGATGGCCTCGTGAAGCCCGATAACCTTGTCCGGCCCTTCGGACGACACAGCGAGTGAATATCTGTTTGATAAATGTCTTCGTTTTTCATTTTGATCCTATTTTCTTAAACGATATATATGCCATCATGCCCTCTGTACAGTACCGCATATAATCGACGCATGTTCAGGCCGGCTGCCTACTTCTTGAAGATATGCAGGTTCAGGCATCCCAGTCCCGTATTGTGTGCCATGGCTACCCTGGGGTTGTTCGGTATTTGCAGATCGTCCGCCTTCGCCCCTCAACTGGCGGACAAGCTCGCCTATCTCAGCAACGCCCGTCGCTCCCAGGGGATGCCCCCTGGCTATCAGGCCGCCGTCGGTATTGACCGCTACCTGCCCATCTATCTTTGTTTTGCCTTCCAGGAACCATTTGCCGCCCTCGCCTTCCTTGCAGAAGCCGAGCGATTCGATGCAGATTGCGCCGCCACCGGCGAACGGGGCATGGCACTGGACCACCTTGATATCTTTAGGCCCTATGCCGCTCTTTTCGTAGGCCTCCTGGCTCACCCTGCGGGTCAGGTTGCCGCCCTTGAAATCGCCGCCGATGTGCGGGCCGGGACCGCCCAGCAGGTCGTTGTAATCCGGGCTCCCGGCAACAGCTCGCGGCGACAGTGATCGCCCTGCTCAGTCCGTACTGTTTGGCTTTTTTCTTGCTGCAGATTATGGCCGCCGAAGCACCGTCGCTGATCGGGCAGCTCATCAGGAGAGTGAGCGGAGAGCAGATCATGGGCGACCCCAGCACCTCCGCCATGCTGAACTTCTTCTGATTATGAGCATACGGGTTCAAGTGGCCATACTCAAAACACTGGACTGCCTCGGCAGCCAGCATTTCCGGAGTATCGCCGAAGGTCAGCATCCTTCTTTTGATGGCCATGGCGATGCGGGCCGGCGTCACATCAAGTCCCATGTAGTGGAGATGGAATTCCTTGTCCTGATTCCGGCACGCCGCCCGGAATCAGGCCTTTCCCCATTTTTTCATAGCCGGCCACCAGGACGACGTCATACCTGCCTGCGGCCACCGCATAATAGGCCTCCCTGAATGCGGCTGAGCCGCTGGCGCAGGCCTGCTGCATCTGGCTGATGGGGATGCCGGTCCAGCCAAAGTTCTGTACGATCATCCGGGCATCGGGGTAATGTCCCAGTTCGCTGCCGATATACGCGGCCTGGATGTCCTTAAAAGGGATACCGGAATCCTTCAGCGCAGCCTCAATGGCCACTTCCGCCATCTCGATGATAGACTTGTTCGGCCACCTGCCAAAACGAAGAGTGCCCACTCCCATTACTACTACTTCATTCATTATTCTGTTTCCTCCGTGAAACTCAGCTAATTTAAGCCTGCATTCTTACGCGGCGGGCCTGAATTTGTAGGCTATGATATCGTTGCCCTCTTCATCCTCCTTGACCTTGTCCACGTAGACTTCCACTTCCATTCCGAAATTGACAGTCTGCGGATCGCATTTATCCAGTATCGTGAATACACTGACGCCTTCGGGCATCTCGACTTCCGCCTCCATGTAGGGCGGCTCGATAATGGTGTATGCGCTCTTTCTATCCACCTGGGTGAACGTGAAGACCTTGCCGCGGTCGCTCAGATTTATTACCTCGACGTTCGGAGACCCGCACTTTCCGCAGTATTTCCTCTTCGGGAAGAAGGTCCATTTGCAGCTATTGCAGCGGCTGGCAATCAGGTGATACTTGCCATCGCTGCCCTGGGCAAACAGGCCTTCCTGCAAGCGGAATTGTCTTTTTTTCTGCGCTGGCTATGTTCTCACTCATTTTCACACTCCTTGGGATAACTATAACCTATTTCTTTGCGATTGGCGGCATGCTGTTTCCTTGCGGGTCAGATTGATAAGTTCGAAGTAACCGTCTTTCAGGCTGCGATGTTCAACGCCGATCTCCTTCTTCATCAGGCTATGATCGATCTGAACATGTGTCATGACCGGGAATGCTTCATTGAAAGTGATCTGCATCTCCGGTATGAATTCCTTCCCATCTCGGCCATTTCACCGGACGTGCAATAGTGGCCGCCGATGTGATATACCTGGCTCAGCATTTTCGGCAGGAATAACGCACTTACAATGATTTCAGCTATGTCATCTACATGGGCAAGCACCATTCCTGCTTCGAGGAATACGGGAAAGGCACTGCATTACCCATGCCACCCTGCGTGCCTATCAGGTTGACGCCCCTGGCGCCGATTCTCACTCCGGGCCCGTAAACGCCGGGAATACGCACAGTTATGATCTCCATTTGCAGCAAGCCTGTTATACTCACGGGCCAGATGCTCACACAGGTGCTTGCCGATGCCATAGCCCACTGTTGGCCTGGCGGGAGACTGCTCGTTGACAGGCTCAGGTCCCTCCCAGGGTATACCGTGATACTGGATTGAGCTCGGGAATATCACTCTCTTGATTCCGGCCAGCCTGGCCGCCTCAAAAACGTGGAAAGTGCCGGTGTTCATGATTGTGTACTGCTTATACAAGGTCGCCGGCTTTTTCCGGCCGCTCGCTTACGCCGCGCTCCTCCGCAGAGAAGAACACCATGTGCGCCACCCTGTCCATCTTGTACTTGCGCAATAGTAGTCTGCGATCAAGTTGTAATCCAGTATATCGCCTTCTACTATCGTGATTTTTGCCGCAGTATCGCTCCAGCCTGCCTGGCGTTGACTTCGGTTCAATGCAAACCACTTCCTCCCCACGCTCCACCAGGTTCTTAATAACGCGGGCAGCCGATAAAACCTTTTCCGCCTGTCACTAATATTGCCATTTTGTCTCTCCTTACTATTTTGCTGTTAAAGTTTGAATAGCCTTCTGGCATTTTCGCCCAGTATCAGGTCGACTTCAGCATCTGTGAATTCGTATCCCAGGCTCTTGGCTTTTTCCGGCAGCTCTTGAAATAGTCCACCCAGCCAGGCCAGGAAACCCAGGTAGCGATAGCGTTTGCCCGATGGGATGGTCGCTGGCAAAGATAATATGATCGGCGCCGACATTGTCCCGCATGGCAAGCCAGGATCGGCACGAAGTCATCCATAGTTAAGCAGGCCCGAAATTCCAGTTGGACAGCTCCAGGTAACAGGTCGGGTGTCCTTTTGCCACCTGGATGGCCGCCTCCCACCATTTGGGATATCCGGCATGGGCAACGACAACTTTCAAGTCCTTATAGTCCTTAAGCAGCTTGGCTGATATGGCCGGGATGGTTGTGGGTGGGTATAGTGAAATCCGCGCCGGTCATGTTTGTACCTTCCCCTGCACGTGTGTGGATACACTACCGGCATGTCCAGGTCGGCGCAGGCCCTTACCAGCGGCTTCGCCTCGTCGCTCGTTATCTGCAGGTCCTTGGTTGTAAATTCGCCGCAGCCTTTCAGGCCGCATTCTCTGACGGCCTTTTTCAGCAAGTTCGACGCAGTTCTTCCGCCGAGGGTCCACGTAGGCACAAGCGTAAAGCCTTCCGGGGTTCTGCTTCTGAAATTCGCCGAAACGGACAACCTGTTCTTCATATGGAACGTCGGGCTCCTCTCCCGTCCAGTAAGTGCCGAAATCAGTCATCATGATAATGCTGGCGTCCACTCCAGCTTTATCCATATTGGCAATATAGTCGGCACATCGGGGTCGGTCACTCCTGCATCGATCTTCCGCAAGGACCATCTCCGGCTTACGGCCGGCCTCCTTCTTGGCCCATTCCTCCGCCGTATTGCGGTGGAAAGCCATTGGCATGAACCCTTTGAACCAGAAGTGAGTATGAGCATCAACAATCATTATCTTTACGCCTCCGTTCTTATTAAGCGACTATTTTCGACTCTTTCAATGCGGCCACGTCCCCGGCCGAATATCCCAGTGAGCGCAGTACCTCATCGGTATGCTGTCCCAGCATGGGAGGAGCGCCCTGTATCTTCAATGGTGTATCCATCAGCTTCCATGGTATGCCGGTAACCTTGATTTTGCCGGCCGAGGGATGCTCAAGCTCCTCGACCATTTTGACCGCGGCTACCTGCGGCTCACCGAAAACATCCTCTATGTTCTTGAATACGGCACAATAGCCCGACAAGCCTGTTACGATCTTGCCTATCTCAGCCGCCGTGAAATTCTCGGTGCCCGTTTCGATTACGGGCCGAATTCCTGTGCATCACGGCCTATACCGACCATGCGCATGCCTTTCTCCTTGAAATACGGGTCCTCCAGCAGTTCGGCCAGCCCAATTTGTTTCAAGAATGATTCCCAGGCAGGCGCCATTTTCTCAGGTGTAATTGGCATTCCGAAAAGCAGCGCGCGGTCTTTGGTCCTGTACCCGGTCTCAGCGTGATCGAAAGGACCGGTGAAATGCCAGCCACCCGGAAAATCAGGGTTGAAGTGTGCTGTAATTACATAGCCGTACATCATTAGCATATTAAGCATCATCGAGCTGTCGATTTTCTGGCCTGCGCCGGTTTTGTTGCTGTTGAGCAGCGCAGAGAGAATACCTATGAATGACCAGAGGCCGGTCGAGGTGGTGGCCATGTCGGCGCCCAGTCGCACCGGCGCCTCACCCGTCTCACCCAGGAACCACTGGTATCCCGCCATCCCCTGTATTTCAAGCTCGGAAGCGGGCATCTTGGCATACGGCCCCACAGGCCCGAACGGCGATATCGCGCAGTAGACCAGTCGCGGGTTGGAGGACGAAAGCTGAGAATAACCCAGCCCCAGTTCCTCCGCCTTCCCAGGCCCGAAGCTCTCGATGAGCACATCCGCGTTTTCGGCGAGCTTCTTCACGATCTCCTGTCCTTTGACATCTTTCAGGTCCATGGCGATGCTCTTCTTGCCGCGGTTGAGCGACAGGAACAATGCGCTTTCACCCTTTATTTTTTCGCCCAGGTGACGCGTACCAATCGCCACCGATCGGCTCAATTTTAATAACGTCAGCCCCGCCATCGCTGAGCTGCATTGCACAGAACGGCCCGGCGATTTCCTCGGCCAAATCCAGTACTTTTATTCCTTTTAGAGGCGTCATTATTAGCATCCTCCTTTACTTAGCTCCGGTTTTCCTGGGCTTCCCGTCCTTTCTGGATACTTCAGCCAGTATCTCATTCATGTTCTTGTTTGGCTTGACCGGGGCCGTCACCTTGATCGGCTTGGGCGGGTTGCTGAACTTCAAGGGGAAGTTGGTGAACAGAGTGGGTCCCCAGGGCGTTTTCAGTTTCGTTATCATCTTGTTCTCACGAACGTGAGGATCGTTGTAAATATCGTCAACGGTATTGACCGGGCCGACCGGTACACCCTCGCGGCGCAATAGTATCAGCCACCACCTGGCAGGCTCCTTGCCGAATTTTTCCTCCAGGATGGGGATTAACTCCTCCCTGTTCCTGACACGGTCAGCATTTGTGGCATACTTTGCGTCCTTCTCGATCTCGGTCAGTCCCAGCGCCTTGCACAGCTTCGGCCAGTACTCCTCCCTGTGCACGCTGACATTGACGTATTTGTTATCGTATGTCCGGAAGGCCTGGGACGGCACTATGTTGGGATTGGCCGTGCCCATAGGGACCGGGCTCTTCCCGGTGGCAAAATATTCAGCGATCCTGGTCGTCTCGAGCGCAAGGGTAGCTTCGAACTGCGACATCTCTATCTTCTGCCCTTTGCCGCGTGGCGCTCTTCGCCATCAGCGCGAGCAGCACCGCCTGCACTATATTGAGGCTGGTGGTATAGTCGACAGAAGCTACGTAGCGGAACATTTCTCCCTGACTGCCAGGCGCCCCGTTGAGGCTGGCAAAACCTAGCCGCAAGCTGCATCATGGGGTCATTGCTGGGCATATTGGCATACGGCCCGCTGGTGCCGTAGCTTGAGCTGGCGCAATAAATAATATTCGGGTTCACCTTGCGCACGCTCTCGTAATCGAACTGCAGTTTCGCCATGGTGCCGGGTGGATGGTTCTCAATTATCACATCCGCAGTGGCAGCTATTTTAAGCGCCAGTTCACGGTCCTCTTCTTTTTTCAGGTCGATGATGATATTCCGCTCGTTGAAATGGGCGGAGATATAGGTTGTCCCGGCGCCGCTCTGCATGGTGCCGACATGGTAAAGGCCGTCCATACTTGGGCGGCTCGAAGCGGATAACATCCGCCCCCAGCGCACCCAGAAGGCAGCAGGCTATCGGGCCGACTCCCCAGCCCCCTACATCCAAAACTCTTACACCGCTTAACATGTATATTGACCTCCGTAAAGGATCGGTAACTTACTCCACAGCCTTGGTATCACTCAGTTCTTTGATCTGCTGAGCGTTGAAACCCAACTCCCGCAGGACCTCGTCCGTATTTTCACCGGGCAGCGGGCTGTACTTCTTGAATTGGGCCGGTGTATCGGACAATTTGAGCGGGTTCCCAAGCTGTTTTATCTTTCCCAGCACAGGGTGGTCCTTCTCCATGATCATTTCCCTGGCCCGGATCTGGGGATCGTTCATTGCTTCCTCGACATAGTAAACGGGACCAAGAAAGACCTGTTTTGTCTTGGCCCACTCCCACCATTCGTCACGCGTTTTGGTGAGGAACAGCTCTTTCAGGAATTTGGATACTTCCTGCCTTTCGGCGTCATCTTTGGGCCACTGCTTGGCGACCAGGTCAGGACGGCCAACCGCCTCACAGAAATTCTTCCAGAACGGCGTTTCGATAAACTGGATGGTTACGTATTCGCTATCCTTCGTAAGATAGGTGGTGCAGTGCGGCTCTCCGCCCGTCTGCGGGGTCGTGCCGCGCCTGCGCTTTTTCCCCTCGAACATGTACATCGTCACATCGAAGGAGATCAGCGAGAACACGCTATCCAGGTAAGCTATATCTACCAATTGCCCTTTCCCAGTACGTTCCCTGGCCTGAAGAGCGATCAATATGCCGATCAATGGGTGCAGCCCGGCCCCGGCGAAATCCGCCACCATGTTGCTCGGCCAGCTCGGAGGCCCATCTTTCGGACCGATCAGGCTGAGAGCGCCGGAGATGGCCATGAAATTGGCGTCATGGCCCACGATGTCGCGGTAAGGCCCGGTCTGACCGTAGCCGCTGACTGCGCAGAAGACCAGGCGCGGGTTGATTTTCTTCAGTGTTTCCCAACCGATTCCCATCTTTTCCATAGTGCCAGGTCGGGAATTTTCCACTAAGACATCCATATCCTTGATCAGCTTGTAGATGACCTCCCTGCCCTGTTCCGATTTCATATTAATCTTGATGCTGCGTTTATTGCGGTCAATGAACATGTAGGCCGACATAGTTTGAGCGGCAGCTTCCATGGGCAGGGCGAGAGTATAGCCCACAGGGTCCACCTTAATCACATCTGCACCGAAATCAGCCATATGCATGGCCGCAAATGCCGGCGGGTAGCCGCGGCAAAGGTCCAGTACTTTTATTCCTTCCAGAGCCTGTATCATATCAATTCTCCTTTACCCGGTTTCGTTAATTTTAGGCTTCGGCCTCGAGTTTCCTGGCCTGCGCATAATCTCCTCTGTAAGACTTGTACATAAACAGGTAGCCGAATAAGGCGACAAGCAGCACGGCACCGTTGATCCAGAAAGCCACCTGAAGATTGGCGGCATCGGAAATCATGCCGGTCACTGCCGGACCCCACAGGCCACCCAGGAAAAACATGCAGAAGACATACACGCCGTAGGCTGTCGCCCTCTGGTAGAACGGCACGATCTCCTGGCAAACGATCTGCTGTACAGGGATGAAGAGGAAAAGGAAGAACGTTACCCCGAAGAACAGCCACCATATATTGAACAGCACAGCAGCAACGAAAACGACCAGTCCTGCCACCACGCTCAAAACGCACAATAGAATTTTATTCCTGGGGTCCTTTTTCGAAATACGGTCGCCCAGGAACCCGCCCAGCGGTGCGGCAATTAACGCGGTCACCATGATCCCGGCCGTCATGGCGCCTGCCCTGGCAACATCCATACCTGCGTACCTGATGAAATAGGTCGGCAGCCAGTAAACAATCGTATTGCTGAAGAAATAGGCCAGGCCGAACGATATGCAGAGAGAAACCAGGGTCTTGTTCTTAACCAGGTCCTTCAGAATGCCGCCGAAACTGAGGCCTTTCACGGCTTCGGCGCCCTCGGCCTTGAGCTTATTCTTGAAGTCAGGCAGAAACCACGCCAGGATGCCGAGTATGACTCCGGGTACGGCCAACGCAATGAAAGCCGCGTGCCAGCCGAATTTTACAGCTACAAAACCTCCAACCAGCATGCCGCATGCCATGCCCAGGGAACTCGCGGTTGTCCAGATGCCTGTCACGGTGGCCCGGCGGGCCTTTTTAATCGTGGCCATGATCATTGCCTGCCCGCCAGAGGTGAAGCTGGCCTCACCGACACCCAGGATTCCTCTGGTAGCCAGCAACTGCGTGAAGTTGGCGCTCAGGCCAGAGAAGAACGACCCTGCACTCCATATGATTGACATCAGGGAGATCATTTTTCGCCGGCTCCACTTATCAATGAAATAAGAGAGGGGGTATGGCCAGGACGCATACCACAGCCAGGACTATGGTGCTCAACCAGCCCAACTGTGAATCGGACAGGTCAAACTCCTTCTTCAGTATGGGAAACATCGGGCTGATGACAGCCCTGGTGGCAAAATCAAGAAAGTACAGCAGGTACAGGACGATCATGGTGTACCAGAGCTTCCATTTCGGCAGGGGCAGCAGCAGCTTTTCTTCGCCTTTGTTTTCAGGTTGCGCTGCCGGGTTACTTTGACCGGATTCAGTCGAAGTCATCATTACTCCTGTTATCGTTATTTTCCAGTGCCGTTGAATGAAGTGCCCGTGCTTAATGTTTGACCGGTTTCTTCAGGCCATATCTTTCATAGTATTTGGCCGGTATTTTGTCCGGGTCTTTGTACATGATGAAACGGCAGGGCTCTTTGCCGAACTCGTCCGGCGGCTCAATAATCCAGATCGGATAGCCTGTAGCTTCCATGGGTATAATGTCCTGTAGGGCGCAGTGAACGCAGTAGACGGGGACATCCCTCTGCCCAAACTCATCTTCTGGGGTTTCTTTACCTTTGCAAGGTTCTTGGGCGGATTGTACAGCCCGTTGAGAATAGCTCGTCCGCCGCTGCCACAGGGCGTATCATGGAACCGTGATCTTCTCATCATCTTCCTCAACCTTTAACGGCCAGAGATGCCCCCGGAAGCCGGCCAGCCAGCATCTGCCCCTGGCGCTTCGGATTCTCGCCTTGTAAATCTGGGCCAGGAACACGAAATCCTTGAATACATCGGACAGCGCCTCATAGAGGGCTTCATCACCCATGTGCTTCTGAATATAGGACATCAATGTGGCAATCCAATCCCTGAACCCCTCATGCATGGAGAAGAACTCTTTGTACATGCGCCGGTTCAATTTCTTGGCCTTCTGCAGGTCCCCGGCGTCAATTGCCTGCTTCGACAAGCTCCACCGTCTCTGTCCCCATTTCCTTAAGTTCAGCTTCCGTAAATAATTTCTCTGCCATACTTATCGCTCCCTGATACTTCATTAGATGGTCCGCTCAATTCACCTTTGTCCTGTGCTTAGGATCTTCAGTCGGTCTTTTATGACGCTCTTATTGACCTGGACTGATTTAATTTAATATAATAATGTTATATTGTAATATTATTAATACATTGACGCTAAAATTCTATAATACATTTCAACGTTTGTCAATATGTAAATAGTTAAACAGGTGAAGATATGGATAGTAAGAAGAAATGGATTGACGAAGTATTGAATCCTGCTCTAAAGAGCGTTCAAGCCCCGTCAACAGAATTATAGTCTGAGTTCAGGAATCGAGATAGAGCCGGTATTCACGCCGAGGATCTGGCCGGGCTTTGACTATGGGCGTGACCTGGGCTATCCGGGCCAGTATCCCTATACCAGCGGCATCCATCCGGCCATGTACCGCGGCCGGCTGTGGACAATGCGACAATATTCCGGTTTCGGCAGCGCACAGGATACCAATCGGCGCTTTCATTATCTTGTGAGACAGGGACAGACGGGGCTGAGCATTGCCTTCGACCTGCCCACACAGCTCGGCTACGATTCCGACAGCCCCTATGCGCAGGGAGAGGTGGGCCGCGTAGGCGTGGCCGTAGATACGCTGCGCGATATGGAAGTCATGTTCGAGGGCATCGAGCTGGATAAAATCAGCACCTCGATGACAGCCAATGCCACCTGCGGACCGCTGCTGGCCATGTATATTTGCCTGGCGAAGAAATCGGGGATCGACCTGGCCAAATTGGATGGCACCGTGCAGAACGATATACTCAAGGAGTATATCGCCCGTAATACCTATATCTTCCCCCCGGACCTTCCCTGAGGCTCGTCACCGATATTGCGGAGTATTGCAGCAAAAACCTGCCGCGCTGGAATTTCATCAGCATCTCCGGGCTATCACATTCGCGAGGCCGGCGCAACCGCCGCACAGGAGATCGGTTTCACCCTGGCCAATGCCATTGAGTACGTGAATGCCCTGGTGACCCGGGGCCTGGATGTAGACTCGTTCGCGCCCAGGCTGTCCTGGCATTTCCAGATACATAATAATTTCTTCGAGGAAGTGGCCAAGCTGCGGGCATTGCGGCGTATGTGGGCCAGGATTATGAAAGAGCGATTCGGCGCCAAAGACCCGCGTTCGCTGATGTTCCGCACGCATGTCCAGACCGGCGGAGTGACGTTGACCGCACAGCAGCCTCTTAACAATATATCCAGGGCAACCATACAGGCACTGGCCGCCGCGCTGGGCGGCGTCCAGTCTATGGCCGTCGCCTGCTATGACGAGGCCATCTGCATCCCGACCGAGGAGGCGTCCACACAATCGCTGCGCATTCAGCAGATTATCGCCAATGAAGAGCGGCGTGGCGGACGTCGTCGACCCCTTGGGCGGCAGCTACTACCTGGAGAACCTGACCAACACGCTGGAAGCCGAGGCAAATAAGTTCATCGAGAAAATAGAGGGCCTTGGGAGGCGCAGCGAAGGCCATCGGGCTGGGATACCAGACAAGTAAAATCCACGAGGCGGCCTACAGCTATCAGAAAGAAATCGAAAAAGGCGAACGGGTCGTTGTCGGCGTGAATAAATACTTTTCCAATACTCCGGAAATATCGCTGCAAAGGGTGGGGCCGAGGTTGAGATCAGCCAGAAGAAAAACCTGGCCGCGGTTAAAGGAAAGCGGGACAACCGCCAAGTCAAAGGCAGCCTGGAACTTGAAAAAGGCGGCCGGAATCCACGGAAAACATCATGCCGGCGCTGATCGAGTGCGCTTCGGCCTACGCCACGCTGGGCGAGATGTGCGGCGTGCTGAAAGAGGTTTTCGGGACCCAGGGCGATTCCAATATGTTCTAGAACAGGGGTTAATAGTTATTTAATGGGGCCGGCGCTTTACGCCGGCCCCCTTTCAAATTGACGGGCTAGCCGCTTTACTTGCCGGTAAACAGATTCCTCGGGTTATCCACCATTATCTGTGTGAATCTGCTTGTCGGTGACACCCTTCTTTTTTAACGCCGGGATAATGTTCTTGGCGATGTGGTCCACTTTCCAGTCTGCCAGCAGAGCAACCAACTCCGGTCCCGCCTCATTCGTTACAGACCGTCCCGCCCAGAAATTGACCGAGTCGTGGGACATCAAAATTTTATCCGCCAATCCCAGCTTGCAGAGCTCCGATATGTTGTTAATGCAAATGGGGTCCTGTGCAAAAAGGGCAAAGCCCAGCCGGTCAAAACCCACATAGGTTTTTTCAGCAATGCTTTTCTGGTACTCAAAATCGCTGGAGTTGGAAACATGCCCTATCAGGACCTTCTTCATATCCGCGCCCTCGCTCATAAGAAGCGCCAACTGCTCTCTTCCTACCTCGGGGCCTTCGGTGTGCGTTATGATCGGTGCGCCGGTGGCTTTCTGAGCAATAACGGCGCCCTTGAACATGCTCTCTTCATAGGGAGTGATAGTCTCACTGGAGGCTATCTTAATCGCCCCGGCCTTTATTCCGGTTTTGGTGATGCCGACGGTCAATTCTTTGACAAACAGCTCGGCCATATACTTTGAAATATCTTTCTTGAAGAATTTGACGCGGACCTTCCAGTATGCCGGGCAGCCCATTTCCTCATTGAAAAGGCCGGTAACGCAGATAATGTTCATGCCTGTCTTCTCGGCAAGCTGTTTATATAGCAGCGGGTCCCTGGGGAAATCACAGGTAGTGCAGTCTACGATGGTCTTAATGCCGACCCCGGCTGCCAGCTTACACACATCGAGGTTGACCTTCAGGGCAGCGCTGCGTTTGTAGGGAGCGACCGAGGCGTCGGCGAACCATCCGCCCTGCCCGCAAACGAAGTGTTCATGGATTAAGGTCTGGCCCAGCTTGTCCGGTGCGATCGGTCCCGTAACAGTGTTTATCATGTGGATTCCTCCTCCCAGTAAATCGAAAATGCCCGATGTTTGTTGAAGGTGCATTTCATGAAAAACAAGGCAGAAGGGCTGACCCTTCTGCCTTGCATGTATTCCGTATCCCAGGCTATTTCTCAGAATATACGAGGTCGCTAACCCGACCACTATCGTCCGGGTAGAATTTCGAGTTGATCGTGTAGAAGATGACGCAGAGCAGCAATACGGGCAGCAGCCACAAAAATCCTGCGCGTATGCCTTCGGCGCCACCGCCGGTAGAGTCCGAGATAGCGCCCACTGCCCACGGCCCAAGAGCGCCGATTGCGTACATGATGGTGACCATCATGCCCTGTCCCGCCATGCGGTGCGAAGTCGGGACAGTATCAGTTATGAGCGAGAAGATAAGCGGATTAACCGCGGCCACTATTATCATCTGCACGGCCAACAATGCAATCAGTATCGGTATTGAGATCCTGCCCAGGAAATATACGATGAAACCAAGCAGGATGAAGTTAACAAGCTGAACGAGCGCCATCATGTAGCCACGGCCGCCACGACTCTTCCTCTGCCAGCGATCGGCGAGCCAACCACCCAATGGCGAGCCCAGTGCGGCGACGACAGCGACTAACCCAACTATGGTACCGGCCTGTCCTGCGTCAATGCTATAACCGCGGATCATGAATGCAGGCAGCCAGCCGATCCAGGTGAAGACGTAAAATCCGAAGCAGATCTGCCCAAGGACCGTGAACGTGTAGGACCTGGTCTTAAAGAGCCCGATCCAGTTCGTCAAGTACTTCTTACTGATGCCTGACTCACCCTGATCTTTTACCGTTTGATAGTCTCTCAGGAAAAAGGCCCAGATACCGAAGATAACACCGGGGACGGCAAATATGTAGAAAGGTAACTGCCACATCCCTGTCCTGGCGACTATAATGCCGCCAATTATCATGCCCATTGCCGTGCCCAGTACCGACCCAATACCAAATATGCCGGTTACGAGCCCTCTTTTCTCTTTCTTATATGCAAGCGAAAGCCAGCCCGATCCGCTCGTGCTGAAGCCGTCCTCTCCCAACCCGACAAAGGCACGCGCGAACACGAGGCTTGCAAAGTTCCAGGCCAGGCCCGTTGCGAAAGTAGCGGCGCTCCACATCAGGGCCATCAGGCCAACTGCTTTGCGTCGGCTCCACCGGTCTACAAGCCAGGCCAGCGGTATCGTGAACAGGCCAAGCCCGATACTGAATACCGACTGCACCACCCCCAGTTGGGTATCTGAGATGTCCAGCGTTACTTTGATCTGCTGCAGCACAATCGACAGGATCGACCTGTCTGCATAATTGATAATGTAAAGGAAGGTCATCACTATGAGTATGCTCGCGGCCTGACCTTTACTTATCTCATAGGCCTTTTTAGACGCAGTTGTAGAATCCATCATAGATTTATCCCCTCCTTTGGAATTTGACTATATCGACAACTTTGATCTCAGCAGGTTCAACCGACCGTAGTATAGCCGCCGCTGATACTCAAAATCTGGCCTGTAATAAACACAGAAGCATCCGAGGCAAAAATGCCGCGGCATTGGCCACATCCGCTGGCGTCCCGAAGCGTCCCAGTCCCTTACCCATTGGGTACAGCTTAATGGCGCCTTCACGGATTTTTTGAATGGTCTCTTTTGCCTGGTCCTCGGTCATGCCCATCTTCACCATCATCCCTATCCTGCGGTTGTCTATCCCGGGATGCGGGACGGCGCCAAGGGACAGGCAATTTACATTGATACAGTGCTTTCCCATTTCCTTGGCGAGCGCCTTGCTGAAACCGGCTACGCCTGCCTTGCTGGCCGAGTAAGCGGCCTGCCGGGGCTCGCCGATGCGGCCGGCATCTGAGATGATGTTGATGATTTTTCCATACTTCTGACCTATCATCCCGTCCAGCACAGCACGTGTGCAGTTCATCACGCCGTAGATGTTTACGTCTACATACCGCTTCCACATCGACCGGTCGACCTTGTCGAAGGTATTGTCCAGTGAATTCGGCGAATCGCCCTCGGGCAGAGGAGCGGGAACGCCGGCGTTATTTACCAGGATATCCACACGGCCGAATTTATCTGAAGCAGCTTTGACCATTCTGGCGACGGAATCAAAATCGGTAACGTCCGCCTGTATCGCAACGGCTTCGCCGCCGGCGGTGACTATCTCTTTGGCTACCTTGTCCGCCCGGTCCTGGAAAAAATCATTTACCACGACCCTGGCGCCTTCTTTGGCCAGGGTTTTGGCTATCCCCTCACCCACGCCCTGACCCGCGCCGGTTATAATTGCCACTTTGCCTTTCAAGTTCAGATCCATTTATGGTCCCTCCTGTCGCTGGTTATCGGGTTAGAATGCCGGACAGGCCCACCCTCCAGTGAGCGGGCCGGTCCGAATATATCTAGCTTATAGACTTAGAGACCGAAAGCGTACCAGCCGCCGTCTGCGGTTATGCCTGAATCAGCCGTCATGATTGAGCCGGTGATATATCTTGATTCCTCAGAAACAAGAAAGTAGGCCAGGTTGCCCACATCGTCGGGAACCAGCGCTTTGTGCATCGGGATGTATTTGAGGAATACGTCGACGTCGCGATCGGTGAGCTCGTCCATCATTTCCGTGAGTACGAGACCCGGCGTAATGCAATTGACACGGATAGGAATGGCAGCCACCTCACGTGAAAGGACTTTGGTGAACTGGTGAATAGCCGCCTTCATCGGGCCATAGACGATGCCCGGAAGACTAATCAGCCCTTCGACCGAGCCGATATTAATAATGTTTCCGCTCTTCTGTGCCTTCATTTCCTTGACGGCCCTGCGGGCGCAATAGAAATGACCTTTGAAATTGATGTTTATGATATCGTCTACCAGCTTCATATCGATGTCGGTTATGGGCGCCATCGGCTCAGCGATACCGGCGTTGTTGATCAGGATGTCGACCTTGCCGAATTTTTCCATGGTCTTGTCAAACAGACGCTCCACGTCCGACTGAATAGAGACATCGCACTTCACTGCGAAAATCTCGGCCCCGGGAATTTTCAACTCTTTGGCCGTCTGCTCGAGCTTTTCGAAATTCCTGCCTGCAATCACCACGTCGATTCCATGCCTGGGTAAATATCGCGGGTTATCCCCTTTCCGATACCCCTTCCCCCACCTGTGATTACAGCTACCCTATTGGATTTTGCCATCTGCCTTATGAAACCTCCCTTTAATTTTGTTGATTACCACAAAGAACCCGTAAAGACAAAGCAACACGTGACTTGCTGCAGTTCCGGGAATTATGTAAGTAAGCTATGATCCAACAATGTTATATTGTATTATTGTTATATCATATTTACTTTAATTCATCATAATACAAAGAATCGAGGTTGTCAATACCCGCAGATCCGCTTTTTTAGATACGGCAGGCAGAGTTACACAGGTATTGATTCAGAAGCTAACACCATCGCCGCGTGAGTTGGTCGAGAACATAAATAACTGGCCCACGACCCGCCCCGGATTGATTAGCTGCCGGTCCGGCGGGCCGGCGGTTTAAGGAGAGTCTGAGCGGGTGGAAATAGCTACAGGAGCGCCGTGTACAGGGTCACAGGGAAGCTTCCCAAGCTTCGCAGTCCGTGAACGATTGGAAAACTCGGCCGTTTGCCATTGAAAACCCTTGCCCTTCTTTTGCCTGAGCAGCATGTCGGTATACATGTACCTGTCCGCCCTGAAAGATGAGACCAGGTATTCAACGGCCTTTCCGTCACCAGCATAGACCACCCGGCGCAGGATCAGACATGGATCGCCCTCGCGTGCGTCCAGTATCGGACCTATATAGCTGTCCACGATATCCGCTTCAATGGTCTGCACCGCTCTCTTGATCGGTATCTTGAGGTCGACTTCCATAATCGCGGTCAACGTCTTGTTTTTCAGCACTTTTGGATTGATCCGCTTGCCCACATCCACCGGCAGGTAGTTCAGCAGGTGGTACAGGGGTATTTTGTCCGCGAACCTCGCCCTCTCGATACGGAAGATCTCTGCGACCTTCATGCAGCCCCAGGTAATCGGTAATTGTCTTATTGGCCAGCAGACGTGAGAAACCCATCACCTTGGTGGTTATTTTGATCGGCTTGGAATCGCCGGACGCTGATATCCACCAGGTCTTTGCCGGTTCCCGGTAAGCTTGGGTAGCTCCATTCGCTCGATTTTCTCCGATACGAAGGTACCTTTGCCCTGTTTACGGACGATCAGGCGGTCCTTCTCCAGCGATGCCAGGGCCTGCCGCACGGTAATACGGCTGATATTGTATTGCTGGACCAGCACGTCCTCGGTTGGGAATGGGGCGCCCGGCGGAAATTCGCCCGACAGAACCTTCTTCCTGAGTATTGTATCTAATTGATAATAAAGCGGAACGCCCTTTTCTCTTGTTAACATCACTCCTACCTGTCTGTAATCATCTTATTGTTATACATTATACATTAATTATCATGCATTATCTCATTTCAATGGGGAGATCATCAATAACCACCGGGACATTTACAATTTATTATTATAACATTATAATAATATAAAGAATTTTGCAAGTCGGCTGGTTTGCTTTGCCGTCAATATTTCACTAAATGAATTGGAGGAGCGCTTTAATGGCTAACGCAACTGTAACAGAGATCAATGGCAAAATTTGTTACCTCGCTAAAGTACGAAGACCTTCCCAAAGAGGTGGTGGATAAAGTTAAAATCTGCGTTTTCCACGCCCTGGCGTGTACTTTTGCAGGACATCACCAGGAATTGATCTCGTCGGCGAAAGATTACCTGAAAAAAATTCAATTGGCCGGTAAGGCCCTCAAGTTTTGTCGACGGCACCAAGGGCCCACCGTGGGAAGTGGCCTTCGTGAACTCCGTCATCGGCCAGAGCACCGGCCAGGAGGATATGCACGCCGACTCCTCATGTCACTGCGGGTCCATGATCATACCCACCGCCTTTGCGGTCGGCCAGGAAGTCAAAAGCAAAGGCAAAGACGTGATTACCGCCATCGTCCTGGGATACGACGTTACCGGCCGAATCGGCATGAGCATGCTTTCGCCTGACTTCTCCCGGAAATTCCGCCCCAGCGGCATGTTCGGGCCGTACGGTACATGCGCAACGGCAGGCAAGCTCTACGGGCTGAATGAAGACCAGATCGTTAACGGCCTGGGCATGGCAGGCAGCACGTCTGCCGGCGGTATGCAGTGGGCCCTGGAAGGCACTCACGAGATCGTCTATCAAAACGGGTTCGCCTGCAGCAACGGCATCGCCTGCGCATTGCTGGGCAAAAACGGCATTAAGGCTTCGCACCAGGTGCTGGAAGGGTTCATGGGCGCATGGGCCGTATTATGGCAAGCAGCCCCTTGCAGAGAAGATCACAGAGGGGCTCGGCAAGTCATTTGAAATAATGAAAGTATTATTGCAAACCGGCGCCGGCCTGTGCATACACCCAGCCTTCGGCCGCCCTGGCCCTGAAGATGGCCGGCAAGTATGATATCGACCCCCAGAAGATCGAAAAAATCGAGATTAAGACGTTCCAGATGGGCAAGCTGTTCCCGGGACTTGATTTCAAAGGACCATTCATCGATATCGCCCAGTCCAAGATGAGCCAGCAGTTCTCCGTAGCCGCCGTCTTCGTCTTCAAAGAGCTGGCACAGTCCAACTATGACAGGTACTCGGATCCGCTGGTCAATAAGGTCGCATCGCTTGCCAGTGTCGAGCTCGACGACGG
>CAWHDI010000028.1:0-9641 GCA_963827985.1 uncultured Chloroflexia bacterium | reverse complement strand
TTTTATGGAACTGCTCGGTGATAAGCTTTCCGACGGTATCCACGGATTCCCCCTCTACGACAGCTATGATATCGTAGGGCCCCATTACTGCATCGACTGATTTTATACCGTCGAGCTTTTTAAGGGCGGTGAGAACCGATTTGGTTTGTCCTACTGATGTGGTTATAAGTACAAATGCTTTTGCTGCCATAGTCCCACCTCCTGTTTCCCAAATTTTAGCCTATTGTATTAGCTTTGCGCAAGCTTTCGATATCTGATATGGAATATCCCAGCGACTGCATGACCTCGTCCGTGTTTTCACCCGAGTAAGGCGCCAGTGTTCTCACCTGGCCGGGTGTTTCGGAAAGCTTGATAGCTATACCGGGCTGCCTGACCTTGCCGTGCTTGGGATGATCGAATTCCAGTATCATCTTGCGGTGCAGCAGCTGGGGGTCGGAAGCCATTTCTTCCATCGTATATACCTTGGCAACGGGAACGTCATTTTTTATAAGGAAATCAAACCATTCGTCCCTTGTCCTGGTAAGGAATAGCTTCTTGAGATCAGCCTCGACTTCATTCCATTTGGGTTCATCGGTCTTCTGGACGAAATGGCCGGGGTTGAATCCGAAACATTTAAGATCCTCACGTCCTATCGCCCTGCAAAAATTTTCCCAGAACCATGTCTCGACACATCCCAGGCTGATGAGCTTGCCGTCACCGGTCTCGTAGGTCTTATAGTAGGGATATCCGCCGGCCAGCGCCCATTCGCCCCGGGGAAAGGTAAGGCCGGTGCCGTAATGCAACTGAAGGAAAAATGTCATGAATGTAACCACGCTATCCGTATATGAGATATCTACCAGTTGACCCTTACCCGTACGTTCCCTTGAGAATAGTGCTGCCAGGATCCCTGCGACACCATGCATTGAGGCGCCCGCAAAATCCGCCAGAAAGTTCAAAGGGATAGCCGGAGGCTGATTGGGCCAGCCGATCAAATTAAGCGCCCCGGCAATGGAGATATAGTTAATATCGTGTCCCGGGTTTTGGCTGTATGGGCCGTCCTGGCCATAGCCGCTTAACGAGCAATATACAATGCGCGGGTTAATTTTTCTTACTGTCTCGTAGTCGACTCCCATACGCTTCACGGCTCCCGGACGGAATCCCTCAATCACGACATCTGCATTTTCCAGCATCCGGTAGAAGATCTTTCTGCCCTTCAGGTGATTTCAGGTTGAGGCGGATGCTTTTCTTATTGCGGTTGAGCGCATTGAAAGCCTGCGCACTTTTTAGCATTTCGGCTTCCTGATTAGCGTATACCCCTGCCCCACGGCCTCCCGATTGCGGCAAAGCTTCCACTTTGATAATATCGGCGCCTAAATCGCCCAGGACCATTGTACAAAGCTCACCGGGTGGAAGATGCACCAGTTCAAGAATCCGTATACCCTCTAAGGCAAGCATATCAGCCCCTCCGTATGTACGTTAATGAACTTTGTTATATTACAGGGAACGGCGATTGACGTCAATTGGCGAAATGCGCACTTTTTTAGTATTAGGGAAAGTAAATAAACTATCAGGGTTTACTGAATCCGAACGTAGGGGCAAGATTTTCCAGTATTTTGGTGACCGCCTCATCACGGTTGAGTGTATAAAAGTGAAAACAGCGTACACCGTTTTCCCAGAGGTCCTCGCACTGCTTCGTGGCGATATCGATCCCTGCCTTGACAACATCCTCCGGGTCATCCATCTCTTCGAGCCTGGCAACGAGGGGGATGGGCAATTCCACGCCGCCTAGTTCAGCGAAATGCTCGACCTTCTGGAAGTCGGTGATAGGCATTATCCCTGCAATGATTGGCACATTGATTCCATCCTGCAGGAAGCGGTCCATCATCTGATAGTAGTAAAAGTTTTCGAAGAACATCTGGGTGATGCCGAAATCCGCTCCCCGGTCGATTTTATTCTTCGTGTAAGCTGTGTCAATGCCCAGGTTGGCTGACTCGGGGTGACCCTCAGGATACACTCCCACGCCGATACAAAAAGTCCTGTAGTTTGCTATAAATTTGACAAGGTCGGCCGCATAACAATAGTGAATTTCCCCGTCGAATACATTTGCCCCATATTCTTCGGGATCGCCGCGTAAGGCAAGAATATTTTCCGTACCGAGTCCCTTATAGTAATCCAGCACGGATTGCAGCTGCACCTTATCCGGGTCGGCGCACGTTATATGCGGCATTACCGTTAGTCCGGTTTCCCTACGTATTTCTCCTACGGCGCGCTTGGTCCTTTCCAGTGTGTTAGTCCCTGCATGCTGTGTGACCGAAACAAATGACGGATTGAAGGCCTTAAGACGGTTAATACGTTCCATCAACCGGTCTTCGCCGATGGGAGTATTCGGTGGAAAAAACTCGAAGGAAAGGCTTTTGCCCGCTGGTTTTGATTATCTCTGTAATTTTCATCGTGCTAAATCAAAAATATCGTTAATCATACATTCGCGGAAATGTTAAATCAACTTGAGCTAATTGACAAACCGTTGAATGCCAAATATTATGTTGACTCATGGAAGACCCGATTTCGACGGCACGGATACTTGTGGAAATACAGGAGAATGACCGGCGCGTCGATCGCCCGTGAGCTTCATGACCGGCTGGGGCAATCACTGGCTGTGCTCAAGCTCCTGCTGGGCGACGCCATGAATTCTCCCGCAGATAAAATGAAATATACATTGGGGGAGGCGCAATCGCTGATCAATGAGATGATGTCTTTAACAAGGGACCTTTCACTTGAACTGAGGCCCAAGATGCTTGATGATCTCGGATTGTTGCCCGCATTATTGTACCTGTTCGAGAGCTATACTTCCCGCACGCACGTGGCTGTCAGGTTTGAACATTACGGCCTACATAAGAAATTGCCGCCCGATATAAGTCTGGCGGCTTACCGGATTGTTCAGGAGGCCCTCGAGAACGTTGCCAAGCACTCCGGTATTGATAATGTTAAAGTCCTGGCCTGGGCGGACAGGAGATTGTTGTGTGTAAGGATAGAAGACCGTGGCGCCGGGTTTAAGCCGGAAGAGTTGCCGGAAGTTTATCCCGGCGGTATAAAGGGTATGCAGGGGAGGGCCCAGGTGGTGGGTGGCAGGATCAGCCTGAGTTCGGTGCCCGGAGAAGGAACAATGGTGCTCGCTGAACTGCCCCTGGCTATCAAGTCGCGACGCGAGCAGGTGGATTGATCTATGACGACTGTAGTGCTGGCGGATGATCATAACGTTGTCAGGCACGGTATAAAGGCTCTTCTTGAAGCCGAACCTGACATCAAGGTTACCGGTGAAGCCGGGACCGGAGTTGATGCTGCGCAAATGGTCCAGCAACTGAGGCCTGATGTATTGATCGTGGATTTAATGCTATCCGACATGAGCGGGCTGGCGGTAATACGGCAGGTCAGAAAGAAATCGCCCAAAACGGCCGGTATCGTATTGTCTATGTATGGCAATGATTGTTACGTGGTTGAAGCGTTGCAGGCCGGCGCCAAGGCCTATGTGTTGAAGGACTCTTCACCTGAGGAGCTTCTTCGCGCCGTCCGGGAGGTGGCTGCCGGCCACCGGTATCTGGCACCTCCATTATCGGACAGGGCGATTGAAGCTTATCTCGTCAGGTCCGAGGAAAGTAAGCTTGATCCTTATGATATGTTGTCCACACGAGAGAGAGAGGTGCTTCACCTGGCAGCCCAGGGGCTCACAAGCTCGGAAACCGCCAACAAACTCTGTATCAGCCCTCGTACAGTGGAAGTGCACCGCGCACGCGTTATGCAGAAGCTTGGTTTACATAACCGTACCGAACTGATTCACTACGCTATCCGGCGTGGAATACTTCCGAAAGACGGTTAAAACTATACGGCCATCGAAAAAAAACAATATTCTAAGTCCTGGATTATAAACTCCAATCTGTCGCTTTACCCAAATCCGCAGCGCCAAACTTAAAATACGTAGCTCCTATACGCAGGTATAAGAAATTCTACGTATATTCAGTCCGTGCGGAGCCTTCTATAATTTACCCAGCGCATTAAGCTTCCGAATAACGGGAAAGGTGCGCAATCTTTTTTTTCAAAGGAGCTACTTAAAAAAATGAACGAATATTCCTGGCTTAAGAGCTATGATCCCGGGATGGTTCACACTCTTGAACCGTATGCGGATAAAACATTACTCGATTGTTTCAAGGAGGCGTTGGCACAACGGCCTGACAGCGCGATGCTGTTGTTCAAGGGTGAAAAGATCTCTTACCGCAAGATTGAGAATTTAAGTAACGCTGTGGCGGCGGGGTTGGTGGCCATGGGGGTTAAAAAAGGAGATAGGGTCGCCCTTCTCCTGCCTAACTGTCCCCAGGTTGTATTCTGTCACCTCGGAATCTGGAAGATCGGGGCAATCGCGTCCCCGATCAACCCGCTCTACTCGCGATCGGAATTAGAGCACTCATTGAAAGAATGCGGCGCTGAGATTGTCATCTGCCTTAGTCCTCTTTATGAAACAGTTAAGCAAATTCAGCCGAAGACTTCCGTGCGTCTTGTGATTTCTGTAGAGATAAAAGAGTTCCTTCCGTGGGCGATGCGGCTGGGATTTATCATAACACAAGAGAAAAAGGGCCATCATAAAGCAAAATTGCAGAAAAATGACATGGACCTTGCAGCTCTTACCAGGAAATTCGCCAGATCCAAATTGCCTGACATAACCGTGAGCCCTTCGGACCGGGCGCTGTTGCTGTTCAGCGGCGGCACCACGGGCACTACCGAAGCCGCGGTGGGTACCCACCACGCCCTTTACATGGCAGGCCTCCAGCTTACCACCTGGGTAGGGAGCATAATGATGCCGTGGGATGACATAATATTGGCTACCATCCCGATGTTCCACGTGTTTGGTAACGTGGCGTTGATGAGCAGCGCCATAGTCAATCGCAATCCGCTTGCCCTTGTACCTAATCCAAGGGATATAAATGATCTGGCGGACACCATCAGGAAAGTCCGGCCGACTTTCATTCCAGGCGTGCCCACCATGTTTGTGGCGCTTGCCAACCATCCTGAGGTCAAGTCCGGCAAAGTCAGTTTCAAATCCGCAAAGTTCTGTGTAGCAGGGGGGGCGCCATTAATGGCGGACGTCAAAAAGCGGTTCGAGGAGGTTACAGGGGCGCGGCTGTTTGAGGGATATGCGCTGACCGAATCAATGCTGGCAGCGGTCATAACGCCTGTTTTGGGGAGACAAAAGGAAGGAGCAGTGGGCCTGCCGCTGCCGGATGTGATTATTAGGATCGTGGATGCCGATGCCGGCAAAAAAGAGATGCCGGCGGGAGAATCAGGAGAGATAATCATAAAGGCCCCCCAAATTATGCAGGGCTACTGGCAAAGGCCTCGCGAGACGGCCGAAATGATCAGGGACGGCTGGCTTTTTACAGGGGATATAGGATACCTGGACGAAGACGGGTACCTGTATATACAGAGCAGAAAAAAGACTATGATCAAATGCGGGGGATTCCAGGTGTGGCCGAGACAGGTGGAAGAGGTCTTAAACTCCCACAAGGCGGTGGTGGATGTGATTGTGGCGGGCATTCCCGATCCATACCAGGGAGAAGCGGTCAAGGCGTGGGTAGTGCTTGATGGGATCCCCTGCACTACTGAAGAGCTCAGGGCTTATTGCAAGGAAAAGCTGACAGCATACAAGGTGCCCCGGTTTATCGAAATAAGGGAAACTTTACCCAAATCGGCTATAGGCAAACCGCTGAGCAGGATTCTGCTCGATGAGGAATTAGCGAAAACCAAGACGAACAAAGGGTGACGGCGGCTTCGATCGTTGCATGCGCTAACGCTCGGCTATACCTTCCGTGATTAGCTTTGCCAGTGTATCGAGTACCCTGGGAGGAGGCATTTTCTTCTCCCAGAGGCACCAGCGCATGCCCATGAACTCTGCGATACCGATGAAGCAGTAAGCTAGAGTGTCAAGATCGAGGTCTTTAACTTGCTTTTTCTTGACTGCAGAGGACAGGTGCCTGTTATAGCCTTTTGAGAAACGTTCATAATGCCATTTATAGATATCTTCGTCGACAAATTCGGCCTGGCGGATTATGCGGTACAAGTTCGGCCGTTTCGTTATGAAGTTAAAGAAGGCTTTAAATCCGATTCTTTCAGCTTCCACTCGGTCGGTGATCCCTTCAGTGGCCATGGCCAAGTCCCTGCGGACCAGGTGATTGAGCTCTTTCACCAGTTCGGTGAAAATGGACTTCTTATCGGGGAAATAAATATAGAAAGTGCCCTGAGCGACACCGGCCCTTTGCGTTATCTCGTATACGCTTGCATTTTCGTAGCCCTTTTTACCGAAAATATCCTCAGCGGCATCCAAAAGTCTCTGGCGGGTACGCTGGCCGCGTGATGTAGCGGGCTTACGCCTAGAATCCTTCAAAGTCAATAGCCTCTTTCACAATTCCATATCTTAAGACCAGATTAAATGATAGCATTTTATTTTGAGGTGTGATCGTCCGCTCAATTCCCTCGCCCCAAAGGACGGGGTAATATTTTTCTAATCCGGATTAATCGGGATTCAACGCCGCCTCATTTTTCCTCGTACATTTCTTTGATTTTCTTCTTATCGACCTTGCCCGTTGCAGCGCGGGGCATATCCTTAACAAAAACTATCTTCCTGGGTTTCTTGAAAGCGCCCAGGACTTTAACTACCTGTGAGGATACTTCCTCCTCGGTCAATTTCTGGCCCGGTTTGAGCAGAATAACGGCCTTAGGCGTCTGCCCCCACTGTGGGTGCTTGCCCTTGACCACGACCACGTCAGCGACCTGCGACAGGCTGAATATAGCGCGTTCGATCTCGGACGGATAGATATTCTCACCCCCGCTGATGATCATGTCATCAACCCTACCCAAAACGTAGAAGAAGCCGTCCTCATCGTATTTGCCGAGGTCCCCGGTATAAATCCAGTCGCCTCGGAATTTCTTGGGCTCCTCTTCCGGCCTGTTCCAGTATCCCATGGCCCCGGTGGGTTCGCTGCGAATAATTATCTGGCCGATCTCTTCTGCTTTTACTTCCCTATCATTTTCATCGATAACTTTAACTTCGAGGAAAGTCGTGGGCTTGCCTATGCACTCGCTGGCCCGGCTCAACGTCGGATCGTCCATGGTATTGGCATACCAGTTAAGCCCTGTAGCTCCCGTTTCGGTTAAGCCATAACCGCTGACGTAGCTGATACCCCGGCACATAAAGGCCCTTTTGAGTTCGGCAGGCTGTGGCTCTCCCCCTCCATTGACCATGCGAAGGGATTTTGCATACTTTTCCCAGCCGGGCACCTGGATGAGCATTTTGAGCTGGGTAGCAATGCCGAAGAAGAACGTGACACCGTATTTTTTGATCAGTTTCAGGCTGACCTCGGGTGTCCACTGGTTCTGCATAATTATGGTGCCATTGACCATGAGAGTATACATATTGAAACAGGTTACCCCGCCAGCATGGAACATGGGGGGAGCGCCCAGGTATACGTCATCTCGGTTGAGCGCCACGGATGTCCCGTTGGCCAGGTTAGCGAAGAAAAAGCCTTTGTGCGATAGCTTTACGCCCTTGGGTCTCCCGGTGGTGCCGGCTGTGAACAGCATGACAGCCACCTCTCCCGGTTTGGTCTTTATCCCGGGCTCTTTCGTGGAGGCGCCCTTGGTGAAGAGTTCGTAGCTGACAGCTACTTTAACTTTCTCGCCGCCGATTTCAACCAGCGGAATCAGCTTAATGTCCTTGCTGAACGCACCGCTGATAAGGCTGCTAAACTCAGTATCATAGAAGACGATCTTAGCTTCGACATCCTTAATCATGAAACGGATCTCTTCAGCCGATAGCCTGAAATTGGCGGGAGTGTAGATAGCCCCTATTTTTAGGCTGGCCAGAAGAACGTCCAGTATCTCGACCCTGTTAGGCATAAGGACGAAAACCCGGTCGCCTTTCTTAATACCGGCCCGGCGCAGGGCATTGGCAAGCCTGTTTACCCTTTGATTAAGCTGGACGTAAGTGAATTTTCTGTCCTTTGAAGTGCCGCTCACGTCGATTACGGCAACTTTATTTGAGAGACCGGACAACGTGCCATTCTTGGCTATGATATTGGCGATATTAAAAACGCTATCATAGCCGGGATAGGATGATGTTACGGTTTGCTTTGGCATATTGGAACCTCCCTTTCCTTGTATGTGCGGAAGAAGACTCCCGCGAATTCACAGCCCGAGATAGGACCTGCGTACATAGTCGTTATTAGCCAGCGCCGCGGCGCTATCCTGAAGCGCTATTTTGCCGTTTTCGATTACGTAGCCCCGGTCAATCGCCTTAAGGCACTGCCGCACGTTCTGCTCAGCAATTACGACCGCTATATTTTCACTCTGCCGGATCTGTTTAAGACGGAGGAAAAGGTCGGTTGTGAGCGAAGGCTGCAGGCCGGTTGAAGGCTCATCCAAAATCAACAGCCTGGGAGATGCCATAAGGGCGCGTGCTATGGCCAGCATGCGCTGCTCTCCTCCGCTCAGAATGGCCGCGTAAAGCATTGATTTCACTTTCAACACCGGGAAGATGGTATAAACGAATTCCAGCCGTTCTTTCTTTCTTGGCAGAGCCGACTTGATGTAAGAGGCTCCCGCCTCCAGATTCTCGGCAACTGTCATCAACGGGAATAGTTCCCTTTCCTGAGGAACTAATGATATGCCTGAGCGGGCTATCAGATGGGTTTCGCTGGCCAACAGAGATTTCCCTTCAAATTCTATATCCCCGCCGGATGGCTTCACCAACCCGACGATACAACTTATCAGGGTAGTCTTGCCGGCGCCGTTAGGCCCGAAAATTCCCACACTCTCATTGCCAATCTGCAGGCTTATGTCCCAGAGTACGTGTAGTTTGCCGTAATATGCGTCGAGGTTCTTGATTGAAAGCATCAGGCGGCGTCCTCCCCCAGGTAAGCTTTTATGACCGCCGGGTTCTGTGAGACTTCGGCATATGGTCCCTCGGCCAGCTTTCGTCCCCATTCCAGGACGATAACCCGGTCTGTCAGCGTGGAGATGATTCGCATAACGTGTTCTATGACGCAAAGGCTAACGCCCGTAGAGCGCAGCTTGCGCACAAGGTCAACTATTTCATCGGCTTCGTCAGTGCTCAGCCCTGCCATCAGCTCGTCGAGCAACAGAATTTTGGCTCGCTGGAAAGCGCCCGTGCCACTTCCATTTTCTTTATCTCCAAGGCCGTTAGCTTGGAGACCGGCTTTTCCGGGTCCTTCAGCCCCATAAACTCGCATATTTCCAGCGCTTTCTTCGTGGCATTGGTGCGCGTGAGCCCTTTTCCGAAAAGCGCTCCGGTCATCACGTTCTCAATCAGGCTGAGATCGGCAAGGGGACGGCTGATCTGGAAAGTCCTTGCTATTCCCATGCGGCAGCGGATATGAGCGGGCAGCAATGAAATATTCTCATCTTCATACCAGATGCTTCCGCCGGTCGGGGGGAACAGGCCGGTGAGCACGTTGATCAACGTCGTCTTGCCGGCTCCATTAGGACCTATGACGCCCAGTATCTCTCCCCGCTTGAGCTCAAAAGTAACGTCACTCAGCGCCACCAGGCCCCAGAACTGCCTGCTGAGATTCTCCGTCTTCAATATTATTCCGTTGTGG
>CAWHDI010000027.1:0-33829 GCA_963827985.1 uncultured Chloroflexia bacterium | reverse complement strand
ACCTGCCCTTACCCCTGACCCCTCTCCCAAGGAGAGGGAACCTTTTGCTATAAGAGGGGCTTTAAAGCCCCTCTTCAACGCCCTCAAGACGGAGCGGGTTGGTTTATTAAGACCAGGTTTACACCTCGTTGGATACGGGGATTCAACGCCCCCACAGGAAAACAAATTCCAAGCTCCAAAATCCAAATTCCAAACAAAGGAAGAAAATCCTAAATACTGAGATCAAATTCCGAGGGACGGTCGCGGTAGCGGAGATTGCCGCGTCCCGATACGATCGGGACTCGCAACGACATAGCGAGGATGGTCGTTTTATTCTGTTTTGGGCACGCCTGAAAAACCCCCCCATGATTTACCATAAGGGGACTTGGAATTTTTGGCTGGCCGTTTTATTATTTAACACATATTATGAAATACAGACCGTTCGGGAAAGAAAATAGACTGGCAGGGGTCGGCCCTGGGCTTCGGGGCGATGCGCCTGCCGCAAAAATCGCCCAACCCGGCTGATGTCAACGAAGCCGAATCCATCAAGATGATCCGCTACTGCATAGACAACGGCGTCAATTACGTTGATACCGCTTACCCCTATCATGCGGGGAAAAGCGAGGTAGTGGTCGGCAACGCTTTAAAGGACGGCTACCGTGAGAAAGTTAAACTTGCCACCAAGCTGCCATCGTGGGCCGTTCCGACCGCGGCCGACTTCGACAAATACCTGGATGAGCAGCTTAAGCGCCTGCAGACGGACACCATCGACTTCTACCTGCTGCACGGGCTGAATAAACAATACTGGCCGAAGCTGCGCAAGGTCAAGGTATTCGATTTGGCGGAGAAGGCCATGGCGGACGGCCGGATCGGCAAACTGGGATTCTCATTCCACGACGATTTGCCCTGTTCAAAGAGATCGTGGACGCCTATGACAACTGGACCTTCTGCCAGGTGCAATATAACTATATGGATACTGCCTTCCAGGCCGGCACGAAGGGCGTCCGCTATGCGGCAGGCAAAGGCCTGGCCATAGTGGTCATGGAGCCGCTGAAGGGCGGGAGCCTGGCCAAGCAGCCGCCGGAGGCCGTTGGCAAAATATGGGACGAGGCAAAACACAAGCGCAGCCCGGCAGAATGGGCGCTGCTGTGGGCCTGGGAACAATCGGATGTAGCTGTAGTGCTGAGCGGCATGAGCACATTCGACCAGGTCAAAGAAAACGTCGCCGTTGCAGATAGGTCCGGGCCGGGAGCGCTGACGCCATCGGAGTACAAGCTTATCGCGAGGGCCAGAAGCGTGTACAAAAAGCTCAGGCCGATCCCGTGCACCAGCTGCGGGTACTGCCAGCCCTGCAAACAGGGTGTGGACATCCCACGTATCTTCGAGTTCTACAACAACGGCATAATGCACGAGGACATGAAGAGGGCGACCTTTTACTACAACTTCCCCATAGCCATGAACCCCAACCAGCGGGCAGACAAATGCATAGACTGCGGCGAATGCGAGGAAGCCTGCCCCCAGAAGATCCCCATCGCCGAATGGCTTAAGAAGGTCCACGCAGAGTTGGGTCCGAAATCGCAGTAGTCATCGCCTGTATTTGAATTGTAGTGTACTTTGGACAGCGAGGCACGTAATGGAACGTACATTTGAAGCTACCATTGAAAAGCGCGACAAATACTATATTGGATGGATAGACGAGATTCCCGGGGCATTCAGCCAGGGTAAGACCCTTAAAGAAGTCCAGGAAAACCTTGTGGAAGCAGTTCATTATCCTGGAGACACAGACCGAATTAGCCCCATATAAGTGACAGATAACCGGGATCAGACACATACCTTGATGTCGGAATCAGCCAGGATCCGCGCCAGAGACTCAGAAAAGGGTAATTTGCCAACTGTAACCCCTGCACTAACGTTCAGCAGTTCGATCCCGATCGGATTGTTATCCGCATCAAAATCTATGTACCTCGAATCATCAAGGGATTGTGTATAGGAAACTGGTTTATCATTCAAGCCGATATAGATAGCATCGGCTTCCGGATCATATTCGATCCTATGAAAAAATGGTCCTGCCAATTACTTACCCTCCGCTAATAATTCTAGTCTACCCAGACAGCGGTGACAATAACAGCCTTGATTGTATTTACGACGACAGTAACGGGGATACAGATTGTATCGGGGCGACGCGTTGATCGACAGGCCTCCTGCAATGCCAGACGGGAGATTGCCATCCCGATTAGATCGGGACTACGCCTCCCCGTAATGAAAGCCGTTACTATTTGAGATTTGAACTTGTTTAGTGTTTAGTTTTTAGAGTTTAGAATTTTCCACTTTTGTTTGGTATTTGGTATTTGATTTTGGAATTTTTCTCCGGTGGGTCTTACGCTCTTGCGACTTCTAATATGCGGTCTATCCTGAAATTCCTTTGCTCTCCCCGGTTGAAACAGAACGCCCGCAGGCCGCGGAACGTCTTGCCGCCATAGGTGAAATCCCCGATCTCCAGCGGCTTGATATCACGCACCGACTTCTCGTCGTTCGGCTTCAGGTAAGTCATGTGCAGCTTTCCGCCCTCCTTAATCGCCTTTAAGATCAGCTTCTCCTTGTCCTCGGCCGGAAACGCCGTCCTCGGCCTTGCCGTACTGGTAGCGTGTCACGAACTGCACCACGCGCCAGTCCATCCAGATATGCTTCTTCAGGATGGGCTGCTTGAGAACAATCCCGTCCAGCGAGGTGCAGCGGCTGAGCGCCACGTACATCTGGCCGTGGGCAAATGTGCCCTTGCCGATATCGATGACCACCCGCTCGAAGGTCTTGCCCTGGCTCTTGTGGATGGTCACCGCCCAGGCCAGCATCAGCGGGTATTGCGTGAAAGTGCCCACGGTCTCCGATACGATCTCGTTGCCCTCCACCTTGTAGCTGAAAATCTCCCAGGTATAAGGCTCCACTTCGACATCCTCACCGTCGGCCAGCTGCCACGTCTGATATAGACGTCGCCTTCGGCATCCTTCTTGAATCCCAGTATCTTGCCCATGCTGCCGTTGACCCAGCGGCCCTCGTAGTCGTTATTCAGCATCATGACCTGGGCGCCCACCTTGAGGGTCAGCTTCTCTGCGGTGGGCAGGTACTCGTCGCCGAACTTGCCCTCCTCTGGACGCCATGAAAGTGCGCGGCCTGCCCTTCAGCTTCGCCAGCTCGGCCGCGTTGATATCCGAGGCCATGGCGTTGGTGGTCGTCAGGCGCACCGACAGGCCGCCGGCAGGGCATATCCTGCTCCGGCACGAAGCGCTGGTTGAGCAGGCCGAGCCCCTCGTCCTCGACGCTGTTGTTGCGGATGGCGTTAAGCAGATCGATAAAACGCTGATCGTGCTGGCGGTAGACCTTCTCCAGCTCGATGAACTCCATCTCGAACGACCTGAACACCTGGGAGCTGAAGAAATAGGGCGTTTCATAGAGCGCCTGTGAAAGCCGCCCTCTCCTGCGAGGTCACCACCGGCGGGAGCTGGTAGAGGTCGCCCATGAACACCATCTGGATGCCGCCGAAGGGCTTGCGGGATGACGGCCCATTCAGGCGCAGGAACCTGTCCACGCAGTCCAGCAGGTCCGCTCGCACCATCGATATCTCATCGATCACCAGCATGTCCAGCTTCTTGATAGATGCTGTCGTCCTTGCTGCGACCTTCCTGACCTTATGAGGGCGTTATATCCGGCTTGAAGCCGAAGAAGGAGTGGATGGTCTGGCCCTTGATATTCAGGGCCGCCACGCCCGTTGGAGCCAGCACCGCGACCTTCTTTCGCGTGATGCTGCGGAAATACTCGAGCAGCGTGACTTGCCGGTGCCGGCGCGGCCGGTGATGAAGACGCTCCTGTCGGTCTTCTCCATGACGTCCAGCGCCCGCTGGAACTGCTCGTTAATCTCGATGTCCCGCATGGTTTTTAAAGCAATTTGCGGAATTCTTCCGGCGTTAGACCCGCCTGTTTGATAATCTCGTCACGTAGACTATTCTTGAGAGTCCGGTTATGAAGTGGAATCGGAAACGGCCGTTCTAACCCTTCTTTCCACAAGATCACATGGCTGCCGGTTTGGCGGACCGGTTTAATACCTGCTTTACCCAGGGCTCTGATAATTTCGGAGGGCTTCAGGGAAGGCAGCTTTGAGGACATATGTTATGGCATCGATGTTCTATTCAGGAACGGTCTGAGCTGCCGGGGAATTGGTCGATTAAGATCGCGGGCTGCTGCCAGGCATCCGTATAGGGCGTCCTCGATATTTGAAAGTGCTTCTTCGAACGTATCCCCTTCGGTCACGCAGGATGGATAGAGAGGTACGCGCACCACATAACCACCCTCTTTGGCAGTTTCGAATTCGTAATCAACGCCGTCCTTGTTAAGGCAAAATTTAGTAGGGATGAAAGCCTTTTGAACTGCCATTACATTGTCTCCAGTGCCGATTATAGCACGGCGATTAATGCCGCAACAATGACGATTTATAAATCAGAATTTTCTTCCCGTATAGTTCAAGAAGGTGCATGGGGAGTTGGGGGCGAAATAGAAAGCTCCAATCCCTCCGTTAACTGTGCTAAACTTATTCATGACCGGCAAGGCTTAATCAAGCGGTCTGCTTTCTCGAATAGGAGAATGGAAATGGCGAAGGAAATAATCTTTTTAGTTGAAGAGGCGCCCGAGGGAGGGTATCAGGCAAGAGCGCTCGGCTATTCTATATTCACGGAAGCCGATACCTTCGAAGAATTGAAAGTGATGGCCCTGGACGCGGTCAACTGCCATTTCGATGCGGCGAATAGGCCTTAATTGATCCGGCAAGATTCAGTATATTAAACAACATTATTATGGACGTGGCGACTTATCCTGAAATGGATAAGCAAACGGTCATCAAGCAGCTATTCGAATAGCACGGCCTTCCCGACGTGGACATGACATTTGTATACATGTCCTGACCGAATGTAAACAAACTGCCATAGTTTGTTTACATCTTTTGGATATGCCATCATGGAGCAAAGCTCCGTCGTTCTTTCGTGATCTCCCGAGGAGTCCCGCAGGCGACGTGGGGATCTCCTGCCTATTGCCTACCTGTAATATAATAAGTTACAATTGTAATCATAATGGTTACAGGGACAACGCATGACATACTGGCCGAAACGCTTTTTGGTAAAGCGAGACGTTCGATACTTGCTTTGCTCTACACGCACATTGATAAGCAATATTACCTTAGACAGATTGCCAGAGAGACCGGGGTAGGGCTGGGCCCTGCGCAGCGTGAATTAAAGCTGTTGACGGCGGCGGGCATAATTGAACGGCAGGGCAGAGACAAAATGGTCTATTACCAGGCGAACGCCGGTTGCCCTGTGTTTAACGAGCTTAAAAGCATGGCAGATAAATGTATATTTTCTGATGCAGAGCAACACCTGAATGAAGGAATTCCCAGGATCAAAATGCCCCGCGCCAGGATTACCGGGTTTTGCCGCCGTCATCACATTAAAAAGCTCTCCCTTTTCGGATCAGTGCTGACTGACGCCTTCACGTCAGACAGCGATATAGACGTGCTGGTGGAATTCGAGCCGGGCCATACACCGGGGTGGGACATTGTAACGGTGGAAAATGAGCTGTCATCCATCCTGGGCCGCAAGGCCGACCTGCACACAAAGGATGATCTCAGCCGGTATTTTCGTGACAAGGTAGTACGTGAAGCGCAGGTGCAATATGCCGCCAAATAGGGACCTCACATACATCAGGCATATGCTGGATTTCTCCCGCCAGGCCGTCGACTTCACACGTAAATGCCGCCGGGCAGACCTGGACAGCAACACTATGCTGACACTTGCGGTCACACGGCTGATTGAACTCATCGGAGAGGCAGCCCGCAAAGTATCGGATGACACGCGCAGCCATCACCCGGAGATTCCCTGGCAGCAGATCATAGGGACACGTGACCGCCTGGCGCACGGGTATATAGAAATCGACCATGACATCATCTGGCGCATAGTCACCGTCGATCTGCCCTCGCTAATTAAGCAACTTGAAAAGATAATAGCAAAGGAAGCATAGATATTCCGATATTATATACGTGAGTCCAGATTGGAATTTGGTATTTGGAGCTTGGAATTTGTTTTCCTATGGGGGCGTTGAAATCCGTTCCCCGTTCCAACGATGGATCCATCTTGTGCCTAAAAATCCATTCCTCTCCGTCATGAGGGCGTTGAATCCCGTTCCCCCGTTCCAACGACGATCCGTCTTTGCCTATAAAAACCATCCCGTGTCGTCATGGGGGCGTTGAAATTCGTCCCCCGTTCCAACGACGATCTGTCTTTGCCTATAAAAACCATCCCCTGTCGTCATGGGGGCGTTGAATCCCGTTCCCTCGTTCTAACGATGCACCAACCTGGTCTTAATAATCCATCCTGCTCCGTCATGAGGGCGTTGTAATTCGTTCCCCGTTCCAACGACGATCCGTCTTTGACTGGAAAAACCATCCCTGTCGTCATGAGGGCGTCGAAGAGGGGCCGCAAGGCCCCTCTTATTAACAAGATTCCCCTCTCCCTTAGGGCGAGGGGTCAGGGGAGTGGGTATAATTAACTACATACATTATGGATCTATATACCATCGGTCATTCAACCCATACCCCCGAGCAATTCATCAAACTGCTCCAGGATAATCACGTGATGTGCATCGTTGACGTCAGGAGCAAGCCCTACAGCCGGTGGGTCCCCTTTGCCAACCGGGAGAACCTGGAGAAGCTTCTTTCTTACACACACATCCAATATCTTTACCTGGGCAACCTGCTGGGCGGCCTCGTCCCCGGTCTGGAAAGCAAGAAGAAAGCGGACAGGCTGGCGGCATATGATCACATCCGGCACGAGGACTATTTCACCGGGGGGATCGACAGGCTGATCGAGCAGATAAAGAATTGCCGCACCTGTATTCTCTGCGCAGAGGAAAATCCCTCTTCCTGCCATCGCCGCCTGCTGGTTGGAGCGAGCGTGGCTGAACGGGGCGTGAAGATTCTACACATACGCGGCGACGGCCGTGTGCAGCCGGAAGAAGAGCTCTGGAAAGAGGAACAGAGGATTGATGGGGGACAGGGAGTGTTCTCGGTATGACTCTTATTACACTCAGATAGTAGGTCCTTTGTTTTCAAGCACCGAATATAGCTTGAACACGTTTTCTATTCTTGGTATCACGAAAGACTCGCCATGTATTGCAAAGGCTCCAAATTAAAGGAGCGGTCAAGCGGCCTTTGCTTTGTGAACAGTTTTGGCTGACGACGAAAATTGAAGGCCCGATACAAATAATAGCCGGCAGTCGCACAGTGCGAGACAGCAACTTCATTTCGAGTTACGAAGAAGGGCGTTAGAGCCCCATATGCCGTAGTCTTAACTTCGATGAAGCGCTCATGCCCCGTTATGTCAAAGGAAAGCACATCGAAACCAGCGCCATCGCCTTGTGTCTCCGATACGTGCTCGACTTTTGACGCCAAGCGCTCTCGACCCGCATAAATGAGGCGGGCCTTCTCAAATCGAACTACAAATTGTTCGCCTGCTTTGCCAAGTGAATTGTTTTTAGCTTCTCGTTCAAGGTAATTAACACTATATTGCACCGAAGGTAGCTCTCGTACTCTTGCCCCGACATTGTGATGCCCAGATAGGTCTGCAGCAGGTGGATCGACCAACGCTGCCAATATATTATCCATTACCGGGACAGTGGCAGGTTGGGCAACCTGAACCCGAACAATATCTACAAGAGGCTGATTGTTGTCAAGCCGACTTAATACGATGTCATAGAGAAGTCGCTGATAATTTCGTAGAGGTTTATAGCCAGAAATATATGGAAACCCCAGCTCTATGAGAATTGCACTAATATTTTGGTGCTTACGTTCGATTGCTCCGTCAGAACGCATTTCAGGAGATCTGAAAGTTGTCGCCTGTGCTCGGTTTTGTTGTATTCGAAACCCCGCAGTTCCTGATCCAGCATGCTGAGATAGTCAGCAACAGTCGCCTCTACTTCCTCACGACTCCAATCTTCACCCATTTCTTGCTACGACGTTATCTACCAATTTCGGTAGCGCTATGCCAATTGCTCCAATTATAACATGGTGTGACAAAGAATTATCAAACCTGTGCCCAAGGCCAGCATAATTTCATTTATTAACGAATCACACGATGGTTTGACAAGCAAAACTATGCTTTGCTCTGGCTTTAGAGTAGAGCTTTTTACGGTTGTTATGACTCGTTCCTTGTTAGGTACTTGTAGCCTTTGACATCGCCCTTTGCCTTGCTGTAACTTAACCCTCAGATATCAACGCGGGGAAGTCAAGAGGAGATGAGACCATGAACAAGATTGCGTCGACTTTATACGGCATATGGCTGGCCGGCGTTCCAAACGTTCTGAAAGCTATCACATATACCGGGCTCGGGGTAAGCATTTAACAGGAACATTACCCGGTGATGAACCACATTCGCGATGAAGAAAAGGCCACTACCTGGAGGGCTACATGGTCCTAGCTGCTTTCTTCTTTGCCATGCGCTTTATTTCAGCGAATCCAGGATCACCCTGACTAATTATTTTCGCGCAGGGCCCGGGTATCAATTGATCCAATATTTCGGTGCCAAGCGCTTCGGCAATATCTCTCATTCTTTCCTCTGAAATCAAGGGCTTCGATAGTTCCAAAATGCAGTATGTCTCGCCCTGAGCGCTGTATTGCTCTTTTGCTTTGTCTTTTACAGACAATGTGGCATGCTCTCGGGGCATCAGCGCATCCTTGATCAGGGTCCGGATATAAGTTGAAGAACCCATTCCCTTGGCCATCGCCAAATTACGCAATTGGGTCAATTCTTCCCCGGTCAATCGAACAGTAAGGAAAGAGGAATGCTTTTGTCGTTCCGCTTGTACTTCTACACCATATCCCTCTTCAAGAGGGCCATGTGTAGCCCAGTATTTATCCTCTTCTTCAAAGGACGTAAACTTAGGATTAGGGTAAATTTTCTTTTTTTCTGCCATAGCAATCACCAACTTTTCTTTGATCGATAGTTACGCTTATGGCCTTAAAGTCTCTCGAACTCGGAACCGACAAATCCGACACTGTAACTACAAACTGCTTAGCGTACCATAAAACCCCATCATGTGGTACGCTAGTCTAATAGCGTACCATTTGTGGTACGCCAGGTAATGTACCACAGATAACCTTGCCACGGTACATAAGCTGGGTAATGTCCCATAGATGGGACATTACGTCTCTTCAACTATCTCTGCCAGCTTATCGAATCGCAGCAGTGAAGGACGTGTACCACCGCCTCTCTGTAAAATGGAAATGATTTTGTCTGCCTGTAGCTGATTCAGTATTCTTACTGCACTGGTCTTTGCAATATGAAGCTTCTCGGTAAACTCCAGGCTGCTAAAGAGAGGCTTCTCAAAAAGCAGGTCGATCACGCGTATGGCATGCTGCGAGCGTGTCACCTCTGGAATGCGTTCCTTCATCTGGTCGTATAGCCTGAGTATGCTGTTAGCTTTCTCCCCGTTGCTGCGTGCCTGTTCGACAATTGCCTCGAGGAAAAAAGTTATCCAGCCTTCCCAGTCTTTCTTCTTCGAGATAGCATTCAATCGCTCATAGTAAATATCGCGGTGCGCTTCCAGGTAGGCGCTCATGTAGAATACCGGGCTGCCCAGCAGTCCCTTTTCCATCAGGAATAATGGTATGAGTATCCTGCCCACGCGTCCGTTGCCGTCCAGGAAGGGATGTATGCTTTCAAACTGCGCGTGCATGATGGCCAACTGCACCAGTGGGTCCTTTTCCTCATAATGGATGTACTTCTCCAGGTTGGTCAGTAGCTCCATCAGCTTCCCGGGCGGGGGTGGCACATAGCTTGCCTGCTCAATCGGCGTTCCCGGCCGGCCGATGTAGTTCTGTGTGCTCCGGAATTCCCCCCTGGCCTTGTTCCTGCCGCGCACACTGTCCAGAAGCCTGTCATGGATTGCCTTGATGAGGTTCAGGCTGATTGGCTTCTTCTCTAAATATCCCACTGCATATGCGAGCGCATTACGGTAATTGATGATCTCCCGTATGTCCTCGAGTTTGGCTGCGTCCTTTCTGGGCAGCGCTTCGTACTCCATTACTTCTTCCAGCGTGGCCTGCGTTCCCTCGATCTTCGAAGATAGCACCGCCTCCCTGGTCGTCAGGGGGGTCAGCAAAAGAGCCGGGTTGACCATGCCCTTGAGCACACCATCATATCTCGCCAGCTCACGGTTGGCCTCGCCGATTAAGTGGATGAACTTGACCCAGTCGAGTGCTTTCAGTGGCAGCGTTTCGGGTATATGCGGCTTCTTGTTCATATGTTTCCCAAGTACCTCTACACACACTGGCGGCGATTTTAGATAGTCACCAGTATAATTCAAGAAGTCGCAAAAGACAATGTTAATGAACATTTACAAAACGAGGCTGGAACCAGCTCTCCCGGCAGTATTCCCTTTGACATCTCCCCTGCCTTGATGTAACTTTACCTTCAAATCAGCAAAACGGCGGGGAGGAAGCTCCATGAATAAGCTTGCGGCAACATTTCACGCTATACGGCTGGCCGGCATCCCAAACGTTATAAAAGCTATCTCTTATACGCGGTCTGCGGGATAAGCTCGATGCCAAATACGCTGCGCCCAAAGCCCCTTCGGAACCGCAATCCATCGGCAAGCTGGTTTCGGCTGCGACCGTGCCCGGCGGGGCGAGGTTCGAGTTCGAGTTCTCCACGCTGACCGCCCGCTTCCTGGCCCCGGACTTCCTGTTCCTGGCATGGGACAAGGCAGAGATGACCCCATCCTACGGCGTGGAGAAGACGGACTGGCCGATCCTCAACCCGGTGCTGGACCGCAACGACGACGGCTGGTTCCTGCAGAGCAGCGCCATCAAGCTTTCGGTCTCGAATGACGGCTTCCTCCTATTCTACGATTCCGCCGACTGCCTGGTGCGGCGCGAGGAGCCTCCCCTGAAATACGGCCCTGCATGGCAGCACAAGGCCACGCTTCCCCCCGAGGCCTGCATCTACGGGCTGGGCGAGCGGGCGGCCGGGCTGAACCTGCGGCCGGGCAAATACCGCCTGCTGGAACCATGACCCGGGCGGGGGCTACGGCACGGGCGTTGACCCGATGTATATCACGATGCCCGTCTACCTGTGCCTGCAGGAGGGCGGCAGCTACCTGGCTTTCTACGATAATACCTTCGACGGCACGGTCACGCTGGACGATCATGCCGCAGTGCGCTTCGAGGGCGGGCCGCTGCGATATTACCTGGCCTTCGGCTCACCTTCCCTTGCCATTCAGCGGTTCACGGAGCTGACGGGCACGGCGCCGCTGCCGCCGCGCTGGGCGCTGGGATACCAGCACTCACGCTGGGGCTTTAACTCCGAGGCGGAGATGCGCCGCATCTTTAACGGCTTCAGGGACCATCACCTGCCGCTCAGCGTGATGTACATGGATATCGATTACATGGACGGCTACCGCGTCTTCACTCCCGACCTGAAACGCTACCCCATGCTGTACGAGTTCGCTTCAGTGATGGGGAAGACGGACGCCCACCTGGTGGCTATGACCGATCCGGGCGTGAAGCTGGACCCGGACTGGGATGTTTATAGAGACGGACTGGAGCAGGACGCCTATTGCAAGGACCCGGAGGGCAAGGTGATTAACGGCGTGGTCTGGCCGGGCTGGACGGTCTTCCCGGACTTCACCGATCCCTCACGCCCGTGAGTGGTGGGGCACGCTGTACAGCCGCCTTTTCAGGTACGGCGTCTCGGGGCTGTGGCAGGATATGAATGAGCCGGCGGTCTTCGCAGCTTCGGGCGAAGGCACTTTGCCGCTGTGCGCAAAGCATAATATGGACGGCGCAGGCGGCGACCACCGCCAGGCGCATAATGTGTACGGCCTGCTGATGAACAGGGCGGGCTATGAAGCCTGCCGCAAACTGGAACCGGACAAACGGCCTTTCATTCTATCACGAGCGGGCTGGGCGGGCATGCAGCGCTATTCATGGTGCTGGACGGGCGATATCGAGACTTCCTGGCAGGCGCGTGCGGCAGACGATTGCAACCGTGCTGGGGCTGGGACTTTCCGGCGAGCCTTACTCGGGACCGGATACGGGCGGGTTCACCAACCACCCTTCGCCGGAGCTGTATGTGCGCTGGTTCCAGCTCGATTCGTTCCTGCCGGTTTTCCGCACGCACTGCGCTTTCTACCTGCCGCAGCGGGAGCCGTGGGAGTTCGGCCCGCAAGCGCTGGAGATTTTGCGGGCGCAACTGGAGCTGCGCTATAAGCTGATGCCTTACTGGTACACGCTGGCCTGGAAAGCCAGCCAGACGGGCGAACCGCTGGTGAGGCCGCTCTTCTGGAACGAGCCGGAGAATAAAGAGCTGTGGAAAATTGATGATGAGTTTATGGCAGGGGACGCGTTTTTGGTTGCCCCGGTTTTGGCTCATGGCGCGCGGAAGGCGTTCGGTGATTTTGCCCTCGGGGCAATGGTTTGATTACTGGACGGATAAAGTTTTTGAGGGGTCTCAGACTGTAGAGATCGAGGCGCCGCTGGAGCAGTTGCCTTTGTTTGTTCGCGCAGGGAGTATCGTTCCTATTGTGGAGAGCGGGGTTTTGACTTTGCATGTATTCCATCCGGGGAAGAAGGGATCGTGTTCCGGGGTTTTATATTCGGATGCCGGGGATGGATATGGGGCTTTTCGAGTGGATTCTTTTAAGTTGGAGGAAGTTGGGGTACTGGGATACTCGCTGATCTGGACGTCGGAAGGGGACTTTAAGTTGCCTTATTCTGAGGTGAAGGTGCATACGCACGGGTTTAACGGGTTGGAAGTTAAGATAAAGAAGGGGTAACCTTTCAAATTCCAAATCCCAAAAGCCAAATTCCAAACAAAATAAGAAACTTCAAATAACTAGGAATTCATATCCTCTCCCCTGCCCCCTCTCCTTGAAAGGCGAGGGGAAATTTTTTCTCTAAGAGGGGCCTTGCGGCCCCTCTTCAACACCCTCATGACGGAGCGGGTTGGTTTTTATTATTTACGATGGCAGGTCGTTGGAACGGGGTAACGGATTCAACGCTCCCATGACGGAGCGGGTCGGTTTTTATTATCTAGATGGCAGGTCGTTGGAACGGGGGCGTATTTCAACGCCCCCATGACAGAGCGGGTTGGTTTTTTTATTCAAGATGGCGGGTCGTTGGAACGGGGTAACGGATGCAACGCCCCAATGACGAAGCGGGACGGCTTTTTAGATCCAGGTTGGCGCGTCGTTGGAACGGGGGCCGTATTTCAACACCCTCAAGCCGACACGGGACGGCTTTTTAAGACCAGGTTGGCGTGGTCGTTGGAACGGGGAAACGGGATTCAACACTCCCATGACGGAGCGGGTTGGTTTTTATTATTCACGATGGCGGGCCGTTGGAACGGGTTAACGGATTCAGCACTCCTATGACGGAGCGGGTTGGTTTTTATTATTTACGATGGCGGGTCGTTGGAACGGGGTAACGGATTCAACGCCCCCATGACGGAGACGGGACGGTTTTTATTAATTCCAGAGTTCTCGCAGCGATGCCGTTGGAACGGGCTAACGGGATGTCAACGCCCTGATGACGGAGCGGGTTGGTTTCTGTTCTTTACAGATGGCGAGTCGTTGGAACGGGGTAACGGGATTCAACACCCTCATGACGTAGGGGGATGGTTCTCTTCCTTGGAGATGAGCTGTCGTTGGATAACTAAGGCTTTATACTCTGACCCCTTTTATCTTTTATAAAAAGGATGCATAATCTTTTACGGGAGGTTAGTAGCTATGAAAAAGACAGAAAGAGACAACTTCATTTCTTTATGGAAAAAGTATTTTAACGATGCGGAGCTCCCGCTGACTTTCTATTACACTGATGAGGAAGGACGGGCCGACCTCGTAAAACCGGGCACCGTCAACAGGTGCATCATTGCGGCGGTGCTCAAAGCCAGGAAAGGCACTACCGATGACTTTTAACGCTGAATCAATCGGCTGCTTCGGCGGCAAAAGGTACACGGGCTTTGCCACGGAGATCATGCCCAACTTCGAATATTTCCTTTCCTGCGGGATACCCGGCAAACTGGAGGGAGAACGCTACAAAAAGTCGCCGCAACTGGTCAAGGACGCCATGGAGCATCAGAAGCCGTTCAAGGCGCCGGGCAATTATATAGTTTTCAAGCGCTGGGACAAGCTGGAAGAGGCCGACAACCCCATGGTGGTTATCTTCTTTGCGCAGCCTGACGTGCTGGCCGGACTTTTCACCATGGCCAACTACGATGAAGAAGAGCCCAATGGCGTGATCTCACCCTTCGGCTCAGGATGTTCCTCGATCATTTATCACCCGTATTTCCAGGTGGAATCGAGCCGTCCCAAGCCCGTCATCGGGATGTTCGACATTTCGGCGCGTCCTTACGTGGATAAATGCGAGCTGACCTTCGCCGTTCCCCTCAAAAGGTTCATGGACATGGTCGGCAATATGGAAGAAAGCTTCCTCATCACCAACTCCTGGAAGAAGATCCAGAAGAGGATTCCATAAAAGGAAAAATTCCAAGCTCCAAAAACCAAATTCCAATAAAGAAAATCCCAAGCTCTAAGCGCTAAATACTAAACAAGTTCTAAACTCAAAGTTTAAAATTGAAGTTGGTGCATCTTTGGAACGGTGCTTTCAACGCTTTTATTTGGGATTTTGAGTTTGTTTAGAGCTTAGAGTTTAGAATTTAGTATTTTCTTCTTTTGTTTGGATTTTGGAATTTGGTATTTGGAATTTATTCGAGTGTGTAGCCTTTTTCGACGAAGAGGGAGCGGCAGGTGTTGACGATGCCGGGGTCGTAGAGGATGCCGCTCTGCGTGGTTATCTCCTGGAGGGCGAGGTCAAGGCCGCGGGCGGGACGGTAGGGACGGTGCGATGCCATAGCTTCAACCACGTCTGCGACGGCGATTATTTTGGCGGCCAGCAATATATCATCCTGTTTGAGTGCATTCGGATATCCCGACCCGTCTAACCTCTCGTGATGCTGCAATATGGCCTGCCCCACCGGAAAGGGGAAATCCATCTCTTTGAGTATGTCATGGCCGCTTTGCGGGTGCGCCTTGATTATCTCCCATTCGAGGGACGACAGCTTGCCGGGCTTGCTGAGGATATCCACCGGCACGAGCATTTTACCGACATCGTGGATGGTGGCGGCCATCCAGACATGCTCGACCTGCGATTCATCAAGCTTCATCTCCAGGGCTATCTGCCTGGCAAGCCCTGCGACCCGCTGCTGGTGGCCTGACGTGTAAGGGTCACGCATCTCGACTATCCTGGCAATGGTATCAATAGTATTGCGCAGGCTCTTTTGCAGGGATGTGTAGCTGACTTGAAGGTCCTGCTCGGCACGTTTACGTGCGAGGATGACGCCGATGCTCTGTCCGACGCCTTCGATAAACTCTATGAACTCGGTGGTAAAGTGGCCGCGGGCCATATCGCACAACTGCAGCAGGCCGATATTGCCTTTCTCAGTCTTGAGGGGTATGAGCGCGACGGACTGATAGCCTTCCAGTTCACAGGTGTTGCGGGCGTAAGTGGGGCGATGTGTGCCCGAGTGAGAATCCTGGAGATCGATGATGCTGTTGGTCCAGAAGCTGCCCGCCCTGGTAAAACAGGGCCGGCCGGGAGTGAAACGCCCGTAGATCACTTTGCCGCAGATGCCGGCAAGGGCCGGTTTGCCGTCTGAGTTCTTAACAAGAACGCCCTTCCCGTCTCTGACACACAGGTAATTTTCAGCTTCGACATGGCCGGGGACGAAGCCGCTGGTCTCGTAATAGGGATAGTCGCCGCCTTCCTTGAGTCGCATGCCGGCCGCCGAAACCCCGCTATAATCTTTGATCAGCATGAGGATCTCCCTGACTATCTCCCTCTGCCCGCCCGGTTTGTTGAGCGCTTCGAGCACTTTAAGGGAAAGCTCGTTTTGCTGCTGCACACGTTTTCTTTCGACGGCATAGCGCAGGGAGCGCCACAGTGTCGCCCCCTCCACCTGTCCCTTGATCAGATAGTCCTGCGCTCCCTGCTGTAACGCCCTGACGGCGGTGATCTCGTCATCCAGGCCGGTCATGACGATGACGGGCAATTTCTTAACGTAGGTGGACAAATATTGCAGGGTCTCGATGCCCTGGCTTTCCCTCAACCCCAGGTCCAGAAGGACGACATCGATGCTGTTGGCTTTAATACGTTCGATACCCTGGGACAGCCCGTCGGCCTGTTCAAAACTGATAGCGGGCGGAGCCCACGTCCTTAAGAAGCTCCTGTATGAGCCTCGCATCTGCGGGGTTGTCTTCCAGCATTAATATGTTCACCGATCAAGCGTCCCTTAATGCAGTCTCGACTGAGCTTCAGCCAGCCCGTTCGTCCGCAGACTGCATAGTTGCATCTTCCTTCACCTTTGACCTTGTACATGGCGGCGTCTGCGTTCTTCAGGAGATGTTCCGCGTCGATGCCATGGTCAGGATACAATGCAATACCGATGCTGGTAGTCAAGCTAATTACGTGTGTCCCCAGGATAAAGGGCTCACGGAAAGCAGAAATAATCCTGCCCGAAACTTCTTCGGCGTCATAAACCGAGTCAATTTCCGTGAGCAGCAGGATAAACTCGTCGCCGCCCAGGCGGGCGACGGTATCATACGCGCGCACGATGGCAGTCAGCCTGTCCCCGGCGGTTTTAAGGGCTTCATCGCCGATGCTGTGGCCCAGCGTATCATTCACATTTTTGAAGCGGTCCAGGTCGAGCATCAGCACGGCCAGTTTGCGGCACTTGCGGTCAGCCTGCGTAATAGCCAGCGCCAGCCGGTCCTTGAGCAAAAACCTGTTGGGCAGCCCGGTCAGGCTGTCATGGGTGGCAACGTAGGCCAGCTTCTGTTCAAGCTGCTTGCGCTCAATAGCGTAGCGGATGGAGCGCCAGAGTACGTTGCCGTCAACCTGGCCTTTGACAAGGTAGTCCTGCGCGCCGGTCTGCACGGCTGCAACCGCAACCGCCTCGTCATCGAGGCCCGTGAGGACAACGATCGGCACCTGCTCCGCAATCCCTTTGACCGCAGTGAGGCCGTCCAGCCCGCTGCAGTCCGGCAGGCCGAGATCGAGCAGGATAACATCCACCGTACCGCTCTTGATATGCTCGGTGCCCGTGGAAAGGCGGTCAACATGGTCAAGCTGATAGCGCTTGCCCCTGGCATCCTTCAGCAGCTCGCATATGAGCCTGGCGTCGCCGGGGTTATCTTCCACCAGCATGATGTTGATAGACTGGTTGTTCATCTATTAACTTAGTGCCCGTCCGTCGGAAGTTTTACTATGGTCAGCCAGAAATGTTCGATGGATTGGACCATGATGACAAATTGGTCCAGATCGAGGGGCTTGGTCACATAGCAATTGGCATGGAGATCATAGGTCCTGACAATGTCCTCCTCGGCCTTGGAAGTGGTGACTATTACCACCGGCGTGCGCCTGAGCAGCGCTGTCGCCCTTGATCTCCGCCAGCACCTCCCGTCCGTCCTTCTTGGGCAAGTTGAGGTCAAGCAGCACCAGGTCGGCAGTCGGTTTGGACCCGTATTTGCCTTCTTGCCTGAGAAAGGCCATGGCTTCTACGCCATCGTTGACGACATGCAGGTTGACCTTGCCAGCTTGGCGTCCTTGAGCGCCTCCTGGGTGAGGCGAACGTCCCCCGGGTTATCCTCCACCAGTAAAATATCAACCGGTTTTGCCCCAATGCCCTGTGTCATATGCTGTACTCCTCCTTGTTCCCTCCGGGGACTGTGAAATAGAATGTGCTTCCTTCGCCGGGCTGAGATTCAAGCCACATACGTGCCGCCGTGGCGCTGGACGATCTTCCTGGCAATGGAAAGCCCTATTCCCGTGCCCGGGTACTCATTGCCATTGAGACGCTGGAACACCAGGAAAATGCGCTCGAAAAACTGCGGGTCGATGCCGATGCCATTATCTTTCATCGAAAAAACCCATTCGCCGCCTTTGCGCTCGGCATCGACCCGGATATGCGGGGGCTCTTTACCATGAAATTTGACGGCGTTGCCGATCAGGTTCTGGAAGACCTGCATCGAGTTGTCCCTCGTCCCCATACACCTGGGGCAGCTCGCCATGCTCGACGACCGCCCCGTTTTCCCGGATAGCTACCTCGAGATTGCTGACCGCGGCATACAATATCTCGGAGCAGTTCGACCAGCTGGAACGGCTTGCCGCGCGTGCCGACCCTGGAATACGACAGCAGGTCGTTGATGAGGTTTTGCATGCGCCTGGCGCCGGAAACAGCGTAGTTTATGAAGTCGTGAGCATCCGGATCCAGCCTATCCTTGTAGCGCTTTTCCAGAAGCTGCACATAACTCGATACCATGCGCAGCGGCTCCTGCAGGTCGTGGGAGGCCACATAGGCAAACTGCTGCAGTTCCTCGTTGGAGCGCTTCAGTTCCTCCATGGTCTTCTGCAGCGCCTCCTCCGCCTGTTTGCGCTCTGTGATGTCCCTGCCCTGTAAAAGCATGGCGATGGCTTTGCCCTGGTCGTTCCTGATCATTGACAGCCTGGTCTCAGTCCAGACGGTGGATCCGTCTTTGCGGTATAGCTCACTTTCAATGTCATAATGGCGGTCCGGCGGGAAGGTACCTTCAGCTTCCTCTGCCATCATCCTGGCAATTAATTCCCGCGATCTTTTGGCGGATTCCGGGGTAACCTTTTTATTGAGGTGCAGCGATTTTTGTTCTTCAAAGCTGAACCCGGTCAATTTCTCGCCTGAGGCTGATGTCCAGACCAGTTTAAAGTTGACGTCGACAATCGACACAATATCAGTGGTATTCTCCGCCAGTAGACGGTAATTCTTTTCGCTCTCGTCCCTGGCCTGTTCTGCCGCGTTTCCGGTCTGTAATATCCCGTCCCTGCATCAACATGGACGTGGCTTTGCCCTGCTCATCCCTGATAAATTGGAACCTATTTTCTGTCCAGTTAGTGGAACCGTCCTTCCGGAATACCTCGAGTTCCACATCGTAATGCCGCTCCGGGGTTCCCAGGCCTGCCCGCTCATCTTCATAGGCTGTCAGGAACAGGTCTATCATCTTTTTGGCTGATTCCGGCGTCATCTGTTTTTCAAGAGGCAGGTTCTTTAACTCCTCCATTGTGAAACCGCTGGCCCGGCTGCTTGAGGCAGAAATCCATGTAGTTTTCAATGTCAGCATATCAATGATCGATACTACATCGGATGTGTTTTCCGCCAGCAGGCGATAATTCTTTTCGATCTCATCCCTGGCACGCTCGGCCGCCAGGCGCTCTGTAATATCGATGCCCGTACCCAGCAAATAGGGATTTCCTCCGAAGGACACACGTTTGGCCGAGATATGATAGGGGATCTTTTTTCCGGCTTTAGTCACTATGCTTACCTCTGCCTCACCTGCACCTACATCAAATATCTCAGACAGTTTAAGAGCGATAGCCTGCCTGTCTTCTTCCGCAATAATATCCATCGCCCGCAGGTTTTTCGCTTCTTCAGTTGAGTAGCCCATGACATCCATGGAATTTTTGTTATAGCGTACAAATGCCCCGTCTTTATCAATGATATAGAAGATGCCCGGAAGGCTGTCGATAACGGCCTCTGAAAAACGTTTCTCCTCCAGGAGCGCATCTTCAGCCCGTTTGCGCTCGGTCACATCACGGGCAATGCCGCGTAGCCCCGTGATCACGCCTCTTTCATTCCGGATTGGGAAGATGGAATCCTCACGGTATATTATCTTCCCATCTATTTTGAGGCTGATCCCGGAACGGCGGCGGTAAGGAATACCGGTGGAAAACACTGCGGCATAGTCGCGTACGGTTGCGGCCCACTGGTCTTTAGGCGTAAAGACCTTATAGCTCATGCCATGCATCTCATGCCTGCTGCAGCCGTACATGCGGGCTGTGGCATCGTTGAGGTAAGTCAGGTTGCCTCGGGCATCGATTTCATAGTACGCTTCGTCCATCTGCTCGAGGATGGTGCGATATTTCTCCTCAGATTTGGAGAGCTCTTCCTGCAATTGAGAGACACCGGAAATATCCGCCGTCACAGAACCAAGGATGTTCTTAAGTTTTCGATCATCTTTTATCCGCACGCGTGTTGCCTCCGCTTATCCGTTTGCCCATCGAGAGTGATGCATGGAAAATACTGACGTGAATGGGAAATTGATCAGGTAGCTGCATTGATCGGGCGCAACCGTATATCATCATTTTTCCCACCTGCTAATCTTATAAGATTGCCCTGGAATAAGTCTGTGGCCTACTAGCTCATTTTGAATAGACGATAGGGTCAATCGATGATTTTAGCTGTTCATTCCTCACCCTACCCTCTCCCAAGACGGAGCCGGTCAGTTTTCTTAAGACCAGGTTGGCACGTCGTTGGAACGGGGGTCAGACACCGTCAAGGAAAAACAAATTCCAAGCTCCAATATTCAAATTCCAAACAAATAAAGAAAACCCTAAGCTCTAAACCCTAAATGCTAAACAAGTTCAAAGCTCAAAATTCAAAGTTCCAGAAGACCGCTGTTGGCCGGGAAATAGCCGCGGCTGCTAAAGGTTTTCTACGGCCTGTCTCATGGCGAGGAGGTTGCTGTGGGGGACGCCCAGCGGATAGGTGCAGCCGGTTGTGACAATCAGACGATGGCCGCGCATTTGCTGGACGGCATCGCGGACCTGCGCCTTAACTTCTTCGGCACTGCCGAGGTGGAGAGTCTTGAACTGCTCCACGCCGCCCATGACGGCATGAGGGACGAGCCCGGCTGCTTCGGCGAGGCCGGGCCAGGCCGTGCGGTCGTGCCAGTTGACTGCCTGCACAGGATAGTCAGAAAGCGAAATAAACATGGGGTGCTGGCCGTGGAGGTGCAACACGTTGAACCAGCCCTTTTCATTGGCAGCGGCCAGAACCGTTAAATCTCCTGGACGACCGAATTGCCGGTATTCGTCTTCGCTCATGAGTTCGTAGCTGGCGAAACGTGTAGACAGGAATATGCCGTCGCATCCTTCAGCCATCGCGGCTCGAGCAAAACGGGCGCTGGTTTCGGCCAGGGCGTCAAGGGCTCGCAGCACACGATGGGGCTCGCTGCGTAAATGTACCAGCAGGGTCTCGTCTCCTGCCAGGTAGGCAGCCATTGCCAGGGGATCGAACATGGTGAAAATGACCGGCGTTTCCGCTTCTTTTTGATCAACAATCATACGCAGGGCCTGAAGATGCCATCCGTAGCTGCCCCTGCGCACATTCAGTGGATGAACATGGTCCCAGTCCTCAACCCGGTGGATGACACGTTGAAGGTATTCACGGTCGCCCATATAACTGCCGCGATAAGTGTGCTGCACGCCATAGTCCTCCACGCAGTAAACTGAGGATACGGGGACTTTGATAAAATCGAGATCGTAGCGGCGTTGGAAGTCCAGAGCAACCAGCGCCAGTGATTCCGGGCCCTGGTCATCACCAGGCCAGTGCCTCCAAAACGCGACCGGCAAGCGGTCGACACTCTCCCCTACAAGCGCCGCCTTTATCCTTTCCCTCTTCGTCATCTCTGCCATTGCACACCCCCTGCCGTTTATTAAATTATGACTGCCCGCCGTATCTTATTTTGGCATACAGCATCAATGCCATGAGTGAAGCTGATATAGCGTTCCAAATGATCACGGGCAACAGGCCCAGCGTAATGCCGTAGACTAGCCAACACATACCGCCAGCCAGGAAAAGAAGCGTGAACAACAGGCTGATCTCACGAGCGCTTTTGAGTTTAAACAGTCTCCACACCTGCGGCACGATTCCAACGGTTGTGAAAAAGCCTGCCAGAAATCCGAGTACCTCTTGCCAGTTCAACTGCATTCCTCCTTTTTAACTAAAAGCCAAGCTTTGCCGCCAGCAGCAGACGCATTTCACGCGCACATTCCTGCTGAAAATCCTTGCGTGCAGGCAAATTCTCATCAGGCTTCAGCACAATTGTTCCGGGTTTTTCTATCCAGCGGCATATCTCGGTCAGATCATCCGTATAGAAAACTGCCACGGGAATAGTCATGAATTTACCCTGATGCAGAAATTGCTTCATGATATCGAGATTGGCATCCCTGGTGAAAATGCGCAGCTCCGCCTTTGCCGCCTCAGCAATACGCGCCATGACCGGCACCGCCCGGACTGCATATGGGCACCAATCCTCAGATATAACCAGCATTTTTGCAAAACCCTCTTTTACTCTGCCTGCTTTGCTGAAGAAGGCGATGTCGTTCGGCGAGAGCTTGCCTCTTTCGTAAAATTGCGAAAAGCCGTCGCTGTTACGTTCAATTTGCGCCACGTATTCTTTATAGGTGAATCCCGAGATGAAGCGTTCCTGGGTTACCGGGTTTTTTTCTGACATATTCAAATTATAGCAAGGTTTTCACCCACACCCTACCTTCTCCCTGATAGGCAGATGGTTTAGAGCCCCTCTTCGACGCTCCCAGGACGGAGTCGGTTGGTTTATTAAGGTCAGGTTGACAGGTTATCCGTTGGATCGGGGGCACGTGCCTTCAGTGCCATCATGACGCAGCCGGTTAGCGTATTAAGACCCGGCTTGCGCCTCGTTGGATACGGGGAGTCAATGCCCCCATGAAAAACAAATTCCAAATGTTCCCAATCAGGCAGGAGATTGCGACAGGCCTTCGGCCTGCGCAATACAAAGTCCTGGTGTTTTTAGCTTGCACCGCCAGATACATTTGCATATTGATGGCCCTGAATGTATCTTAGATATCAAATGCGGGCTGAAAAAGAAAGCAAGGACGAGGTACGGGCGTCCAACGCCCGATTCATTGAGAAGGCAATAAGGGATTTCGTGCGGGAGTCCCCGGCAAACCGGCTGCCCTCATTCGGTAATGAGCCTATATTCGATGAGCCACTGGTTGGCTTTGCTGATGGAAACGACCCCATTTTTCAAGAGTACAAGGAAATCATCGACGAGTTTTACCTGACACCCGGGGAAGCTTTCGAAGCCGGCCTCAGGGAAAAGGGTACCGCTATCGATAGCGCCGTCCACCTGAGTGTCATATCCTTCATCCTTCCCATTTCAAAGGCCACCCGGCTGAGCCTGCGGCGTGAGTCGGAGGTCCCGTCATTACGCTGGAACCACACGCGTTTCCAGGGACAGGACTTCATCAACGAGCTATCCCGCCATCTCGTCTCCCTGATAGAAGAGAGGGGTTTTCAGGCTGTAGCGCCGGAAATCGAGAAGTCCTTCACCTTTAAAAATAATCGAGCGGGGACTGATTTCCAACTGGTCTCAGAGGCATATAGCCTACGCGGCCGGGCTGGGCACGTTCAGCCTGAACGACGGTTTCATTACGCCCAGGGGAATGGCCATGCGCTGCGGGAGCGTCGTCACGGACATGGAACTACCGGTCAGCCCCAGGTCCTATAAGAATCACCTGGAAAACTGCCTTTTTTACCGATGCGGGTCGTGCGGACGCTGCATCCGGCGCTGCCCGGCAGGAGCAATTAGCGAAAAGGGCCACGATAAGAATAAATGCCGCGAATATGTATTTAACACAACGAAGCTCAAGCTCAAGCAGTCGGGACACTTTGAAGGTTTCATTGGCCCATATGCTGCCTGCGGGCTGTGCCAGACCAGGGTCCCCTGCGAATCCATGATACCGCCCGATACCAGAAAGAAGTAGGGCAATAGCTCTGACGCCGACGTGTGTGACAGGCAAAAAGACGCGGCAAGGAGTAAGATTAAGACCTGGGCAAATCACATGGAAACACATAAACCGCTGAATATCGTAATTACCATCCCCCTTGACGAGACACTGGTACGTAAGATCATAGATATCGGAACATACATTACGATCACGAGCATATTTGAAGTTATGTACTCCGATATGGCAGGAGATGCCGCTGCAAAGGAGAAGCTGGACGCCATCCTGGCCAAGGCGGAGATTATCTACGGCTTCGGCCTGCCCAAAGACGTGGTTGCCAGGGCGCCCAAGCTGAAATGGGTCCAGATGACTTCTGCTGGAGTCGACAGGTTCCTGACGGACGAATTGCGGCAAAGCAATATAGTAATGACCAACGTGCGGGGAATGCACGCCGTGCCCATAGGTGAGTTCGTGCTGTGCGAGATGCTGATGTTCGCCAAGGGAGCACAGCACTGCTTCCAGCAGAAACAGGGCAAGCAGTGGAAACCGTTCATGCCCGCCATTTTGCACTCCAAGACGGTAGGAATAATAGGCCTGGGAACGATTGGGAGAGAGATTGCACGCCTGTCAAAAGCCTTCGGTATCCGCGTGCTGGGAGTGCGCAGATCCGAGGGCAAAACGAAGAAGCCCCGGTACGTGGATGAACTATTCCCAAGAAAACAGCTAAAACAGATGCTTTCTGAATGTGACTACGTGGTATTGACCGTTCCGCTCACTTCTGAAACTCAAAAATGCATCGGAGAGCCCGAGCTGCGCAGTATGAAGCCGACAGCCTACCTGATCAACGTGGCCAGGGGAAATGTGGTTGACGAAGAGGCGCTGGTAAAAGCGCTGGAGGATAACAGGATCGCAGGAGCCGGACTGGATGTCTTCGCAGTAGAACCGCTCCCTGCAGCCAGCAGGCTGTGGAACCTCTCCAACGTGATCTTCAGCCCCCACATAGCCGGCGGCATGGAAGGTTACGCAGAACAGGCAACCGAGATATTTTGCGAAAACCTGAGACGGTACCTTGCCGGAAAGAAGCTGTTGCGGGTCGTTGATAAAAAGAAAGGCTACTGACAATATTACGGGGTGCGGAGGGGACAACCATGCTGGAACATAAATGGAAGAAGCCGTCGCCGGAACTGATCAAATTGCTGGAATCTGCGCTGCTCGGGATTACATGTGACAGGAAGCTGATGTTCGGCGCTCCCGTATTCATGATCAACCGGAATATGTTTACCGGCGTGCACCAGGACAATATTTTCCTGCGCCTGTCCGAAGCCGACGAAAAGGAACTGCAGAAGAAATATCCCGAAGCCGGACCCTTCGAACCAATCAAAGGCCATGTCATGAAGGAATACATTGCCATTCCGGGCGTACTCTACAACGACAAAGAAGTTTTCAGAGAATGGCTCAAACGCTCACATGCCTTTGCCATGTCAAGACCACCCAAGCCCAAAAGAACTACAACAGGTAGTGACTCCCGCTTTTTCGGGTCCAGCCTGCCCGCAAATTCCGCCACCACTGCCAGGGTCCCACCAGCCGCTGAGATTATAAACGTGGGGAACCACTTCCATCATCTGAGCTGTGCAAATCTCCCGGACTGCGTTTGGAGCGCATTAGTTTATTATGATATCTTTAATTGTAACTTATTTGAGGAGCCCATCATGAAAATCGAAGACCTACGGCATTTGATTGATATGCATTTTGACAAGGAAGAATACAAGGACGCCATGGATAGCTGTGTTGCACTGGCGACAGAACACGCCAAGGAAATGAGCTTCGACGATATATTTAAGAAAGGCCTGTGCCATCTCAAGCTGGAAGAGGATGCCGAAGCAGTCGGCTGCTTCAACAAGGCGCTGGAAAAGGAGCCGGATAACCTGATGGCTCTGACCAACAAGGGCACATGCTTATACAATATGGGAAAAATCGCAGACGCGTTCAAGATCTTTAGAGACGTATTGAAAATAAACCCCAATGTTTTCCCGCCCTGGTATTACATCGGCATGCACTACCTGAAGATCTATACCGAGACCGGCGACCTTAAGGCCATGGAGAAAATGGTCAATGCTTACCGGAAGGTATTGGAACAGGCATCCGACATCGGCGGTTTCCCCATACATGATCCGGTTAAGGACATGGACTACCGGTTGGAGACTTTCGTAATGGTACATGGCGATGTCAGGGAACTGCCGATCGACGAATTGACAGCAGCTTAGTGCCGGCTACCCGGCCATTTCTATCAATTTACTTATGATTTCAACCATGCCGCCGGTATCCTGGCCGCAATATTCCTGCAGGTCCTGCCGGATTTTCTGTCTTTCCTCGTCCGCTGCTTTTCCGTAAGTCGCCTGCATGAATGCCACTCCCGCCAGCTTACCGTCATTGATGTTGAGTCCCTCGTAGCTGATCCCGGTCAACGCAGGAAGGACTTTCTTCAGGGAAGCGCTGCCCTTCTGACCCGGGTGATAGTAGTGGAAATTGCTGAAAGGTTTCAACAGGTCGACAAGCCTGCCCTGCACCCCTTCGACCCATTCCCTGTATTCGGGCAGTGCCACTGCCAGGTCTCCCAGCACCTGCTTTTCGAACGGAGCATAGTAAGCCACGACGCTGCCGCTATCTCCCGATTAGTTGTTTCAGCCTGGCAGCAAGGTCAGGACGCGGGTCTTGCCGGCCTTCCGCAAGGTAGCTGAAATGCAGGACGCCTTCGTCATTATCAAGCGCTACGTGCAAAGAAAACTGGAATGGTATTTGCTGGTAAGGCCTTGTGCCATCGAATAGCGGAATGGCTGTGCCGAAGGTCTCGAAATCCAGGTAGTATATGGGGTATTCGAGGGAATCCAGGAAGCTTTTTATGCCTTCCTTATTCACATGCGGCTCGCCGCTTGCAACGCAGCTCACCTGTATCTGCTGCTTGCCGTTCAGCGCAAAGTCGGATGGGATATCCTTCATATGAATAATTCCGTTCTCGTAAAGTTCGAACCGCTTCTTGCCGGCCCAATAGAGGTCAAAGATGCTGTGCTCGGGGAGGAAGGACCAGCAGGTCTGCTGCAAGGGGCATTCGTATGGATCAGTGCAATAGCGAGCCAATCCCGACTTCCGGGCACTGCTGCTGGAACATCACTGCCAGTATCTCCCTGACCTGTTCATCAAGGCCGACGCTGGCCCCGATTACCCGGTCCGTTATATCTTCGATCGTGAATAGCTGCTGAGGATCAATCTCACCATTTCTGACATATTTGGTGTTAATGTACGCCAGCTTGCAGCTCCTGATCTTAAGCCCGGCGCTTTCACAGCAAAATCTCTGGTAAGCCACATCTGCGATGTTCACATCCTTGACGCTGGTAGCGCTCTTGACCTCGATAATATCCCAGGAGCCGTCGCCGACCGGGTTCAGGACGTCCACGCGGCTGAAGATGTTGCCGGCCAAAATACCGGCTTCAAATAGCGGCTTATTACATTGGAGATTTTCTTTGGTCGTCTTGATATTGGCAGTAAAATCACATGCCGGGAGATCGATACCGCCGGGGAACAATTTCTTGGCCAGGTCGCCAACTTCGTGACCCTGGTCAAATACGAACTGCATAGCCGCATCGGGAGGCGGCACACTGTGCGGCTCATGCATAAGCGTCCAAAGGTATTTATGGCACTGCAATCCGTACAGGAAATTGGTCTTGGACAGGATGGACGGAGGCATTTTTTCTCACAACTCCTTCGGCCGCATATGCCATATGGAAGGGAAAATTTCGAATGCTGGTTAAATCGCTGGCGATACTTTAGCTCAATAACGGGCGGGTGTCAATTTAACATGATGGGGATACACTCACTCTGCCCCTCCCTTTAGGGAATAGGGTGCTTTATTAATATAAGAGGGCTAAAGCCCCTCTTCGACGCCCCCATGATGGAGATGGTTGGTTTTGTAGACCGTGTTGGAATGTCGTTGGAACGAGGAACCTTCCATAACCTTTTTACAAGGTACCCGTGATTTCCTACAATATCGGCATGCCGGGTACATATGAGCCTAAAGTAACGGTGTTTGCGGGAAAGGGCGGCGTGGGCAAAACGACCTGCGCTGCGGCGTCGGCGCTGAGGTCTTCCACACTTGGGCTTAAGACGCTGGCAATATCCACCGATGCAACTCCTTCCCTGGCGCACATCTTCGAAATTAAACCGGGAAGCAAACCGGCCCGCGTTAGTGAGAACCTTTATTCAGCGAACTGGGAGCGGAAGAGGTCAAGAAAATGTGGGACGGTAAGTTCGGGAAGGACGTGTACCAGGTGTTTTCATCGTTCGTAGATATCGGCTATCCTGAATTCGTGGACTTCATGGCATCCATGCTGCCAGGCCTGGCCGAGGAGTTCATGGTCGACTACATCCGCGAACTTAAAGAAAGCAAAGCGTATGATACGATCATCTGGGATACCGCCCCGTTGGGACAGACATTGGCCCTGCTGGAAACCCCGGCTATGGTAACCCAGCACCTGAGGCTGGCCCCGCGTATTTACACGAGAATGAAAGCAGGGACCGGCACAAAGGAGCCGATACTGGACATCATCCGCCGCTGGGAAGCGCTGTCAGCCACCGATATGGAGTTCCTGCGAAGCGGTGTCGATTTCAACATTGTAGCCATCGCGGAGGCGCTGGCTGTCAACCAGCTCGACGGGATCTTCAAGCGAGATGAAAAAGTATGGCTTCAAGGTCAAACGCCTGATAATAAACAACATCGTTAAATCAGCGGATTCTCCTTTCCTGCGGGAGAAATCCGCTCAGCAACAATCCTACCTGGAAACAATCCGCGGCAAATACGGCAACCTGCAGATCACCGAACTGCCGATGTTTCCACACGAGGTCCGGGGGATAGAGAGAATAAGAGAAGTCGCCGAGGTCCTGTTTCAAAAGAGGTGAGAGAGGAAATTCCAAGCTCAAAATACCGCATTCCAAACAAAAGAAGAAAATTCTAAACAAATTCAAGACCCAAATTCCAAATCACCGTCTTTATCTTGGAGATTGCCACAGGGCTACGCCCTTCGCAATGACATCCCTGGCAATGTCTTTAATTCTCCCTTCTTTTTACTGATTGCTGTGATCAGGCAGGAGATCACCACGTCGTCACGATTGCATCGGGATTCCCGTGATGACACTTTATATTTGAAACGTCCCACTGCCGATTAGCTGGTGGTCAGCTTCTTGGTGATGAAAGGCGTTATGGCCGCCAGTACAACAAGGGCGGCCAAGTAATAGATCAGTTGAAAGCCACTGACATAGGGATCGCCGGTTGCCAGGCGGGCGACCAGTGCGAAAGGTGAAGGGCTCACAAAGTAGGCCATTGTGAACATCACCAGGATAACCAGAGAATAGATGAACTGCGACCTTTCCCTGTCCCGGAAAACCAGCGCAACCATCAACGCGATCATAGCTATTATTCCAGTCACCATCATGGACAGCAGCAGGATCATGCCGACATTCTGAATGGAAAAGCCGTTGAATCCCAGCAATACTACCCAGAGCACGCATTGGAAAGCTCCGACCACGACCGACGCGATAATCTTGGCGCCGGTGACCCAGTTGATGGAGACGGGCGCCGACAGCAGAGTTTCAAGCGTTTTGTTTTCGATCTCCTCGGCGATCGAGTCGATCACCATACTGCCGGCAATGAAAGCAGGGAAAAACATGAGTATAGGAATGATGATTGTGTAAAGGAACTCGTACGTTGTAAAAGGCTTGCCTTTTACATCCTGGTACCTTACCGCCACGCCATTTTTGTCCCGCAGGTAGTTCTCGTAGCGCTCCATAGGCTCTTTGAGCAGCATGAGCACGAGTGTGGCCTGCGCATCCATATCCGGCAAAACGAGCTTCATATCCACAGTACCTTTGTCTAACAGTCGGGATATAGACTATGGCGTCCAGCCTCCCGGCCTTGAATGCCTGCTCCGCCCTGGTAGCATTATCGAAAGTATAAACATGATGGTGGCGTTCCTGCAGGTAAGTTATGAACTGGCTGTGCGAATCTCCGAGCACACCCACATTAATGGTTGCCGTGGCATTCTGCCCGATCGATCCGGGATCATAGTAGACCATTATCCCCAAAAGAATGATCGAGGAAAACGACGCGATAAAAAGCTGGATCAAAATAGCGAACATGATGGTCTTTTCCTTGCGGAGCAGCTTCATCTCGCGCCAGACCATCGAGAGGAAACCTTTCATCTGAATGCCCCTATCAAGAACATGTTATATATCCCGTGCAGCATGGAACCGAAGAGCAAGGCCAGCGGATAGCCTTTCATGCCCAGACGGTAAGTCATCAGGCAGACGACCAGCGTGCATACCGAGTGCACCAGCCAGAGGCATCCAGAGAGACATTGGAGGCAAAGATGGCGGAAGTGAAGATGGATTCCGATATGACCTTGAGCGACATGAAAAGCAACAGCTTCTCACCGACGAAGAAAAAGGCCGCCGATACTACAGCGAGAAAAGCGACCTGCAGCCATTTTTTCGCCAGGCCTCGCTCGATGGCGACCGCCACCGTCAGCGACTTGGCCATCTCCTCAATGATCACGCAAAGGAATATGACCACCGCCAGCGCCAAGCCCTTTGGGCAGGTTAAAGGCCATGGTTATAACGCCCAGCTCCACCATGAAGACGACCGGTATGAAAAGAAGGGAGAAAAGGCCGATCGAGATCGCCAGGTGACGCTTGTCCATGGCGAAATAAATCGCCTCGCGTATCTTTATGTGGATGGGCTGGAAGCTCATCAGGTACTCTTCATTGAACACACGGGTGCCTATAGTCAGCGCCAGTGCAAACACCAGCAGCATGGGCACGGCGGAAAGCATGTACTGAAAGGGTGTAATGTCCACGCCGCGGTACATCTGGACGGCAAGCGTCAGCGGGGATATAAAGCTTAAATCGTTGATACCCACAAACATGGCGGGGAATACCAGGTAACCCGTTATGCCCGTTACGGCCACCAGAGAGAAAAAGGTCTGGTCTTTGAAAGTACGGTACTGGAGGGCCACGCCCAGGTAAATAGCGAAAATGAAAAGTATCACAGGCACGAAAATAGCCAGCGCCAGCAGCATGTTGCCGTGCAGGACCAGTGTTATGGCCAGCACGATGAACACTGAATAGCCGATGTACGGCAACATTTTGCCTGATAATAACCTGAAGAGGAGTCACGGGAGTGGAGAGCAAGATATTGATCTTTCTGCCGATCTTTTCTTCAATGAAGCCGCTGGTGAAAAAGATGCTGATGAAGAAGATAGGCAGGATATAGGCGAAAGCCAGCAGCACCTGGGCCAGAGGTATAGGCGGGGTCATCAACGATGGGCACAATGACCTCCTTATTGCTGGCAAACTCGGCCTTGAACTCCGGCAAAGACTTTGCGCTGCCCAGCCCGGCAAGTTGCTGCCTGACTGAAGCATCCGATTCATCGACGATGACCGGTCCTGGAGCGTGCGAGCCACCCTGCGCATTTTCCGTCGAATCAGCTTCCAGCGGAATCGATTTTCCCTCCTGTGTGCCCGATTTGCCGGTACCCCCCATGATGTCGGCGACAGTTACGACCGAGGCCGAACCGAGGGCTTTAGAAGGCGCCTTGAGGTAATTGACCTCCACCCGCAGTGGAAAAGCCTGGTTAAGCGGGTATTCTGCCGCCACTCTTTGCAGTTCCCCGGTCCTGAGATAGGTCTTGACTGCCCCGGCGGCATATTGAGAACGGTCGTCATCACGATAATAGATAGTTTTGCCGGTGAGGTACGCATCGATCTTGTGCCCCTTCAGGGCATAGTCAGCTGCGCCCTGGTCCAACTGCATAATATGGAAGCGTTGATCATCAAGAGCCGGTGCGCCGGAGGAAACGCCGATTATATAAAAATCCTTGGCCAGCACCATGCCCTGCTGGTAAACGAGGAAAGATACGACGGCCGCAGCAGCCAACAAGATCGCAACTGCCGCTACCATCTTGCCGCCGAAACGGGCACGCAGGCGCATTAGCTCACGACCTGCTATAATCAGAACATTACGCATGAATTAGATAAGTTTATATGTAATGTGACGCCAATGATAGAGCCAATTGTCCAACTTTCTTGTATCTCTAAGGTCTATAATGGATCTTTCGCCGTAAAAGAGCTTGACCTGGAAATAAACCGGGGCGAGATCGTGGGCATGATCGGCCACAACGGCGCCGGCAAGACCACCACGATCAAGATGATCGTGGGTCTCATCGCACCGACTTCCGGAAAGCTGACCGTCATGGGCAAAGACATGCAGAAAGACGGCCTGAAGGTGAAAAAATCCCTGGGTTACCTGCCTGAAGAAAATGCACTCTATGAAAATATGACGGCTCAGGAATACCTGGGCTTCTTCGCCAACATTTACGGTCTGTCGGCCAAAGTGGCAAAAGAACGAGGCGCAGCGCTGCTGGAATCTCTCAAGCTCGAAGCGGGTAAAAAGCTGATCGGAGAGATGTCCAAGGGCATGAAACGCAAGGTTTCGATCGCACGTACTTTGATCCACGATCCCGACCTGCTGATCCTGGACGAACCCAACTCGGGTCTCGACCCATTAACGTCTTTCTTCATTATCGACTATTGCAAGAAGCTGCGCGAGCAAGGCAAGACAATAATTCTTAGCGCTCACAACCTGTTCCACGTGGAGTATATCTGCGACAGGGTTGCCATCATCAAGAACGGCAAACTGATCGTGTATGATACGATGGACAATATTAGAAAGAGCCTGGGTAAGCGCGAGTTCCAGGTGATCTTCAAGACGGATGAGAAGCTGGATTACGCCAAGAAGGAAGGAAATTACTCGGTGACGACGCCGAACATAGAGGAGATGGCGCAGCTTCTTCGTAAGATTTCAGATAATAACTGGGCGCTGGTGGACCTGGCTATTAAGCAGTCAGCTCTGGAAGATATTTACCTTGATATTATGAGCGACGATAAGAACCCGTAGAAAAACAAATTCCAAGCTCCAAATCCTAAATACTAAACAGTCTCCAGGTCCTAAGTTCAAAGAACATCTTATCCATGAGAGTGGAAAGATGCCGCCAGTTGGCTAAGAATACACCTCTGGCATAATCAGCATAGCTTCTCGCATTATATCGATCAAGGAGGCTGATTTTATGTCTGATGATAGGCGGCGGCTTTGGCCGGGTCTTTGTCAGTGTATATTTTCTCCAGAATGGTAAGACGATAAACTTCCTCGGCAGGATACTTTAAATCCTGTTCAGATATACTTTCAAGCAATTTAACGGAAGTGTCAGAAATCCTTTTTCTCCCAGGCGGCCACACCGGCAAAGAATCTGTATTCAACCACCTGAGGATTCATAGAGTAAGCCTTCTCGCAATATTGAGTGAAGAGGGCCATCTTCGACAGCAAGTACAGCCCGGATAGCCAGCGACAAATTGCATATTGGCGTCACCCGGATATTTGTTTGCAAGCTCAACCAGACCCGGCCAACTTTTTATCCCTATTTTCCAGGTCCATATATATGGAGGCCGTATCTGCAACTACAGGATTTATCGGAATTGCTTTCGTGAAAAGCTCCGGCTGCCGCGAGAAATCGCTGTAAATGTGATAAACGTCGTGCCGGGCTTGATGGTCGGGGCCAAAGGCAACGTAATATCCATCTCCCCCTGGATCGAAAATGATGGTCTGCGTTCCCTGGTAGTTGCATATCGCACTTTTGGTCCCGTTCCAGGAATAATCCGAGCCGTCGGGCCCATTCTGCAGACGCAGGAAATTGATAGCATCTTCTACTGTGTATTCGGGTTTTTGGGGAGATGGGACGCTACATCGTCCCTGGAAGTGTCGCCGTTAGCTCAGGTTGGTGGCAGCATCCTGCTGTTTGGCCATCTCAGGGTTGTAGTAGCGATTTTCATCCCACAGGATAGGTCCGTTCATCTCTACTTTTCCCCAGCCAACCGGGGCTAACTGGGTGACAACACCCCGACCCGTCTTCTGATCACTCCAGGCCACACCAAAGCCGCCGATCGAGTCAGGGTAGCGGTCCAGCATGTCGTATACCTGTTCGAGGCTGGAGCATTCTTCAAGGGCCATGCGGATAAGGACATCTACGGGATAGCCATCTGGATCGGATTTATTGACGGACAGCGTCTGAACAGTATACGTAAGAC
>CAWHDI010000026.1:0-65292 GCA_963827985.1 uncultured Chloroflexia bacterium | reverse complement strand
ATCAGGCGCTGGGGAAAAAGCCCATTGAGCTTTACAAAACCCGGGACTACCTGGCTGTATTTCGATACCGAGGAAGAGATAATGGCGATTGACCCTGACTTCCGCATGCTTAAAACACTGGATTGTGTGGGTACAATCATCACAGCGCCCGGCCGTCAGGCGGATTTCGTATCGCGCTTTTTCGCTCCTGCCGAAGGCATAAACGAGGACCCGGTAACCGGTTCCGCTCACTCCACGCTGATACCCTACTGGGCCAGGCGTTTGAAGAAAGATTCCCTGCATGCGTATCAGCTATCGAAACGCGGTGGAGAACTGTTCTGCCAATATATGGGCGACAGGGTAATTATAAGCGGAAGGGCAGTTCCCTATCTGAAAGGCACGATCAGCATTTGATTTGTGTCGTCGTGATCCATAAAGCGAAGGTGATTTTATGAAAAGCTTCCCGTTTAAAAAGATTGATGCATTCACCACTGGTGCATCTACAGGGAACCCGGCCGGCTGCATATATTTGAGAAAAGCAGGGAGTATATCGGACGAGGAAATGCAACGTATCGCCAGGGAACTTAAAGGCTATGTCAACGAGGTCGTTTATCTGTTCCCTGAAAGAGAAGGAGTGTTCTTAAGGTACTATTCGGCTGAATGCGAGGTGGACTTTTGCGGGCATGGCACAATCGCTGTAATGTACGACTATATAGGCTCACACTCCGACCTGATCAACCGCTATAGTGTGAAGATACGGGTGAAAGATGAATATCTGGACGTGTATAACAGGTTGAAGGAGGAAGACAGTGTGTATATCACAGCTCCTGAGCCCAGATATAGCGCTGCTGAATTTAAGTAATAATGACATTGCCTCTGCATTGGATATTGAACCGGGCGCCATCGGCTCCGGTTGGGGAACCGCCCTGATCAACGCCGGACTGAACACATTGATCGTGCCCATCTCCGGCCTTTCCGCCTGCCTTGAAATGAAGCCCGGAGAGGCGAAACTGAAAGGCTTTTGCCTGGATAATGGCATCGATATCGTCCTGGTCTATTCGCAGGAAACCGCCGATAGAAGCAACGATTTCAGGACCAGGGTGTTTGCTCCCAAATTTGGCTATCTGGAAGACCCGGCCACCGGCTCAGGCAATTCGGCTTTCGGTTACTATCTTTTAAAGCACGGAGTCTGGGAAGGTGGAACATTGAATATCGAACAAAACAATAGCTTCAACAACCCCAATATAGTCAAATTGTCCACTGTGAAAAAGGACTCGGGAGTAAGGGTTTTGTTCGGCGGCGTCAGCGATGGTTAAAATCGAAGGCCTTTACAAGTTGGCGGTGCGGTAATATATCCTGTGATGCTTTCTATTTCCCGGGTTTGCCTTTGGCGGTTGCGGTCAGGTCACGTGAAATGAGCAGTTGTTGCGGCAACTCTCGCAAAAAGCGCGAAGCTGCACGGAAGCTGGTTTCACCGAAACTGTGCCGTCTTGCGGTAAAAGTCAGAATGGCCATATCCATGGCCCTGGTAATCCCGACATAACAAAGGCGGCGCTCCTCCTCCAGCCGTTCAGGGTCATCCAGAGATTTGCCGTGCGGAAGCAATCCTTCCTCGACCCCGGCGATGAAAACCACCGGGAACTCGGTCCCCTTGGAACCATGCAGTGTATTAAAAGTGACCGTCTCCTCTTCCGCCTTTTTCTCTGCCGCGTCAGTGGCGCTGGTTATCTTTTGCAGCAGCGAAGTCAGGGCATCTATCGGGCTTAGATGCTCATAGGCTCCTGCCAGTGAGATTAGTTCCAGGACGTTCTCCCAGCGCTCTTCCGGGTCATCCTGACTTTTAAGGTGGTCCAGGTAAGCTGTTTTTTCCAGTATGCGGTTCATCAGCGTAACCAGGCTGATATGCTTGCTTTCGGCCCGCAATTCCTGGAGCAGCGCATAAAAGTGGGCGGCGGCAATACGCCGGGTCCTCATCTGGAAAAACGGCAGGACCCCAGCGGAGGCCTTTTCCAGCACTTCATGAAGATGTGAGCCCATTTTTTCGCAGTGCAATTGCATTGCTGTAATTGATTGCTCCCCGATCCCCCTGGCGGCGATTTTCATCACACGCAGCAGCGCCGAATCATCCGACGGATTACGTATAATCCGCAGCCAGGCCGCCATGTCCAGTATCTCCATCCTTTTGTAGAAAGGCGTTCCGCTTATCAGGCGGTACGGGACGTCTTCCTGATTAAACTGTTCCTCCAATCGCACGGGATTGGGCGTTGACCCGGTACAGTACGGCAAAGTCACAATACCTGAGGCCCCGTTCGGCGGCCAGGGCTTTGATTGTGCGGGCGATATAAAGCGCTTCGCCATCCTCGTCTTCTGTCTTTACTACACTGATTTTTTCGCCCTCTTCACGTGAGGTGATAAGCTGCTTCTCTTTGCGTTTACTGTTGCATGCTATAAGCGTGTTTGCTGCACCCACAATGGTTGCGGTCGAGCGGTAGTTTTCGTCCATTCCGATCACCTTCGTCCCCGGGAAGTCCTTGCGGAAGTGATCGGTATTACGTATTTCTGCCTGCCTCCAGGAGTAGATCGTTTGGTCCGGATCGCCGACAACGCAGACGTTGCGGTATTTTGCGCCCAGCAGCTTGATTATCTGGTATTGAAGGCTGCTGGTATCCTGAAACTCGTCCACCAGTATGTATTTGTATAGCTGCTGGTACCGTTTCAGGGCGGACTCGTTCTCTTTAAAGAGTCTGTGCGTTGAGATGAGCATGTCATCGTAATCCATAGCCCGCTGGTTCTTTAGTGCTTTCTGGTAATTTCTGAATACTGTGACAGAAGAGTCATCGAAACGTTCTCCTGGCCTGGGGGCGATAGCGTCCGGATCGATCATATTGGTCTTTGCGTAGCTTATTATTCCCTTGAACCTGCGCAGGTCGTTTTCTTCCAGGTTAAGCCCGGCATCCTCCATGCACTGCCTGATTAGCTTGTTCTGTTCTTCCTCATCATATACTTCGAACGTGGTGCCGAGTCCCGGTATTCCCTCGCGGCGTAGTATGCGCAGGCAAGCGGAGTGTATGGTGCTGACGGTAATCAGTCCGGCCTTCCTCCCCAGGAGTTCATCCAACCGTTTCTTCATCTCGCCGGCGGCTTTCTTGGAGAACGTCACAGCCAGTATGTGCTGCGGGGCGATTTGGGCCTGGAGTACCATGTAGGCGATGCGGTGAACGATTACACGGGTTTTACCTGAGCCCGGCCCGGCATGTACCAGCAGCGGGCCTTCCACGGTCGTAACTGCTTCTTTCTGACCGGGGTTGAGGCCGTCTAGCAAGTCCATATTGGCCAGCCCATATATATTAATTTACCAGACTATCAGATTTTTTCCAGCGGGGCCATGCTCAGCAGCAGCTTCTTCACCCCGACACCTTCAAAGGCCACGATGACTTCCTTGTCCTGTCCCGTTGCCCTTACACCGATCACCTGGCCGTCGCCGAACTTTGTATGCCGGACGCGGTCACCGGGGGTCAGGGCTGAGCGTCTCCCTGGCCGGTTGCTGTGCCTGGCGCTTCTGGGCCAGCAGGTCTGCGACATTAATGCCCTCGTCATCGTCGTGCCACGATTGCTGACGTCTTTCCTGGCGCCCGCTGTAATGTTCCTCAGAAGCGGGCAGGCCGCGGCGTTCAATCAAATGGTCGGGCAGATCGTCCAGGAATCTTGACGGCGTGCTTTCCGAGCTGGCGCCGTAAATGCTGCGCCGTGCAGTGTGCAGCAGGTAAACATGTCTACCCGCACGTGTGATGCCTACGTAGCACAGGCGGCGCTCCTCTTCGAGCTCATCGCCGCCTTCTTCCATAGAGCGCCGGTGCGGCAAAAGCCCTTCCTCCATCCCCACGATGAACACTACCGGGAACTCCAGTCCCTTGGCCTGGTGAAGTGTTATCAGTGTTGTTGTATCTTCCCTGCTCTCGATTTCGTCCGCATCGGCCACCAGGCTGATTTGCTCCAGGAAAGGCGACAGTCCTTCGCCCGGCGGCAGGCTGTCGTAGTCCATGGCCACCGTGCGCAGCTCCTGGATGTTCTCCCAGCGTTCCTCGCCGTCATCTTCGTTGCGGATCGTATCGCGGTAGCCTGATTTGTCCAGCACGGCATCCATCAGGCTGACCAGGGTCAATTGCTGGCTTTCAACGATCAGGTCCGTGAGCATGCGGTAGAAGCCTGTAAGTGATGCGGTAATTTTAGTGCCGAACCCCGGCCCGCTGCCTTCGCTGACCGACTTTAAGGCTACAAAAAGAGAAACGTTATTGTCGCGTGCCCAGTTTGTCAGGTCGGATAATGTCTTGGCGCCAATGCCCCGGCCCGGCACCTTGATGATGCGCGCCAGGCTGATATTGTCGAACGGATTATGAATGATCCTCAGGTAGGCGATAAAGTCCTTTATCTCCCGGCGCTGGTAGAACTTGGTGCCTCCGATCAGTTTGTACTTGAGTCCATACCGCATGAAGGCTTCTTCCAGGGCACGTGACTGTGCATTCGTACGGTACATCACAGCGCAATCGCCTGGCTTTATTCCATCGCTGCGGGTCAGGTTCAATATTTCGTTCACCACGAACTGCGCCTCTTCCTGCTCACCGTATGTCTTGATCAGGTAGACGGGAGTTCCCTCCGTATTATCGGTCCACAGGTTCTTCTGTTTGCGTTTCTTATTGACGGAGATGATGCACGAAGCCGCTTCCAGGATGTTCTTGGTAGACCGGTAGTTTTGCTCCAGGACGATGATCTTGGCATCCGGATAGTCCTTCTCAAAGCTGAGGATATTCCGTATATCTGCGAAACGCCATGAGTAGATCGATTGGTCGGGGTCGCCCACGACGCACACGTTTTTGTGCTTCCCGCCGAGCATCCGGATTAATTTGTACTGTGTAATATTGGTGTCCTGGAACTCGTCAACCAGCAGATGTAGATACCGCGATTGGTATTTCTCCAGCACCTCCGGGTGTTTCTCGAATAGCTGGACGACTTTCATCAGCAGGTCGTCGAAGTCGACGGCGTTGCTCTGTCCCAGCTGTTCCTGGTAGCGCTCGTAGACACGGGAGATAATGTCGTCCCAGTGACTGTTTCCCTGGCTGGCGAAACCGGCCGGCGTCAGGTGTTGGCTCTTGGCGTAGCTGATGGCATTCCTGATTTTCTGCGGATTGTACTGTTTTGGGTCCAGGTCAAGGTCTTGCAGGCACTGCTTTACCAGGCTCTGCTGATCATCTTCGTCATAGATAACGAAGTTCGAATCGAGACCGACCGGTTTACCGTCCTGTCGAAGGATACGGGCGCAAATTGCATGGAATGTTCCCGCTGAGATGCTTTCTGCCACCTGTCCCAGCAGTTTCTGGAGGCGTTCCTTCATCTCTTTGGCAGCCTTGTTGGTGAACGTGACCGCCATGATCCTGCGCGGACTGATCCCTGTGGTCTTGACCAGGTAGGCTATGCGGTGCGTTATTACGCGCGTCTTGCCGCTTCCGGGTCCGGCCAGTATCAGGATGGGGCCATCTATGTGCTGTACAGCTTCTTTTTGTGCGGGGTTAAGTCCGGCAAGTATATCCATAAATCTATTTTGTCGTGTTGTCCGTTACCCATTTGATTTCAACCTGGTCCGGCTTCACGCCCGTGAAAGCCAGCCCATCGCTGCTGCTGGTTATTACCGCTCCCGAGGGCTGAAGTTTTATAGTCGTTTTGCCTCCCGACTGGCTGACCAGTATCTGGTTGGCGCCGGTTTTTAGAACTATGTTGACCTTCTGGGTCGGCAGTCCGGTTACCGGCTTTCCTTCGGTTGATATGGACCCGATGCTGATGTTTTCCAGGTAAACATCAGCCCCTCCGACACTGTCACAGCCTATGCTGGCAAGCAACGGCGTCAAGAGGGCGATTATTAACATTACCTTCAAAATTGAGAAAAATTTCATGCGAACTCTCCTCCTTGTACTGTGGGAAAAACGGTAGGGTCCACCACCATGGGGGCGTTCATGTAATAGCAGGACTATTATAGCATCGTACGGAAGCCTGCTTCAAAGAGGGCGAGTCATCCCGAAGGCGGGTTGTCATTACGCACGGGCAGGGATCTGCGCACAGTTCCCTGCCCATGGCCAAGACGATAGAACCCTATTTTGGCTGGATATGGACGTCGTAATATATGCTGTGGGTGTCGGTTGGTACAGTGTTACTAACGCTGGATATCAATATTCTGGTGTCACCGACCGCCAGGGCGCTGAAGACAAACTGCTGTTGGCCCTCGCTGCCCCTGGTTGGCTGGGGATTATAGGCTGTGTAATTGCTGCTGACCGTATTAACCATCCGCGGAATCATAATAGTCCACGATCCAGGTATAGCCGGTTGACGGGCTGGAGTCTTCGAGTATGGTGAAGGGCAGTCCGACAATTCCCTGCACATCGACATGAGGAGTTGTGTATGAACTGAGGTAGTACGAAGTCAGTCCGGGTTCCTGGACCTGTGCCGTCACCTGGCCGGTAGTGATCCCGGATGCATCCGTGGCCGTCAGTGTATAGACAGTGGTGGATGTCGGCATTACGCTGTAGCGCCCGGAGGCATTGACTGGTCCGATCCCGTTATCAATGCTGACCGACGTTGCACCGGTCACCTGCCAGACCAGCGTAATAATCTCGCCTGGGGGAATAGCATTGGGAGTCGTATCAAAGTAGGTAATTGTCGGCAGACTGCCCGTGGGAGGCGCCGTGCAGTTCAGCACGGTTGTAGAGTCTACCGTTTTGAGGTTGCCGTTCTTCGCTGTAAGTGTGTAGGTAGTCGGGGCCGAAATCGACACGGTCATATTACCCGATGCCGCAACCGGGCCAATTCCCTGGTCGATGGTGATATTATCGGCATCCGTTACTTTCCATGACAGAGTTGCAGTGGCCGGGCATGTCACGGCTGCCGGGCTGGCATAAAAATAGTTGATAACAGGTCCTGCAGGTTGCGGTATGGGCACTGGTTGAATGACAGTGCTTTTTGCGGGTGCAGCGCAGCCGCAGACAAGTAAAGACAATAAAATAACAATAATTGCCGGAATTCTCATAGGTCCACCTCCACTCTTGCTCAACCCATCTTATGAAATTGAGTTAATTCCTTAAATAATATACAACTATCCCAGTTGAGGGGCAAAACGAACATCGTTGCGGCGTCAGGATGAAAACGCCGCCCGGTTGCGTTAGAATGGGGACAACCTGATAATGAGGCATCTTTGAAAAGGGGGTGACTTTGAGAAGATCTGACAGAGAACTTACGAGCAAGTCAGATATCGATGATGTGCTGAACCGCGCCCGTATTTGTCACCTGGCGCTCTGCAAAAATAGTGTCCCTTATGTAGTACCCCTGAATTATGGCTATGACCGGGGTTGCCTGTATATACACTCGGCGGCCGAAGGCAGGAAAATCGATACCTTGCGATTCAACAACACGGTTAGCTTTGCAATGTATGTTGATGAGAGCATGATAAGCTCGGATGCAGCTTGCAAATGTAGTACAAAGTACAAGAGCGTGATCGGTGAGGGCAAAGCCTTTCTAGTTGAAGAGCCGGGGGCAAAAGAAGAAGCCCTGGGCATTATAATGCGTCATTACTCTGACAAAGCATTTTCTTTCGACCCGGCCATGGTGGAAAAGGTTGCCGTCATTAAGATCGTGATCGATTCGATCACTGCAAAACGATCGATCTGAGGGAATGGGATTTGCCCCGGGGGACTTCCTTTTCCGGCTATCACTTGATTGGCACGGTTTTCCTGGTTTTTGGAGGGGCACATAGAATATGGTCTACTATGCACCTGTTCTTCCCCGCATGTTTGCATTCGTACATGAAGCTGTCGCCCCTATGCAACAAGCTTTTTTCAGTATCATCCGGTTTGGCTAACGTCCCGCCTATTGACGCCGTAACTGTGATTAACTGTGTACCCGATCGAAGGCCCGCGTTCTGAATCATAACGCGCAATCTTTCAGCCGAATTGCGCAGTCTTCTCTCATCCATGTTCGTCAGAATTACCAGAAATTCATCACCACCCCAGCGGAAGATAAAATCGAATGACCTCAGGTTACTCAGCATCGTCTGAGCGACCATTTTCAGTATCTCGTCTCCTGTCTCATGGCCGAAACTGTCGTTTACAAGTTTGAAGTTATCAAGGTCGGCAAAAAGTACTCCGAAGTTCCAGCCATATCGCTTTAGCTCTGATAGTTTGTTCTGCAAACTTATATTGGCGTAGCGCCTGTTACCTACACCCGTGAGCACGTCAATGAGCGACATTTTTTCCAACTCGGCAGCCTTTTCCTTGACTGCCAGTACCGACGAGTTGTCGCTAAAACTCTGAACGGCTCCCACAATTCTGCCATCGGCGTTGCGTATTGCATTCACTTTTACCAGGACGGGAAGCATATGTCCGTCTTTGTGACGCAGGTACATGCTGGTTTCTCTTCTTCGGCCGTCTTTTATCACAGCTGCAAGCGGGCAGCCCGATTTGCACAAAGGCCTGCCTTTCTCATCAACATGGATAAATATCCCGTCCGGGCAAACCCTGCCCAGCACATCATCCTCGCTATAGCCGCTTATACTCTCCGCTGACCTGTTCCAGAATACAAGCGTCTGATTCCGGTCGACGAAATACACACCATCGCAAAGGCCGTCCAGCAGTTCCTTGTATAACCCGCTTCCAATTGCCATATCATGCCACCCCGTAAAAATCTTTCATCCGCCGGACGTCTTTATATGTCCTGCCGTAGATAAAGGATCGAAGGACTCTTGCGTTAATCTCCTGAATTATCAGGAATGGCTATCGAGCCATGCGTCCAGGTCAGCGAAGACCCTGGCGCGCTCCTGCTCGTTGAAAATCTCGTGATAGAAGCCGTCGTATATCTTGAGGGTCTTGTCCTTTGATCCGGCTTTTTCATACAGGGTCTTACTTCCTTCATGGCTAACCAGCTTGTCAGCCGACCCCTGCATGATCAGCACGGGCAGTGTAATGCTGGCCATTTGCGGCTCTATTTTGGTCATCGTTGAGAACATCTCCGACCCCAGGCGGGCAGTGATCTTGCCACGATAGACCAGCGGGTCTTTATCATAGGCTTCGACAACGGCTTTGTCGCGACTGAGGTAGGTGGAATCAAGCGACTGGACTCCCATCCTGGGCACAATCGCCGAAAGGACCCTGGCAGCCATGATGGTGCCGCCTGAGACACTGTCTCCTGCCTTCAGGAGGGGGGCGGAAACGATCAGCCCCGCCAGCTCCTGCTGGTGTTGCAGGGTATATGCGGTCGCTATCAGGCCTCCCATGCTGTGGCCGAGCAAGAATATTTTATCGTTCGGGTTGTCTTTACGGACCATATCGTAGAATGTTTTCAAATCGTCAAGGTAGATCTGGAAACGGTCGACATAAATCCTTTGTCCTTCGGATTTTCCGTGGCCCTCGTGATCAAGCCCATAAACAGCGTAACCTTTGGGAACCAGGTTGTTAATCAGGTTGTCATAACGTGAGATATGCTCGCCCAGGCCGTGTGCCAGCAGTATTATAGCCCTGGGTTTACCATCCGGAAGCCAGCATCTCCAATAGAGGTTGAAGTTTCCGATGCCCTTGAAGTTGCCTTCTTTCTGCTGCATATTAGCCTCCCCAACGTACGTAATATTTGGTTTGCTCGAAAATTATACGCCTTTTCCCCGGCTCCGGAACAACCGCTAATTTTATCAACTTCTGTAATGATTATCAAGACGAACTTTCTTATCAAGCGATCGGAAATGGACCGACAAATAAATAACATGGGCGAATTTTTCATTTAGAGCAAAAAACCATACAATTTAACGGGCCCGATTGAGATGCTTAAAGCTGTATTATTTGATTTAGATAACACCCTGATATTTTTTGATGAGATTAAATTTGCGGACCTTTTTTTCCCGCCAATGGCTGCAAGGTTCGCCGACGTCCTCCCGTCAGACAAATTTGCAGTGCAGCTAATGGCCGCTACGCTGGAAGCTCATAAGAACGATGGTTCTATAACCAACAGAGAATTGTTTCTCAGGGAGTTTACCAGGGGCACCTCGCTAACAAGCGAGGACGCCTGGAAACGTTTTCTGGAATACTACGATGAGGATTTCGATGGCATGAAAGGGACCGTGACCACGCCGGGCAATACACGACTGGTGTTTCAGTCCATCCGCGAGCGGAATCTCAAGCTTGTGATTGCAACGGATCCCATACTGCCGCTCAACGCTCAGTGTAAGCGGCTGTCCTGGGCGGACATTGACGGCATTGAGCTTGACCTGGTTACACACATCGAAAACATGTCATACTGCAAGCCGAAGCTCGGCTACTACCGCCAGATTTGTCAGCTCATCCATGAGAGACCGGAGGATTGCCTGATGGTTGGAGATGATCCGGCTAATGACATGGTGGCTGCCACTATAGGCATGAAGACTTATAAGACATTGGACAGCCTGGACCGCAACGATAAACCGCTCGAACTGAGTAAACAAGTCATCGGCAATAATACTGACGGCATCCCGCCGGCCGATTTCGAAGGTCCGCTGACATGCGTGCCCGAAGCTGTTGAAAAGTTGCTCGATTAGTCTCTCCAGTTCCCCGGTGCCGTTGATAGCCTCCCGTGTTTGGTGTATAGTATTTCCTGATTTGCGCGTATGCGCAAAAGAATATGGGCTATCGGGAGGCGCGATGACTGAAGATTATTTGGAGAAGAGTTTCTGGCTGGGAAATTCAGGTCCGTACACTGAAAATCCACCCCTTGCAGGGGACCTGAAGTGTGATGTGGCTGTGGTTGGTGGAGGATTCGCAGGAATTGCTACCGCATATTATCTGAAAAAGGCCCAACCGTCCCTGAAGGTCGCAGTTCTTGAAAGCTATGTTATCGGGTACGGCGCATCGGGCCGCAATGCGGGCTTTGCCATGACCACCTTCGGGTTGATGATGTCGATCACCAAGATGCTCTTCGGACCGGAAAAAACGAAGCAGTCCCACCGTTACATGGAGCGTGCGGTTGACCTGGTTGGCGAGCTGGTGGCCGAACATAAACTGGAGTGCGATTACGAGCGCCCCGGTTTTCTGAGAATAGCTACCACGCCGGCTTACAGCAAGCGCATCAAGGATGAAGTCGGCCTGGTGAAAGAGCTGGGACTGGAAGGCGTGAACTGGATCGAAGCGGATGAAGTGCAAAAAGGGTGCATTCCCCTCTCTATATGGGTGCCTGGTGGGAGCCGCGCTGCGCTCTTGTTAATCCCGCCAAGCTCGCCCGTGAAATGAAGCGTGTGGCCGTCAGTTTCGGGGCTGAAGTGTATGAGCGGACGCCGGTCACTGAGATTAAGCGCACCCCGCAGGACTTCAAACTGAAGACGCCCAAAGGTACGGTAACTGCCGCTAAAATAGCTGCTGGCCACCAACGGCTACTCTCTGGCCATACCCGAGCTTAAAGCCATGCAGCAGCCTGTTTGGACATACATAGTGCTGTCCGAGCCGCTCTCCAAAGCCCAGCTCGACGAGATGGGCTGGCAGGGCAGGGAAGGTATCGAGGACTACCGCAACCTCGTTCACTATTACCGCCTGACGTCTGACAACCGCCTGCTGATGGGCGGGCGTGACATAATCGTTAAATATGGCGACAAGATGGATAACGATATGAACCCGGCGATATTTGCGCAGCTTGAGACAGGATATCGTGGATTTCTATCCGTGTCTCAAAGGGCTCAAGATAACCCACAAATGGGGAGGTCCCGTTTCAGTCCCCATGGACATGATTCCGGCGCTGGGATACCTTGCCGACAAGCGGGCTGTCTACAGCCTCGGGTGTATGGGGCACGGCGTTTCGCTTACCCACCTGAATGGTGAAGTGATGGCCGACCTGCTTCTGGAGCGTAAGTCAGAGTGGACCGAGTGCTTCCCGGTTAACCGCAAAGTGTTCAACTGGCCGCCGGAGCCCATCAGGTTTGTAGGCGAAATGGCCATACTCGGATACCTCCACGCTGAGGACGCATGGCTGGAGCGCAAAGGTCTGGGCCCTTCCGGCAAATAAATCTGCTTGCGCATGCCAACTTCCAAATTGGATGCCGGGCATGACACCGGTCTCTTGACGTGCTAAAATCGTTCGGCCGTAAATGGCAGCCGCCCTGTTTTTAAGTAGTTTTACGGCAAATCCTGGTCTGCCGGGCAGGCATTCAAAAGAAGAGAAGTTGATAACATGATGGATCCTGCAATCCTCGTACGGGTTTTTCTGCTTGTGCTGGTGCTTGTTATTGCGCATAGCGTCGAGACGCTGTTGGGCTTCGGCGCCAGTATAATCGCCATTGCGCTGGGCATCTATATTTTCCCGTTGACGACCATACTGCCCGTTCTGGCTATACTGTTTTTGCTGCAAAACATATGGATGGTTTTACGCTGGTTTAAGCATATCAAATGGCGCGTGCTGCTGGTCTGGATACTGCCTGCGTCCATTATAGGTATGGGGATCGGCATTTATTACAGGACCCTGGTGGGCAGCTATTCCCAGCTCCTCATCATCCTCGGCCTGTTCATCATGGCAGTCTCGGTTATGGAGATCGTCCTTATATACAGGACGCGGGCGGCCGGGGGCATCCTTCCCTGGTACCTGAGCTGGCCCATCCTCCTGGTTGGCGGTGTATTCCATGGCCTTTATGCCCAGGGCCAGCCGATGGCCATCTATTATCTCAGCCGGGAGTTTAAAGAGCCCGCTGAGTTTCGCGCCACCGTCTCCATGCTGTATCTCATTCTAAACGTCATGCTTATCACCAACCTATATACCATCGGGCAGATAAACCTGGATACACTGGCCACCACCGGCATTGTCCTGCCCGGCTTGATACTGGGGATCTTCCTGGGGAGCCGCATGAAATTTCGGACATTGCCTTTTAAGGTGCTGATTTATGTGCTCCTGTTTATTGCCGGCCTGCTTCTTTTTGTCCAGCGGCTTATTACGCCGTGAACAGGGGACGCCGGTTTTGATACAATATGATATTGCTTACCCCGGATTAACAGAATTATGAGCAAAAATACGCGCGGATTAGTTCCTCCCGGCCTTGTATATATTGCCGATAACATAAACGCCAAGGATAATATCCTTGGGCTCCCGGGCGCCGCCAAATCGAAATGGGCGCATGGGCTTGAATTCGACAAACATTCCTCGACAGTGTTCTTCGCCGGCTGCGGCTACCAGTATTCCTCTATGCTGGAACCCCTGGCTGCGCTTGTTAAGAAGGTGGATAACATGGCCATCAATCCCGACCTGCCGGTTATGCTGGCCGGGGCCCCAAAAAATTGGGCGTGGATGTGGCCGGACTTTACACAAAATTCATGTCCAGGGACGAAGGAAGCGACGGGCCGGTATTGCATGACGCAGTCACTGTTCTCCACGCATTGGGATTGGAAATTGGCTACCTGGGTGCGCATGAGCCATGCTGCGGGGCGCCACTTTACCATATGGGTCTGCGAAATGAATTCAATACGAATGCTCAAAAGGCTTATGAGAAACTGAAAGCGGGCGGCGTGCGGAAGATAATAAGCATCGTTCCATCGTGCACTCATGCCTTGCGTGACCTGTTCCCCAAGGCGGTGAACGGGTTTGATATCGAAGTTGAGCATTTCGTAGAAGTGGTCGCCGAGAAAATCGGCGGCAAGAAATTTAAGTATCCCAGGAAGGTGAAGGTCGTCTACCATGATCCCTGCCAGCTCGGAAGATATATGGGATTGCTGGCGCAGCCAAGGCACGTGCTCCGGTCGATTGAAAATATCGAGCTGATCGAACCGCAGTGGACCTCCGGCGAATGGTCCACATGCTGCGGCGGCGGGGGTGGATTTGAAGTAGTATTCCCCGATATAAGCCAGACGCTGGCCGTAGGCCGGGTAACTGAACTGGCCGAAACCGGGGCGGATATTATTGCGACTCATTGCCCGGGCTGCCTGATGCAGCTCAAAAGCGGAATCAAGCAGTTGAAGAAGACTGATATAGAGGTCGTTGACCTTGCAACCCTGGTTGCCAGGTCATTGCCGAAATGAACACAAAATAAGAACAATGTCCATATCTAAAGATTATAGAAAAGAGTTAAGAGACGCCGCCGGGAACGAACGTATCCGGCTGGCCCTGAAGCCGCGCCATCAAGAGCTACCGGGAGAACACAAATAATGCTCTAAAGAAGTTTCCGCATACCGTCAAGATGGCGGAAGAAGTCAGGCAGATAAAGGAGCATTCTATCCATCACATGCTGGCTCTGGCCAGGCAGGCCAGCGAAAGCATAGAAGAAAACAAGGGCAAGGCTTATATAGCCAAAACGGCTGAAGAAGCGCTGGAGATTATCGGCGGCCTGGTGGGCAAGGGAAAGCTGGTGGTCAAGGCCAAGAGCATGACCGCTGAGGAGATCGAGCTGAGAGAGCACCTGGAGCATGCCGGGAACGATGTCTATGAGACCGACCTGGGCGAGTTCATCATTCAGAAGCTGGGCTCACGCCCCATGCATATCCTTTCCCCCGCCATCCACGTGCCGCGTGAGGATGTAGCCACGCTGTTCTCGAAGATTACCGGCAAGCAACTGTCATCTGATATACCCCAACTCGTGGCCACCGCCCGGGAGCTTCTACGGGAGAAATATTTCAAGGCAGATATCGGCATGAGCAGCGCCAACGTGGTTGCGGCCGATACCGGGACGCTGTTTCTCATCGAGAATGAAGGCAACATACGGCTGGCCACCGGGGCGCCTCCCGTGCATATTGCGCTTGTCGGCATGGAAAAACTGGTTCCCACCCTGGAAGATGCTTTCAAAGTTGCCGAGGTCACCTGGCGCTATGCCAACTACGGCATACCTTCCTACGTGAGTCTGGTCTCGGGTCCGAGCAAGACCGGAGATATCGAGAAAGTCACCACCTACGGCGCACACGGGCCAAAGGAGTTCCACGTTATTTTCATGGATGCCGGCCGGACCCACCTTGCCCGGAACCCGGTGTTAAGCCAGGCGCTCTACTGCCTGCGCTGCGGGGGCTGCCTCTACGAATGCCCGATTTTCGGGCTCACTGCGGGGCATTTTGGAGACAAGTATTTCGCCGGTATCGGCGCTGTCTGGGCCAACGAGGTAACCAAAAATCTTGAGAAGGGGTCCTCCATGGCTTATACGTGTCTCACGTGCGGCAGATGCAAAGTAAGGTGCCCGATGAAAATCGACGTCCCTGAAATGATCCTGGACCTGCGCAAGAGTATTGCAGAACCCTAGGCCGGTATTAAGCCCCTCTGGCCCTGGGTTAGCTTTTAACCTCGCCCCTGATTCCAATTATCGTTTCTTTGAAGGGGATGTCCTTGCCGCTTGCGAGGACCGCCTGCATGGCCATCCGGGTAAGTCCCGCACAGCAGGGCACTTCCATCCTCAGGACCGTCAGGCTCTTGATATCAGACTGTCTGAGTATTTCAGTGAATTTGGCCAGGTGCGCATCAAAGTTATCCAGTTTGGGACAGGCTATTATCAGGGCGTGGTCTTTAAGAAAATCCGTATGAAATCCGCCGCAAGAAAAAGCGGTGCAGTCGGCGGCCAGCAATAAATCCGCTCCTTGCAGGAAAGGCGCCTTTGGCGGCACCAGTGTCATCTGCACGGGCCAGTGGCCCAGTGCCGACGGCTGATGGTCTTTACGCTCGCTCTCGTTTTGACTGTCGGCCTGTTTGAACTGTTTCACCGTGCTGGAAGGGCAGCCGCACGGGAGAGTATCCTTCGTCTCGAACTGGCGAACCGCGGCTGACGGACATCCGCAGGCAGGTTCGGCTTTACCAGCCGGTTGTTTAGGTATATTCAGTTTGACGGCCTCTTCATCGAATGGTTCGGCTTCGCGTTCTTCGATACTTATTGCATCCTGCGGGCAACCGGGCAGGCAAGCCCCCAGGCTGTCGCAGTATTTATCGGAGATTAGCCGGGCTTTTCCGTCCACGATCTTTAGCGCCCCCTCCGCGCATGCTGTTACGCAGATTCCGCAGCCGTCGCATTTCTCTTCGTCGATCTTAACTATCTTGCGTTTTATTTTCGTTCCGGTATTTTCCATTTTGTTCCTCCCGCTCTACTCTGTGGGCTTCTTAAACTTCTGATAGGTTTCTGTCCCCAGGCATTGTTCGGCATACTGGCAATAGTCAATGCAGGAATTGATGTTGTTAAAGACCGCTTGTCCGCAGGAGGGGCAGTCCACCTTCATGTCAATCGAAAAAAGCTCCACTTCTCCGCCGCACGCAGGGCACTTCTTTATTTTGATCGTTGGCGTTCTCAAATTTTCGGCGCCCGGACATTTGAACAACATGCATACATTTTAGTTAAACGGACGCACGGGGACTATGATGAATATCACAATTTAGTTTCCAAACCTCTGCAAGAGCGAGTAAATGGCGTCGGCTCCGAATTCGAGAGCTTTGACCGGCACCCGCTCATCAGCGGCATGGAAAAGTTGCTCGAAATTGATTTCGGGCGGCAGGTTCAGGGGAGTAAAACCGTAAGTCTGGATGCCGAGCCTTGAGAAAAAGCGGGCGTCCGTGACAGCGGGCAGAAGCATTGGTGTGGGCGTGCCGCCTGTATCGGCCTCCTTGAGTATTGAGGCCAATACGTCATACAGGCCCATGTCAGGTTCGGGCGGGCCTGGCTGAAACACGATGGTCTGGTACTCGACGTCGTTGCCAGCAAGGGCTTTCAGTTCTGCCGTTATGTCATCCGGTGTGAATCCCGGCAGCAGGCGGCAGTCCAATGCCATCTGGACCTGGCTCGGGATGACATTGTAATTCTCGCCGCCCTTTATGACTGTGACGGCTGCGGTGTTGTGTAAAATGGGGTCGAACATGCGCACCTGCGAGCCCAGTGTATCGAGCACTGAGTTTGTCAGGGCGGGTATCAGCAGTTGCATGAATGTTTGCTTGATCGGTGTTTGCAGCCCCTCGGCGGTTAAACGGACCTGCTCCTTGGCTACGGGCGTGATGTGGACTGGCAAGCGGTGTTCGAGGCTCTGGAGAAAATGCGCGACCCTCGACATGATACCTCCGCGGACCGGCCAGGCTCCGTGTCCTCCCTGGCCATTTATCGTCGCCGTTATGCCGCAGCACTGTTTTTCAGCCACCATTATGGGATAGAAGCGGCGTTTGCCTATGTAGCTGGTGTAACCTCCGAATTCTCCGATCGCATATTTGACACCCTGGAAAACATTCGAATGGTTGGTAACCAGAAAATCGGCGCCCAGGGCGCTGGTGTTTTCTTCATCGCTGAGCACTGCCAGGATAACGTCCCCGGGCGGAACCATACCCTCAAGCCGTGCTCTCATCATTGCGGCAAGCATCATTGCAATGGCGCCCTTCATGTCGAGCGCCCCTCTTCCCCAGATATAGCCGTCCAGCTCTTCTCCAATAAAGGGATTTAATCTCCACTTCTGACCGGCAGTCGTAACAACATCCACGTGGCCGTAAAGCAGCAGGGGAGGTGCTGAACCCTGGCCGGGCATACGTGCAATAAGGTTCGGACGGGCCGGGTCTGACGCCAGTATCGTGTTCTTAATCCCCGCCCAGTCCAGCAAGCCCTTGATATAGCCAATACAGGCAGCTTCGTTACCCGGCGGATTAGTTGTGTTATACCGGATAAGGTATTTTAGTATCTCGGCTGGCCTGGAATAAATCGGCGACTGGTCATCTGGCGACCCGTTCATAGGAGTCCTCCCGTTGTAAAGGCAATTACCCAGTCATGTTTCATGTGTGAACTACTATTTTCACCATTGTAGTTGATGCCCTTGTCGATGTCCAGATAATTCACGGCATCTCTTCGCCTGACCGGGAATCTGCACAATTTTTGACTAATATGCCGGGTCACTCTATCATTACCGGAAAACTGCGATCAGCAATGGAATGCCGGTTTTAGAACGATGCTAAAGGATACGTGGAACGACTTGAGGGTAGCTGTTTTCCTGGTCTATAAGTCCATTACGCGTGGCAACAAGTTCACCCTGGTTTTGACCATCCTTGTTACTACCCTGGCCTTTATAAATATAATCTTCATCTCGGCCATCATGAACGGCGCTATCAGCAAGGTCTATCAGCAGGCCAAAGAGAATTATGTCTCCAATTTCGTCATATCGCCCGCCATTGATCAAAAATACATCACGCAGGCCCAGCAGCTTGAAAGGTCAATAAGTACACTGCCGGGCGTCGTCAGTTGCAGCTCCCGTTACGCTGAGCCGGCGGTCATACGTTATGATCCTGAAAAGGACAATCTGAATGTACATGAGAAAGCCTGGACGATAAAATCCATCAACCCGGCGGACGAGGTGAAAGTCACCAACATTCAGAGTTACATGGTTGCGGGCAGGTATCTGGACCAGGATGACCGTGACCAGATCATCATGGGCAGGGAGATATCAGGCGGTTACGGCGCCAGCTATGAGCAGTCGTCCCTCAGAGGAGCACAGGTGGGGGAGGAAGTTACAGTGGCCTACGAGAATGGCGTCATGCGCAAATACAAGATAAAGGGCATTTATGTTACCAACTTTGCGCTGGCCGATTTGAATGCCTTTGTGACGGAAAAGGAGATGGAATCTGTCCTGGGGGTACACAACAGGGCATCGGAGATCCTGGTCAAGACTGACGGTTCTTTGCCCGATATCGCATATATTGACCGGCTGAGGAACCTGGATATTGACAGGGACCAGATCAGCCCATTTCTGGATTTTATCGGAGCCATCAGCAGCCTGGCACAGACCTTCGAGATCATCAAGGGAATCATAACCTTCATCGGGCTTCTGGTGGCCGGCGTGACCATTTTCATAGTAATTTTTATCGCCACCGTTAACCGGCGGAGGCAGATCGGCATTCTGAAGGCCATCGGCATGAAAGAGCGTATTATCATTATGTCGTATGTTATGCAGGCTATTTTCTATGCCATATTGGGAGTAGTGGCCGGTATGCTGATTGTCGATTATGCGGTCGTGCCGTATTTCATCAGGCATCCTTTCCAGATGCCTATCGGGCTGGTCAGCCTTGCCCTGGTCAACCGCGACCTGGCCATAAGTATTTTCAGCATGTTGATAGTCAGCATGGTGGCCGGCTTTATCCCGTCATGGATGGTGACGCGGCAGAATATAATCAAGGCAATTTGGGGCTAAGGAAATGGGCATTATCGATGTAACAGGATTGAGGAAGACTTTCGGCGGGGCCGTCCCTGTCGAAGCTTTGAAAGGTGTCGACCTGGAGATCAGGGAAGGAGAATTCGTCGGCATTATGGGGCCCAGCGGTTCCGGAAAGTCAACCCTGCTGCACATGGTGGCGCTGCTGGATGATCCCACCGCGGGAAAAATAATCGTGAACGGCACGGATATTGGGACCCTTTCCTCGGCGCAGAAGACCACTTTCCGGCTTAACAACCTTGGCTATGTGTTCCAGGAATATGCCCTCTTACCCGAGCTGAACGCCATTGAAAATGTGTATTTACCGCTGATGATGATGGGGGCGTCCGCCAGTGATTATGAAAAGAACGCGCGTGAAATGATGGAAACAGTGGGCCTCGGGCAAAGGGCCCATCACCTGATCAGCCAGATGTCAGGCGGTGAGCAGCAGCGTGTGGCCATCGCCCGAGCCCTGGTCAACCATTCGAAGATACTGTTTGCGGATGAACCCTGTGCCAATCTTGACACTCGCAATTCCGATATTGTCATGAACCTTCTGCGGCGCCTCTGCGACGAGCGGAAACAGACCATCGTGATGGTTACCCATGAACCTGAGCATGAGAAATACACGGACCGCATAATCAGGATCAAAGACGGCCTGGTAGATACCGCCGGAAGCAGCTGTTAAATAGAAAAGCGCCCCTCGCCAGTTGGCGAGAGGCGCTTTTCACTTATTATATTCTCTTCACTTTATGCCAGGCTTTTGGTAAGTTCGCCTTCAAGTACCTTTTGGGCAGTGCCCCGACTTTGCGGTCTGTCAGCTTGCCGTCCTTGAAGATCAGCAGCGTCGGAATGGCCTGTATACCATATTTGGCGGCTACTTCCTGGTTCTCATCCGTGTTCAGCTTGCCGAATGTGATCTTGCCCTTGTAGTCTGTGGCGAGCTCGTCGATAACTGGCGACATCATCCGGCAGGGCCCGCACCACGGCGCCCAGCAGTCAATCACCAGCGAGGGATTATTCTTTACCACCTCTTCGATATTTTTCCCATCCACTGCCACCACAAGTCCGCTCTCTTTATCCATTTCATTTCTCCTTTTAATTCTTAGCACGGGCCTACAGTTATCCCCGTGTATAAAAAATCGATAATGGAATTATAGGCCGTGCAGGACAGACGGCGATATGATTTTAGTCACTTAGTCGGGGGAACAGTCGGTCGATCTCGGCGGCCAACAGAGTTGCCAGTTTTTCTTCATTCTGCGGCGTTCCAGCCAGGCTCTCGCCGGCTATGATGATATGCCGCGCTGCCTGGCCCTTTATCTCATCGTTGTCTGCGCAGGCGCGCAGGCATCCGCAGAGAATAATGAGCAGGTCGATACCCGGTGAAGCAAACGGGACAATTTCAATGTCCGCCCGGCCGGCGCTCTGGACTTTGATTTGGCCGGCCAGGGCGGACAGGTCTATCTCCGGATTGCAGGACCCGCAGAACTTAAGCGCTATCCTGATTTATACTTGCCTCGTTATAAGATTTGCTAGCAGACGTAGAAAGGCTGCTCGCCGATTTTCGCCAGCTTTTCGGCCAGCTTCTTCTTTCGTTCAAGGCTGCCGCGCCTTTCTATCATGATCTTCTGGGCCTGGGGAGAACCGGCGCCGTGCATCGATTCGGCCAATGCCGTACCGCATGTCATAGCGTCGATCAGCCGGATTAGCCGCATCCTCGTTTCAGCGGGCACGTCCGACACACCTTTCATATATTTGTCGACCCATTTGCCAACAGCCGGGTCCTTGAAGTCAAACTCTGAAGGCATGGTGGCCAGCAGCCCGCCGGTAATATCATGGGCCAGACGCGCAACCTCGTAAACATTCCGGGTAACGTTGAGCTTGGTGATATTTGCCAGCAGTGGATCGGCCTGGTAGCTGCCCGCCGGCTGCTGAAAGCCCTGGCAGGAGCAGGCGATGGAGCAGCAGTAAATCGTCTCCACAAGGTGGATCATCTCGGCCAGCTTGTCCTTTACGTGCGATGCCTTGCTGGTGCCCTGCGCCTGGGTCAAAGCATAGACCGCGCCGACCAGCACATCGCCGAGGCCGCCTTTGCAGCCTCCATAGTTCTGCCTGTGGAAAGTGGCGAACCTCTCGACGAGCTCTCCGGCGAACTCGTATTCGCCGCACATGAAAACGTGCTCGTTCGGTATGAAGACCTTATCCAGGACGATCAGCGCTTCGCCCCCAACGCAGCCGTACTCGGCATTGCCCTGGTCCATTGAGCATTCGCACTTGCGGGTATCGTTGGACTGGCGCCCGAAAATATGTACCATACCCGGCGCGTCGATGGGAGCATAGAAGCACACGGCATAATCTTTATCTTCGGCTTTCATAGCTGCGGTAGGCATGAACAGGTGACCGTGCGAGTTCACCGCTCCGGTGATATGCGCCTTGGCGCCGCTGACGATGATCCCGTCCTTTTTCCGTTCGACCACATGCACATACAGGTCGGGGTCCTTTTGCTGGCTGGGGGATAAACTTCGGTCGCCCTTCGGATCAGTCATAGCGCCGGACGGCATCAGGTCCTTGCTCTGGATCATCTTGAGCCATTTCTTGAACCGCTCGTGATAATCCGTGCCCATTTTCTTATCGATATCATAGGTAATCGAGTAGGTGGCGTTCATGCCGTCAAAACCCACGCATCGCTGGAAGCAGCTGCCCGTTTGCTGGCCGATGGCCCGCAGCATCTTGACCTTCTTAATCAGGTCATCGTGGCTCTGATGAATGTGAGTAAAGCGGTTGATCTTCTCCCCGGTGAGATGGGATTTGGCTGAGCAAAGCTCCTCAAACTCAGGAGCCAGCGCCATTTCGTAGGTCAGAGCCGCAGCGTTTACGTGCGGTATAAATGACGGGTGCGTGGTAATGTCATCTATTTTTTCTCCCATGTAGTAGATAACGGGCTTGAGCTTCTTCAAGCTTTCCCTGTACTGTTTTCCGTTCATTTGAGACATGAAAAATACCTCCAGAAGTTATAGATTTATAGGTCGAATGATCCAGTGGTACTAATTATATAACAACCGGCCAAAGTTATCTTTTGATATTGCCGGGCAGTAAGTTGGCAAGGCGCTTGCATATTATATAGTTGCAGTATACAATAATAGTATATTACAACTATATCGGAGGGCGTAGCTGAGTTGGAAAAAAAGCAATATATCCAGGTAAATCAAGCTCTTTTCTCTTTGGTGCATGCCTATGAAACCCGGATGTTGAAAGATGTTCAGGCAAGGGAGGCCGGTCTCAGGCTTTCTGATTGCGCCGTAATCATGGTGCTGGGACAAATGGAGCGTCTTAGCGCCAGTCAGCTTTCCGATCGCATGTCCATAAATCCGGGCACTATATCTCTTTACGTGCAGCGGTTGGTGGAAAAGGGCTTTGTCGTGCGCGAAAGAGATAAGAAGAACCGCCGCATATGGTGGCTGACGCTCACACCACAAGGACACGATGCCTATACCGCTGTTATCGACGGTACCGCTCAATATACACGTGAATTTTTATCGGTCCTCGGACCGGATGAACAGGTTGCTCTGCACCGGTTATTGCTGAAAGCCTCGCATGGGCTTGGCTATGACTGGCAGTAAATTATGAAGGAGAGCGCTTACATGAAACGAAAGCTCGTCCTGGTGAATCCCGCTAATACCGCCCGCGTTGGCTTAACAGTGAATAAAAGCTCCCGCTTTCCGCCGTTGGGATTGGGGATTGTGGCTGCACTGACTCCGGCATCATGGGATGTCACTTTGCTGGATGAAACATGGGATCCGTTTGTCTATCATCAAGCTGACCTTGTCGGGATCACGGCTTTCACGGCAACTGCTCCGAGAGCTTATGAAATTGCCGGGTTATACCGTTCACGTGGCGTCCCTGTGGTAATGGGAGGAATCCATGCCTCGATGTGTCCCGCGGAAGCCTCCCGGTTTGCCGATTGCGTGGTTAAAGGTGAGGCCGAAAAAGTCTGGCCGCAGATCATTGCTGACTTCGAGGCAGGTAGACTTAAACCATATTATTCCGGCGAATGGGGAGAATTGGCTGGCAACCCGGTACCGCGGCGCGATTTATTCAATCCCGGTTACATGTTTGCCTCGGTCCAGACTTCGCGCGGTTGCCCTATGAACTGCAGTTTCTGCTCGGTAACCGCCTTTAACGGCCAGCGGTATCGGCGGCGGCCCCCGGCGGAGGTGCTGGATGAGCTGTGCGAGATTTCGCAGAAAATGGTTTTCTTTGTAGACGACAATATCATCGGCTATGGCGAGGAAGCGAGGAGAGGTGCGCTGGAGTTATTCAAAGGCATGGTGGAGCGCAAACTGAACAAGTGGTGGTTCTGTCAGGCATCGATAAATTTTGCCGATGATGAGGAAATATTGAGATGGGCCGGGCGGGCAGGATGCAAGATGGTCTTTCTGGGGCTTGAGTCTGAGGACGAAGAGAGTTTGGCTGAGGTCAATAAGCAGCTTAATTTAAAAAGGAAGGTTTCCTCCTATTCAGATGCCTTTCAAAGGATACACAAAGCCGGCATTGCCGTCCTGGGCGCATTCATCTTCGGGATGGATAGCGATACGCCTGCCAGGTTGGACGAGCGGGCCAGCTACATGATCAATAGTGATGTAGATGTCATGCAGATTACTCATCTGACACCGCTGCCGGGCACGCGACTTTTCACTAAGCTGGCAGAGGAAGGCCGTCTTATCTTCAGCGACTTCCCGGCGGATTGGAGTTGCTACGATATGACCCAGGTCGTGCACCGGCCCGCCAACATGAGCGCTGCGGAACTGACAGCAAATGTTTTGCGTTGCAACCGCAGACTGTATTCCTGGCCGGTGATATTGAAAAAAGCGTGCCGGACATTGGTGCTAACCCGTAAGCCCATGGCCGCCATGTTCGCTTATCAGTCAAACCTGAACTATCGAAATGTGGGACAAGGCCAATTAAAGCAGTAGAAATCTCTGGTCACCGCTTGATATTGCCCGGGAGAATGTAAACATAAGGCTTGCGCAGGATGTATTTGTGAAGCCAGCGGTCGAAGCGGCGCAATGCCAGGAAGATAATCCAGATCATGGCGTCTTCTTTATAGTACGACTCTATCTCCTTTGCGGTCAAAGGTTTTATCGAGAGAAATTTGCCTTCTCCCGCGAAGAAATCGTTAGCCGCCTGCACCAGGCCGGGTATCAGTTCGGGCCGCTGCTCTTTGTAGAAATTTGCGATCAGGTCGATTGTCACCAGCCGGGCGTCATAGTAGCGTGTCATCACGCTTTCGAGGAATAGCCACCTGATCAGCCAGAGCATAAACGAGGGGGCGCTCCGCAGAAAAAGCTCCGGGTCGAGCTGTTCTACGCCGTCCTTCTTCATCAGCGGCGTGCTGGTATCAAAATATAGCACTTTCATGCTGGGTTCGATGCGGGGATTTGCGGGATCGAAATCCGGCACCGCCCAGTTCGAGATCTGTCCGTCTATGCCCAGCGCCTCTTTCGGGTTGGCCGCATTATACGTCCATATTTTTTGAAGTTCATTTAAAACGAGCAAGAAAAGTGTTCGAATATTATCAGTGTTCAATTTGGCGATGGTACGGTTGCCTATGGATGCTGAAGGCAGTTTCTGCTGCACGTCGAAGGCCGTGATTCTGCCGGTGTCGGAGGTGAACCATGCGAAGCCGTAATCAGGTACTTTGATGCCGATTTTCTTTTCCAGAGTTTCATTGTAATCATGGTATATCTGTTCGTACCGCTCCACTTCACCACGCGTCTGGAAGATTGGCAGGCGCTTGCATGCCATGTCCTTGACCGAATTCGGCCTGTATCTCAAAGATGGTGCTGATCTCTCCGTAACCCAGCACCCTGGCCGGGATCTTGCTTTGCTCCGGGTGTGCGGGGTCCAACCCGCGTTCGAACTCTTTCAGCAGTTCAACATCAACCTGCACGGCAACCTCCTGTCAGTCGTAATTAAAGTCCCAGAAAATCCGCTGTGTCCTTGAGCGCCCCGTCGATCCTGTCGATTATCTCTAAGGCTGTACGGTTATCGATTATCAGCGGTGGCAAAAGTTGACATACTTTCCTGTCATTATTGGCGTAAATTGCCAAAATTCCGTGGTCGTAGCAGGCTTTGGTCATAATAGGCCCGCAATTGTCGTTGACCATCTCTATGCCCATCATCAGGCCCAACTGGCGCAGTCCGGTCAGTATCCACGGATGCTTTTTCTTCAGGGCATCAAAGCCGTCTTTAAACACCACGGATAGATCGTTGACATGCTGCAGAAACTCCGGCTTTGATGACTCTTCCAGCACCGTCATAGCTACGGGACATCCTACCTCCGCCCCTCCGAAAGTTGAGACATGGATGAACGGGTTCTGGTGGAAGAAGCTCTCCAGTTCCTTCTTAAAGCAGGTTGCGCTCATCGGGTAGATACCGCCGGAGAGGCCTTTACCTATGACTATAATATCGGGGACCATGTTAAAATATTCAATTCCCCATAATTTGCCGGTCCGTCCCAACCCGGTCTGCACCTCATCGATGATGAGCAGCGCTCCCCTATCTTTACAAAGCTTGCCGGCACTTGAAAAGAAATCCGCCCGCGGCACCGGCATGCCCAGTGTTGCAGGAATTGTCTCGAAGATGACTGCCGCTGTTTCACTGTCTACCGCCCGTTCGAGTGCCGGGAGGTCATCGAAAGGGACTTGTACGAAACCGGGCAGATTGGGACCGAACGGCGTCCGGTATTGCTCATCCCCGGTGGCGAGGGCAAATCCGGTGTGCCCGTGATACCCGCCGATTGCCGAAATGACCTTATGTCTTTTAGTGTAGCCCCTTGCCAGTTTGATAGCCAGGTCAATCGCCTCGCCTCCACCCACGCCAAAGACCGTGCAGGAAATGTCGCCCGGCATAAGCTCCGCCAATTTTTCGGCCAGTGACGCGCGCTGTTCGCTGATCAGGTGGTGGTTTCCGATGTCCAGCTCTTTCAGGCTGTCCTGCAGTGCCTTAATGACCCTGGGATTTCGATGTCCCAGGTTGAAGACGCCGCCGTTGCAATGGCAGTTAATGAGTTTCTTGTCGCTGACTGCATCCCATACAAATGGGCCCTCTCGGCGTCCGAAGATGAACTCCATGTCATAGGACTTGAAGGTTTCCGCCTTGCCCGAGGAGACATGCTCGGCGAATCGCCGGACTATGGCCTCTTTGCTATCTTTACCGACATATTTCATTCAGCCTCCTGCCTCCGGATTTATTAGTTACAGTCTCGATTAGTTCTTGTTGGCCAGGGTCACCAGGGCCTGCAGAAAATCCTTCACAACTTTTCTCGTGGGCTCATCGATCAGTTTCCCTGATTGATCAAATTTCTGGGCCGCAAATGTGACGAAAACCTCTGGCCTGGTCAGCGGCTTTACGTCCAGGAACAGGAAGGTCTGTCTCAAGTGGTACTGCGCCCTGGAACCTCCCAGCAAACCTGTCGAAGCGCTCATCACACCAACCACTTTTCCTGTCCAGGCGCTGTCTCCGTAGGGCCTGGAAGCCCAGTCTATGGCGTTCTTAAGCACGCCCGGAATGGAATAATTGTATTCGGGTGTTACGATCAGGACAGCGTCCGCTGCCCTGATCCTTGCCTTAAATTCCTTTATTTTCTCCGGAGGGGTGGCTTCGAGATCAACGTTAAAACCCGGAATGCCTTCAAGGTCAAAAGTTTCCAGTTCCGTATCGGCCGGCAGCAATTCAGCCGCCGCTCTCAGCAGCGCCCTGTTAAAGGAACCCTTTCTCAGGCTCCCGGCAAAGCCCAGTATTTTTGTAGTGTTTGGCATCTTCCGTCTCCAAAGTAACCAACAGACATATTGAGCTAATCGGTGAACCTAAGGCGCGAGCGTTAGCTTGTGCGCCGCCCCGGCATCCACCTGTTGCCTTGTCCACAGCATGGGATGGTACTTGATATTCAGCCATGAATCGATCAGGTCGCCGTACCACCGGCTGCCCGGGTTTCCGCTCTGTCCCGTCAGGTTCATGCTGACGCTCTGCGACAGGTCGCTCATATCGATTATCATGCGCATGGACGGGCAAGTGCTTATGTTAAAATTGCCCTTGTCCACCATCCATCTGGTGGCATTTGGCACATCGGTAGTCCCGGCGGCGGGGAAAGGTCCCCGGTTTACCAGCGCCTCGATCGGGCCGATGCCGCTTGCCCCTAGCGGATTACTCACAAACGTTGCTGTATGCAGCTTTCCCCACACCCACTTGCTGCGGTCCGGACCCTGCGCTGCTACAGCCGCCGCATAGCCTTCTTTGAACGAGAGGGACAGGACATCATCACGCGTCTCGATCTTGTCTTTGGTGGCGGGATCATCCCACCACTTATCGTTCGGTTTGCCGAGTAACAGTTTCATTGCCCACATATCGCGGTTGTCGCCCGTAGCTGCTATTATGCTCCCTAGTTTGTTCTGGAATGTATTTTGTACCAGTTTCGTCCAGAACTCACCATACAGCACTGCCTGTGGGCTATCCTGGTCGAATTCATAATTCCAGCTCGCCAGCCAGTCGACTGCACTCGTGAGCTCAGGATCGTCGAACTTTATGTTAGTCAGGTAGGGCAATATCTCTCCCACGCTTAATAGCTTATTATCGCCCTGAATTTTCTCGAAAGTCTGTATGCTGTGCGGCGCCAGCTCTTTTATCATCTGGTCGATGCGCTGTGCCCGGTAACCGTAGTTCCACTCGTAGCTTAAGTTGTAATTGAAATCAGGCGAAAGCTGCTTGTTCAGGTAGTCATAATACTCGGGAGGCACCACCGCCTGGTTGGCGGTCACTACGTAGCCGCGGGCAGGGTTATAAATCCGCGGCAGGAGGTCGAAAGGGATATAGCCTTTCCATTCAAACTCGTCGGTCCAGCCGGGTTCGGGCACAAGGCCGTTGTCGTTCTTGATGCGGACGGGGATTTTCCCGGGCATCTGGTAGCCGATGTTGCCCTGTCTGTCGGCATAGATAACGTTCTGCGAAGGGGTATCCCAGTATTTTAGGGCGCTACGGAAATCATCCCAATTTTTGGCCTTGTTAAGGCCCTGGATAGCCAGCATCAATGTGCCCGGCTCGAGGGCGGTCCAGTGGAGCGCCAGGGGGTCCTTGTTATTGAAACCGTTGAACTGGCCTGTGTCGGCGTTGAATTTATTGTCGTTTATTATCGGTCCGAAGTGGGTCTCCCTGACCTTGATTGTAATAGGAGCGGCGCCGTCGCCGAATTTTATAGTCTCGTCACGGACTTTCATGTCCTGCCATCCGCCATTCCATTCGTACTGAAGCGGATTGTCAGGATTTACCTTTATCTGGTAGTGGTCGTGAACGTCGGGGTAAACATTGGTGACGCCCCAGGCGATATCATTGTTATGGCCTATAATAACGCCGGGTGCGGGAGCAAGGCGAATCCTGCCGCATCAAAAGGTTGACCCGTGCCGTCGTCGGCTGCATGCAGGCCTATTTCATACCAGATTGAAGGCATTTGGATTCCCAGGTGCGGATCGTTTGCAAGCAGGGGCTTGCCGCTCTGTGTCATGCTTCCAGCGGCTACCCAGTTGTTGCTGCCGATCCCAGCCGGGTCACCCATCAGCCAGCTCAGATCGGGCTTTGCGTTGTCATACGCCGGTATGTCCTGTTGAGATACGGGAGCGGATTTCGTAGTGTCTGTTGAGGGCGGCACCCAGTTGGCTCCCTCCATGGACTTTACATCTTCAGACTGCAGGATGGTTGGTTTATTGCCGTAACCAAAAGGTGGGGTCTCCCATTCATCCGTCATTTCTGCGCCCAGCAGCGCATACAGTTTGGAACGCTGCATCTCTTCATCCCCGCTGTAACCGAGGTCCCAGGACATAAGCTTGGCGAACGCCAGCGTATCTACCGGCTTCCATGGTTCCACACTGAATTTCACGCCGGTCAATCCCAGGATGCTGTAATTCACCGACAGGTCTTGAGGGCTCCTGCTGGCAATATAAGCATTGACGCCTTCGGCAAAAGCATCCAGGATGGCGCGCTGCGCAGGCGTGTAGCTGTTGTATTCTTTTTCCGCCACGTTATACCAGCCCATGGTGCGCAGGTAGATGTCAGTGGAAACGAGGCTCGCTTTTTTCCCGGTAAGCTCTTCTATTCTGCCGCCGCATGTGTGACGGAAGAAGTCCATCTGCCACCAGCGGTCCTGTGCCTGCACGAAACCCTGCGCGAAAAATACGTCATGCAAGTCCTGCCCATAGATGTGGGGATCCCATATGTATCGCGGATCACTTCCACTTTGGCCCTCAGCCCGTGGGCCTTGAGAGCACCGTCGACATGGGGCAGCGGAGAATTGGTGATGTAGCTAATATATCCAAAGCCGCCGCCGCCAAGCAATACTACTAATACAAGAACGATGATCAGCCATACGAGGCCGCCTTTTCCACCCTTCTTCTTTTTTTTCGGGGTGGGTTCGTTTACGCTAATGTCCTTATCTTTCTGGTTTTCCAAGACGACCTCCTTACACGGATACGTTATTTAATAATGAAGCTAAATTGAACCTGTCGATACGAAGCAAATATTACTCTGAACACCTGGCACAGTCAATGCCAATCAAATACCTGCAAAATTGGGCGAGGTCACCACATAAAAACGGAATCCGTCAAACAAATTGACGGACTCCGTTCTATTGGCGGGGCACAATCCAAAATCAGGGGTTGAGATAAAGCTTGTGCGCCGCATCGGCGTCGACCTGTTGGCGTGTCCAGAGCATCGGGTGGTATTTGACCGTGCGCCATGCTTCGATCATGTTGGTGTACCAGTCGCTGCCGGGATTTCCGCTTTCTCCGCTGGAATTCATCCCGACGCACTTTGTGAGGTCGCTCATATCGATGATCATTCGCATAGACGGAATGGACAGAGGTGCGAAATTCCCCGTGCTGGCCATCCACATTTCACTGTTGACGCACTCGCTATTGCCGCCCACAGAGACCTTGCTCTTATTCACGATCGATTCTATCGGTCCAATCCCGCTGGCGCCCAGCGGGTTGCTCACGAAGTTGGCGGCGTGGAGCGTTCCCCATTTCCACTGGCTGCGGTCTTTCCCGAGCGCAGCCACCGTTGCGGCGTACCCTTCGTTAAATGAACGTGTAAGGATGTCATCCCTCGTCTCCACTTTGTCCGCGGTGGCCGGGTCATCCCACCATTTGTCGTTCGGCGTCTGCAGCAGCAGATTGATGGCCCACATATCTTTGTCAGCTCCTTCAGCCGTGATCACGGTCCCCAGCTTGTTCTGGAACGTATTCTTCATCAGCCTCATCCAGAACTCGGCGTATAACGCCGTGCTAGGGGCTGTCCTCGTTGCAGACATGGTCCCACTTCAGCAGCCAGTCGCGGGCGTCCGCAGACTTCCTTATCGGCGAAATTGAGCTTTGCAAGGTAGGGCAGCACTTCATCGGCGCTGAGATATTTATTGTCGCCCTGTATTGCCTGGTACGTGGCTACGGTATTGGGCGCAAGCTGCTTGATCAATTCGTAAATCCGCTGGGCGCGGTAGCCGTAGTTCCACTTATTGTACTTGCTTCCGAAATTGGGATTGGTGTCCGGTCCCAGTTGCTTCTGCAGAAAATCATAGTATTCTGGTGGGGCAACCTCCTCGTTTGCCGCGACAATAAACCCGCGGGCCGGGTTGTAAGCGCGCGGCAGCAGGTCGTAGGGAATATAGCCCTTCCAAACGTACTCGTCGGACCAGCCCGGAGTCGGCAGTTGCCCATTGTAGTCTTTAGGGCGGATGGGTATTTTGCCGGGCATCTGGTAGCCGATATTACCCTGTTTGTCTGCGTAAATAAGGCTTTGTGAGGGGACGTCCCAGTATTTGAGGGCGTTACGGAAATCGTTCCAATTTTTGGCGCTGTCAAGCCCGATTATTGCCAGCGACAAATTGGATGGTTCCAATGCTGTCCAGTGCAGCGACAGGGGATCCGTGTTATTAAAACCCTGCAGTTCGCCGCTCTTGGAGTCGTATTTATTATCGTTCATAATCGGGCCGAGGTGTGTTTCCCTGACCTTGATAGTGATGGCCGGCTTGCCGTCGCCGAAGGATATCTGCTCCTGGCGCACGGTCATGTCGCGCCACTTGCCATTCCATTCGTATTGAAGCGGGTTGTCGGGGTTAATTTTCATCTTGTACTGGTCGTTGACATCCGGATATACATTAGTGGTGCCCCAGGCGATATCATTATTGTGGCCCACAACGACCCCCGGGCTGGCGGCAAAGGTGAAGCCCGCCACATCGAAGGGAGTGGTGACAACGTCGTCATTGCAGTGCAGGTCGACCTCGTACCAGATCGACGGCATTTGAATGCCAAGGTGGGGATCGTTGGCCAGCAGCGGTTTGCCGCTCTGAGTCATGCTGCCGTTGGCGACCCAGCTATTGCTGCCAACCCCGCTTCCCTCACCCAATCAGCCAGCTCAAATCCGGTGCTGCTTCCTCGGGAGCCGGGTCCGATGCGATATCCAATTTTGGGCTTTCATTTCGCGACTGTGTTGCGACGGGTGAGGAATTTATCAGCGATTGTATATCTTCGGGCAGCAGGATGGTCGGTTTTAGGCCGTTCGGCCACGCAGGAACGAGAAATTTCTCCGCCATCTCGGCGCCGAGCGTGCTGTAGAGTTTGCTCCGGGGCACTTCGGTATCGCGGCTGAGGCCAAGGTCCCAGGCCATCAGCTTGGCAAAAGCCAGCGAATCGAGCGGGCTCCATGGCTCGATGTTAAACTTCACCCCCGTAAGCCCGAGTATCGGTGTAATTGACCGACAATTGCTGTGGGGTCTTGCCGGCCAGGTAAGCATTCACCCCCTCGGCAAAGGCATCGAGCGTGGCGCTCTGGTCGGCCGGGTAAATATCGTATTCCTGCTTACAGACCTTATACAGTCCCAGTGTACGTAGATAGATGTCTGTATTTACCAGGCTGGCTTTCTTCCCCGTGAGCTCCTCAATCCTTCCGCCGCAGGTCTTGCGGAAGAATTCCATCTGCCACCAGCGGTCCTGCGCCTGCGCATAGCCCTGCGCAAAGAAAAGGTCATGCAGGTTTTTGGCGTAAATGTGCGGTATGCCCCATGAATCCCGGATAATCTGCGCTTTGTCCTGCAGTCCTTTGATCTGCAGGTTGCCGTCCGTTTGAGGCAGCGGATTATGCGTGATCGAGAAATAGTAGAAATAACCTCCGCCAAAGAGAAGGACTATGACTGCAGCGATTGTAATGAGGGTAATTTTGACAGCTTTGCCGGCCTTTCCCTTTTTCATCAAGACAACCTCCTTATATTTGCTTCAGGGATGAAGAACAAAATGTGTAGCCGGAAATGGAAAGATATTACTCTCAAATAGCGGGGGCGTCAACGCGGTCGGCGGACACACTTCACATAAGCGGGGTAATGGGTCTATAATCTGCCGGGTTCTTTATTCTTGGAACGATTTATGTATGCAGTGATTGATCGATGCCTGAAGAAGTAAAAATATATAAGACCGAACAGGCCCGCGGAGCGTACCAACTTATGGCCCACGGCTGTTATTTTACTTGTACTGCTGTGCCTGGTGGCCCTTGGTCTTCGCGCCGCTTTCAGTGCCCCGGCCTACGTTAAAGGCCCCGTGATCTCCCTGCAGCCCGATGCCCTTCCCTGGTATGCCCTTTACTCGCTGTTGCGCATGGGGGCCGCCTATGTCCTTTCAGTGGTTTTCACGCTGGTTTATGCCTACCTGGCCGCTATGAATAAACGCAACGAGCAGGTCATGATCCCTATTCTGGACGTCCTGCAAAGCGTCCCGATCCTGTCCTTTCTGCCTGTGGTACTATTGAGTTTGACGGCCTTTATGCCGGCCGGACTTGCCACCGAAATAGCAGCCGTCGTCCTGATATTTACCAGCCAGGCATGGAATCTCACGTTCGCTTTTTACCAGTCTTTGAAGACTGTGCCCAAGGAGCTGAAAGAGGCCAGCAGCATCTTTCAAGTTCAATTTCTGGCAGCGCTTCAAGACGCTGGATTTTCCCTTCTTCCAGATTAGCTTCATCTGGAACAGCATGATGTCATGGTCGGGCGGCTGGTTCTTCCTGATGGCTGCCGAGATGTTCACCGTCGGCGAGAAAGACTTTCGCTTGCCGGGCCTGGGTTCTTATTTGAAAGAATCGGTAATCATGAATGATACCGGCGCGCTTATCTACGGCTTGATTACGCTGCTGGTCATCATCATTGCGCTCGACCAGTTCGTCTGGCGGCCGCTGCTGGCATGGTCGGACCGGTTTAAGCTTGAGATGATAGAGAGCGAGGACGCGCCGACGTCCTGGTTTTATGACCTGCTGCAGAGGTCCGGTGTGCCGGCGCGCAGCCTCCCGGTACGTCCTCGATCCCGTAAACTACGTCCTGGATAATATGTTTCGCAAGATATCGTCAGGCGCAGCGAAGCCGAATCCCGCCCGGCGCCGATCGTCCGTGGCTGTATTACTGGTTTCATAGCGGCAGTATGTATACTGGCCCTGGCGGGGGCCGTCTTTGCCGGTCAACTGCTGTTTAAGGTATCGCCTTGCCGAATGGGGAGATATCGTGTTAAGCCTGTTGTTCACGCTGCTCGAGGGTTATCGTGGCGCTTATCATAGCCCTGGCCTGGACCATCCCCGTGGGTGTCGCTATCGGGACCAACAAACGGCTCGCCAATATCTTTCAACCCATTGTCCAGATAGCGGCTTCTGTACCTGCCAATGCCCTGTTCCCTTTGCTCGTCCTGTTCTTCATGTCCCTGCCGGGCGGACTGAACATAACCGCCATATTCCTGATGCTGCTGGGGACGCAATGGTACCTGCTTTTTAACATTATTGCCGGCGCCAGCACGATTCCTCAGGACCTGCGTTACACCTCTTCGCTGCTCCAACTCAGCTTATGGCAGCGCTGGAGGGTACTGATATTGCCGTCCCTATTTCCCTTTATCATCACCGGGCTGATTACCGCCAGCGGCGGCGCCTGGAACGCCAGCATCGTGGCCGAATACATTGAATTCGGAGGCAAGGTCCTTTCCGTCAACGGCATCGGGTCTATGATTGCAAGCGCCACCGCAGCCGGGGATTTCCCCCGGTTGCTTGCCTCTACACTCAGCATGGTGATCGCGGTTGTTATGATTAACCGCTTCTTCTGGAGGAGGTTGTATCGCCTTGCAGAAGAACGCTTTGTCATGGAGTAAAATTAAGTTATGACCAACGGGCTGATTGAACTGAAAAATATCATGCCAGCAATACCAGGAGCCGTGAGAGGGTATTCACGGCCGTGAATGACGTCAATCTAAAATTCAGCGAAGGCGAGTTTGTGGTGATCGTAGGCCCGTCGGGCTGCGGTAAGAGCACATTGCTGCGCATTGTGGCCGGCCTTCAAAAGCCTACGTCCGGCGAAGTCCTGTACCGCGGGGCCGTTGTGGAGGGCGTTAATCCTCACGCCACCATCGTTTTTCAGACTTTTGCGCTGTTTCCCTGGCTGACGGTGCAGCAAAATGTAGAGGTTGCTCTGAAAGCAAGGGGCATGCCCGACGTCAGCAGCTCCACCAGGGCGGTGGAGCTGCTTGACCGTGTCGGGCTGGACGGCTTTGAAATGGCCTACCCGCGGGAGCTGTCCGGCGGCATGCGCCAGAAAGTGGGTTTTGCCCGTGCCATGGCAGTCGAACCCGAGTTGCTTTGCCTGGATGAACCGTTTTCGGCTCTCGATGTGCTGAGCGCAGAGAACCTGCGGCGCGACCTGCTTGAGCTGTGGACCAGCGGCAAAATACCCACACGCTCGATACTCATGATTACGCATAATATCGAAGAGGCCGTCACCATGGCCGACCGTATCATCATCATGGAAAAGGACCCGGGGCGCGGTCGTGGCTGAGCACCCCGTCGGCCTTCCCTATCCCAGGTATAACAAGGACGCCGCCGTGATTCAACACATGGATACGATCTATTCTATCCTGGCAGGGCAGACGCAGCCGGAAGAAATTGAGATGGGCGCCGAGCCTGGCCAGGCGGGACATATGCGTGCCCTGCCTTCCGTGAGTCTTAACGAGCTGACCGGCTTGATGGAATATATGGCAGAGATGCCGGCTGACACCGCCAATATCTACGAGTTGCCCAAGGAGCTCAGCGTTGAACCGGATGTCCTGCTCGGCCTGTCCGAAGCGGCCGAGATTCTTGGCTTCGCCATCGTAGCGCATGGCGACATCTCTCTCAGCCCGCTGGGTGAAACGTTCGCTGAAGCAAGCATTACTCTCCGCAAAGAGATTTATGCCAAGAGGATCCAGCATCTGCCTCTGTTCCACTGGGTGCTTCAGATGCTGCAAAACGCCGAATCACAGAGAGATCAAGTGGGATGACCTGAAGGAAGAGTTGGAAACTGAATTTACGCCCAAGATGGCGGAGAAGCAGCTTGATGTAATCGTCGATTGGGGCCGCTATGCCGAGCTGATTTCTTACGACGACAGGGAAGAAGTGTTCTCACTGGCCATTTAGAGACTGCCTGTTTGAACTAAATACGGGAGGTAAGTGATGGAAAAACCGGCGGCTTTCAGTTTGAAGTCTGTCGACCAGGTCAGCTATTCGGTCAAAGACATCGATAAGACGATCGAGTGCGTGGTCTTCAATATACGGTATGGGACCGTGGACGTTCAGGGAGAACGGCGGGCTGGACGTTAAAGGCCGGCCCTGGAAAATCCGCATGGCCTTTACCTATGTAGGAGCCATGCAAGTTGAGCTTGTTCAATGCACACGAGGGCAGGATATTCCAATCGCGCTTTCTCGATACATGGGGCGAAGGCCTGCACCATGTCGGGTTCTACGTCGATGACGTTGACGCCGTGGTAAAGGAGCTGACGGGCAAAGGCGCAAAACTATTGATCCATGACCCCGGCAATTTCGCCTACCTGGATGCAGGTGGGCCCGGCGGCGCCATATTCGAGTTTATGAGAAAAGCCTGAAGCCCGCTCTTGTCCTAGCTGTAGAACTTCGCCACTTTGTCCAGCGGTTCGCGCGCGCTGTGCGGAACTTGTTCGCCGCGTTGTTAGTGTCCTCGTAGCCAATCGGTATACCCATTACCATCAGCTTCGAATCGGGCAAGCCCAGCGCCTTGCGCAGCACGTCGGCAAACAGGACTGGCTGTATGGCGGGTATAGTTCCAAGCCCCTGCTCGGTGGCCAGCAGCATAATAGTCTGGGCCAACAGGCCGCAATCGAACAGGTTCCAGTGGTTGGTGGCATTATTGGCGTAGTAAAAATCCCGGTCGAGCATAATATAAATGCAGCTTGGCGCTCCCCACAGTTTGTTGCCGAACACACCCCATTCCATCCTCTTTTCCTTATCATCCCGGGCTACGCCCAGCTTTTCAAGCACGCCTGCCATCACTGCGGCACGGCGCGATGCCCACGGCTCCGGGTATTGAAGGGCTATGGAAATATCCAGCACAGGCATCTTACCGACGCTTTCCAGATATGCCTTCTTGATCTCCTCCAGCTTGGCGCCGCTCACCACGGCGATCTCCCACGGCTGGCTGTTTGACGCCGAAGGTGCGCGCAAGGCGCCCTCGATTATTTTCTTGAGTATTTCCGGTGGCACCGGGTCCGGTTTAAACCCTCTTACCGAATGTCGCTTATTGATAGCTACTAAAACATCCATTGTGGCCTCCTTTCTGCCCATCTTTTTATCGAAGATAAACTAAATAATAGCTCTAACCCGCGACGGTGGTAAAATAACTGAAAAGAAAGGTTACAGTGTCGGATTTGTCGGTTCTGAGTTCGAGAGACCTTACAACACATTATATCGCTATCCTGGTCAGAGATTTTAATATTTCAACCCAATGCCGGGATGCGTGTGGACCAGACAGCACCGGCATTCCCGCAGTGAAGTAATTGGTATAGTCATGTTTTATTGTATGATCGAGCACTCTCCTTATTTGTTTCTCGGGCATTTTCGTTGGTGCAGTTTCACCTGCACAGGTGCACAGGCGGTCCGCCAGAGTGCCTTCACGTATGCTGATTCTCAGCCAGAGCATTCGGCGTATTCCCTGGCGTGACCAACTCATGCCCTGGTTCTTCATCCTTCGTACGATTAACTTGTCAATGTTTCCTTCGATAGCCCCTGTTCTTCGTAAGGTAATCCCTTGTTGTCCAAGGCTTTCTCGATAATCTCCTAGTCCGGAGGTATTGGAGCTGATGTATTTAATCACCTGCCTGATGTCTTTGGCTTTATCGTCTGATGCCCCGTTTGCCGCTTCTTTGAGTTGCTTAAGAGCAGCATCATGTTCACCACGACTACAATAATGTTGAACTGAACGTAGTGTAGCTCTGTCGTGCCCCAAGGCGTGGCAGAGTGTGCGGTTAAGGTGGTAGCGACATAGTTGATATTGGCCTCCGAAATAATCGGCCCCTTCCCTGATCCACGTTGCGCCGTCTCCACCGATTACATATTGCGTCCCATCGAGGTCGTATTTCTGATGCAGTTTCAAGGTCATCCCCGTCCAGAATCGATCGGCGCCAGCTATGTCCGCATAAAGTGTCTTATTGACCGTGCTGTAACGGTCTTTGCCTACTTTCCGCCAGCCCTCGTAAGCAATGCCCAGCTTTACCTCTGCTTTGCGTACCTCTTCTCTTTGCAATGGTAGCACCACGCCGTCCGCCTCGATCATCAGAAAGTTCGCCTTCCTGCCTTCGGTCTGTTTCAACTCACCCGTTGCCTCGAACCAGGCCGTAGCCCGATCCGCCTGATCTTGACTGTCCGCAAGAGCCCATCGAACTAACCTGTGAATGGTCCGGTAGGAAAGGTCAAGGGAGGTGGTTCTGTTCAATACCTCAGCGCTTCTGCGGAAAGGCATCTCGGCCGCCAACCCGCAGGCTAACTCTTTTACGGCAAAGGTGGTGTGACGGTGTTTGGACATTCCCATCAATTCATCCAGCAGATATCGATATTTTCCATCACGGCCTCGATATTGCCTCCTGGTAACCCTGATCGATCCCAGCCTCGTTCGATACCATGTGTTCCGCTTATGAGCGATTACTAAATCAGCAGGTCTATGCTGTTGAATCAGTGAGTCGATCTGTTCAAGTACCTTTCCAAATGCCTTCCGTGCGCATTCGACCGCTTTGTCCAATAATTCCTTCTCTATAGAGACGACGATCTGTTTGAGTTCTTCAGCGTTTTTGGTTAGACTGGTTTTCAAGAGAGATCTCCTTATAAGTTTTGTTTTCAGACTACTTATTCTGTGAGGTCTCTCTTGCTTTTTGCAACCTGACCGACAAAATTGTCACTGTATGCAAAGAAAGAATAGGCTCTTACAAGATATGCTTCGCCGGGGAGGGTTGACTCATGGAAAAAATGCGTCTGGGGAAATCCAATTTAATGGTGACCAGGATCGGATTTGGCGGGATTCCCATTCAGAGGCTGAGCGAAGAAGATGCAGTTGCCGTAGTCAGGAGGTGCCTGGACCACGGCATTAACTTCATTGATACGGCCAACGCTTATACAACCAGCGAAGGGCGCATCGGAAAAGCCATCGCAGGCCGCAGGGAAAGCCTGATTATCGCAACCAAGACGACGAACAGGAACCGTGAGGGGATTATCAAGCACCTCGACAACAGCCTTAAGCAGCTCGGCACGGACTATATCGACCTGTACCAGTTTCACGCGGTCAGTGATTTCAAGTCACTGGACCTTGTAATGGACCCGGAAGGGCCGGTGACGGCGATGGAAGAGGCCAAAAAGGCAGGAAAAATCAGGCACATCGGCATTACCTCACACCAGATCGATGTTGCCAAAAAGGCCGTGGAATCGGGGCGCTTCGAGACCCTTATGTTCCCGTTTAATTTTGTCACGGACGAGGCGGCCGCTGAGCTTTTGCCTCTTTGCAGGAAACATGACGTCGGCTTTATAGATATGAAACCGCTGGCGGGCGGCATGATAGCGGACGCCAGGATTGCCTTCAAATTCCTTTTTCAATTCAAGGACGTGGCAACTATACCCGGCATCCAGAAGTTGGAGGAAATAGATGAGATCGTCCAGATATTTAACGGGTCGTTGGATCTGACAGAATTCGACAGGGCGGAGATGCGTAAGCTAAAGGAGCAGCTCGGCACCCGGTTCTGCCACCGTTGCGACTACTGCCAGCCGTGCAAAGAGGGAATAGCCATATCATCTGTCATGACCTTTCCGAGCTTTGTAGCGCGCATGCCGGAAGAACATCTTTTCGGCTTCTGGGGAGCGCTGTTCGAACCGGCCGCTAAATGCAACAAGTGCGGCGAATGCGAGGAACGCTGTCCCTACCACCTCCCCATCCGCGACCTGATGGAAGAATACTACGATCTGTACGAGAAAAAGAAGAAGGCCTATAAAGAGAAAATGGCAGCGAAGTGAAGATTATGACGTTCGTGACAATATTAACGTTGTTGTCGGGAAATGAAGGTGCAATAGTTGGGATATTAAGTAGTTCAGATATTTGGAGGTTAACATGACGCGGAAATACTTTCTGCTACCATTAATTCTTTGCTTATTCCCATTAGTCATCCCGGCAATGTCCTGCACAGGCTCACAAGCTGAGCGGTCTGTTCCAGAAAAACGACAGGCTAAGCAACAGGCTGAATTCCAATTAAGTCCTATAACCGTTAGCCCTAAGTGGCTTTTTATTGGCGACAATGCAACCGTGTCTGCCAATGTAACCAACATTGGCGCCGTAGATGGAACTTATGTCGCAGTATTCACAATCGATGGTCAAAAAGCTGGTGAAAAGGACATTCAACTGGCACAGGGGAAAAGTTCGGAGGTGTCCTTTCCTATTACGAGTGCAAGTCAAAACGATAAAGCCGTGGCAATAGGTGACTCTAAAGCTGTTGTAAGTTTTTATACCAGCAAACCCTATAATATTCAGTACGATGATTATTTTAACCAAGCTGGTACGTCATGGGGTCTGGGAAATACGTGGATTGCAAATGAATCATGGGGCCAAATTGTGCGATTCACCGTACCTGCCAAGCCATTCCGAATAAGTAAGATTTCGATTGGTGCTACCGCTTCACTTAAATGCACAGACCAAAAATTTACTATTAATATATGGGATAACACCAGAAAAAAGATTTGGACAAGTGATTTTCCCTGGAAGATTTTCATGGGCCAATGGCCAACTCTGGCTGATTTTGACGTACCAAATATAGTAGTAGACAATGATTTTTTGTGGAAATAATAAGTCATACACCTGCAGGACAAGGCGATAGCCTAAACACTATAAACAACTTGTATCTAGGCCTTGCATACGATAAAAGTGAATACGAAACACGTTCCACATTCTCGTATCAAGGGCAACCAGTTAAAGGTTCGATTCCTTCCCGGAAGGTCAACTGGTGTATTAGAGTAGAGGGTGAAGGCGGCACCATACAAGAGTTGTATTACGATGATGCACAGGCGGATATATATAATGACACAACTGATTTTTCCTATATGAAGTTGTTTTACGGCTCTTTTCATATCCCTTTGATTTACGCCTTATTCAGCTATATGGTTACCGCGACATAAAAGATGCCGGAGACCGCAATATCATGGTTAAAGTGATTGATAAAGTCACCATGCAACCTGTATGGCAGAAAAACACTCCATGGTCTAGAAATACCCTACAGCGGCATAAAGCTAGGTAATTGGGTAGATGTAGATACAGGCGGAGTAACTTGTAGTCATGACTTTTTTATCGAGATAACTGCAAATAATTCATCGGACGCTCATACTTGGCTTGGTTGTGATACTACAGCAATAAACAGGAATTCGGATATGTCGGTTGGAGGGAACATAATACCCTGGCGTGAATGGGTCGACGCATCTGGGACCGATATCAAGAGGTATACACGCGATAATACGAAGTGGATGATAAGGGTTGCCGGAATCCCTAAATAGACAATTCTATTTTATTTCATATAATTGGAAATTATCAAAATATGCCAGGGCATTAGGTTCTCTTAATGTTTCCATGAATAACCCCACATATCCTGCATCCGTAAGAGTCTCGTCTATTAGCATTTCGACTTGTACGCCATTTACATAGGTTTCAATTGTCGAGCCTACACAAGCCACTTTCAAATGATTGGGACTGCCGTCTTTTTGATTACCTCTGAATATTTCTGGAAAACAGGATAACTCCACGTTCCGTTAATTAATTTGTGTATGCAGTATGCCCCTCGGCTGCAATCTACTAAGAAAACATACTGACTTGTCTTATTCCAGACATTTGCATCTTCTTGAACAGCTCGGAATAGCATGCCGGAAAACGTTGCATCTTCAGGGTTTGACCAGCAATCCACTTCTGCTACGAAATTTTTTATCTTGCCGATGCGATTTTGAAAGTCGTATAAAGCAAATGGTTTAGAATCCATTATTTCATAATGAAATACAGGTTCGTTGTTCAGTGTATCGTATACTGCCCTATAGTTTTTGGATTCCGCCGTTGTCCACCCGCTGTAGCCATTACTGAAATCATCTTCAAAATCATAGTTTTCGTGCCAGTGACATCAAATTCGGCATACGCTGATTGCGCATTTGTAGTATCTTCCACATGGCATTGATAATGACCGGGATTAAATCCGTATGTTGAAATAGATAAATCCAAAGTATCAGGATTTATATAAACATAATTTTTTTCGATTACCAGTGTTCTATCTGATTGCGCAATTTTTACTAAGGTTCTTCCGTTTTTCTCAAAACCGGTACATGTAATTACAAATTTAGTACCAGTAATCCCTGTCGAAGGTGTGACAGTAACTCTTGGCGGTGGTTTTTGAGGCATAGACGTAGATTGTGGTTGAATTATGCATGCAATAGATGTCACCATCACAACCAATGAGCAAAATACAAATATTTTTATTAATCTCCGCATGCGCATAATTTACATGACCCAACAACCGCCGTCAATCCCACGGAGTAGATATAGACGCGTTAGGCCATATGCAGGTCGTTTACATGCCAGCCACCCAATTGCGCCATCATCCACCCAGTATCTGCCGTGCAATCACGACTTTCTGGATTTCGGTTGTGCCTTCGTAGAGGCGGGGCTGCCGGACGGCACGGTAAAGCCTTTCGATGGGCATGCCTTTGACTACCCCGTATCCGCCGAATAGCTGCAGTGCCTGGTCGACCACCTTGCAGGCCATCTCGGTGGCGAAAAGCTTGGCCATGGCGGACTCCTTAGTCACCCTTCCGCCCAGCTCATCTTTCGTCCAGGCGGCCCGGTACACCAGCAGCGTTGCCGCATCGATATCCACTGCCATTTCAGCCAGTTTGAACTGTGTCGACTGGTATTCGGCGATGGGCTTTCCGAAGGCAACCCGCTTCTTGGAGTAAGTGACGGCTTCCTCGAATGCCCTCCGCGCTATACCGATAGTGGATGCCCCCACGCTCATTCGGATGTTGTCCAGCGTGCTCAGCGCGACTTCCATGCCCTTTCCCGGCTTGCCCAGCAGGTTCCCGGCGGGAATGCGGCAATCGGTGAACGTAAGCTCGGCCATAGGGTGGGGCCCCATCAGCCTCATCATCTTGCCTTCGAATCCCGGCGTGCCCTTCTCAACGATGAAGGCGGAAATGCCGCGGCTTCCTGCCGCAGGATCGGTCTTGGCGAAGGTGACGTAGGTTTGGGCGAATGGGCCGACCGAGGCGAAGCATTTGTTGCCGTTCAGCACATAATTGTCCCCGTCGAGCCTGGCGGTCGATTGAAGGTTGCCGACGTCCGACCCGGCCTCCGGCTCGGTCAGGGCAAACGAGCCCAGCTTCTCGCCCGCCGCCAGCGGCGGCAGGTATTTTTGCTTCTGCGCGTCGGTGCCGTAAGTGCCGAGGGGATAGGCGGTCAGGGCCATCTCCGCAAAGTACAGGTCGGCATGAATGGAGATCCTGCTCAGTTCCTCCCTCACAATGCAGTTGATGGTCGACTTCATCCCGGCCCCGCCGTATTCTTTGGGTACGAGCAGGCGGAATAAGTCCTGCTGCGCCATCAGCTTCACCATTTCCCATGACACTTCGTCGCTTTCATCCACCTCGGCCGCCATGGGCGCCAGTTTCTCCTCGGCAAACTTCCTCACCTTGTTTCTCAGCATCTCCTGCTCTTCTGTGAAACGGAAATCCATTTTTTCTCCTCCCCGGCTTTATGATCTGCCTTAATACATGAAATGCCCGCCGTTTACGAAAAAGTTCTGTCCTGTGATGTAGCCGGAATTCCCGACAATATACTCCGCCATGCTGAATATGTCTTCGGGCCGTACCCATGCGGCCCATCGGTATTGTCGCAACGGCGGCCGCATAGTTCTCCTTTCCGGTCGAGCTTGTACCTGGTCATTACCTCCTCCGTCTCGATATAGCCGGGAACGATGCAGTTGACCCTTATTTTGGGGGCCAGTTCAAGCGCCAAACACTTAGTGAGGTTGATCACCCCTGCCTTTGAGGCGCAGTAGTTGCAGCCGTTCTTCCTGCCCCTGATGCCGGTGGATGCGGAGATGTTGATTATATTACCTGCTTCCCTCTTGAAATGCAGGGCGAATTCCTGCGAACAGATGAAGGTCCCGGTCAGGTTCACGCCTGAACCTTCTGCCACTGCTCATCGGTCATTTCCAGGAATGGCCCATCCATGTTGAGCCCGGCATTGTTGACCAGCGCATCTATTCTTCCGAACCTCTTGATAATTTCATCAAACATGCCCCTGACCTCGGCCCTGCTGGAGACATCCGCTTTTATCAAAAGCACGTTATCCCGTCCTGCAATCTTTGCACCTGCCTCTGGAGCGTCGGCGGCTTCCTCGCCGGATTTGGAGTAGTTGATCACCGTGCGGAAGCCCTTTTTAGCAAAGCCCGAGACCATCCCCGCTCCTATTCCCCTGGATGATCCGGTAACAAGTATGACCCTTGAGTCAGTCATTCCGGTTTACCCCCTGTCTGCTTTCACTCAGCCATATAACTGGAGACCTACGTCGCCATTGCGTTGGATTTTACGCCCATGCCGCTGCGGCAACAAGCTCGAATTATGGAATATAATCACCTATAATAATGTGACCTGGAGGTCCCGCACATGAAAAACAAGTTGGAAGCGTATATAGACAGTCTGCCGAAAAGGACCGTTGAAACTGAATATGGGCCTGTGACCGGCTATATTGCAGGTGGAGCCGCTAACTTCAAAGGCATTCCCTATGCCGCTCCCGCCTGTCGGCCCCCTGCGGTGGAGGCCTCCGGAGCCGCCGGCCCGCTGGACGGGCCTCTCAATGCTACCAGTATCGGCTGCGTCTGCCCCCAGGATCGCAGCTTTTCCCCGTCTTCGGCCAGATGGGGGAGGACTGCCTTTCGTTGAATATCTGGACCCCCGAGGAGACCAAAGGCGGCCCCATTCCCGGTAATGGTCTGGCTGCATGGCGGCGGTTTCAGCACGGGTTCCGGCTCAATGCCTATCTACGATGGGACGTATTTCGCCTCCCTGGGGATAGTAACTGTCACTATCAACTATCGTCTGAATGCGCTGGGCTTCTTTGCTCATCCCGAGTTGACTGCAGAATCCCCCGGCCGCACGTCGGGCAACTACGGCCTGATGGACCAGGTATTTGCTTTGAAATGGGTCAGGGCGAACATAAGCCGGTTCGGAGGTGATCCGGGCAATGTGACAATATTCGGCGAATCAGCGGGGGGCGCCAGCGTCGTTTCCCTCCTGTCATCACCCCTGGCTGCCGGCCTTTTTCACAGGGCCATTGCCCAGAGTTGCGGCAACGCCCCTTCCCTACTGCGAAAATTGGGTGAATCTAATGGCCATTTGGGAAGCGCGGAAGCTATGGGGTGATTTGCGGAGAGCTCGGTATCGAGGGGGGAAGGCGCGCTGCGAAAAATGCGTGTCTTGCGGCTGAGCAATTGGCGAGGCCTGGTATAAGTACGTCATGGAGGACTCCACCGGGATAGGTTTTACGGGAAGCTGGCAATTAACCACCTAACCATTGATGGTACTGCTGCACGATTCCCCTGCCAATATTTTCTCAAAGGGAAACAAAACAACGTGCCGGTCATTACGGGCACGACTGCCGACGAGGGAACGCTTTTCCAACTATTTTTGTTTCGTGGGGCTAACGATGCGGGCAGGTACAGGCATTTTGTGGAGAAAGCGTTCGGCAAGGCCGGGGACAAAGTGCTGCAAATGTACGGCGCTGCCGATAACGATGCGGCCGCTTACGGGCAGGAAGAATGGGTGATTGAAAAAGCAGCAAAGGTTGTTGACCAGGCGGTTAGGCCAGTGATTCTTGCGGGTTTTGGCTCTCGAGGTCAAGGCAACAAGCTGTTAAAGTTGGCATCGAAGATTTCTGCACCGATTATGGCAACGTTCAGGGCTAAAGGCGTTGTCGATGAACACGAATCTTTGTATGTTGGATGCCACGGTGGTATTGGTTCGACTGCCGCAGCAGAGCTCATGCAAAAAGCGGATTTGCTCATAGCTATCGGTTCTTCGTTTTCTGATCTATCGCAGATTCCACAGAAGAAGACTGTGCAGATTGATATTAATCCGCTCATGATTGCACGAAGGTATCCAGTTGAGGCAGGGTTGCTTGGCAACAGCGCAGTCCTCATTCCCAAGTTAACCGCGAAAGTTCAGGAGAAACAGAACGCTGACTATTTAGCTGAGATTGCAAGGTTAAAGCAGGAATGGCTAAACCAGCTGGAAAAAGAAGCCGACCCAAACATGAAGCCGATTAGACCCCCGTACATAATAAAAGTTTTGAACGAGAAAATCGCTGATGACGCAGTGATTTCTTTGGATGTTGGTGAAAACTGCTGGTGGTTTGGCAGGGACTTTATGATGCGCAAGTCTCAGAAGATGGTGATGAGCGGCACTTTGGCTACAATGGGGTTTGGTTTGCCAGGCGCCTTGGCTGCAGCGTTGGCTTATCCAGACAGGCAGATTGTTTGTTTGACTGGTGATGGCGGGTTAACTTTGGTTATGGGCGACTTTTTAACCGCTTTGAAGTACAAGTTGCCGGTTAAAGTTTTTGTCATGAATAATAAACGGTTGGGGATGATTATGCAGGAGCAGAAGGTTGAGGGTTTCGAGAGCTGGCAAACCGATCTGTACGATTTTAGTTTTGCTGATTTTGCTGAGCATTCAGGCGGCATGGGCATTAAGGTTACTGAACCAAGCGAGCTTGAAGCAGCCGTTGACAGAGCGCTTTCATCTTCTAAGGCTGCGATAGTGGATATCGATACTGATCCAAGGAGATTTTTAGTGTAAGGTGAAATTATGGCTACAAATATAGGAACAACATTTGCGTATATGCTGATAGGGCAGAGCAACTAGGTTGCATAACAACCCACAAACACAAAAAGCATGAACTAGTTTTCTCTAAACTTTCCTTCAGCCCCAGTTTTCCGAAGGCTTCCGTATCTTACCCTAACTTGAGTTAGTGATACTTAAGCAACCTATTTATTTGAAAAGCGATAAAATAACAAAATACAGTGATTTCAAATGAACCCTACTCAATTAAAAGGTAAAAAAGTTGTTGGAAGCGAAGGCTATATACTAGGAGAAATGGCTGATTTATACATTGACATAAACACCTGGCAAGCCACCGCTTTCTATGTTAGCCTAAGCGATGAGGCTACATCAGAACTCGATCTCAAAAAACCATTTCTGCAAAAAATCATAGTATGCTTACCAACCCAGCTTATCAAAGCAGTTGGCGACATAATAACCCTCACGGAGCCAGTAAGAAACCTCAAAGACATCGCAGAAAAAGAAATCCTGGTAAATCCAACTAAACTAGAAAGTAAGAAAGTGGTCGGTGCCAAAGGCTATGTTGTAGGGGAAGTTGAAGGATTAGATGTGGAGCTCAGCAACTGGCAAGTTACAGGTTTACAGGTTGGCTTGACTGATGATACTGCAACAGAACTCGGATTCAAGAGACCCTTCCTAAGCAAGGTAGTAGTAATTATTCCCTCTAATGCAGTTAGTGCAGTCGGTAATTTCATCACCTTAGATAAAGCCATAGAAGACCTCGCGTCACTTGTAGAATGTATAAGGTCATGCCAAAAACAAACCTAAGATAACCAAAAAATCTTCAAAGAAAGCTTTAACAAACATCAGAATCCTTAACGTTACTCACTCAAATGGGTCCCTTGCAAGTGACTTTACGCTTCAATGTAATCTGAGAAAAGATCAATCACTACCTAAAAGGAATAGGCAAAAAATCGGTCAAATTTTAACCCATCCAGTGTAAGCTATATGCAAATTACTGTCAAAACGTACATATTTTGAGCTACATGTAGGTTGCTGAGAGAGCACACATAAACCTCTAGAGTCAATCTTTCTTTTTGGGCTCAAATTAGCTTCTAGCTATATTTTCTAAAAATTTTGCCGCGTCTTATTGCTTCTTCTAGGGGGAAGCCTATAAGGTTTACCGCTATCGTTTCGCCAATAAGTACTCCTAAGAGACTGATTTCCAGAGGAACCTGAAGTAACCATGAGAGGTATCCGCCAACAATCAAACCAACGGCTACTGTTTCTGCAACAGTTCCCAGAAACCGCTGAGCACCCCTCCCTTTACGGCCAATATACCAAGCCAAAGTGCAAGCAACAAGATTTGCAGAAGCACCGCCAACAATATCAACAATTCCAAGCCCGCCAAAAACATTAGAAACTAGGCAGCCCAAGCTAAGGCCCAGTGCACCTGGGAGCCCAAAAATCATCGACAACGGCAACATCGCATCAGCCACCCTCACTTGAAAGACCCCAAAACTTATCGGCGCCAAAAAAATAACTCCAACCGCATACAAAGCGGCAAAAACAGTAACAACTGCTAATTTTTTGGTATTTAATCTCATTTCATTCAACCCGGGTTTTTTAAGGTAGGTTATATACGGAAACTACCACACTGCCCCCAAGTAACCTTCACACACTATATTAGCTTAACCCCAAACAAAGAGCAGTGCTAGCGGCCTATCATTCTGGAAAATAACGCAAAACTCACAAGATAAAGGAGCACTGTAGACAATAAGCCTGCGTTGTTGATGGTTCGGTTGCTTTGGATAGCCCCGCACACACAAAAACTGACAATGCCTTGCCACTGTCTGGGGGTAAAACGAGAACAGATGTCATTCTTGATCAATAAAATGCACGATTGTTTGAAAAATGATTAGTAATCAGAATTGCGACTTAACAATCCTTATAGTCTCTTCATAGTAACTCGATGCATGGAAAAAGCACTAGCGGAGCGAAAAGAAGCTTCCTCCCTAGTTTATTCGCCGCCCCAAATAGAACTTAACTTAGGCTCCGAAGTCAAAGAAAAACACTTGCGTATCCTGCATGTTGACGATAATTCCTCTTTCTTAGAGGTTTCTAAAGAGATTCTATCGTTAGAAAGCAATTTCGAAGTTGACACAGCCGAATCTGCAGAAGAAGCATACAGAAAAATGAATTCCACTTCGTACGACGCAATCGTATCAGACTACCAAATGCCCAATAAAAACGGGCTCGACTTCTTAACGGAACTCAGAGCCCAAAAAATAGAAATTCCATTCATACTGTTAACCGGAAAAGGTAGAGAAGAAATCGCTATTAAAGCACTAAATCTCGGCGCAGATGGGTACGTAAGCAAACAAGGAAACGCCGAGACGGTTTACGGCGAACTGACCCATTACATTCGGCAGGTCGTTGAAAAGAAACAGGCGAAAACCGCTCTTAGCCACAGCCAGGAACAATTAGAAGCCGTAATCATGAACGCTCCAATCGGAATTTCCGCCTCATATTCTGCCAGCAAACTTTTCGATAACGCAAACGCTGCATTCTGCAAAATACTCGGATACACCAAAGACGAACTACGAAAACTAACTTTCAGAGAAATCACCCATCCTGAAGACCTATACGAAAGCATCATCAAAGTGGAGGATCTGAAAGCCGGAAAAATCCCCAACTTCACATTAGAACAACGGTACATAAGAAAAGACGGAAGCATAATTTATGGAAAGGTCAACGCAAGCACCGTACGGGATAAAGACGGAAAAATTTGTCTTTTCATAGTGGAACTTGAAGATATCACCGAACGCAAGAGAGCAGAGCAAGACCTTAAAGAAAGTGAGGAAAAGTACAAAACGCTGTTCGAACAAGCCGAACAAGCCGACAATTACCTCTTAATATTAGAGGTACAAGCAACAGGTTTTCCAACAATCTTCGATGCAAACGCTTCCGCACTTCAAGCACATGGCTACACGAGAGAAGAAATCATCGGCAAATCCATCACGTTGCTAGATGAAGACAGCGAACGAATTCTGAACCGAATGAACAGGCTTCTAAACGGTGAAAAATTAACTTTCACGGCGAAGCATCAGCGCAAAGACGGCTCAGTATTCGATGCTGAAGTCTCAACCAAAAAAGTAAAAATTGGCTCGAAGATTTTCTTGGTGTCAATTGAACGCGACATCACCGAACGCAAGAAAATGGAAGATGCTATTAGGCAGGACCGAGAGATGCTTGAAGCACTTACGGAGAACCTTGGCGTAGGCTTTGGTATTATCAGCAAAGATTATCGTGTGCTGTGGGTGAACAGATTCATAAAAAATAACGCGGGCAACGTGGAGGGAAAGCAGTGCTATTCGTCGCTTAACACTTTAGACCACATTTGCCCAGACTGCGGTGTTAGAAAAGTCTTCGAAGAGGGAGTAGAGAAAGACTCTCATGAATATACCCAAATTGGCATTAATGGCAAGCCTTATTATGTTGAACTTATTGCCACGCCACTTAAGGATAAAGATGGAAAAGTAACAGCAGCATTGGAATTTGTTGTAGACATAGCTGAGAAAAAGCAAAGAGAAAAAGATCTCAGGGAAAGCAGAGAAGAATTCAAGGCCTTGTTCAATTCAAACCCCCAAGCCACCGCGTACTCTGACGAAAACTTCTGCGTTATCAACATTAACCCCAAATTCACTGAAGTCTTTCGGTACACGCTAGACGAGATCCGAGGCAAAAACCTGATAGATATTCTTGTTCCCGAAGAACTAAAACAGGAAATGAACAACTACATCGAAAAAAGCTGGAGCCACGCAGTAAGTTTTCAAACAAAAAGAAAACGCAAAAACGGCTCAACACTGCAAGTGTTTATCTCTTTAGCGCCCGTTTTAGTCGGTGAAAAAAGAATTGGAAGCGTGACAGTTTACACAGACATGACAGATCAAGTCGCCGCTGAGGAGAAGATTGAAGCAGCACTCAAACAATCAGAAATTCTAAACGAAAAGCTCAGTGTAGTCGGAAGCTTCACTCGACACGACGTCCGCAACAAACTGATGGTCATCGAAGGAAACGCCTACTTAGCCAAGAAACAGGCAGGCAACGACCCGAAAATAAACCAATACCTAGACCAGATCCGCTTGGCGACCGCAAGCATAACCCGCATGCTTGAGTTCGCCAAAAACTACGAATCCTTAGGAAGCGAGCAACGCACCCAGACAGATGTAGGAAGAGCAATCGACCAAGCAGCCTCTCTATTCAGCGGACTCAAAGACGCTGAACTAATTAACGAATGCAGGGGCTTCAACATATTAGCTGACTCCATGCTGACAACCGTGTTCCACAACTTAATCGACAACTCACTCAAATACGGCAAAAACCTAAACAAGATAAGAATCTACCACAGCAAAGAAAAAGACGGCTCCGAAAGCATCATCTACGAAGACAACGGCGGAGGCATAAACGAGGAAGACAAAACGCACTTATTCACAAAAGGCTTCGGGCAGGGCACAGGTCTTGGTCTATACCTGATAAAAAGAACCTGCGACATCTACGGATGGACAGTCAAAGAGACAGGCGACCTCAGAAAAGGCGCAAGATTCGAATTCGACATACCCACGAAACGATAGACCGAAAGAGTTCTCCAAAGGGCGTTAAGCGTGAATTGAACATTTGCCTGAATTCGATTATGCGAATGATGATTGTGATCTGCAATAGATAAGAAGTGAAGACGCTATTAACATCACCGTGCACCGGCGTCATGCTTGGCTACTTGATAGCAAGTTACTTAATATTCGAAAACCCCCGCAATACAAGTGATCAGACGCTGTCTTACCGTTTAAGTCGATTTTGAATCGCAGTCCACAGCTCCTTCTCTGTCATCGGCTGGAAATTTGGACCAAACCGTTCCTTCGCTATTTCGTAAATGGTCTGGTTGATGGGCATTGGCACTCCTGCTTTCTGGGCAAGGCTCAACATGTACCCATTTAAAGATTCAAGTTCATTGGTGGTTTTCCCTGCGAAAATGTCCTGCGCCGTGCTGTTCATGCCGAAGTCTTCCCGTCCACTGAATCTGTAAAATACTTTGATGACTGATGCTGGAAGCCTAACGCTAATTCTAATCATGTTCCAAGAAGGGTTACTGCCGAGCTCATGCTCTTTGAACCCCGCTGCCTGAAGGACCTGAATCCCCTCCCAAATAACTCTTGTCGACATTCGTGCAACATCACTAATGGACCTGCCAGGGACATTCGGGAAACCGATAAGAGTAGTCAAAGCATTCGTGAGGTTAATTGCCAATTTACAGTGAACCGCATCTTCTAAACGGTCCGTGAGCGAACAATCCAGTCCAAGCCGAAGAATAGCTGCAACCTCCTGCTGCTCAGACTGCAGATCATTCGTAGGCGTGCCTAGAATTATGTATCCACGCTTCTGGTGCCCCACTCTTCCCGGAGCATCCCGCCAAGCATTGAAGCACACTACGCCATAAATGACCTTTGTAAAATATTTGGGAAGAACCCGCTGATTTTCAACACCATTTTCCAACGCCACAATGATTGGTTGATGAGCTCCCAGTTGCTCCCGCAACATCTGCGCCGTCGAATCAAGATCATAATTTTTCACGGCGACAATTATTATGTCAGGGCGGGAAATCTCACTTAATGACTCGATGACCTTGACTTTGATAGGAACAGCCTTAGACTCTTCACCTTTAAGGTAAAATTTCAACCCTTGATTTCTAATTGCTGCTGCGCTTTCGCCTCGAGCCAACAACCATAACCTTTCATAATGAGGCGCGACCCACCCAGCCACACTTGACCCAATCGCGCCTGCTCCAATGATCACGAGTTCTTTATCCAGAAGCGACAACTTTCCTCTACATAATAATCTTGGAAACCGCCTAATAAGCGCGTTGACCTGTTTCGAAATTGGTGTAAAATGGTTATAATTCTGCTTCTAAAATACTCAGGAATACTGTTATATACAAAAACTGTTATACAATATGTGTATGTCAGAGATAATCGCCGTCAGAGTTAAAAAGTCCCTGAAAGAAAAGATAAGAAAGCATAAAATAAACGTCAGTAAAACCGTCAGAGAAGCTCTAGAAGACGAAGTCAAGAAGCGAGAAGACGCGGAACTAGCCCAAGCGATTAACGAAATGAAAATTATCTTAGATAAAATCCCTGATGATGAAATCGTAAGAGCAATAAGGGAATCAAGAGACCAGCGATGAAGCACTACCTCCTAGACGCAAGCGCATTCATGTTTCTAATCAAGAAGTCCACTGCCAAAGGCGTGATCGAATGCTTGCAAGACTCCATACTTCTTGATTTGACCTATTACGAAGTAGGAAATGCGATTTGGAAGGAAAGTACCCTGACAAAGTTCCTAACATCCGAAGATTCCAAGACACTGGAAAAGGTCGCACAGACTATCCTAATGAAGACCGACCGGATAACAAGCGAAGCAGAAACCTTTCAGAGAATCCTAGAAATCGCAAAAAACGAGAAACTCTCCTTTTACGATTCCAGCTACATCTTTTTTGCCAAAGAAAAAGACCTCAAACTCATAACCGAAGATAAACAACTCAAAGCGAAAGCTCAAAAATACGTTGACGTCCAAACCATAACAACACTACTGCCTCCCTAAATATCATCGCTAACCCAAGGAAAAAGAAATATCATCAAATTTACAGCGCCTTCAGGCATCTAACCCCTCCGCGAAACTAAAACTTTCAAAGTTACAAAACCAAAATTATGAGCATCGGTATATAGAATTTTTTGACGCCTATTTGACGTTTATTGACGATTTTTGACGAATAATGACGCAACCTGCAAACGAATCAAATCCTGACCCAAAAAACCAACCCAAACCAACCAGACTAAAATTTAGTCTGCACTTTAATTTTCTCACTATAACAGTTTAATAAAACGGCAGACTCATTATGAATGTAGGAAAATCAATTTTTGCATCTTTATTCAGAAAAAGGCAAGTTGGCTGTTTAAATCTTTAAATAAACATTTCTTAACAACAATCAATAGGTGTAGACAGTGACAAAGAAAAAATCTGAGGAACCAAACACTCATGACCAATGCGTAAGAACTATTGCTGAAGATCTCAAAAAAGACAACTGGCTGGTAAAGGCGAACACCGAAGGCTGGGAAAAACCTTCCGAGATCGGCGGTGTCATTCCAGATGTTTTGGCACATAAAGGTTGCCTAAAACGAATTTGCCAAATAGTAAATGAGAAAGATTTTGAAGGTGACAAAACACAATACAGAGATTTTAAAAACTACTGTAAAGAATACGACTTTCAATTATACGTCATAGGCAAAAACGGAAAACTCAACCCAATCGACCCGCAAACCTTAACAAAAAAATAAAACATATTTTACTGTACAGAAATTTGGTGCGCACACACTTCAACGGCGGCAAACAAAAATTCTGACGCGCCGAGCTACTTAGCCAAATAAGCAAACAATAAATTCCTCAAGAAATAATTATATTATAGGCGAATTTTTATGACTGAAAAGAAAAAACCAGTCGAAGAAGAAGCGCCTTCTAAAAAAACCGAATTAGCAATCACAAAAAAGAAGCCATCCGCGATCAGCAAGCCCTCAAAGAAACCATCCGTGGTAGCCCCAACTGTCCCTTCAGACCTTTATCAAGCGTTTGACGACGCATTCGAAAGATTCAGAAATGATTTTGAAGACCTCCTCTTTCCTTCAACTTGGGCTAGCACGTTTTCTCTTATGCCAGAAACCCGGGTTCCAGCAATGGACCTAGAAGATCGAGAAAAAGACTTTTTCCTAAAGGTGGAAATGCCTGGCTTCAAAAAAGAAAACATCGAAATCGATGTGCAAGACGACTCTGTAGTTATAATTGGCGAAGTAGGATGGAAATATGACAGGAAAGAACACGAATACTTATGCAAAGAACGAGCATGCAAAACATTCTATAGAGCAGTAGACCTGCCAGAAGAAATAAAGGTCGACGAAGTCACCGCCAACCTGACCGAAGGCGTTCTAGAAATTACTCTTCCCAAAAAAATGCCAAAACAAAAACGAAAAGTCAAAGTAACATAACAATAATCTTCTTTCTTTTTTTGGTAAAAAACATTCAACTCAATTTATGCTTAACACTTTAACCCCATTTTCAGAACAACCCTGAGCACTAATTAAAAATCAAAACTTTGAATCCAACAGGTTAATAAAAACGGTAGGCTCATAAAGGAAGTAGGAAGGTCCCTTTTTGCAGTCAAATCATAAAAAAAAGCCTAACAGGTTGATAAATGAAAAAAGTCCTTATCTTCTTCAGCATGCCTATAACCCAGTGGACTGGTACCCATGGAGTCAAGAAGCCCTGGATAAAGCGAAAGCTGAAGACAAACCGATTTTCCTCAGCATTGGTTACGCCAGTTGCCACTGGTGCCATATAATGGAAGCGGAATGCTTCAGTGATCCGCAAGTCGCAGACTTGCTAAACGAGGCGTTTGTGTGCATTAAGGTTGACCGTGAAGAGCGGCCCGACTTAGACGCGGTGTACATGGCTGTTTGTCAAGCTATGGGCAGAAACTGCGGTTGGCCACTCAACATACTGATGACGCCTAAGCTTAACCCGTTTTTTGCCGCAAGCTACATACCCAAACACAGTCAGGCTGGATTGGTTGGCATGGTGGATCTTGTTCCCCAAGTCATGCAAATATGGAAAATGCAACGCTCGCAAATGGAAATGGTGGGCGCGGACATAAAGAGCCGCATAGAAGTAATGGAAAAAAGAACACCTCAAAAAGAACTGGGAAGTGTGGTTCTGCAAGACGCCTACGACCGCTTAACACTTGATTTTGACAATGAACACGGCGGTTTTGGCAGTGCACCAAAATTCCCAAGACCCCACAACATCCTATTCCTTTTGCGCTATTACGCAAGAACAGGCCAAAAAAACGCTTTATCCATGGTTGAAAAAACGCTCACGCAGATGCGGCTAGGCGGCATATATGACCAGCTAGGCTTCGGCTTCCACCGATACAGCACCGATGAGAAATGGCTCGTTCCCCACTTTGAAAAAATGCTCTACGATCAAGCACTAATAGCGATGACCTACACGGAAACTTTCCAGTCAACAGGCGCTAAACGCTATGCACTTGCAGCCAAAGAAACCCTAGACTACGCCCTGCGCGATTTAGCTTTAACCCAGGGAGGATTTTGCTCAGCGCAGGACGCCGATACAGAAGGCGAAGAAGGTAAATTCTACCTCTGGACCATAGACGAAGTGCTTGACACCCTGCCTCCTGCCGACGCTGAATTGGTGGTTCACATCTACGGGCTAAAGCCGGAAGGCAACTTTCTTGAAGCCGGAAGGCAAAGCGGCAAAAACATACTCCACATTGCCGAACCCTTGGAGGAACTTGCACCATACAAAGGCTTAACACTGCAAGAACTTATCGACCGTTTGCACAGCATAAGAGAAGTGCTTTTTGAGGCAAGAAAAAGACGGGTGCCTCCAGCGATAGATGATAAAGTGTTAACTGACTGGAACGGCTTAATGATCTCGGCGTTAGCAAAAGCAGGCAGTGTTCTCAATGAACCGAAGTACGTGGAAGCTGCAAAGAAAACTGCTGACTTCATCCTAAACCAAATGCTCAAAGATAGTGTGCTCTATCACCGCTACGCAAAAGGCGAAACTGCCATAGAAGGCTTCTTGGACGACTATGCTTTCTTCGTATTCGGGCTAATCGAACTCTACGAGGCAACCTTCGAAGACAAATATCTCCAAGCCGCATCCGCTTTAACGAAGGTTATGGTGACGAAGTTATGGGACGATAAGAACGGAGGTTTCTACCAAACAAAAAACAGCGAAGCTGCCATGCCGAAAATCAAGCAACTATACGACGGCGCGGTTCCTTCAGGCAACTCAGTGGCGCTTCATAATCTGCTGTGGCTCAGCCGCTTAACAGACGAACCCACATACGACACGATGGCAGCCCAAATGACCAGAATATTCGCGCAAGAAATAGAGGGCGCGCCTGAAGCGTACACATTCTTTCTTTCCGCAACTGACTTTCTAGTCGGCTCATCTTACAGCGTGACCTTGGTAGGCGATTTAAAGGAAAAAGACACGCAAGAAATGCTGAATGCCCTAAGGAAGCACTACCTGCCAACCACAGTTATTGCATTTAAGTATCCAAGCAAAGCAGGTTTAGGTTACGAGCAAATCGAAGGCAAAGCAACCGCTTACGTCTGCCAAAACCAAACATGCCTCCCACCAACTAACAGCCTCATGGTGATGCTTGAACAGCTTGGAATAAAACAAGAAAAACATTAAGCCTTGAAGGATAATGCTTTCTTTAGGAGTAACTGTTGAAGGGCATATACGTACTGATCGTCAAAATAAACAAAGCAATCAGCGTAAACATCGGTGCCTTAGGCTTGTTGGCCTTCCCAGAGGGCTTGTATGCTTATGTTGGTTCAGCACAAAACAACTTGGAGCTAAGAGTAAAGAGGCACCAAAGCAAAGACAAACCTATGTTCTGGCATATTGACTACCTGCTAAACGACGAAGCGGCAAAGGTAATCGGCGTCTACTTTACGCAGGGCGACAAGGCAAAAGAATGCAAAATCGCACGCCTACTGGAGGAGAAGGCTGAGCCCATTGCTGGTTTCGGATGCTCAGACTGCCACTGCGAAAGCCATCTTTTCCACGCTGAAAACTTTGGTTTCCTTGGAAAATGCATGCAACCGTTAACGATGCAAAACAAGTTTTAATGGAAGAAGGTAGGTAAAAACAACAAGTATTGTTTATATATTACTGCTTGGTTGATAAAATGATGTTGAAACATGATTTGTGATTAATGTAAATTGGTTTGGAAAAGGAAGTTGATTTGAATGCCTATATGTCCCTATTGTGGTGCGACCGTTCCTGACGGCGCAATTGCTTGTGGTAAATGTGGAGCTTCTTTAGTTTCTTCACAGCCTCAGACGTCTACACCGTTTCAGTCTCAACCGAATTCATCTGGCCAATCTTCGGGTTCTAGTTCTACTTCATGGTCAAGCGGAAGTTATGATTCAGAATTGTCAAATCGGCTCCAAAAAGCTTTGAGAAGAAACGAGTTATTGAGCTACGCGGTCATTGGTTTATCAGCAGTCCTGTTAGTTGTGATTATTATTTTTATATTCTGAAAATAATGGAAGATTTCTCAATTGGATGGAGAAATGAAAAATGGAAAATTCCTTGGAAAATACAGTTAAAAGATTAGAAACGACAAATAAGATACTCACTGCCGCAGTCATTATCTTGGTTATTGTCATAGTTCTGATTTTATAATCAGACATCGCAGTGCCAAGAACAGCCGAGTTTTCTACAAAAAGCTAGCTTTGGCAAGCTTACTCGGTTTCATTTTTGAGAACTTGTTGACAAAATCATCGTTTCTTTTGGTGAGCAATAGAAAATGACTCGGAGATCAAAAGATTTACTTTGAAGATCAATCGTTGAGTAATTGGAAGCTTTCCGCAGAAATTCATTTCCGTGCTTAGGTATCATGACTCCTTCAAGCCCGTTCAATTCGTCCATAAAGTCCTGCGATTTCCTGGTGTTGAGGCGGCTAATAACGAAATAGAAAAATGAAGAGATGGATGGGGTAACTTAGTCGTTCGAAAAACTTGCTGTTAATTGAACTTGCGGCCGCTTTTGGCTACGAAATCTAAATCTTGTCTAGATTGAATTCTTCGTGGATGGCTCGGACTACCGCTGTGCCGTCTTTTTCTTTGACAACGAATGAAATATTTAGTTCTGAGCTGCCTTGTGCAATCATGCGGATGTTTATGCCTTTTTTGGCGACTGTGGCGAAGATTTTTGAGGCTACGCCTAAGGTTCCTTTCATGTTGGCGCCTATAACAGCTATTACGGCAACGTCGTCTTCGGCTGAAACTTCACTGACTAAACCACCTCTGTCTAACAGTGCAATTTCAAGGTTGCTGATAGCCCTGCCCAAAAGCCCACGGCGGATAATCATTGAAATGTTAGCTTCCGAAGCAGCGGTAGAAATCATCATAACGTTAATGTTGTTTTTGCCTAAAACATCAAACACTTTAGCGTAGCTTCCAGGTGCACCTACCATTCCTGCGCCATTAACGTTTAGCATGGCAACGTCTTTTATCATTGCTACGGCTTTGACGACTTCTTTTGCTTTAGCGTCGGGTTCTTGGGTTATTAATGTGCCAGGGTTTTCCGGGTGGAAAACATTGCGTATTCTAACGGGAATGTTCTCTTTGATTACTGGTTCTAAAGCGCGTGGATGCATGGCTTTTGCACCAAAAATCGCCATTTCTGCAGCTTCCTGATAGCTGAGTTGTGGCAACATTTTGGCTGAGGGAACTATTTTTGGGTCAGCCGTCATTATGCCATCAACATCGGTCCATATCCATACTTCGTCAACGCCTAATGCCACACCTAAAATCGTGGCTGTGTAGTCTGATCCGCCGCGTCCAACAGTGGTTACTATTCCATCCTGGTTAGCGGCAATGTATCCTGTTACAACTGGAATCACGCCTTTCTCAAGTAATGGCGCGATCCTTTCGCGGACCAGGTGAGTGGTGAAATTCATGAGTGGATCTGCTTCGCCAAAGTTGGAGTCTGTTACTATGCCTGCTTCTTTGCCTGTGAAGCATTGTGTTTCAAGCTTGCGGTCTTTTATGGCTCCCCAAATGATGGGTGCAGATAACCTTTCGCCGAAGGATAGAACGTAATCTTTAGATTTCGGCGTAAGCTCGCCGACATAGCATATGCCTGTTAGAACTTTTTCAAGTTCAACGATTGTTCTCTCGGTGATTTGTGTTACTTCTTTCTGTATTGGCTTGCTGGTTATGGCTGATGCGATTGCAACCAAATGCATCTCTAAAAGTTCCTTGGTGAAAGCTTGAACGTGTTTTTCATCGCTTCTTTTTTCATTGCTTCCCTTTGCTTGCTCAGCAACTTCAATAAGGCTGTTAGTTACTCCTGCCAATGCAGATGCGACTACGGTGACTCTGCAGTCGTTCTTGGTATTTTGAGTTACTATATCAGCTACATGGTGTATGTTTTCGCCTGAAGCTACACTGCTGCCGCCAAACTTCATGACTATTTTCATGCTTAGGGCTCCGAGTAATTATTTAGCAGTCGGTTTGCTAACTTATATCTTATGTCTAAGAGGTCTCTTAAAACTGCACTGGCAGTCTCAATTCCGCCTGCGCCTTTGCCGATAAGGGTTTCTTCTCCAGCATATTCGGTAGAGAAGGTTATCGCATTTAGGACTCCGCTGACGCATAAGGGGTTGTTTTTAGCTATTTCCATGGGTTTAACTGTTGGCTTGTTGCCGTCTATTGAACCTATGAGCTTGATTGTATTGCCTCTCTTTGAAGCCTCATCAAGCGCTTGCAAAGATACGTTGCGGATGCCTGTTATGTCTACGTCTTTTAAGGTCACTTTTTTGTTCATTATCCAGTTCGACAGAATGACTACTTTGCAGGCGGTATCAAATCCATCAATATCCATGGATGGCTCTCTCTCGGCGTAACCAAGCTTCTGCGCATTTGTTAGCGCGTCTTGGAAGGTTATGCGATTTTGAGACATTTCAGTTAGTATGTAGTTAGTTGTGCCGTTTAGTATGCCTCGTATGGCCAGGATTTTGTCTCCTGCGAGGCATCGTTTCGCAAACTCTAGGATGGGTGTTCCACCGCCGACTGTTCCGCTGAATCGTAGGTAAACATTGTTATAGTCAGCTAGTTCTGTGAGGGCTGGCATTGCTAAGGCTAATGGTCCTTTGTTGGTGGTGACAACATGTTTCCCTGTTTTAAACGCTTTAGTGATATGTGATAGGGCTGGTTCAGCATTTTTGATGTTGACAGGTGTGACTTCAACAACCACTTCTGCTTCAACCGACTCAATAACATCTAACGCAGGCATTCCTGGGTGCCCAAACTCAGGGTCCGCGGATATTGGAAACCCCCTTTGTTTAAGTGCTTCCAGCTTTTCAGGGCTTAGACCTCTTGGGTCTATGACAGCGCCGTCTATATCGGCGATAGCAACGATTTTTGGGTTAAACCCGTAATCCTTAACCTTTTCTGCATATCTACGAGCAAGAATAGTGGTTACACCCTTCCCAACTACGCCATAGCCAACTAAGATAATCCTCATTTTCATGTTCACCTTGCAATTGAAATTGCCATTTGGGATTTTAATCCTAAAGCCTGCTCGATGGCGGAAATTTCCGCATCAACTTCTATTGGTTTTTCGCATTGCTTAATGGCTGTATCAGGATCTTTCAGCCCATGCCCAGTCGTGATGCAGACTACCCGTTCATCCTTGCCGATAGTGCCGTTCTTTACAAGCTTTATGAGCCCTGCGATGGATGAGGCGCTTGCAGGCTCTACAAAAATGCCCTCAATGCGCGCTAACATCTTCTGTGCTTCTAAGATTTCTTCGTCGGTTACTGTTTCAGCTGTTCCATGGGATTCGCGGATGGCATTGACAGCTTTCTTCCAGCTTACCGGTGCGCCGATTCGGATCGCAGTGGCTATGGTTTCGGGTTTCTCAACTGGGATTATTTTGTCGCTGTTACTTTTAATCGCCTGCACAATGGGCGCTGACCCAGCTGCTTGTATGCCCGTCATTTTGGGCAACGTCTTTATGTAAGCCGAGCTGGCGGAATTCAGTTAAGCCTTTCCAGACAGCACTTATGTTTCCAGCGTTGCCGACGGGTATAATTATTCTGTCGGGTGCTTCGCTATTTAGTTGCTCGCAGATTTCAAAGCCTAAAGATTTCTGTCCTTCAATTCGGAACGGGTTAATCGAGTTAAGCAGGTAAATGTTCTTATGTTTCTCAGCAAGTTTGAGCACAAACTCTAAGGCTTGGTCAAAGTTTCCGCTGACCTGCAAGACTTTGGCGCCGTGAATCATCGCTTGCGCCAACTTGCCATAAGCAATCTTACCAGAAGGAATAAGAACAGTGCATTTTATTCCTGCCCTTGCAGCGTAAGCGGCTAAGCTTGCGGAAGTGTTGCCTGTTGAAGCGCAGATTACATGCCTTGCGCCGAGCTCAACGGCTTTTGTGACGCCCACGGTCATGCCGCGATCTTTAAAGCTGCCTGTGGGGTTTTCGCCCTCATTCTTAACGTACAGTTGCTTTAGTCCTAATTCGTCGCCTAAGCGTTGGGAACGGTGCAGACCCGTTCCGCCTTCGTTCAGAGTGACTATGCGTGCGGCTTCGTGGATGGGCATGAAGTCGCGGTATCGCCAAACGGACAGGGGCTTTGTTTTCCAGTCGCTGCCTTTGAGGGTTTCGGCTAACTCTTTAAAGTCGAATTTTATTTCAAGGATGTCTCCGCATTTCTTGCAGAAATAAATAATCTCATCTATATCGTATCTTGTTTTGCAGTTTATGCATTCTTGATGTGTCATGGTTTCAATCTCCATTAGATAACGCCTTTTCATGGCATGGTAACGCAAGCTGTAGCTGAAGTATCAACTGTGGCATTATTAATTTTGTTGTTCCCATAGCGCTTCTTAACCTACCATACTGGACAAAACCTCATAAGTTTTTAAGCTGTCTTTTTTCTCAACCACAATTATAGTTTCAGTCCAACAGGAAATGAACTCAACAATGTTCACGTTCTGTTCTGCCAGCAATGTGGCCAAGAACGCGACAACTCCCGGCGTTACCTCCAGTTCCTCAGGTGAATGGACAACGATCATGGTGCAGTTATCATGTTTAACGAGAGTACTTATGCGTTCAGGCAAATCGCTTCTGTCAAGCAGGTAAACGAATTTATCCATTAAATCAACTTTCATACCAGTTTTCGAGTTAATTTCTTTACCTGTTATCATGACGGATTTTCGGTCATAAACGGCTATGCCGCTTCGTTTCAGGAGTTGGAGTACTTTTTCTTCTCTTTTCTGCTTGTGCTTTTGCAGTTCTTCTGAATAGCGGCGTAAGGCGGCTTTTATGGCGCTTATGTCATCGGTTTTCAAATCTTTTTGTATTTGTCTTGATAACTCGCTTAGGTTTACTATGCCTTTTTCTAGAGCTTCCAGCAGGTATGGTTTGTTTCGCAGGTGGTTTCTTACGTTTTGAGCTATTGTCATAATGGCTACTGATTGTATCAAATGGCACATTTAAATTTTATTAAGTAACAAAAAAGTCACAATGTTTAAAAATACAGCATTGAAGGTTAGGGGAATAATTCACAGCAAAAAATGGGGGAGCAAAAAAATAACCGAAAAAATCGTGTTAGCATACTCAGGCGGATTAGACACATCCGTATTAATCAAGTACCTCCAAGAAAAATACAACGCACAAGTAATAACCGTAACCGTAGATGTTGGCCAACAAGAAGACCTCAAAGCGGCTGAGGAAAAAGCCAAAAAACTCGGAGTTCTCAAACATTTTTCAATCGATGCAAAAGACGAATTTGCAAAAGACTACATTTTCCCCGCCATAAAAGCCAACGCTCTGTACGAGGGGAAGTATCCGATAAGCACAAGCCTCTCGCGACCACTGATCGCGTCAAAGATGGTTGAAGTTGCCGAAAAAGAAGGCGCCACAGCCCTAGCGCACGGCTGCACAGGAAGAGGCAACGACCAAGTACGCTTTGACGTGACACTTGGCTCCTTAGCACCAGACAAAAAAATTATTGCTCCAGTACGCGAGTGGGGCATGACACGCGAAGAAGAAATCGCTTACGCAAAAACCAAAGGCATCCCCGTCTCCGATGCAGCCAAAAAGTACAGCATAGACGCCAGCGTCTGGGGAAGAGCAATCGAATGCGGGCTGCTTGAAGACGCAAGCCAAGCGCCGCCTGAAGACGCTTACGAATGGACGATTTCAGCTGAAAAAGCGCCAAACACGCCAGAACTGGTCACCTTAAAATTTGAGGGTGGAGTGCCAGTAGCCGTTAACAATGAAAGCATGAAGCCACTTGAACTTATAGAAACGATGAATAAAATCGCTGGCAAACATGGCGTTGGACGAATAGACCATATTGAAGACCGCCTAGTCGGCATAAAATCTAGGGAAGTTTATGAGTGCCCAGCTGCCACAGCCATTTTGGAAGCTCACAAGGACCTTGAAAAGATGGTGATGACACGGCATGAAGTCCTGTTCAAGCAGCAAATCGATGCTCAGTGGGTATTTTTAGCTTACGCTGGCTTATGGGTTGATCCGCTCAAAGATGACCTTGATGCTTTCATCAACAAGTCCCAAGAAAACGTCACTGGAGAAGTCAAACTTAAACTCTATAAGGGCAGTTTGCAAGTTATCGGACGCTCATCGCCAATGTCGCTCTACGACAAAAACCTAGCTAATTACAACATCAAAACTACGTTCAACCAGTCCTACTCTAAAGGCTTCATTGAACTGTGGGGACTCCAGACAAGAATGTACAATGCTCTTAAAAAGTCAGGCAAAAAAGCGGCTGAGAAAACCAAGAAAGCCGGAGTAAATGGTGAGTAAGCTGGAGGGCGAGTAAGTGTCAAAGATACTGCATGGCGGACGGCTAACGTCTGTGCGTGAAGATGTTGCTAAGTTTACTTCTTCACGAAAAGATGATGAGCGCTTAGCCATGGCTGTAGTTGACATCAACAAAGCCCACGTTGTCATGCTGATGGAGCAGAAAATAATACAGCGGCAAGATGGAGCAAAAATCCTAAAAGCTCTTTCCAGGTTGTCCAACGTTAAGCTTGACCCTTCTGCTGAAGACGTTCATATGGCAGTTGAAGAAGCAGTTCTCCAAGAAACTGGACCTGAAGTCGGCGGCAACCTGCACATCGCAAAAAGCAGAAACGACCAAGTCACAACCGCCATCCGCATGCAACTCCGAAATGAACTCGTTGAATTGATGCTTAAGGTTTTGAAGATGCAGGAAAGCCTCCTAGACACAGCCAGCAAACACCTCGACACGGTTATTTTGGAATACACTCACCTGCAAGCTGCGCAGCCCGTCACATTTGCACACTACTTGCTATCACATGTTCAAGGGTTAGAGCGTGATTTAGAGAGACTTCGGGGCGCTTATGAACGGGTTAACCTGTGCCCTCTCGGCGCTGGAGCATTAGCAACAACAAGTTTCCCAATAAACCGCAAAAGAACCGCTGAACTCTTAGGCTTCAACGCAGTGTTGGAGAATTCGATTGATGCTGTTGGCAGCCGAGACTTCATACTTGAAACCCAAGCCGCACTAACGTTGCTTGCAGTGAATTTAAGCCGCTTAGCTGAGGACCTGATAATTTGGAGCTCATCAGAGTTCGGCACAGTCGAGTTGCCAGACGATTTTACATCAACCAGCAGCATCATGCCGCAAAAAAAGAATCCAGAGGTGCTTGAAGTTATCCGTGCAAGAGCCAGCTATGCGCTCGGCGATTTTGTGGCTTCGGCTGCTGCCCTAAAGAGTCTACCAACAACGTATAATCTTGATTTCCAAGAGGTAACGCCGAAACTTTGGGCTTCAATAGACAACTTAGCTAGCTCACTGAGCATATTCTCACAGCTTGTGCCTAACTTGAAAGTGTCAACAAACGTTGAAAGTAAAGCTGGAGCAGGCTTTGTAGGCGCAACGGAACTTGCTAACATGCTTGTGCGCAAATACAATGTTGCTTTCCGAACCTCGCACAAGATAGTCGGCGCTCTTGTCAAGTCGCTGATTGATTCAAAGCAAACTTTAGTGGATGCGACGCCTGAACTCCTGCAAAAGGTAGCTCAGCAAGCGGTTGGAATCAAATTAATGGTTAAGAAACATGACATGGTTGAATGCACAAATCCACGCAAAATAATCGAAACATATAAAGTACAAGGCGGTCCTTCACCCGTCAAGGTTGAAAGAGCCATCACAGCACGAAAAAAGAACATGGTAAGTTCCAAAAACAACATATCTAAACTCAAACAGAACCT
>CAWHDI010000025.1:0-30608 GCA_963827985.1 uncultured Chloroflexia bacterium | reverse complement strand
CGAATTGTTCATCCGCCAGCAGTATATCGAATATTTCCTTCATGTTTTGTATCAAGTTGGGTGATCCCATAACCATGGGCCAGTAATCGACGGGATTGCCAATAGGCAGCCAGGAAGGCGCAAATTTCCTGATTGCGGATTTCGTTTTTTCGCTGAGTTCCCCGGCAAACAGCCTTGAGTTTTTAAACCCGTCAAGCGCCATGATGGCTGTCCCTCCACTGAAAGTAGCAACACAGATGTCAGGTTTCTTGATAACCGGCAGTCTGGAGAATACCCTGGCCATATCCACCAGCTCTTCAAAACTGTCAACGGTGATAATCCCGGATTGGGCCAGGGCCGCTGCCCAGATTTCGTTGTTGCCGGCCAATGAACCGGTATGGGACTGCGCAGCCTTGACTGCCTGCTGGCTTTTACCTGTCTTGATAGCTATTACCGGTTTACGACGTGTAACACGTTTTGCTATGGACAGGAAACGGCTTGTATCAGGCATGCCTTCGATATGCAACACCACGACCTTTGTTTCCGGGTCATTCTCAAAATATTCGAGGCAATCGGAAAAATCCACGTTGCAGATATTGCCCACGTCGATAGCCTTGCCCGCGAAACAAAGCTCTGCGACACCATTGAACAATCCGCCGGACTGGCAGATCAAACCGATACCGTTCTTCTGGAGATTCAGCTTTCCGAAAGACGAGCCGAACCCGCAATATGCATTTGCGCTCCCGAAGCTGTTGGGTCCCAGTATCCTCAAGTCGCTGGAATTGGCCAGTTCCAGTATTTCCTTATGCAATAGCTTACCTTCCTCGTCGTCTGAGTCGCTGAACCCCTGTGTTACAATGGTGGCGCACCGTACGCCCTTTGCAATGCATTCTTTCAACTGGCCGGGCACCTGGCCGCGCGGTGTCACAAGTACGGCATGGTCGATCGTCCCATCGATGCTTGTTATGGAGGGATAAGCCCTGATCCCCAGTATTTCATCCGCCTTTGGATTGACAGGGTATATCTTGCCTTCATACCCATAGCTGACAAGGTTCTCAAGAGCATTGGCAGTCCCCGGTCCGACTTTGCGTGAGGCGCCGACAATGGCGATGGAACGCGGTTCGAAAAAGGGTCTCAGGCCTGTCACATTGTCTTTCATATATTAATCTCACTCCATGTTAATGACTGCTTCTTCCGTAAACACCTACTCACAAACCGTAAACCAACTCGGTTTGCTGATCGGTCAGGTAAGGAAAGAAGGATAACAAACCTTCTTTCCTTACCTGTATATCTATAGCGATCTCCAATTTTGAAGGTCGCCGACTTCTTACCAGGTTTATATTTATTCGAGCTACTCACTCGGAATTAAAAGACGATTTCTATCTTTTCCACGCATTCAACATCTTTCCGATAGAAAAATGATCCTATAAGGAAGAGAATCGCGGAAGCGACAAGGACGGCGGGCATAAGAAGGAACGCTTTATCCAGCCCGTAGGCATCCGAAAGAGCGCCAACTACCAGGGCGCCAAGAGCGCTGCCAAGAAAATGCTGCAGTATTACATTGATGGCGTAAGAAGTCGATCTGAGTCCCGGATGTATGCAATCCTGCGTTACAGATATTGAGCCCGCGGTAGGAACACCAAACATCAGCCCAACGCACATACAAAGGCCGCGAACTGAGCGCCACCATGCAATTGTAGTGCTACAAACACGAGTACCGCTCCTGTGATTGCGCCGATCATAGGTACAAGCATTCGAGCGCTGGGCAGCTTTTTCCACCAGAGATCGGTAAGATATCCCGCAATGGGGAATGCGATCACAGACACTATCATGGCCCCAGCTGCCATCATGCCAGATTGTTGGATGGACACACCCCCGAACCTTTGGAAGAAGGACGGCAGCCATGTAGTAAAGGCTACCATTACGAAGCAGAAAGCGGCATAGGCAGAAGTTATTTAGAATCAACGAGCGGCCTGCGGAATAACTCCTTAACTATATCTTTCTTGCTCATATGGACTTTGGTTGTTGTATCCTTTTCCTTCACGGATTGGACCAATTCAACTGTCTTGTAATCCTTGGTGAAGAAAAACAGCAGGGCTATTATGAACCCTGGAATAGCTACTAACCCGAGCACACTTCTCCATCCCAGGCTCACGGCAATTATTCCGCCCAAAGCTATACCTAAAGCTTGCCCCAGGGGTGCGCCTGCCAGAAATATTCCGATTATCCTGGACCGCTTTTCGGGCGGGAACATCGCCGATAAGATTGCAGTACCGCCAGGCGCATAGGCCGCTTCGCCAACCCCGACAAAACAACGAGTGATCAACATCTGGATGAAATTTGTTGTAAACGCGGCGGCCCCGGTAGCAAAACTCCATATCATGGCCATCAGGGCAATGCTTTTTTTCCGGCTCCAACGGTCAACAAGCGCCCCAATTGGAATGAACGAAAACCACCATTGACCAGAACAGTGCTGATACAAATAGCCCGCACTGCGCATCCGTCAGACCCCAATCCTGTTTGAGGAACGGGAAGATAGAAATGATGGCAAATCTGTCAACATAGTCAAATATGTAGATTACAAACAACAATGTGAATATGTACCATATTTGCCCCTTTGAGTATGTGCTTTTTTGACTGGCTGTAGTCTGCATAATCTAAAATCCCCCAGATCATATTTTTAATGCGAAGCGACCGGGCCTGGACTTAACCGGTACCGGCCCCGGCCCTCCAGGGAGGCCGTTTGTCCATTGCAGTATTAGAAAGTGCAGTTATTTCTTTTTGAGATGCAGGATTTCCCGGGCTTCTTTAACAGTGGCGATCTCGTAGTCCAACTCCCGGGCTATCCTGACCACTTTCTCAACGAGTTCGGCATTGGACTTTGCCAGGACGCCGTGCGAAATGTAGATATTATCTTCGAGCCCGACCCGCAGGCTGTCTGCGCCCATTATCATAGCCATGGTGACCATGGGCATCTCATACCTGCCAATACCAAGCGCCTGCCACTGTGCATTGGGGAAAAGCCGCTTGCCCTCATTTACAGCAAATATCATCATCTCAGGAGTTGCGGGCATGCCGCCGTCTATGCCCATTGCATAATCAAGGTGAAAATGTTCGTTCTGGGCAAGGGTTCCTTCCCTGACATGACGGCTCAAATTATGCAGGTGGCTGACGTCATAAATCTCTATCTCCAATCCCCAGCCCTTTTTCTTAATTCCTTCTATAGCTTTCTTCTGGTAGAAGTAATCATTGGAAAACAGCGAGGGCGTGGGACCGACAGTAAAATCGAATGTGCCGACGTTAACCGTAAGCATGTCAGGTTCGGGATTGACATCCAGCAACGCCAGTTTTTGTTCAGTGTTAGGCTGGATGGGGAAGAGAGTCTGGTAGTTTTCGATCCAGGGGCCAATTCCGCCACCCAGTTCGATCACCATCGGGCATGTCGCCCGTATCTCGGAGACAAATTCGCCCCAGACTTTGATGTCCGGAGTGGGCATCATGGTCTTGGAATCGCGTGCGTGGACATGTACCAGAGTGGCTCCCGCATCATAGCAGCGCTTGGCTTCTGCTGCCACCTGCTTGGGAGTGATTGGCAGGTAAGGGGTGCGCTTACCGAATTTCGGTATGTTAGGAGTATCTTCGTGCAATGTGCCGCCGGAGCCGATAGGACAGACCTGAATTATCAATTTTTTTGCCATATTTTGAAACCTCCTTCAATAGTTTTTATTGCAAGTACGCTACGATATCCTCATACTCAACCAGGTTTTTTATGTCCGGTGATTTCTTGCCATCTTCAATCTCATGGACCAGCCGTGTGACAAGTTCGTTGGCCGGGGTCTTCACATGCACTTGCCGTCCCTTCCGGACCACGTATCCGTTCACAAAATCAACCTCGGTCTTGCGTCCCTTCTCGATGTCCTGCCACATGGAGGGCTTGATCGCGCCGTTTTTAGAGAAACCGATCTGCATGATCTTTTGGGCAAAGGCGAAATCTTCCTTTTTGCGCAATAATATCTTCGAGGTCGATACGCCATTCACCGGGGCAAACTCGATGCCCGCGGCCGTGCCGACATCGTAGACCTCGGTCCCAACAGTCAAAGCCACCTTCAACGCGGCTTCATTAACAACGGTTTCGCCGTAGGTTAGCCCCAGGGTTGTACCGACACCCGTCAGCGACGCAGTTCCCGATAGCTTGGTCCATCTTTCTCCAATAATATTGGCGGAGACTTCGACGGGAAAGGCCGTTGAAAGCAGCACAGAGATCTCCTCGACGGTCTCGCTTGTACCTGTAGGCCATTGACCGATGATGAATCCGCCTGGCGCCGTCTTGATAAGTTGACCGGGCCCCTTGTTGGTTCCCCCAAAAATTATGGCGCAGCCGATGGTCCTGGCTTCGCCGACGATTTGGGCGATTGTCTCTTCGTTGATGCCGTTCTGCAGGGAGACAACCGGGGCAGCTTCAGATACTCCCGGTAGTATCGAGCGCAGAGCATTTTCGGTATGCAGGCCCTTCACGGCCAGGAGGACGATGTCCGCCCACCTTGCATACTTGCCACCCGAAAAATCGTCAGGCGTCATAGCCTTAACAGGCACAGTGAACTCATCCAGTCCGGTGATTACCAGCCCTTTATTCATTGCAGCCACATGCTCCCTGTCGGCGTCCACAACAATAACATTTTCGCCTTTGCGTATCAGCGGAGCAGCGGTTATGCCTCCGATAGCGCCGCCACCCACTACAAGGATATTTTTATATGGCATTTCTGGCCTCCTATGGCTTTATTGTAGGTGCGCTACGATATCTTTATACTCAACCAAATTCTGAATGCCCGGTGATTTCTTGCCATCTTCAATCTCATGGACCAACCTTGTGACAAGTTCGTTAGCCGGGGTCTTCACATGGACCTGCTGACCCTTCCGGACCACGTATCCGTTCACAAAATCCACCTCGGTCTTGCGTCCCTTCTCGATGTCCTGCCACATGGAGGGCTTGATCGGTATGGACCAACCCAATTGCATAATCATGGTGGCATTGGCGAGATCTTCCTTTCTGCGCACCTGGGCCACCAAGGGTGATATGCCCATCTGCGACCCCGGTTGTTTCCAATCGGCAAACTCTACTCCGGCCGCTTTACCGACTTCCAGAGTTTCACTGATAACGGCCAGGACTACTTTCAGTGCGTCTTCGTTGGCAACGCTTTGGCCGTACGTTAGTCCCAGTGTCGTGCCGACTCCCGTCAGTGAAACTGTTAATAACAGCTTGGTCCACCTGTCTCCAATGATATTTTTAGTTATCTCGGTGGGAAAGGCCTTGGAAAGCAGTACGGCGGTTTTTTCGACAATCTTGCTCTCACCAGTGGGCCATTGCCCTATGATGAATCCGCCTTCCTTGGTCGTCTGGATCAACTGGCCGGGCCCCATGTTGGTGCCTCCCCAGGTTATGGAGCAGCCGATGGTCCTGGCCTCCCCGACGATTTTGGCAATTGTCTCCTCATTGATGCCATTCTGCAAGGAGACAACCGGGGCAGTCTCGGATACCCCCGCCAGTACGACGCGCAGGGCATTTTCGGTATGTAGGCCCTTCACAGCCAGAAGGACGATGTCAGCCCACTTTGCATACCCGGCGCCCGAAAAATCACCAGGCACCATCGCTTTAATAGGCACAGTGAACTCCTGGCCTCCAGTGACTTCCAGCCCTTTATTCATCGTGGCCACATGCTCCCTGTCCGCGTCCACAACGATAACGTTCTCACCTTTGCGTGTCAGCAAAGCAGCGGTTATGCCTCCAATCGCCCCACCGCCTACCACAACTATATTTTTGTATTGCATAGCTTTGTTGGCCTCCCCATAGTTTTTTGAATTAACTGATTAATTATCCGGCGGTCGAGCTAGCGTTTAACAACTTGATGCATAATATGGCCCACGGATAGAGATTCCACTTGCCGACCTTCCATTGCAATAATAGAGAACCCAGGTCACTGACTTGATTTAGTGACAGCAAAAAAATAGCACAACAGAAATATTTTTGTCAAGAAAAGGTAGTGAATGATACACTACCCAAGAACGACTAACCTGCACCGGAGCGCAACATGAAACGCGATACCAAAAGGAGTCAACAGGCTGCTGAAACAAAGCGGCGAATATTTGAAACGAGTCTTGAGCTCTTTGCTAAAAAGGGATTTGAAAATGTGCATGTGGAGGAAATTTGCTCCGAACTCGGGCTCTCCAAGGGAACTTTTTACGTTCACTTCCGTTCTAAAAGCCAGATACCCCTCGAGGTATTTCTTGATATGGACAATTTCATGGAAAACACCGTATCAAAGAAACTTGCCCATTGCTCCGGGATCAGACAGAAGATGGACGCCTGGTTGGAGGCCTCTTTAAAGTATTACGAGGAGCTGGGTAAAACGCCTATACGGATATCCTACCAAAGTCAGTTGGGCCAGGATAAGAAAATACAGGTACTCTCCAATCGTAAACGGCCTATATTTGGGATGTTTGAATCGATTATAAAAGAGGGGCAGGAGTCAGGCGAAATAAGAACCGACATGTCTGCCCGTGATCTTGCCGTTGTATATGTGCACAGTCTCCGGGGTGTTTTCTATGACTGGTGCCAGACATCGAGCAAGGATAATTTGGAACAAGAATTGAGAAAACTTTCGGCAGTACTTTGGCGCGGATTATTGCCACACTGACTGCCGTTGTACATCCTGCCCAGATGCATACGACGACACCAAGCCAGTTGCTCTACAATAGAAAAACCGGCTACTTCTCACCCAGGTAAGCGGCAATAACATCCTTATTTGCCGCGATTTCTGCCGGAGTCCCTTCGGCAATCTGCTTGCCGAAATCGAGCACAACGATCCTGTCAGCCAGGTCCATCACCACGCCCATATCATGTTCGATCAGGACAATTGAGTCCACCCCATCTCGCAGGACCGGCGTATCCGGATATGATTCTCCCTGCCCTTCAAAGATATCGTAAATAAACCGCGCGATGTCTTCTTTTTCCTCCAGGTTCATGCCGGCCATGGGTTCATCAAGGAGAAGAACCTTCGGCTCGAGCGCCAATGCCCTGCCTAATTCCACTCTTTTACGCAATCCGTAGGGCAAAGAGCCGACGACCGTTTTTCTGATATGTTCTATTTCGAGAAAATCAATGATGTCTTCAACTGTCCTGCGGTGAGCAACCTCTTCTTTGTGGGCCGGTCCAAAATAAAGAAAAGTGCTGAATATGTTCTGCTTCATCAGGACATGCCTGGCGGCCATGATATTATCCAGCGCGCTCAAGCCGGAATAGAGCTCAATATTCTGGAACGTGCGGGCGATGCCCATTCCGCGCTATCTTGTCCGATCTAAGGCCATTAATTTTTCGCTCGTTAAATGTAATCTCGCCTTTTTGCGGTTTATAAAAACCATTTATGCAGTTAAGAAGGCACGTTTTACCCGCGCCGTTGGGCCCGATGATTGCCAAGATCTCGTTCTTGCGTATTTCAAGGTTGATGTCAGTCAGAGCCCTGACGCCACCGAACCACAACGAGAGGTCCTTGATATTTATGAGCGTTCCATTTTCTTTCATGAATGTATTACCGGATCAAACAACAGGGATTCATGTTACCATCAATGCAGCTTCATTGGAAATCTTCCGAAGCTTTGTGGCGTTTTGATTCAAGACTCCTGGATTTTTGCTCAACCCTTCGATCTTCGTCGGTCGGCTGATATTTCGATAAAAATGCCTCTTTAAATTCAGGGTACTTACCTTCGCTGATGGCGTCCCGGATATCCGAAACGAGTTTATTCATGAAGAACAAATTATGGATCGTTGCCAGCCTGTATGCCAGCAATTCTTCACACTTAAAGAGATGGTGCACATAGGCCAGGCTGAAATTCCTGCACGTGAAGCACTCGCAGGATTCTTCAATTGGGCCAAGCTGATCTTTATATGCTGATCGTTTAACGTTTTTGCGGCCTCCCGCGTATAGAGGCCGCCGTTTCGCGCAACACGGGTCGGCAATGCGCTGTCAAAATGTCCACTCCCCTGTCGACTCCTTCGACCAGGTCATCGGGCGCGCCCACACCCATTAGATATCGTGGTTTCTCCGGCGGCATTAACGCAATTGTATGATCTACGATATCCCACATGGTGGTCTTGGGTTCACCCAGGCTGAGACCGCCGATGGCATACCCGGGAAAATCGATGGATGTTATCTCCGTTGCAGATATAGTCCGCAGCTCGGGGTCCGTCCCGCCCTGAATAATGCCAAACAAATGCTGGCCTGTATCATTGTGTGCCTGATAGCACCGCCGGGCCCATTCAGTAGTCTGTGCGACGGCTTTTGAGAGGTCCTGTCTCTTGGCCGAAGTCTCGGGACAGACATCCAGTACCATCATGATATCCGATCCAAGCTTCTCCTGCAGCAGGATGACATTCTCCGGGGACATCCGGTGCTCGCTGCCGTCTATGTGAGAACGGAATACGACTCCATCATCTGTTATATTGCGAAAAGAGGAGAGACTGAATATCTGGTAGCCGCCGCTATCGGTCAGGATAGGTTTGTCCCAACGCATAAACCTGTGCAATCCGCCTGATTTCTCAATAATCTCAATTCCGGGTCTGAGATACAGATGATAAGCATTACAGAGGATCATTTTGATTCCGATTTCGTCGAGATCACCGGGCGTCAAGGCGCGGACCGTAGCCTGGCTGCCTACAGGGAGGAATATGGGCGTCTGTACCTCTGCCGTGGAGCATGTCCAGTGTCGCAATCCTGGCGCACGACGATGGACAGGCAGTTTTTACTTCAAAAGGTGAGGCTGACATAGCACTAAACGCTGCAGATATTAATGCCGGTCCCAATAGTCAACAAATTTTTTCATGGAACTAACCGCCTCCCCTATGCTATCAAAGACAGGGACCCTGGCATCGACTAATTTCGTCCTGTATTCTGAGATAGCCCTCCAACGTGTGTTTTCGAAATCACGAAAACCGGGTTTGCCGCTGCTCAACACTCCGATTACCGGTTTGGATTTTTGCTTGGAGATATTAATCATCTGGTCGACTTCCATCTGGGTTATAGTACCCCACCAATCATCGGCCATAGGATTTTCATCCGAAATCTGCACGATCAGGAAATCAAATTCCGGACTTTCGCTGAATATCCTGGGTATTTCTCCCGCTTTTATTCCATTATCTCCCCAAATTGAGAAGTCCACGGGATTGCCCAGCCAATCCCACAAATCAGGGACTATTTCTTTCAATTGATTGCGAATAACCCCGGAAAGGGGCGGCAAAATAAAACCCGCCTCCTCGGCCAGATCGGCAGAAATTACCCCTTTCCCACCACCGCCGCCCATCATACCGATCCTCCCACCCCGGATAGGAGGCAGACAATCGAACAGCATGGCCATATCAACCATCTCGCCGATATCCTTTACCTGGACTGCCCCCGACTGGCGAAAAGCGATATCCCAAATATTTGCGGAGCCGGCCATTGCGGCAGTATGTGACGCAACTGCCCGTGTCCCCGCCTTTCCTTTCCCACCCTTAATGGTAATAACGGGTTTCTTGCCGGCGGCCGACTGTAACGAGTTCATGAATCGGCGACCGTCCCTGACCCCTTCAAAATAGGCAGCAATAATTCCGGTATCGCTGTCCGCAGCGAAATAGTCCAGTAGATCGCACTCATCCAGGTCCATGGCATTACCATAACTGACAGCTTTGCTAAACCGCAGACCCTGTACGCCACCTGTTTGAATGAGCAGGGTAGCCGCTCCACCACTCTGAAAAACAACTCCTACATTTCCCGCTTCGTAAGGAAAGCCGTAACCGAAGCTAATTCCCGCCGCCGGGCTGTAAATTCCCATGCAGTTGGGGCCTATAATACGTATGCCAAGTTCCGCGGCTTTGGCCTGGATTTGCCTTTCCATTTCAGCCGCCTGCGGCCGCCCTGTCTCGCCAAGACGAGCGGTGAACAAGTGCACGATTTTAACATTTCTTGCAGGGCATTCCTCCAACAGCGGCAGCACTCCTGACGTGGGCACACAGCAGATAACAAGGTCCACATCCTGCCCAATGTCCGTGAGACTATGATAAGCCCTGATGTTCTGCACTGACTCTTTTTGAGGGTTTATTGGGTAAATGAGCGCCCGCGTACCCGTAGTCAAGCAAATGCCGTAAGAAGTGATACCCGGCCGAAAAAGGATGATCTGACGCCCCGACCACGGCAATGCTTCGGGGACTAAACGCATATTCCAAAACATGACTGTACGCAGTTATTAAAGTAGCCATGAATCTATCGCCATCACTGTAAAAATAATTCCCAGGTAAGGAAAAGCCGAAATTTTGTAAACGGTCCAGGCATTGTTAGATGTGGGTGCAAATAACAGCCTTATGTTCGCCAATATCATTACGAGGCTGAGAATACTCGAAACAATGAGATAAGGTAAATGAAACCTTCCTGTCATCGAATAAACCATGAACGCAACAACTGAAAGAGCAACCGAGAGGACCGCCAGCATCCATATGACGACTTTGTCTTTAAAATTAAGTGGGAAATAATGCAAACCGGCATTCTCATAGTCGGACCGGTTGGCTATCATTAACGTCCATACATGGGTAGGCGTCCATAATGCAATGAGACAAAAAAGAAGGACCGGCATTATACCAATGACCGGCTGTTTGACGATTGCATACCAGCCTATCAATATAGGAGCACTACCGGCAATAATGCCAAGAAACGTACATGAGATTGTCTTGCGCCAGGCGGCCGAGGCGACGACTCCTATAAGACCGATAAAGAAACATATCGGAGATAATAACCAGGCAAGCATCAGGCCGGCAACAATTAGAACCAATGATAAAGTCAGGGCCTTTTCCGCAGGGGCTATCCTGCCCGAGGGCAATACCCTTCCGCAAGTGCGTTTCATCCTGGCGTCAACATCACGGTCAAGGTAATTGGTCAGCCCATTTGCCCCTGCGCTTCCCAGCGTAATGGCCAGCAAAGCAAATAGAAAATCGCTCAAAGGGAACGGGCCGCGCAGCGTGGAAACTGCGATTACCTCGGAGCACGCCCCTATGAATAATAAAAGGCTCGTTTCCCTGGGCTTCAGGACATTTATATAGTCTGAGAGACTTGAATGTGTTCTTACTGCGGTGCTCAATTTTGCAATGACCTTGAATTAACCGTCTAGCTTCACAATGACGTTATATCATATAACGTTTTGGCCGGTTCAATCAAAATGTGATACACCGAATGACCGTCGGCGAAAAGCGCCGGGTTCAATCAGCGATACAGGAATCTCGGGTAAGTATTATTCAAAAAGACGGATGCTGCCACATGCTCAGGGCCGGAAAATTCACCTGCCACACTGCTGATCAACTGGCTGCCGCTCCCGTTAAGTAGAACATCGATCAGGCCGGGGGATTCAGGATAAATATATTCCGTGACGGGATTTTCAATATTTGCCAGCTTTGCAGCCTGATCAATGGCAGTCTGCAGCCCGCCCAGTTCATCGACGAGGCCCAGCTCTTTTGCCTGGATACCGGTGTACGTTTGCCCGGTCGCCAATTCCCTGACTTTGTCTTTACTTAAATGACGTCCCTCGGCCACAACGTCTATGAACAGGTCATACATCTGGTCAGTTGTCTGCTGCATTATCGCCCTCTCTTCCGGAGACAACTCGGCAAAACCGGAATACATATCCTTGTACTTGCCCGATTTGATCACTTCCATTTTCACGCCGACTTTATCCAGCAGCCCGTTTAAATTGGGTATTTCGGATATAACACCGATGCTGCCGGTCAACGTGGACTGAAGCGCGACAATTTTGTCAGCTTTAGCCGAGATATAATAGCCGCCCGACGCAGCTATGCTTCGCATGCTTATCACAATCGGTTTCTTGACCTTGCTCATTTCATATGCAATCTCTTCGCATGCGCTGACATCGCCGCCCGGACTGTTCACCTGAATTACTATGGCCTTGACTGTAATATCGTCCTTTACTCTCGCCAGCAATTTACGGACAGCGTCTGGTGTGATTGAAGACCCTCCTAAAATTGAAAAACCACCTCCCGGCTCTATTACACCATTAAGCGGGATTATCGCCACCTTATTGCCAACAGCAGAGCAAGACATCATCACAGGGATAAGAAACAGCAGCATCAACAGGCTAAGCAATATTCTGGACATGTAAAACCTCCTATTTCAGGCGCCCATTCCCAACAATTCTAATTATATGGTCGGCGGCTCAAGCTGCGAAATTTGTCCGTTCAGCTTGACTTCATCAAGATACGACTGGAGTATGACAGTAGCTGCAGCCGCATCCATTTCATTCTTCAGTTTGCTGCCCTTCTTTCCGGCCTCTCTGAGCTTCTGGTTGGCTGACACAGACGTAAGCCGTTCATCTTGCATGATTATGTCAACATCTGTAGCTTGCGCTATCTGTCTGGTAAATAAAAGTACTTTTTCGGCCTGCGGGCCAATCGCGCCGTTGAGCGAATATGGCAGACCGACAATAATCCTGCATATGGCGTTCTTCTTGACAAGGGACAATATCTCTTCGATGGCAGCATCATCGCTAACACGAATAATGGTCTTTAAAGGAGAAGCCAGTATCTCTGACGGATCGGATAAGGCCACGCCGATCTTCCTGTCGCCTACATCGAGGCCCATTGCCCTAGGCATGACCGGCCTTTAATAATTCCTCAATGAATTTGGGGACTGCCGCCAGGGCCTCATTGATCTTTTCCTTGTCCCTGGCCCCCGCCTGGGCCATATCCGGCTTTCCTCCGCCGCTTCCTCCTGCAATTCCCGATACCTGCTTAATCAGCTTGCCGCAATGAATTCCCCTGGCAACCACATCCGCCGTGGCAGTAGCCATAAAGAAGGGTTTATCCTCGTAGATTGTGGCCAGAACAATTGCGCCGCTCTTTAACCTGGCTTTCAATATATCGCCCATTTCCATCAGAGCCTCACGCGAAAGCGAGGAAACTTTTGCGGAGACCACGTTGACTTTGTTTATTTCACTCAAATTGGTGCCCAGCAATTTATCCACTTCATATGATGATAGCTCCCGCTGCAGCGAAGCGACCAATTTGTTGCTGGAATTCAAACTATTTATCAGGTTTTCTAATTTTGCCGGTATTTCAGCGGGCGCCGTTTTCAAATTGCCAGCCACCTGTTCGAGAACACTAAATCTCTCGCTTATATAGGCTTCGGCGCCACGACCTGTTACGGCCTCAATCCTCCGCAAGCCGGTGCCTATGCTGGTCTCATTGAGAATCAAGAAATATCCAATCTCGCCGGTAGACCTTACGTGCGTGCCGCCGCAGAGTTCGGCGCTGACACCGGGAGAGCCTATTTTAACAACCCTGACTGTATCCCCGTATTTTTCCTCGAAGATCGCCATGGCGCCTTCGCTGACCGCTTTATCATAGGAACAGCTCTCCGTAACCACGGGCAAGTCACGGCGAATAATGTCGTTGACGCCTGCCTGGATTTCTTTCAACTGCTCTTTATCAATCGGGTGCAACTGGGCAAAATCGAAACGAAGACGTTCGGGAGCAACCAATGAACCTCTCTGCGCAACATGACTACCCAATACTTTCCGCAACATAGCCTGCAAAATATGAGTAGCCGTATGGTTCCTGGCAATATCCATCCTGCGGTCTTCATTTACACTGGCATCCACTATATCGCCGACAGATATGGACCCTTCAGATACCTGCCCTGACAATGCTACTTTGCCCGTCACGGGAGCAATGGCGCCTGAAACGCTTACTTTGCCTGTCGGAGATGTAAGACTCCCTGTATCACCCACCTGGCCGCCCATTTCCCCATAAAACGGCGTCTTATCCAGGACCAACGTAATTTTATGGCCCTTATCGGCCTTGCTAATCTGTTTCCTGGTATGAGCGTCCAGGATCTGCACGATCTTAGACCTGGTAGATAAATGCTCATAACCGACAAATTCGGTTACTTTGATTTCCCCCAGGCTCTCCGCTGAAGTCAATCCAGAGTTATTAACAAACTGATGCGACGCCCTGGCCCTTTCCCGTTGCTTCTCCATCTCAGTTTCAAAGCCTTCACGGTCAATCTTGAGCCCGTGTTCACTGGCAATCTCCGCGCTCAGCTCGAAAGGAAAGCCGTACGTGTCCCAGAACTTGAACACTTCCTCACTCAGCAAACAGTCTCTTTTTTGAGCTTTGGCCTCCGCAATGGCCTTTTCGCACAGATTTATGCCGGCATCCAGCGTAGCAATGAATTTCTCTTCCTCATTATTGATAATATCAAATATCAATTTCTTATTGGTGACCAACTCGGGATACACGGCACCCATGTTCTTTATTACGACGCCCGCCATCTCGCTCAAGAACGGCTTGTCGATGCCCAGCTTCCTGCCCAGAAAACAAGCACGCCTAAGTATCCTGCGCAGTACATAACCCCTGCCTTCATTCGACGGCAATAATCCATCGGCCAGCAAGAATGAAATACCCCTGCTATGCTCGGCAATCACTTTTATTGACCTGTCCACCGCCTCATCCTTGCCCTGTGATACAGAGGCAATACGGCAGACTTTCTGCACAAGCGGACTGAAAAGGTCGGTATCATATACGGTAGGATTTCCCTGATATGCGGCTACTATTCTTTCCAGGCCCATTCCCGTATCAATGTTGGGCTTGGGTAAGCGTGTCCTGGACCCGTCCTTAGCCTGATTGTACTCGGTAAATACCAGGTTCCATATTTCAGAAAAGCGCCCACAACTGCAGTCAGGCCCGCAAGTCGGCCTTCCCGCATCCGTATTTATCGCCGAAATCGTAATGTATTTCGCTGCAGGGACCGCACGGGCCGCTGTCGCCGGCCGGGCCCCAGAAGTTGTCCTTGTCCCCCAGCCGGACGATCTTCTTCTCGGGAAAACCTATACTCTTCCAAATCTTGAACGCTTCATCATCATCCAGATAAATTGTAACCCACAGCTTTTCGGGAGGGAGGTGCATCCGCTCCGTAACGAACTCCCAGGCCCATTCGATAGCTTCTTTCTTGAAATAATCGCCGACGCTGAAATTGCCAAGCATTTCGAAGAATGTCAGATGCTTGTTGTCGCCTACAGAATCTATGTCCGTGGTCCTGAAGCACTTCTGACAGGATGCCAGCCGGGGATTAGGAGGGACCGCAATGCCGAGAAAATAGGGTTTCACCTGCACCATGCCTGCTGTTGTCAGCAACAGAGTTGGATCACCATGAGGAATCAGCGAAGAACTGGGAATTACTTTGTGCTTTTTCTCAACGAAAAAGTTTAAATAAGCGCTGCGGATTTCATTGCTATTCACAGTTCAATCACCTCGAAGCATTTTATAAAAGTAATGGGATTCAAGTCAAAGTAAACGACGTTTAATAGCTGCCAACTTTTAACAAGTTAAATGACATATGTTACAATCATGAGATCGAGGAGACTGGAAATGCCTGTATATGAATACTGGTGCAATAACTGCAAAACCCGGCAGGAAATTTTCATGCCGCAGATTTGAGAATACCTGTCCCCCTTGTCCCAAATGTCATCAAGAGTCACTTAAACGCCTGTTTTCCACATTTATGATGCAAAAATCATATAAAGATGTATATGATAACATTCTTTCAGACGGTCAGCTAACTCGCGGCCTGATGAACAATGATCCAAGAGCACTGGCCCAATGGAACAAACAGATGAGCGGAGGAGAAGCAGTCGCCCCCGAATACCAGGAAACCATGGAAAGAATGGAGAGAGGTGAAGTGCCCTCCCCACCCTCATCCTCTTCCGATTCGCCAGCGGATTCAGCATAAATACAGAGGTTTTTATATGCCGATCTACGAGTATGCATGCCCGAACTGCAATCGCAGGGTGAGCATTTTCCTGAGAATCTCGGATGCCGCCAGCAACCCTCCATGCCCGGTCTGCGGGAAATCCGGTCTAACCAGGATAATCTCCAGTTTCGCCATACATAAATCTATCGGCACCATCCACGAAGAAAGCGGCGACCCCGGTCCGTTCCAATCCAGGGATTATTATAAGGACCCGCGCAATATAGGAAGGCATCTCGAAAAGAAATTCAAAGATATGAATATCGAAATGCCCTCCGAAATACGCCAGAGCATTTCTGAGGCCAGGGAAGGGACGCTACCTGAATCACTTAAGGACCTTGATAGCGGTGCATCGTCGGATTCTGCGTACCATTGACGCGAATTTAAACCGCGTCAGCGAGGGGCTGCGCGGTACTTGAAGATGTATCCAGGTTCATTGTGGAAGACACACCTTCAAGCCGGCAACTCAAATCTATCAGGCACGAGCTAAGTAAATCTGCCGACGATATAGGCGGCAGCCTCGATCGAAAACAGGGACGTGCCCGGTGATATCGGCGCCAAATTCGATCTGACGACCGATCACCAGGACTTAACCTCCGTCGTCAGGGCCAATGCAAAAAGGGTGGAAGAGGGCATCAGAGTGTTGGAGGAACTGGCCAAATTGCCAGAGTTTAAGACCGTCCTTTCTTCTGCCAAATTGAAGGAATCAAGGTACATGGTCTACTCGATTGAGAAAGCACTGATTGAGCAACTGCCGACTAGCGAAGAATCACGGATCCGAAATGTGGAGAAAAGAAATGAGCGCAACAAAAAAAAGCCCGGACAAACTGGATAAAATAGCTGACCGGATCCGGACCCGACTGGCAGCAAAGGACGCTGCTCGCGAGGTCTGTCTGAAGAGCTGCCGCGAAATTATCAGGCTCAGTTCCACTTCGATCCGGGCCACCCACAGACGCGACAAAGAAACCGCTCTTCAACTGGTGAACTCAGCTAAATCTCTGGTAGAACAACTACAGACGGATTATAAGGGCAAACACAACGATCTTTTGTCAGCCAACTATGTGCATGACTGCATTTAAAGAATATGCTGAAGCCAGCATCACATACAATATAATCTTTAACAGGGAGATTCCCGATCCGGACGAACTGGGCGTGGCCTACCCTGCCTATTTGAACGGCCTGGCCGAATCCGTCGGTGAATTAAGAAGATATGTACTGGATGGACTGAGAACAGGTCAATATGACGCCGCAGAAGATTTACTGGATAAAATGGACCAGATCTATTCAATGCTGGTAACGATGGATTTCCCCGATGCCATCACATTCGGCCTGAGGCGTAATACCGACAACGTGAGAGGCATTGTCGAAAAAACACGAGGTGACCTGACGCTGGTCATGCATAATAACCTTCTACAACAGAAAAATAAGTCTTTTATCCGAAAAATTAAGCAATTCTACTGACTAGATTTAGCTTGACTTTAAACGTCGCCGCTGGTAAAATCCCCGATTTGGATGGCACGCGCTTTTCTGCGTGCGCGACACCAGTAATTTATCAAATAAGGAGGTACTATGGTACAAATTCCCCCGATCTTTTGGATCGTTCCTGTTGCTGGTGTACTGACACTTGCATTTCGCCGCATGGCTGATTGTAAGCATCATGCGCCGCCCGACAGGCACGCCAAAAATGAAAGAAATCGGCGACATGATCTTTGAGGGTGCGTGGGCATTCCTTAAAAGGCAGTACAGCACTATCGCTATTTTCTCAGTGATAGTCGCTATCGTCATCGGCGTCGTTGTTGCTGCTTCTGCCGCCGGAGGAAGCACTTCAAAAAGCCGGCTATAACCCAATTAACATCGGCATATTCACTGCCATTGCCGTGCTGGTCGGCGCTATCTGCTCCGGCGTATCCGGTTTCATCGGCATGTACATCGCCGTTAAATCCAATGTCCGCTGCGCTGCCGCTGCACAGAAGAACCTGACCGAGGCTGTTAAAGTAGCGCTTCACGGCGGCGCTGTATCCGGTTTCCTGATCACCGCTCTCAGCCTTATCGGTGTCACCGTCATCTTCTTCGCCTTTGGCGGAGCCAACACCCCGCAGCTTTCCCCGCATCTTATCGTCGGCTTCGGCTTCGGCGCCAGCTTTGTGGCCCTCTTTGCCCAGCTCGGCGGCGGTATCTATACCAAAGCTGCTGACATGGGCGCTGACCTGGTCGGCAAAGTCGAGGCAGGCATTCCCGAAGACGATCCCCGCAATGCCGCTGTTATCGCCGACCTCGTTGGTGACAACGTTGGCGACTGCGCCGGCCGTGGCGCTGACCTTTTCGAATCGACGGCTGCCGAGAACATCGGCGCGATGATCCTCGGTATCGTCGCTTATCTGGCAACCCAGAATGTTGCCTGGGTGCTCTTCCCCCTGTGTGTCCGCGGTTTTGGCATGATTGCCAGCATGATCGGCCTGCTGATCGTGAAGGCAAAAGAAAACGAGAATGCCATGAACGCTTTGAACCGCGGCTATTTCGTGGCCATTGCGTTGTCCATCGTTGGTTTAGCCATTACCGTTTGGGCCATGCTCTACGGCGATCCTAAGTTCGGTGGAGCAAAGATCTGGTGGCTGTTCGGCGCAGGCATGGTCGGTATCATCGCCAGCATCGCCATCATTTATGTGACCCAGTACTACACCGAGTCCCGTTATAAGCCGGTTAAGAGACATCGCCGAAGCCTCCAAGACCGGCCCGGCAACCAATATCGTTATGGGCGTGGCTGTCGGTTTTGAAACCACATTTGCCACTGCCATAGTCATCGGCGCTGCCCTGTTGCTCGCTTACTGGTTTGGCTCTATGAGCGGCGTACCCGGCGCAGGCGCATTCGGCACCGCCGTTGCCACCATGGGCATGCTGATGACCTGCCCTTACGTTCTTTCCATGGATACTTTCGGCCCCATCACCGACAATGCCAATGGCATCAACGAGATGGCCGGCGCCGGCAAAGAGATCCGCAAGATCACCGACAGGCTGGATGCCGTCGGCAACACCACCAAAGCACTAACCAAGGGTTATGCCATGGTTTCCGCAGGCCTGGCGGCCTTCCTGCTCTTCCAGGCTTACCTGGACAGGGTTGCATTCCTCAGGGGAGGCACATTCGATGTCGGTCAATATCGCCCGCATCGAGGTCTTCGTTGGCGCGCTCTTGCTGCCATGCTTGTCTACCTCTTCAGTTCCTGGCGATCAAAGCGTCGGGCGCACTGCCAGCGACATCATCACTGCAGTCCGCAAACAATTTAGAGACTCATCCCGGCATCATGGCCGGCACTGAGAAACCGAACTATGGCGAGATCGTTGATATCACCGCCAAAGCAGGACTGAGGGAAATGATCGCTCCCGGCTCTTATTCCTGTACTGGCCCCGGTGGTCATCGGCTTGCTCTTCAAATACCTGTCCAAAGGCTTTGATGCCGCCCAGGTAGTGGCTGCACTGCTTATGGTCGGCACTATCGCCGGCATCATGCTGGCTTCCTTCATGAACAACGGCGGCGGCGCCTGGGACAATGCCAAGAAGATGATTGAAGACGATCAGCTTAAAGATGAGAAAGGCAACATCCTCGGCAAAGGTTCCGATGCTCACAAAGCTGCCGTGGTCGGCGATACCGTCGGTGATCCGTTCAAGGATACTGCCGGTCCATCACTTCATGTGCTGGTAAAGCTCTTGAGCACCATCACACTGGTACTCTGCCCGATCTTCGTCTAATACTCGGTAACTTAACCGAAATAAAAGGGGCAATCACCTGATAAAGGGATTGCCCCTTTTCTCATCCCCAATGGTTGTCTCAGGCCCATGGCCCGGATAGACAACCGTATTGTCCGGCAAGCGTATACAGCTTCTTTCTTATGCTTTCTTCCAAGTGCTCGTAACTGCAGCCGGGAAAATCCGTCCGGCCGATGCCTGAATTGAAGAGGGTATCCCCGCTAAACAGCATGCCGTGCCGTACAGGCAAATCTCATCGGGACTATGGCCCGGCGTGTAAAAGCACCTTGAAATGCAGATCATCGATATCCACCGCATCACCGTCGTCCAGCATCATGTCCGGCTCAGGACTACTTGATTGAGCCGCCTGCCATCGCGCTGACCATCTTGGCGAATGCGCCGGGCGCCAGTTTCTGCGTCCCGGCGCCCACGGCAAACTTGGCACCGGTTGCTTCACTTAACGCCTTGACCGCACCGAGATGATCGAAATGCGAGTGTGTGACAACAATCATTGATATTGTCAACTGGAGCCTGCTCGATCTCGCTTAATATCGTCTTGGATTCAGCCCCGGGATCAATAACCATGCCCCGCCTGGTAGTATCCGAAGCCACAATGTAGCAATTTGTAGCAATGAAACCAACAGTCAACGCCTCGCAGTATCATAATATTTACTCCTGTGAATCAAATTGCAGCCGATTTTTAGGTAATAGAACAGACAGTCCAAGTTAACCTTTAGAGCTGTCGATGTCTATGAAGCGGCTATGTTGCCCTGATCTCTTCACGCATGAACTTGATATAGGCAATTGCAAAGCAAATTGCCGTGAGAGCCAGCAAGCCAACCATCTGGGGCCAAACTATCAGCAGGCTCTGGCTTAAGCGGCAGAGGAGCCGGCTTCAGCCCTGAGTACATGCCGATCATCATCATGGTAGGGCTCGAAGTACCCAACACAGGCAACAGAATAGCCTGGATGCTTTCAGTATACAGTGTGCCAGGGGATATCCTGCTTATCATCCGGAATATCGTATCGAACCTGGCCACTTCATCCACTGTCGAGTTCTGCGTAACAGGCTGATCACAGCATTCGCGATCAGACCTGGCAATCAAAGACATGAACAGGAAGAGAAAAATCCAGATCGCTATCGAGGCCAAGAGCCGACGTGGCGGTCTTCTAAATAAAGTCGAGAAAAGGATTGCCAGGGACATCCAGAATGCACCATATAATACGCTGACAACCATAAACATGAACAGTCTGAGTATTTCCTCGGCTTCCGGTGGCACCCCTATCATCCGCAGCCCAAGTCCTGCCACCAGCATAACAATGCTGATAATTAAAATTGCCAGCATGACCAGTCCGGCCAGGAACTTGCCGTTAATTACATTGTCACGATATATGGGCTGCGCAAGCAGGCGGCTGAGGTTGCCGCTGAGTACGTTCGCTATTGACGGCATCAAAACCCAGGGCAATGCCGATTATCGGAATAAAAATGGACATGAACAGGGGGAAGGAAAACGGGAGATTACTGCCGGATACAACGAAAAGATTGATGAATACGTACCTGGTATGTCTCATCCACGGCGCCCCTGATATTTTGGGCGGCAATGTAAATAGTAGCAATACCGGCAAGGTAGACCAGCAGGAACAGTATTACAAAACGTTTGCTGTTAAAATTGTCAGCCAGCTCTTTCCAAAATATCTCTAATAAGCCTGACATATCTATGACTCTTTGAAATACTTCATGTAGATTTCTTCCAGTTCAAATTCCTCGACCTTCATCTCGAATCTTAAGTCCCGTTGCCTTCAGCACGACGTCTTCAAGCTGCTTGCTGATATTATCATCAGCGGTAACAACAGTGCTGTCTGCCTGCGCTTTCTATTGCAACAACTTCGGGTATTTTCGTTATCTCAGCCCGGACCTTATCCGTCAACTGAGCAATCGGCAGGATTATATTGAATTTGCCCTTACGAAGGGCCTCTCTGCCCAGCTTGTCGACTGGTCCGGAAGCAACCATTTTGCCTTTGGAGAAAATCCCGACCTGGGTACATATTTTCTGGACCTGGTGCAACTGATGCGACGAAATCACTACGGTCACTTTTCGCGACGCCATTTCCTTGATCAAGTTCAAAACCTGATCCGTCCCCTCAGGATCAATGCCGGACGTCGGCTCGTCGAAAATAGCAACCTTGGGTTCTTTGATCATGACATCGGCAATGCCCAGCCTCTGTTTCATGCCATGCGAAAACTTGCCGACAAGTTGATCCGGCTTTGTCCGCCAGGCCAACGCTTTGAAGCAGTTCGTCGATCTTGTCTTTCAATAATTTGCCGCTGAAGCCGTTAAGCCTGCCCGTATATTCCAGGTTCTCCCGGGCTGTCAAGTCATCGTAAAAGCCGATTTTTTCAGGCATATAACCTACTACTTTCTTGACTTTGATAGGCTCCCGCGCCGGGTCATAGCCAATAACCCGCACCTGGCCGCTCGAAGGCTCACAAAATCCCATGAGCATCAAAATGGTAGTGGTCTTGCCTGCTCCATTGGGACCAAGAAAACCGAACACCTCTCCTTCAGCTATCCGCATGTTGAGACCATCAACAGCAGTGAACTTGCCGTATGTCTTACTCAGGTTAGTAGTCTCTATGACAAATTGGTTATTCATGATTTACATTAACGGCGGCCAAACCTGATGAATATGACTGCCAGCGCAATTATCACAAGAACAACGACACCCACGCCAACCCACCCCCAGATGGTGGGAGTAAGCACGGTGACCCTTATCTGAATATTGGCAAAAGCGATCTTTGCCTCAGGCTCAGCCTGAATCGAAATATTGTAGTCTCCGGCGATAGTTTTGTCTGAGGGCCTGAGAGTTACCTGGATTTCCTTGCTTTCACCTGCTTTAAGCGAATCTAACTTATCGGGTTTTGTTGTCACTGTCCAACCGTTGGGTCTATCCTTGGCAAGACAGGTGATTTCCAGTTTTTCCTGGTCCCCTGATCCCGTGTTCTGCAAGACAACAGTAAAAGTATTGTCCTGTCCCGCGGTGGCTTCGGTGTTCAACCTGCCATCAGGAGTGGAAAGCTTCAGATCAAAATTAGCGGTCACGACGGCCGTCAGCTCGATGCTCGATTTAAGATCACCTGAGCTAACGGTTAGAGTAACAGGGTATGAGCCCGGCGCCGGAACCTTCCACGCGTACGGTGTCAAAGAAACTTTCACGGAGTCAGCATAGCCTTTTGTGCCGTCAAGCCGGATGGCGGCAATTTCTTTGCCTTCGCCACTATAGCCCGGTGTAATTGTAGCATTGAACCCATCAGGGAAAGTCGCTTTCAAATCAAATACTTTTGATCCAGGACCGGTGTAGTTAATACTAACGTCAAATGAATAGTTCAGTCCCGCATAACTGCTCAGTACCGGATACTGGCAAGTCAAATCGAGTTTTTCGGCCGCCTGGCCATCGGCCAGCAGCCCCGCTGATGCGGCAGCCGGTGCTTTGGACAACGGCGCGGCCTGGGCCAACCCGATGTTAATAAAACTCGCCGAGATCAGCGTCAATGCCATGACGCAAAACATAGCAACAAATGCAAACCGTTTACTCATGAAGACCTCCATATGTATACAGTGCTTGAGTTATACTAAGGATTTATAAGCGGCATTAAAAACTATACGAAGATATAATTTAGCTCAATATCACATAGCTGTCAAATGTGAAGCCCGTAATTCGTATTCAATTACCTTGATTTATTCCCCTATTATAAATATACTAAAGTCGTTGTAGTCTTCGTACACTTATAGATGGAGGTGCCGCCATGGCAGAGGTAGAGATCGGGATGATAACGGATTTTTTCGCCAGGCCTGTAGTAGCCGCTCTCGAATTGACAGGTGAACTTAAAGTTGGAGATAAGATCCATATTAAAGGGCATACAACTGACATTGAAATGGGCGTGGATTCAATGCAAATCAACAATCAAAATGTACCTGCTGCAAAAGCAGGAGACGCGGTAGGCATTAAAGTTCCCGATAAAGTCCGCCACGGGGACAAGGTATTTAAAGTCGTCGATTAGTTTAAGCCCCGAAGCTCTTTATCAGGTTGGCCATCTCTATCGCACTGTTGGCGGCTGCGAATCCCCTGTTGCCTTCTTTAGCGCCGGCCCGTTCAATAGCCTGCTCCAAATTATCTGAGGTTATGATCCCCTGGATTACGGGAATCCCCGTATTAAGGCTCAACCAGGCGATACCCTTGTTTACCTCTGAGGCAACATATTCGAAATGAGGAGTGCCGCCGCGTATCACACAACCCAGGCAGATAATGGCATTATATTTCCCGGTCTCAATCATTTTTTTTGCAGCCAGGGGTATCTCGAGGCTTCCCGGCGTCCAGGCAACGTCAATGTCCTGCTCTACCACTCCATGCCGCAGCAACGAGTCTTTTGCGCCTTCAAGTAATCTCCCGGTGATTATTTCATTAAACCGTGCAATGACGATTCCAAATTTCAGACCTTTCCCGGCAAGCATACCCTGATAATTCTTCGACATCTAAAAGTCCTCCTCCAATTTGCTGCAGTAGGCTAGTCCTCGATAGTTAGAATATGTTCCAGCTTTTCCTGTTTGGTCCTCAAATAGTTCCGATTATGCTCCGTAGGCGGCACTATCACCCTGATGCTTTCTACCACTTTTAACCCGTAGCTTTCGAGCCCCACAATTTTCTTGGGGTTATTGGTAAGCAGCCGGATATTGTGCAATCCGAGATCGGCAAGTATCTGTGCGCCTATACCATAGTCTCTCAAATCAGGCTCAAAACCCAGGGCCAGATTAGCTTCAACAGTATCAAGGCCTTTGTCCTGTAACTCGTATGCCTTTAATTTATTGTGCAAGCCAATGCCCCGCCCTTCCTGGCGCATATAGAGAAATACTCCTCGCCCTTCACCTGCTATCATTTTCATGCACATCTGGACCTGGTCCCCGCAATCGCAACGCAGACTGCCAAATACGTCGCCTGTAACACACTCACTATGTACCCTCACTAATACCGGTTTGTCATTGGCCACGTCTCCCATAACCAGAGCTACATGCTCATCCGCATCCACCTTGCTCTTGTACGCCATTATGGTGAAATCACCGTACTTGGTCGGAAATTTGGCTTCCGCAACTTTCTGCACAAGCTTTTCCGCACGCCTTCGATAAGTGATTAAATCGGCGATACTGACAATTTTGATATTGAGTCTCTGCGCGAGTTGCTCCAATTGGGGCAATCTAGCCATCGTGCCATCTTCGTTCAATATCTCGCAGATGACTCCAGCCGGATATAAACCCGCCATCTTCGCCAGGTCCACAATGGCTTCTGTGTGCCCGGCACGAACAAGCACACCACCCTCCTTGGCCCTTAGAGGAAACATGTGGCCGGGCCGGGCAATATCTTCAGGTTTGGTCCTTGGATCAATGACCGCCTTGACGGTCGCCGAACGGTCATAAGCGGATATGCCGCTGGTTGTTTTATTCTTTGCTTCAATCGAAACGGCAAAAGCAGTAGTGAACTTGGAGGTGTTCTCCTGCACCATGGGAGGTACCTGCAAGTCATCAAGTCTTTTGCCGATGATCGGCATGCAGACAAGCCCGCGGGCGTTAGTAACCATGAAATTGATCGCTTCAGGCGTAACCCGCTCAGCCGCAATCGCAAGGTCTCCCTCGTTCTCGCGGTTCTCATCATCGACAATAATGATGTATTTTCCGGCTTTTATATCTTCAATTATTTCTGGAATCGGTGATAGGGCCATTAATTTACCTCGCTTTCAGGTAATCATACTTATCTAATAAGCTAATTATACCTTCTTGTTTATTTGGATGATAAAATTTTTCTATATATTTAGCAATTATGTCAACTTCAAGATTCACAGTATTTCCCGGTTTCAACAACCCCAAATTGGTGTTCTTTCTTGTATAAGTCACCAGAGAAACTGAAAATTGCTGCGAATCATTCTCGATGACCGTCAGGCTGACCCCATTTACAGCAATGAACCCCTTTTTAACTACGTATCTCAGGATATCAGAAGGAGCACTGATCGAAGCAATCATTGCCTCGCCATCCGGGGTAAGCGCTACCAGTTTCCCCGTGGCGTCAACGTGTCCCTGGACGAAATGTCCCCCAAATCTACCCTGAGAAGACATCGCTCGTTCCAGGTTTACCCTGTCCCCCACCTTAAGCATCCCTATATTGGTCAGTTTCCTGGTTTCGGGCATAATCTCGACAGCAAAGCTTTTGCTGTCTACAGTAATCACAGTAAGGCAAGCCCCATTCACGGCTATACTATCGCCGAGCCGGGTTCCCCCAAGCACAGTTACCGCCTGAACCGACAGGCTGTTCCTGGTAACCCCTTTGACGGTCCCTATTTCTTCTACTATCCCGGTAAACATTCCCTCCATCCCTACAAATAACCGCTTATCAAGAATTCATCATTAAACTGGGCAATTCTAACCTTTTTGAGTTTAAAGGCGTCGCTGATCCTGGCCACACCAGCTCCACTCACCGCCGTTTTAGCATCCTGTCCGCCAATAATAATAGGAGCGATAAAAGCAAATACTCTATCTACCAGATGACTATCGAAGAACGCCCCCAATAACTTGCCGCCTCCCTCAATCGTGACTGTGGTGATCTGTTTTTGTCCTAATACTTTGAGCAACTCCGAAAGATCTATCAAACCGTCGTGAGATTTAAAAAACAGGTATTCCGTGCCAGCGCGGCCCACCTTGCATTTTTCTCTATTTTCGAATGTATCGGACATGGCCAGCAGAGTCTTGCCGGGCTCAGAGAAGATTCTTGCAGTCGTGGGGACCCTTCCCTTTCCGTCGACAATAACTCTGGTTGGCTGCAGCTTGGAACGTCCTCCTTTGCCGCTGTGCCCACGAGCCGTAAGCTGAGGATCATCAAGAATTACTGTGTTGGCGCCCACCATGATTGCGTCAACGATATGCCTTTGGCTCTGCACGTAATTTCTTGCCTCATCACTTGTGATCCATTTTGAATCGCCAGTCCTCGTGGCGATTTTCCCATCCAGACTCATGGCAAATTTGCCGATGACGAAGGGAATCCCTGTAGTGATATATTTGAGATATCCTTCGTTTATCTCCCTTGCCTTGTCTTCATATTCGCCGACGTAAGTCTTAATGCCGGCATCTTCCAATTTCTGAATGCCCTTCCCTGAGACAAGCGGATTAGGATCAATAATGGCAATGTGAACCTCGGAGACCCCCGCGTTAATAATCGCATCGGTACACGGAGGGGTTTTACCATGATGGCAGCAAGGTTCGAGCGTAACATACATGGTCGCCCCCCTTGCCATTTCTCCTGCCTGATTTAATGCCATGATCTCAGCATGCTCTAAACCAGGCTGCTGGGTGTGACCAAGACCTACCACAATCCCATCGCGCATAATAACAGCACCAACGGCCGGATTAGGACTTGTATAACCTAACGCCAGTTCGGCCAGAGAAAGGGAATAGGCCATGAAATCAAGTGGTCGGCTCAGCATATTAACTCAAATCCCGTCTTGTTTTGAATCAGTAGAAGAAACTGCAGTAGAAGCTGCATCAACACAAAGGACCATTTATAGATTCAAACGATCCAAAGCTGAGTTCATTTTAACATCCTGCCAGTTCATTTAGCAAAAACAGGCCGGCTATTTGCCAGTGCAAAATAGCCGGCCTTCAGATTGCATGTTAAGGTTAGTTTATCTGGTATACCAGCTGCACGGTAGATTGGAATTCCAATTCACCGGCGCTGATCGCCGTGGGAGCAGGAGCCATACCAGATGCGTCGCTCAGTTTCATATAGGTATTCTGAACAACTGGAATGTAAGGAGTGCTTTCGCTAATGTATATCAGTTTACCCAGGCTAGCCCCGGAAGTCTGAGACATCTGCTTTGCTTTATCTGTTGCATTCTGGATAGCTTTTTCACGCGCAATTTTATATAGGGGAGAAGGATCATCGACCATAAAACTGATGCCGTTTACCCTAATCAAATCACCGCCCGCCTCCGCAGCTTTATCAATAATTGTTCCAGCTTTGGACAGGTCCCTGATTTTCACTGTAACGATATTGGAAACCTGGTATCCGATGACAATGTTAGTATTCTGCTTTTCATCCCAACGGGTCTGCTGTTCAATATTGAATTGCGTTGTCTGAATGTCTTTATCAGCAATTCCAGCTTCCTTCAAGACCTGCATAATACCGTTCATGGCATCCACTGCCGCCTTTTGCGCCTGAGCCACAGTTTTGTCCTGAGACTGTACGCCCAGAGTCAGCACAACGACATCAGGCGTGCCTGTCGCTTTGCCGGTCCCGCTTACCCATAACCCCAGACTTTGCTGGCTTACAATGATGCCACCTGAACTGACAGAAGAAGTCGCAGTCCCCTGATACACGACTGCAGGTGATGGAGCACACGCAGTTAGTGCGATAACGGCCGTCAATAGCGAAACTACACCGAGAATTACCATAAGATTTCGTAACTTCATTTATACCTCCTTGTAATGATGTCGTGCGATTATCTTATAACTTTGCCGGCGCCTTCACAAATTAGCTGCCGGCAATTCATGAAACGAAGTGGCGCTCAATAAAGTTTAGATACTTATTAGCGCAACAACGACCTTATATCATATAATTATACGGATTTACGACGTAGGAATCTGTTTTTGCGAATAGTACGGGAATTCTTAATTACACTGCTTATCGCAGTGGTCATTTTTATCGGCCTTCAGCTGTCAATCAAGAGCTTCGAGGTATTTAATGTCTCGATGCAGCCAACCTTTTATGAAGGAGATCTCATCATCGTCGATAAACTGGCTTACCAATTTGGAGGAACGCCCCGATTAGGAGACGAGATAGTACTTTATGCTCCAGGAAACGGACCCAAACCTGCCTTCGATCCGTTTTTTACACAACATCCAAATTGCTTTATTAAGCGTGTAATTGGAGTTCCCGGCGACGTTGTAGAAGTTAAGAACGAGACTGTGTACATAAACAACCGCCCTTTGAATGAGTCTTATATAAAAGAAAAACCAAAATACACGATGCCTGAGCGTGAAATACCGGAAGGCCAATATTTTGTGCTGGGTGACAATAGAAACTACAGCAATGACTCGCATACCGGCTGGCTCGTGCCGCGGGACGACATAATAGGCAGAGTATGGTTCCGCTATTGGACAGCAGCCTATCCGGATATCCGGATAGTTATGATCCCGATCTTTATAATCATCGTCGGCACATTGCTGGTGGTCGTAATCACGGACATGGTTAAAAGCAATAAATCAGATCCTGGAGCGTAGCCTATCCGGCTTGCGGCACCGGAGAATAAATCGTGAACGACAACGACGTACTGAATATTTTTAAGAAGGCCGGCGCCCTGCTGGAAGGCCATTTTTTGTTGACTTCGGGACTTCATTCGCCCGTATACTGGGAAAAGTTCAGGGTTCTGCAATATCCGGAGTCTACGGCCCAGCTCTGCTCGTTGATTGCCAGGCACTATAAAGACCAGAATATCCAGGTAGTGGCCGGGCCAACTACGGGCGGAGTTATACTTGCCTTCGAGGTCGCCAAGCAGCTTGGCGTGCGCAGTGCTTTCGCTGAAAAAGAAGGAACCTCCAGGGTATTCCGCAGAGGGTTTACCATCGAACCGGGAGAGCGTGCCCTGATAGTAGACGACATTCTCACTACGGGCGGGTCAGTAGTAGAGGTCATAAAGGCAGTTAATAAGCTGAGCGGGAACATTGTGGGGATAGGTGTGATGGTGGACCGCTCGGATCAAAAGATAGATCTGGGAGCCCCACTATACAGCTGTTTGAAATCGGCAGCTACTACATATAAACCGGATGAATGCCCTCTTTGCGCTAAAGGAGTCCCACTGGTCAGACTTGGCGGCTAATCCCGGCGGCTATTGATTTAATATCCTTGCAGATACCGTATAATCTGTGCTCGTCCCGTTCGGAACTATTGCATAAAATTTATGGGTTTCGCCCGGGCCCACATCAACGGGATATGGATCAAGTACAGCTACGACTTCGCTGGAACCGGCTGTGCCCGCGACGGTAAACGTTACTTTGACCTCAATATCCTTGATATTAACGGGCGCATCTCCTGTATTCCTTACTTGCCCGCGAATATAGGTGCGCACACCGGTGATAGGAGGTTTTTCTTCAATTGACATCGAGTACCCCGCGATTTCCACGCCGGTTAAGACAGGCGGTTTCCCTACATCAAAAGATTTCTCTGCTGACAACGCCTCGTTGCCGGACTGATCCACTGATCTCACCTTATAATAGTAAGTGGTCCTGGAATTCAGGGAATTCAATGCGACTGAATGCTGGCTGACCATCGCCTCTTTTTGCTGCGTCGTGTTAGTTACACCATTTTGAGGGTTCCAGATAACCTGGCTGGTCGATGGCTCATCCGTAACCCAGCGTATCTCCACGGAATTGGACGACAAAAAATTTACCTGAATATCCGAAATCACCGGCGGCTGTGTATCGACAGGCGCCGCTTCTTGCTGCTTACCGGAAGTCAAGTTTTCGGTGAGTATTGGTGCACGCTGTTGTTCGGGCAATTTAATAAAGACGTAATATGCTGCCACAGCAAATGCGAGCACAATAATCAGGCCTACAAAAGGACCTACCCAGGAAGCTTGCCGTTGCTTACCCTGCACTTTGTCCTGTAGTTTTACATGGCTGGCTCCGGCCCCGTTCCCGGATGTCCAGCTTAATGGGTTGCCGCACCTGGCACATGCAGCATCATTACATCTGATCGGTGACCGGCACTGCGGACAGTAGTATTGGAATACCATGCCGCAACTCTTGCATGTTTTATCGCCAATTCGATTGGGCGCTCTACATTTTGGGCAGGGGAAGGAATTCTGCATATAAATATGTTTACCTTAGTTACCTATTTTAAATGCTTGCCGCGGCCAATTCAACAACAGGCCGCATAGCCCTCATCCCGCACCATATCCTCAGAACACAAATGAGCTGGAAAATGAACTGGAAAAGGTGTTGTTGTCCAGTGAAAATGTCC
>CAWHDI010000024.1:0-10133 GCA_963827985.1 uncultured Chloroflexia bacterium | reverse complement strand
CGGAGCTGTAGAACTTCAATGCTCTCCCGCCCGGGGTGACCTCCGGACTTCCAAATATAACGCCGACTTTTTCCCGCAACTGGTTAATAAAGATCACGGATGTATTGGACTTACTTATTTCGCCGGTGAGCTTTCTGAGGGCCTGCGACATGAGCCTGGCCTGAAGTCCCATGTGGGAATCGCCCATCTCGCCCTCAATTTCCGCTCTTGGAACCAGGGCAGCTACACTATCAATGACGACAACATCAAGGGCATGCGTTCTCACCATTCTCTCGGCAATATCCAGCGCCTCTTCACCTGTACCGGGCTGCGCTCCTTTGAGAGCGTTCACATTGACGCCGCAAATAGAAGCATAATTGGTATCCAGCGCGTGCTCAGCATCTATATAGAGCACGAGACCGCCCATTTTCTGCGCCTGGGCAATAATATTCAGAGCAAGCGTAGTTTTTCCTGATGCTTCAGCCCCAAATATCTCCGTGATGCGCCCGCGGGGTATTCCACCAACCCCCAGAGCGATATCAAGACTTAACGACCCGGTCGGGATGACTTCAACCTTTACCTTGGCAAGTCTTTCACCAAGAGACATTATTGACCCGGCGCCATATGCTTTCTCAATCTGGCTTATTGCCAGGTCCATCGCCCGCTCTTTTTCAACTTTCACTTTATCCGATTCCATTGCTCCTCCTATATACAAAACCAGCTAATTTTCTACGTCCCGTATTTAATTTCAGCTATTCTAACACAATTGTACTATAAATAAAATAGGTTTTTCAAAAATATTTTCCCATCCTTTTTTAGTGCCCATTTGACTATACAAAATGCATTGAGCTAAATTTTATACGAGGTAAACGAGATGCCTATATATGAATATTCCTGCCCCAAATGCAAAACCAAATTTGAGCAACTCCGCCCGATTTCCAAATCAGAGGACGACTCAGAATGCCCCAAATGCAAGTCGCCTTCCAAGAGGGCGTTGTCCAGGTTTATATCACGCGCCAAGGATGATATGAGCTTCCTTAATAACATGCCGCCATCCAGCGGCAGTTCGTGCAGCGGCTGCAGTTCTTCGAACTGCTCGTCCTGCGGTCACTAATCAGCCGGCGGCTGACGCCTTGCGTGCCAGGTTCCTGCTTGCCAGGAATGCGGCAATCCAGATAATCACGGCCGCACCAAGTATAGTGGAAACTATCAAGATCGCGGCATCATTGAAGAACCCCTCGGGGAACATCATGATCAGATAGTCCTTCGAAGGATCCAATATCCACAAATTATTGGAAAAACTTATATAGTGGAACAACAGGAAAAGACCGTCAAAATCAATGAGCGCCCAGACAATCAGGACCATTGTCAGGACAAATGTAACTATGGCCCCGATTTTAATTCCCTTAAGCAGCCGCGGCAATCCATTTTTAAAATAAAGAAATAGGCCCAAACCGATAAATAGCAGCAAAGATACTACCATCAGTACGGTGAAGAGCTGCACTATATCCCGCACATCTTTCATATGAATCAATTCCTTTTCGTTGTACAGAGGGAACTGCCCGCCATTCCTTGCAACGGTTAACTGCGGGGTTTGACTTGCCCCGCTGAAATAATCGACCATCTGCTTTGCGACATCTCCCAACTGGGAGTTGCTGATGCCGGTCCTTTCGCTGATATGATATTTTTCAAAGCCAGCCTTATACAGATCAGCGGAATGAGCATATATTTGTACAGTGGTTGATACGATCAACAGGGGAATTGCGACGACTATCAGCACAAAGGCCACAGCCCCTGCAAATGCCATAAATCCAGTCTTCATCTTAGCCTTCCTCAAACAATGGGCAGTCAATCATTCCGTCCTGCGCCCGAAAATCTTGTGTTATAATTTTCGCACAATTCTGCTGGTTGTGTTGAATGTTTACCCACCTGCATGTTCATACCGAATATAGCCTCCTCGACGGATGCTGCCGCATCGGCCAACTGGTTAACAAGGCCAAGGACCTTGGCATGCATTCCCTGGCCATTACAGACCACGGCAACATGTATGGCACCATTGATTTTTATAAGGCCGCCAGGGAAGCGGGCATCAAGCCTATCTTGGGATGTGAGGTCTATGTCGCTCCGAATGATTACCGCAGCAAGGACCCCGCTGAGAAATCCAACTGCCATTTAACTCTTCTTGCCAGGAATCATACAGGCTATCGAAACCTTATTCAATTGGTTACGCTGGCCAATCTTGAAGGCTTCTACTACAAGCCCAGGGTCGATAAGGACCTTCTGCAAAAATACAGGGAGGGACTGGTCGTTCTATCCGGCTGTGCCCAGGGGGAATTAGGACGGCTGATATTGCAGAACCGGCTTGAAGATACCCGTCGCCGCCGCCAAATGGTATAAAGACAATTTCGAGCATTACTACATAGAAATCCAAAAACATCCGATGGCAGACATCGAGAAAATAAATGAGAACCTGGTGGAGATAGCCAGAGATCTTAATATCCCGCTGGTTGCAACCAACGATGTGCATTATGTCAATAAAGAAGACTCTTACATCCACGACGTACTGCTGTGCATCGGCACAAACACCACAATCAATGAAGAGAAACGGCTCAAGATGGCGGGGGACTACTTCTACCTGAAAACCCCACAGGAAATGAAAGAGCAATACGCGGATATGCCGGATGCCCTGCAAAACACGTCAACCATCGCAGATCTGTGCAACGTTGAAATCGAATTCGGCAAACCTCACCTTCCGCAGGTCCAGGTCCCCGACGGGAAGACATCTCACGCATATCTTTCGGTGCTTTGCTGGCGCGGGCTCAAAGAACGCTGGCCCGATGCCAACGAAGAGGCCGAAAAACGCCTTACTTACGAATTAGAAGTTATCGAGAAAACCCAGTTCGCCGACTATTTCCTGGTGGTTCATGACATTGCTTCCTTTGTAAGGCAAAAGGGAATATTCTTCGGAGTGCGCGGCAGCGCTGCCGCAAGTCTCGCCCTATACTGCCTCGGCATAACAGATATCAATCCCCTTACCTACAAGCTGGTGTTCGAACGCTTCCTGAACATAGAGCGGCGTGAAATGCCGGATATTGACCTCGACTTTCAGGATGACCGCCGAGAGGAAGTTATTTCGTACGTAAACAGCAAGTACGGTACGGACCACGTGGCACAAATTATAACTTTCGGGACGCTCGGCGCCAGGGCCGCTATCAGGGACGTGGGCCGGGCACTCGGCCTGAACTACGGAACTGTCGACCAGGTGGCCAGGCTTATCCCGGTCCGTCCGAACATCCGTCTGGACGATGCCATGCTGGAAGTCAAAGAGCTTCAGGAAATGTATGATGCCGATGACCAGATCCGCAAGCTGATAGATACCGCCAAAAAGTTAGAGGGAATATCCCGTCATTCGAGCACCCATGCGGCCGGCGTTGTGATTTCGAGGGATACACTAACCGAGTACCTGCCGCTGCAGCGCGCCAGCAAAGACAGCGGGCAACAGTCTGCCATGACACAGTTCTCAATGGAAAACGTGGCCAAATTGGGCCTTCTTAAGATGGACTTCCTGGGACTGGCGAATCTCACACTGCTGGCCAAGGCGAAGGAAGTAATCCAGCAAAACCATGGAATTGTGATCGATTTTCTCAAGATGCCGTTGGACGATCAGAAAACATTTGATCTGCTGGCCTCAGGTGAGACCACCGGCATATTCCAGTTGGAAGGCCCCGGCATGCGGCGCTACATCAAGGAGCTAAAACCGACCAAGTTCATGGATATCTCCGCCATGGTGGCGCTGTACCGGCCCGGGCCGATGGAACATATCCCCACCTTCATCAAGGCCAAGCACGGCCTTGAGACCGGTCCGCTACCCGCATGCGGACCTGATACCAATTTTGGAAGATACTTACGGCATCATCGTTTACCAGGACCAGGTGCTTTTCGTAGTCCAGAGATTCGCCGGCTACAGCCTGGGCCGCGCGGACATAATACGTAAAGCCATGGGCAAGAAAAATGCGGAAACGATGAAGAAGGAGAAGCAAAACTTCATCGACGGAGCCAAGTTGAAGGGCTACACAGAGCAAGAGGCCGGGGCCATATTCGCACTGATCGAGCCATTCGCCGGTTACGCATTCAACAAGGCGCACAGCGTGAGCTACGCACGAATAGCCTATCAGACCGCCTACCTCAAAGCTAATTACCCCATAGAATACATGACTGCCTTTCTGAACACGTACTACGATAAGACGGAAAGGCTTATTACCGCCGTTGCCGAGTGCCGGCGCATCAACCTGGATGTAAGACGGCCTGATGTCAACCACAGCTACTCCAGCTTTGTAATTGAGAAGGATAACGGCAACCGCGGCATAAGATTCGGTATGGCTTCAATAAAGAACGTCGGATCCAATGCGGTGGCTCCGATTATAGCGGCGCGGGACCAGGGCGGGGAATTCACAAGTATCGAAGATTTCTGCCGGAGAGTCGACCTGCGCAATGTCAACAAAAAAGTCATAGAAAGCCTGATAAAGGCTGGGGCATTCGATTCCCTGGGGCAACGAGGCTCATTGCTGGCTGCGCTTGAGCGAATTATGTCGCTATCACAGCGCGAGCAGAAACAAAAAGAATCCGGACAATCCAGCATGTTCGATCTTTTGGACAGAACGTCTCGGTACCATTGCCGGCTCTGAACCTGGACCAATTCGATGTTACGCTGCAGGAAAAACTGATCTGGGAAAAAGAGCTTATGGGCGTCTATTTTTCGGAGCACCCGCTGGCAGCCCTGGCATCCAAGCTCGCCGAATATTCCAGCGTCCTGTGCGGAGAGATCAACGCTGACATGGCGGGAGAAAAAGTGGTAGTTGCGGGAATGGTCACGGCAGTAAGGCTTATTACCACAAAGAACAACCGCCTATTCGTGGTGGCTACTTTCGAAGACCTTAACGGGAGCATTGAAGTCACTGTATGGTCGGACGTTTATCAGCAGTCACAGGACCTATGGATCGAAGGCAGCATCCTCGTTATCGAAGGCACCATAAAAGTCAGAGAGGACAGGGTCAGCGTCAACTGCACCCGCGTGCATAAATATGACCCCGATATGAATAAGGTAAGCAACGGGAAGAGCACTTATACGGCGCCGCCACGGAAACTGACTATAAACATAAAACAGAGTGAAGACACGTCCAAGGACGTGGCAAATCTCCAGAAGGTGATGGGAATATTACGAAGGTACCCCGGCAAAGACAGCGTACAACTTGCCATACAAAGGAATGACAAGATCACCCGCATGGATATACCCGAACTTAAGATAGACTATTGCAACGAGTTAATCAAAGAGCTCAGCTTCACCTTTGATAGCTAACGCCGGGTAATCCGATCTTTAAGAACCGCCGATAAACTCCCTCATGTACTTGTTAACCAGGTCGGGTTTTTCCCTCACAATCCAATGAGACGCATCCGGAACTCTTTTGATGGTGACATTGGGAACATATTTGTCCAGCCCTTCAATACAGCCTGTCAGCAGGGCAGTGTCCTTTTCCCCCCATATCACCAGTGTCGGCGTCATGATTTTGGGCAATAGGTCCGCAATAGGAGGTTTTTTCAGCGCTTCCTCCAAATTCTCCAGCGCATCAACATTGGTTGCACGATAATAATTCAGCCCGCCGGTCAGGGCACCGGGCTGCGACCATGCCTTGATATATCCCTGTATATCTTCTTCCTTCAACACACCGCTCTTAATAATTTCACCAAAAGCCAATTTCAAAAGAACAGAGTAATTGTCCTCCGCCAGTTTCTTCTCAGCCTCCGGGCTGCGGAAAAACAGCATATAGCTGCTGGCCTTTCTCTGCTCGGGGTTATTGCGCAACTCCCTTTCAAACGTCCCTGGATGAGGCGCATTTATGATAATCAGCTTATCCAGGTATTGCGGCTGCATCATGGCAAAGGACCAGGCAACACCCCCACCCCAATCGTGCGCCACCAGCGTAAACTTCTTTTGCCCAAAATGCTCTGCAAGCTGCCGAATATCTTCCACCAGCACCCTGGCCCTGTAAAGTTTAACGTCGGATGGGGCGGACGACAGGTTATAGCCGCGCATATCCGGGGCAACGGCAAGATGGTCTTTGCCGAACTCAGTTAACTGGGCTTTCCACATATCCCAGTACTCAGGGAACCCATGTAAAAACATAATGAGTTTCCCCTTTCCATTGAACGCATAATGAAGTTTAACACCGTTGACTTCCGCAAATTCATGCTGGATCATTCCACCCTCCGTAAATTAGCTAATATTTTGACAGCCTCCGGCTGACTGCTTGCTGAAATAAACTACGGCTTCACGCTGTTTAGTATGCCGGTATAAATCTGTAAGGCATTGCCGTCGTAAACTACGAACTGAACCGATTTAAGGGTCGTAGGATTATTCTTAAGATATCCGATTACAGCATTGACTGCAACCCCGGCCGCGAGATCCGGAGGATAGCCGTAAACACCTGTGCTGATAGCCGGGAATGCAATACTGGAAAGCTCTTTGGCGCCGGCTATCTTCAGACTCTCGGTGTAGCAACTGGCAAGGACCTCTGCTTCCCGGCTGCCGCCTCCCCTCCATACGGGCCCAACTGTATGTATCACGTATTTAGCAGGCAACCTGCCCCCGGTAGTTATGACAGCCTGGCCGGCCGGCAACCTGCCGATTTTAGACACTATAACACGGCACTCTTCCACAATGGCAGGACCTCCTGCCCTGTGAATGGCGCCATCTACGCCTCCACCACCCATCAAGCCTGAATTGGCGGCGTTCACAATAGCGTCCACTTTAAGCAATGTGATATCGCCTTTTACAGGCGTCACTTTAGTGGAATTGACAACGAGTTCGGTGGCCATCCGTGACCTCCATTCCCGATCGGATGTTAAACGTATTCGGGCTGCAGAACACCATATTTGCCGTCTTTACGGCGATAAACCACGTTAATGGAATTGTCATCACTATTAATAAAAATGAAGAAGTCATGTCCGATGAACTCCATCTGGTCAATGGCCTCATCAACCGTCATGGGTTTGACGTCAAACCTCTTCTTTTTGACCACGACGGCCTTTTCATCCTCATTTTCCCTGGATGCCTCACCTTGTGCGGGTTTCCTTATGGATTCAACCACCCTCCCTTTGTTGACATCATACTTGGATTTGTACCTGGTTATCAGACGCTCCATGACATCTGAGACGGCATCCACAGTTGCGTGAGAGTCATCACCCTTCTGCTCACCCCTGATCAAAAATCCATTGACATTTAAAGTGACCTGGGCGCTATATGTATGCAGCCTGGACTTGGACTTTTCTTCAACCAACTCCAGTTTAATCGAACTGATGCTGTTTAAATACTTGGTCAGCTTGCTCAATTTTTTCTCGGCGTAATCCTTTATGTCGCCTTCGACTTTCAAGTTCTTGGTGGTTACCTGAATCTGCATCGTTCACTCCTGCTTTTTAATTTCTCTTGCCAGTGTAAAGCCCGTCACCCGCTTCGCTCCGGCTGCCTTGAGCACGGATGCGCATGCCTCCAGCGTTGCTCCAGTCGTACAAACATCGTCAACCACTACAACGTCCAATCCGTTTACGCAGTTGCCGGCACAGCCAAAAGCGTTTTCCATATTGCGCCTTCGCTCTTCCACACAGCTGGTCCTTGCCTGCGGCTTGCAGTTCCTGGTTCGGCTAAGGAAAGTTTCATTAACCGGAATTCCTATGGTCCTTGAGATCTCGCCGGCAAGCAGTCCGGACTGGTTATATCCTCTTTCCCTTATTCTCAGTTCATGAAGGGGAACAGGGACGAGAACGTCCCCGGTCATACCATTGGCCGAATAATAATCGGCCATATAGTTTCCAAGACACTGAGCAATAGAACGAAGATTATGATATTTCAATGAATGCACCGCTTTCCGCAGAGTCCCATCAAAAATGAAGACGGAACGTATGCTATCCAGGCCATTGCGCTTGCCCCAGCATTCGTGACAGAAAGTGCCGCTTGATTCGGGTTTACCGCATCTGAGGCACAAAGGAGGAATTGGGCGTGGGAGTTTTTTTGCGCATTGAATACAAATAAAGTCACCGACTTTTCCGCATTCTATGCATTCCCGGGGAAAGAAAAAATCGATGACTTCATTTTGGAGCTGTCTCAACCATGTGGTCAAAACAAGAACTCCATTTTCTATCTTCTGTCTAATTCACCTGCCGTCTTCGAATTACTTACTAATGTGGCGCTCGCAAAGTGTGACTGGCCCCACTAAATATAGGCTCGTTTAAATATATATCGCCATTCCTGATCTTCAAATTGAATCCGCATTCAGGATTGGTGCATACCCAAGCTTTATAATGTATCGCTGCCCCCTGGCTGCCAAAATCGGACAGCGGAACCAAATCACCGACCTTACATTTCAAACATTTTGGAAAGGAATAGTTTTCCACTATTTTTCCACCTCCTCCGAGATTAAATAGAGTATAGCATTTATTAAAATTTAATAGCAAATAAGCCCGAATTTATTGGTCATTGACCGGCAATCAACGAAATTATTCGCTGGCTATCCGAACTCTCCGAGCCGCGTATAAAGCGCTCCCTCCGGCCTCAACTGGCTGCGGACCAGCGATATTGAGTTGACACGCATGGAGAAATTAGCTTCCAGTCGGGACCCCTCGACCAACTTTGCAAAGCTGCTCCGCTCTTCTACGCTGCAGTCTTCCCTTAACCTTGCCAGCGTAAGATGGGCAGTAAACGGACGGCTCTCCCTGGGAAACCCCAACCGCCCCATGGATTCATCCACCCTTGATTGCACCTCCAGCAGCTTCTCCAAATCACCATCCAATCCAATCCAGAAGACACGCGGCCGCCGGGCATTGGGAAAACATCCGGTCTGCGCAGTTTGCAGCGTGAATGGCTGGCTTTTTCTTACCTCTGCCTCAAGGACCTTCTTAATATCATCAATAAGTTTGGGGCTAACATTTCCCAGGAACTTCAAGGTCAAATGTATGGACGACGGATCAACCCATTTCGCACACCGTGATTGCGGTGTTTTCAGCTTTTGCTCAAGAGTTTTCAGCATCAGCTTCAGTTCACCTGGAAGTTCGATAGCTATGAACGCTCGTATTTCATCGCGATTAATCATCAGAGAATACTCCGGAACGCTAGCCGCCAAACAGCCCTGCGGCGTTTGCATAAAGTATATTATCGGTGTCACTTTGGCTCAAACACGCTGACTTTACATGATCTATCACGCGGACCGGATCGAGAAGCGGCCAATCACTGCCAAGCAGGATTTTGCTGCTCCCAACAATTGATATCAGCGGGCCGTAAATCCCGGGAGTGTATAGAAATGGGGCCGCCGCGGTATCGTAGAATGTATTTTTCAAGGAGCGGGATACTTCAGGCATCAACTCATAAAAGGCCAGCCCGCCTCCAAAATGCGCCAATATCACTTTCAAATCAGGATTACGCTCAATAAATCGGTAAAGGATATCAGGGGTCATGTCCCCCTTTCCAGCGTAGATATGACCGACCGGTTCCGAAGCATGTAATGATATAAACATACCGTGTTCCGTCAAGCATTTCGCAACGGGGGCCAGCAATCCGGCATCGGTCAAATCGTATCCCTGGGCATCAGGTCTCAACTCCCCTATACCCCTTGCTCCCGCCCGGCAGCACCTTTCTATTTCTGCGATGGACTTGTCACGTTCAAGCGGTTGTATACCGCAGAACCCTATCAACCTCTCAGGATATTTGGCGATGGACTCGAGAATATAGTCATTAGTACGCACGCACATCTCATGACTTTTCCACCCGATATTCAGAACCACCGATTTGGTTATATTCCTCTCATCCATATTCCGTATGAGGTCCTCTGCGCACATCAATTTCGCCCTGGCGTTCGAATACAACAATCCAAAACAGGCGTCAGAAGTGCAATACCTGTCACGGTTTTGCATAACCTCCGGGCTGAAAATATGAGTATGCGCGTCTATGATCACGGTTAGAATTATAATTTACGCCCCGCCTATACACAATATGAAAGCAACGAATTCCTGCATGACCTCCGGAAAAATGTTGTTGTCCAGCGATAATGTCCCCTTAATTGTTCAGCGATTTTGTCACCCTCTATCTCTGTGTAATATCGGCATATGTC
>CAWHDI010000023.1:0-64039 GCA_963827985.1 uncultured Chloroflexia bacterium | reverse complement strand
TTACCCAATGAGTGATCATTGCGTCATAAATCGGGTTACCTAAATTTTGTGGATCCGAAACGGTTTACGTTTGTTAGCAATATCTTCCAGTTGCCAGAGTTTTTCCAAGTTGCTGTTGATTCTATCAAGAAGAGTAGCCGGATTAAACGAATAATAGAGATTCGAAAGTTCTGTGCGTTTGTTTTCAGATAGGGTATTGTATTTGAGCAGGCGTTGATAAGGCGTCTGTGCGGTGTCGTATATTTTGTGCACTCGGGCTCCATGCCTTGTTTTGGATACTATCTTCATCACAGGCTGGAAGAAATTCATATACAGTCGAAGGTCGTCATACACGTCGTTTAATGCTTCCAATGCCGCATGCGAGCTGTAGCGGCCATAGCCCACAACACGCCTGATCACGTTCCAATTCTTTTGTTCAACATGGCAACCATCGTTCTTTTTGTATGAACGGGAACGAGTGAAGGTTATATGTTCCTGCCGGCAGTAGCTGAGAAGGTGATGATTAATAAACTCACTGCCGTTGTCTGAATCTAACCCCAGCATAGAGAACGGCAAACGCTGTCGAATCCGGTGGATACCTGACCGTATACGTGACTGCCCTTTGCCCCACGTGCCCATGCATTCTATCCAGCCTGTAGCCACATCTACTGCCGATAACGTATTTAGATAAAATCCCTCCACGCTATCCCCACAATGTGCCACAGTATCAGCTTCGAAAAAGCCAGGTGAGTTCTCCGTCCAATCTGTGAAAGTCCTTATCGGGATAGAATTCTTGATTAGTGTCCCAGGCCTGGTAGTGGAAAATCGGCTACTCATCCCTTTCTGGTGACAGGTCCTCAATAATCTATCTATGGTCGATGGGCTAAGCGTGCTCAGGTCAGTCTCCACCTCGGGACTGATAATGTGACTGCCACTCCTCTTTAAGACATTCAAAAGCTCAGGCAAGAAGGGATGCAAACGCTTGCTGCATAGGTGGTCAGTTATTTCCCACATATACTTCAATTCGCGGGCAACTGAAGATTTATATTTTTTCGGACGGCCACGTTTTCCAATTCGTTTAACGTGGCTCGGCCTATTTAACGCCCTGATAGCTGATTTTCGATGATAGCCCGTTACCCTGACAAACTCATCCAGGACTTCTTTCTTCTCTGCTTTGATTGCTCTAAGATACCTTCCTCGCACAGCTTGCAAGTATTCCAGTATGCTGCCTCGTGTCATGTGTTCCTCCCCTGGGTAACACTACTTTTGAGGCAACGATACTACTTTCAGTAACAATTATTATGACGCAATGCGGATAGTCCCTTATAAACACTATATCAAGCGGTCTATACAACCTCATCATGACGACCGGGACCCTGTTTATTATTCGAATGGACTGTCGGCGGGACGAAGACGCCGCCTCTTTGTTAAAATCCAAAGGCCAAACGGCTTGTGCTTTGAATTTTGACATTTGGGTTTGTTTAGGATTTAGTATTTAGGGCTTGGAGTTTCTTTCCGATGCGTACCGCTGGTACACAAGGAGAATTAGATATGGGAGCGTTGAACAAGGCAGCTAAAAGGGCAATTGCCGCACAATGGGTCTTTATACTGATCAGCTTCGCTATAATGTTTTTGGCGGCGGGTACGATCGCATGGGTGAACGGCTGGGTCTATTTCGTCCTGGCGTGCCTTTCACAGATCATCACCACTGCTGTACTGGCCAAGGTTAATCCGCAGGTGCTTAACGCCCGCGCCGGCGTGGTCAAGGAAGGCACCAAGACATTCGACAAGATATGGATCGCCCTTTACCCCCTGCTGAGCGTAGCCAACATCATCGTCATCGGGTTCGATGCCGTGCGCTTTCACTGGTCGTCCATGCCCATCTGGCTGAGCATTGTGGGGATAGTCCTGTTTATCCCGGCGCTGGTTATAGCGACCTGGGCGATGGCCGTTAACAAGTTCTTCGAGTGGACCGTCCGTATCCAGGAAGATAGCAGCCAGTATGTGTGCAAGGACGGCCCGTACAGGTTTGTAAGGCATCCGGGTTATGCGGGACTGATATTGTCCGTGCTGCTTTACCCGTTTATATTGGGGTCCTGGTGGGGACTGGTGCTGAGCGGCATTCTTACTATCGTGATCATCACCCGCACGGCGCTCGAAGACAGGACGCTGCAAAAGGAATTGACGGGCTACCGCGAATATGCGCAGACGGTGAAATACAGGCTGGCGCCGTTCATCTGGTAGTAGGATTACCCTCACGTCTCGGATGAAATTCCAAGCTCCAAAAACCAAATTCCAAACAAAATGAGAAAATTCTAAATCCTAAACTCTAAGCTCTAAACAAACTCAAAATCCAAAGCCACAGAGAATTTTGAGCTTCGGATTTTGACATTTGGGTTTGTTTAGGATTTAGTATTTAGGGCTTAGGATTTATTTATAAACCGCAACTTTTGTTAAAGGAACAGTAACTTGAACTACTCTTATAGATTCGTCGCGATAGCGGCACTTTTTGTGACCTGCCTGCTGGCGGCCAATATCCTGATCGTCAAACAGATCGCCGTGGGCAGTATCACGCTGCCCGCCGCCATCGTTATTTTCCCCATGAGCTATATATTCGGCGACGTCCTCACCGAGGTTTACGGTTATGCCCAGGCACGGCGCGTCATCTGGCTGGGATTCTTCTGCAACCTGCTGCTGGTGGCGGCCATATGGCTGGTGGGCATCCTGCCGGCGGCCCCCGTGTTCGATGCGCAGTCAGCTTATGACAGGATACTGGGCAATACGCCGCGCTTCCTGGTCGCCTCTTTCGCAGCCTACCTGGCGGGAGAGTTCATTAACTCCTACATCCTGGCCAGGATGAAGATCCTCACCAAAGGCAAATGGCTGTGGACGCGTACTGTCGGCTCAACGATCGCCGGCCAGGCTGTAGATACCGTTATCGTGCTGTCCATAGGCTTCTGGGGCGTACTGCCCCGGGATATCCTGCTGGGGATGATGCTGTGGCACTGGATATTCAAGTCCTCTTACGAAATAGTTGCCACGCCCTTTACCTACTGGCTGGTCGGCTATCTCAAGCGGACTGAGAAAAAGGACCACTACGACTATAACACCGATTTCAACCCCTTGCGGGCTGACTGAGCAAAGCATAAAATTCTAAGGGAAGTGGAACCGAAGTTCATAGTTGACGCTAACGTTGGCAAACTGGCCAAATGGCTGAGGATGATGGGGTTCGATACGCTGTTTTTCGATGAGTTGGATGACGGCAAAATGGTCAAGATGGCACTGGCGCAGGACAGGATCATCATCACCAAGGACACGGAGTTTATGAAGAGGCGCGCCATAACCACCGGCAGGGTCAAGGCCATCCTGGTATCGGGCGATAACTCCGAGTCCCAGATGTACACGGTGATCAATGAATTGGGACTCTCTGACAAAACCAGGCCGTTTACACGCTGTCTGGAATGCAATGCCGATCTGAAGGAACTGGATAAAAGCGAGGCGGAAGGACTGGTGCCGGAGAGGGTCTACGAGATACAGGATCAGTATATGATTTGCCCTTCCTGCCGCCGCGTCTACTGGCGCGGCACGCACTGGAAGGCCATGACGGATAAATTGCATGAATTCGACTCCAGCCAGGTGGAAGGAAGTAAAGGAGGACGATCATGAAGATTGTGACCGCCCAGCAGATGAGAGAGATCGACGGCAAAGCCGCGGCATCGGGCATCAGCACCGAGTTCCTGATGGAGAACGCAGGCAGGGCAGTGGCCGAAGAGACCAGGGAATTAATTGACTTCATTGCGGGCAAGCATGTACTTGCTTTGGCCGGCCCCGGCAATAACGGAGGCGACGCGCTGGTGGCCGCCCGCTACCTGCACGAGTGGGGCGCAGACGTAAGCGTTTACCTCCTTGCTGATCGCACCTCTGATGACAAGAACCTGAAAAAGCTAAAGGACCGTGATGTGCCGGTCATTCCATTGTCCAAAGACGCAAAATACACCAAGATCAAGGGCCTGCTGTCCACGGCGGGCGTCGTTATCGACGGCATACTTGGCACGGGCAGGGCGCGGCCGCTGGAAGGTGAGTTCAAGGAAGTACTAAACAGGCTGAACCAGGAGAAGCTGAAGAGGCCGAACCTGGTGATCGTGGCCGTAGACATACCCACGGGATTGAACGCCGACACCGGCGAAATCGACCATAACTGCCCCCAGGCCAACCTGACGGTGACGCTCGGATTGCCAAAACCCGGCCTTTACAATTTCCCGGGTGCGGAAAGGGCCGGCAAAGTGATCATTGCAGATATAGGGATACCGGACGCACTGAGCCACGATATCCAGACCGAACTGATAACGGAAAGCTGGGCAAAATCCGCACTGCCCCCACGGCCGGCCAGCGCCAACAAAGGGACGTTTGGCAGATTGCTGGCAGTCGTGGGCTCGGAGAACTACATCGGTGCGGCGTTCCTGGCATGCATGGGCGCCGCCAGGGTAGGCGCCGGGGTGGTAACGCTGTCCACCGCCAAAAGCCTGCAGCCCATCCTGGCCTCCAAGCTGACCGAGGTGACCTATGCGCCGTTGCCGGAATCAGAAAAGGGGACGCTCTCAGAAAAGGCGGCCGCCGCCATATTGAGCATCCTGCCGTATTACAGGGTGATGCTGATGGGATGCGGGCTGGGACAGCATGAACACACCAAAGAATTCGTAAGGAACATACTCTTCCACCTGCCGGAAAAACCGCCCATGCTGGTGCTGGACGCCGACGCGCTTAACGTACTATCCGGGGCCAACCAGTGGTGGAAAAAACTGCCTGCGGGGACGATTGTCACACCACACGCAGGGGAGATGGCGCGGCTGCTGGGCATATCGATCGAAGAAATACAGGCCAACCGGCTGGAAATCGCCAGGAAAGCCGCCGCCGACTGGCATAAAATAGTTGTTTTGAAAGGGGCATTTACAGTTATAGCGGAGCCGGGTGGAAAGACCAGGGTAAGCGGGGCTGCCAATCCCGGGCTGGCTACGGCGGGGACGGGAGATGTGCTGGCCGGGGCGATAGCGGGGCTGGCAGCACAGGGCATCCCGCTGTTCGATGCGGCCGCGCTGGGAGTATACCTGCATGCGGGAGCGGGCGAACTGGTAAAAGATGAGATGGGAGATACCGGGATGCTGGCAGGCGACCTGCTGCCGGCACTGCCGAGAGTAATAAAAGAATTAAAGGGAAAACCCTAAATACTAAACTCTACACTCTAAACAAACTCAAAATTCAAATGTTCGAGCTTAGAGTTTTGAACTTGTTTAGTATTCAGGATTTAGAGTTTCTTTGCGTTTGGATTTCAGAGAATTTCGTTTGTTTTGCATTTGAGCGGGGCTGAAGACTCGTGCTCTACGAAGATAAATTCAGCATTACACAGACGTTCCCAAGCGCAGTGTGAAACAGCATATTTGCTTGACTTTTTCGCCGGTCATGTGACAAGATAGACAAGAATGTTACTTTTTGTATAGCGTCATCTCCATCGTGTCATCAGCTGATTGACAGGGAATCGATCGGCATTCCCCATAGAAGCTGGCACCGGAAAAGACAATGACAAACAAACGGGTAGCATCCGCAGCCTTTTCTTGATATCAGATTGAAGGAGGTCGGCAAATGTGCAGGAAGATTATCGGATCGATTTTGATATTTATTTTTCTGCTGCCGGCCAGCTGCAGCCAGCCCACGGATACCACCGGCAACGCCGCCACTTCGTCCCCACTGACCGAAAAGACCATTGCTGTCGCCGAATTAATGCAGGAAACAAACGTTGCTTTACCCATTAAGACCACCCTGATTGATTTTGTCCTTCATTACGGCGATGATATGATCTCTTCCGCTACAAAAGAGAAGGCCATGGTGGGCGGATTTCTATCTGCCGTCAAAGATTTCGGGGCAGGGAAGATAACCGTCGTTCCGATTTTGAGCGCCAGAGCGGACGCCGGCGCTCCCGTTGAAAAAGAGGTCTATGCTCGCTTCAAAAAAGAAATCCTCGAGGGGCTGCGCGGTATTAAAAAGCTGGACGGTATCTATCTTTCACTGCACGGCGCCATGGGAGTGGACGGCCTTTACGATCCTGAAGGGGACCTGCTGCAGGCCATCAGGGATGAATTCGGCCCAGACCTGCCAATAGCCACTTCCTACGACCTGCACGCCAATATGACCGAGAGAAAGGCCAAACTGGCCACATTTATAGTGGGCTTCAAGACGAATCCCCACCGCGACCTGTTCGCCACGGGCTATACTGCCGGTAAAATACTGATAAAGACAGTGCAGGGTGAGATCCACCCGGTCATGACCGTCAATAAAATGAAGCTTTTGAGGGGTGGAGGCCAGGATATTGATTTTCTCCCGCCGATGGACAGCATTTTCAACCGCATGAAGGAAATGGAAAAAATGCCAGGTGTCCTCTGTGTATCAAACTTCATGGTGCACATCTGGCTGGATGAACCAGGACTTGGCTGGAGCACGGTGGCTGTAACAGATGCCAACAAAGCCCTTGCGGATAAGCTGGCAGATGAGATTGCAGACCGTGACTGGGCCGTCCGGGACTTCAAAATGACGCAGAAACTGTATTCGCCGTCTGAGGCGGTCAAGGCCGCCCGTGACGCCTGGTTTGAAAGGTTAACGGGGACGACTGTGTTCTGTGACCTGTCGGATGCTGTTGGCGCGGGCGCCCCGGGTGAAAGCACGCGGATCCTAAAGGCGCTCGTGGAAGAGGGGCCCGACCTTGTGTCATATATTCCAGTCGCGGACAGCCAGGCCGTGACGCAGCTTTGGGACGTGCCGTTAAATCAAACGGTTACACTGTCGGTCGGCGGCAAAGTGGACAAATTATATGGCCAGCCTTATCAGTTTACGGGGCAAGTTATTTTCAAGGGTAATTGCCGCGGCTATAACAAGCCGGAGATCCGCGCGGTTGTGCTCAAGAATAACGGGGTGCACCTGATATTAACGGAGTTTCCCGACCCTACGATGTACCCGACCTTCTTCACCAGCGTTGGATTGGATATGTGGAAAGCTAATATTGTCGTAGTCAAGAATCTCTTCCCATTCCGAGTATGGTTCCTGAAATATAACCGCAAGACACTCAACGTGATAACCCCGGGCACCACCAATATCGATGTCTTTTCGATTAAATACAATAATATCTCCAGGCCGATTTATCCGCTTGACCCGGTAGATTCATGGCAGTGGGAAAAATGGTAGACGGCATTACGAATAATAAAAGGGGGACCGATATGAGCATAGCCAACAATTCAGCAGCAGAAATTGAACTACCCGCGGCAGCCAGGAGATGGAACTGGGGCGCTTTCTGGATGGGCTGGATCTGGGGCCTGGGGAATAGAACCTATATCGCCCTATTGGGCCTGGTCCCCGTGGTAAGCATAGTGATGGCCTTTATCCTCGGAGCAAGGGGCAACGAATGGGCGTGGAGGAACAAGAAATGGGAGAACTTAGAACAGTTCACTAAGATGCAGAGGTTGTGGTCGGCTTTTGGATGGGGTTTCTTTGCCGGCTGTGCCGTCTCCCTGATTATCGTAATCGTTATGCTGGCAATAACCTTCACTAACGTGTTCATGTAATAAAGCCCAATAACCAAATTCCAAGCAAAGGGAAGAAAACTCCAAATAGTAAATACTAAGTTCTAAACAAATTCAAAGCTCTAAATCCAAAGTTTATAATTTAGTATTTTGGGTTTTTTTAGAGTTTAGAGCTTGGGATTTAGAGTGTAACATCCGCTTGATATTTGTAGCCTGGAGCCTGTGCTGTGTTTTGAGCTTGGAATTTTCCCGCATATTTGTGCAATAATGAAATACCATGTTATTAGCCATTGATATAGGCAATACCAACGTCACCTTCGGGGTTTTCGAGGGAGAGCGGATCAAGACCACCTGGCGCGTTTCCACCAATATCCACCGGACATCCGACGAATATGCAAATACGATGCTGTCGCTCATGGAAAGACAGGGCGTTACAGCCGGCAAGATAAAAGACGTTGTCATCTGCAGCGTTGTTCCGCCCCTGCTGATCATCTTTGAGGAAGTCAGCAAGCGCTACCTGAAGAAGACCCCTCTGGTGGTGGAGGCCGGCGTGAAGACCGGTATACGCATAGATATGGATAACCCGCGTGAGGTTGGGCCGGACCGGATAGTCAATGCCGTGGCCGCACACAAGCTGTACGGCGGGCCCGTCATCGTGATTGACATGGGCACCGCCACCACGCTGGACGTCGTCTCCAAGGACGGCAGTTATATCGGCGGGGCCATCGCACCGGGTATCATTATCTCCACAGAAGCCTTATTCACAAGGACAGCCGTGCTGCCCAGGATCGAGCTTACACTGCCCAAGAAAGCCATAGGCAGGAATACAATCGCTGCCATGCAGTCAGGTATCGTATTCGGATACATCGGCCTGATCGAAGGCATCGTAGGCCGTATCCAGGCCGAACTTGATGAGAAGGCCAAGGTGGTGGCTGCCGGAGGGCTTGCCTCCCTGATCGTGGACGCAAGCAACGTAATCAATATTGTAAACGCCGACCTGACCCTGGTCGGTCTTCGCCTTATATGGGAATTAAACCGGGGCTGAGGAGGCACTCAGATGGAAACTAAGGTAAAGACGATAGTCCTCGGGGTAACGGGCAGCATATCCGCCTATAAGGCTGCTGAGATCGCCAGCTATTTCACTAAAGCAGGACACCAGGTAGAGGTCATCATGACCAAAGAAGCCGGCGAATTCATTGGCGCCATGACCTTCCGCAATATAACACACCGTCCCGTCGTTACCACCATGTGGGACCTGTCCTCCGAGTTCAGCGTTGAACACGTGGCTCTGGCCGAAGCGGCCGATGTCGTACTGATAGCGCCCGCCACAGCCAACGTAATAGCCAAAATGGCTGCCGGTATAGCGGACGACATGCTTACCACCACGGTGCTGGCTACCAAGGCCCCCATCGTTGTAGCGCCCGCTATGAATGACAATATGTGGGCCAACCCGGTAACCCAGGAGAACGTCTCAAAGCTGAAAAAATGGGGGGTCACATTCGTGGGACCGGCTTATGGAAGATTAGCTTCGGGCAAGTCCGGATTAGGACGGCTTACGGAGTTGGAGGAGATCTACGGCGTTACATTGAAAGTGCTGGGCAGAACGGGCGACCTTGTCCATAGACATATCGTTGTAACCGCCGGAGGCACGCAGGAGCCGGTCGACCCGGTGCGCTGCCTTACCAACCGTTCATCGGGCAAGATGGGCTATGCGGTCGCCGAAGCTGCGCGCAACAGGGGCGCCGATGTAACGCTCATCAGCGGGCCAACCGCACTGGCCAGGCCGGTCGGCGTTAAGTTCGTAGACGTAAAAACGGCGGAGGACATGCTCAAGGCAGTGCTCGAAGCTGTCGCCAGGAAGACCGATGCGCTCGTAATGTCTGCGGCAGTGGCGGATTTCCGTCCCGCCAACCCGTCCGGCACCAAAATAAAGCGGCAGGCGTTGAATGACCTGACGCTCCAGTTGGAGAAAACAAAGGATATCCTGGGCGAGGTCAAGGGCGACTTCATCCGGGTGGGGTTCGCAGCCGAAAGCGACAACATTGTCGATAACGCCAAAGACAAGGTCAAGAGAAAGGGGCTGGACCTCATCGTCGCCAATGATATTACTGAGAAAGGCAGCGGCTTCGGGACAGATACCAACCGCGTGACCATCATCAACAGCAGAGGGCAAAGTAGATGAGCTTCCTCTGAAGACCAAGGGTGAAGTAGCGGACGAGATACTCGACCGGGTAGCAGCCCTGCTGAAGAAGAAAAGCTGAAGACTAAGTCGCATGTTGTTAATCGACGGCATAAGATATGAGATAACCTAAAATCTATGTTAGAGGGGAAGCCGCGGCATAAACCAACAATAAAATGGGATTGACAGCTATGAAACGCAAATTCACCAGTGTTATTGAAAAACAAGGCAAGTGGTATATCGGGCACATCGAAGAAGTGCCAGGCGTAAATACGCAGGGACGAACTTTAAAAGAGGTGAGGGAAAACTTGAAAGAAGCCCTTCAACTGGTCATCGAGTCAAACCGGGAATTATATCAGCGTTCCCATCCCGATGTTCCTGTGGTAAAAGAATCTATCGAAATCAATATCTAGCTGGTCTATCGGATGAGGCGCAAAGAGCTGATCCGATACCTGAGCAACAACGGATGCCGAATCCTGAGGGAAGGAAAGAAGCACACTATTTACTACAATATTTACAGTCTGAGAACATCCTCCGTACCAAGGCACTTAGAAATAAACGAATATACGGCCGCGGATATATGCCGCGATCTCGGCATTCCAAAACTGCCCCAAATCTAATATCATTGTGGTCGGATCACCAATGAAAGAAGAATCAGGAACTCACGAAAAAGTTCTCGGACGCATAAATTCGCTCAGCGATGGTATTTTTGCCTTCGCCATCACGCTGCTGATATTGAACGTTGCCGTGCCGGAGGGTACAGTCAAGGCCGATCTGCCGGCAGCGCTGGCTGCGCTCTGGCCCAAATACCTCGCCTTTTTAATAAGCTTTTTTGTAATCGGGCTATACTGGTTCACGCACGTGCGGCAATTCCGCTCAATAAAGAAGTATGACACTCGCCTGTTATGGCTGAACCTGATATTCCTGTTGTTCATCGTGACTATCCCATTCTCTACCAGCGTGATGAGCAGCTACCAGGCAGTTCTGTCAGTCATCGTCTATGCTGCGTTAATGGCCTGCGCCGGGTTCATGTCAGTGGCAATATGGGCCTACGCCACTCACAATCACAAGCTTGTGAATGAGGAGCTTGGTCAAGCCGCTATTAGACGCGGTATAATAATCACTCTGATCTCTCCCATTGTGTTTACGTTGTCGATTGGCATTGCCTTCGTCAATGTTGAGTTGGCCCAGTATAGCTGGATCAGCATATTTATTGTGCGAATGTTGTTAACTTACATTTTTAGACTGCCCAAAGCCGACGATGATATTTAATAAAACCGGGGTAACACATGACTGATATACCTAAAGCCTATGAACCGAAGCTGGTCGAACAGGAACGCTATAAGTTCTGGATGGATGGCGGCTACTTCAAGCCGAAGATCGACCCGAAGAAGAAGCCGTTCACCATAATCATGCCTCCTCCCAACGTAACGGGCGAACTGCATGTAGGCCATGCCCTGACGGCAACTCTCGAAGATATCATGACGCGCTGGCACAGGATGCTGGGCGACCCTTCGCTGTGGCTGCCGGGCGTCGACCACGCCGGCATCGCCACCCAGGTTGTGGTGGAAAGGGAGCTGGCCAAAGAGGGACTCGACCGCCACCAGATAGGCAGGGAAAAATTCGAAGAGCGTGTCTGGCAGTGGGTCCAGTAAATCCCGCAGCACAATCACACACCAGCACGAGCGGCTGGGCGCATCCTGCGACTGGTCACAGGGAAAAATTTACCCTGGATGAAGGACCGGTTAAAGCGGTCAAGACAGCCTTTGTCCGCCTGTATAAGAAAGGGCTGATTTATCGGGGCGAGCGCATCATCAACTGGTGCCCGCGCTGCGGGACCGCGCTCTCCGACCTCGAAGTGCAGAGCAAAGACCTGACCAGCAACATGTGGCACATGAAATATCCGTACGAGGACGGCAGCGGCTATGTTACAGTGGCCACCACACGCCCGGAAACCTACCTGGGTGACTCCGCCGTGGCGGTCAATCCCGAGGACGAAAGATACACCCACCTGGTCGGTAAGAAAGTTGATATTGCCTTTTATCAACCGGGCCATACCTATCATTGCCGACAATGCTATCGATAAGGAACTTCGGCACGGGCATGGTCAAGGTAACTCCGGCCCATGACCCGGTCGACTTCGAGATATCCCAGAGGCACAACCTGCCTGTAATACATCTGCTGAATCCCGACGCCACCATGAACGAGAATGCCGGCCCGTATGCCGGGCTGGACCGCTTCGAAGCCCGCAAAAAGATCGTCGAGGACTTCGAGAAAGCGGGATTGATGGATAAGATCGAGCCCTACTCGCATGCCATTCCTCACTGCTTCAGATGCTCCACCGTGCTCGAGCCTGAAGTCAGCAAGCAATGGTTTGTGAAAATTCAGCCGCTGGCACAGCCCGCCATCGAGGCTGTCAACGACGGCAGGATAAAGATTATCCCCGACAGGTTCACCAAGATCTATCTTAACTGGATGGAAAACATCCGCGACTGGTGCATCAGCCGCCAGCTCTGGTGGGGACACCGCATACCAGTCTGGTACTGCCAGAAATGCGGCGAGATGATCGCTTCGATAGAAACACCCACGAAATGCGACAAATGCGGCAGCAGCGACCTGGTACAGGACCCTGATGTGCTGGACACATGGTTCAGTTCAGGACTATGGCCGCATTCCACGCTGGGCTGGCCCGACCAAACGGAGGACCTCAAGTATTTCTATCCTACATCAGTTATGGAAACCAGCTACGACATTCTTTTCTTCTGGGTAGTACGCATGATCATGATGGGCATCGAAGACACCGGTGATATACCTTTCCGTGTGGTCTATCTGCACGGCCTGATCCGGGACGAAAAGGGCGAGAAGATGAGCAAAATGAAGGGCAATGTGGTCAACCCCCTGGTCACCATTGACCAGTACGGCTGCGATGCAATGCGCTTCGCGCCTCACCACCGGCAACGCGCCCGGAAATGATATGAATATCGGAGAGCACCGTTTTGAAGCCGGCAGAAATTTCGCCAATAAGCTTTGGAATGCCAGCAGGTTCGTCCTGACGTCCCTGGAGAAAGAGCCCCTCACCAAGCAAGCGTTTTCTGACCCGGCTGTTAAGAAATTGACGGAGACAGAAGACCGCTGGATCATCTCGAGACTGAGCAGGCTGTGCAAAGAAGTGGATGTCCTGATGAAGGACTTCCAGTTCGGCGAAGCTGAGCGTGAGATACACGATTTTATCTGGGGCGAGTTCTGCGACTGGTATATCGAGATCTGCAAGCAAAGGCTGGGTAAACCTAATTCACCCATGCCCGTGCTGGCTTATGTACTTGAGATGTCACTACGGCTGCTCCATCCCTTTATGCCGTTTATTACGGAAGAGCTGTGGCAGAACCTGAAGGAACGCCTGCCTGAAGGAACGCTGACCTCTCCCGCACTGATCGTCGCACCTTACCCTCAGTACAATGAGAAACTGCTCGATCCCGAGGCTGAGCAGGTCATGGGGGCCGTGATGGATATCGTGCGTACCATACGCAACGCCAGGTCCGAATACAAGGTGGACATCGGCAAATGGGTGGAATCGTTCGTTTACACCGACAACCTGCTGCAGGATATCAAGGCAAGGTCCGGCATCATCGAAACACTGGCCAAGACCAGGCCGCTTACTATTCTCCCCAGGGACAAACGTCCATCGAAAGCCGAGAAAGCCATGGTGTCCGTGTTGAAAGATGCCGACGTGGTAATACCCCTGGCGGGCATGGTTGATATCCAGGCCGAGAAAGCACGGCTGTCCAAAGAAATAGAAATCATGGACAGGGAAATCGGCCGGCTCACTCAGCGCCTGGGAGATGCGCAGTTCACTTCAAAAGCTCCTGCCGCAGTAATCGAGAAGGAAAAAAGCAGGCTCCTAGAATATGAAAGTAAGGCTGCCCGTATGAAGACGGAGCTGGAACAGCTTGGCTAGGAACTTCGCGGCGACATCTTGCGGTACATCAGGGCCAGCGCCTTTTTCGTGTCGCTGGCAACTCTGGGTTTCTCGCTTATCTTGATGCGATATTGGAACAGCCAGTAGGTGAACTCCTTCATCTCGGTCAGAGTCAGCGATACTCGGCGGGGATATTTCATCTCTTTCTCAAAAGTATCCAATAGCTCGGCCTGCCCGGCGCGGTAGATTTTCCGGTATGCCTGTTCGATCTCGTCTTCCGGGTTCAAGGGAGATATTCTGCCCTTCCTGAGCTCGTAGACAGCAGCCAGCAGCAACGCCTGCTCGATAAGCACGCCGTAAAGGTAATTAAGATAGGCGCGGTACTTGGCAGGCCCCAGCGCTTCCTTGAACTCAGCTTCCGAAATCTCTATGGGAGGCCGGTCGAAGAAGAGAAGGTTGACCAACTCGGCCTCGGGAATGTATTCCCTGATCTCATCGCACAACCTTTCCGCTAGACGCAGCCAATCGAAAGCCTCGCCGCCCAGCAGGTACTTAAACTGCTCTTCTTTATAACATTCCTCCGGGCTTCTCCACATCCTGATAGCTTCCAACAAAGCGAGATACCAGTTGCGCCCGCTCCTCACGTCACTGCGGAGATGTTGAATGGCAAGGGCGTCCCCCGCAAGGGCTGCCGCCTGTTCGCTGCTTTCGTTAAAAGGTGATGTTTCGTTTGTCATGTTTTTCTCAGAAATGATTTCACCATGTTGACTGATGAGAATTGCTGCTGGGTAAATTCGGCTATTGGACCTTCGGCGCCGAAGATTTCATCTCTTATACGGTCAACATCTTTCCCTTCATTGTATAGCCGTTCGATCTTGCTGCCCAATTCCTCCAGGTAGTCGATCAATCTGAAGGACCTCCCCGTAGGGTTTGGCGTCGATCATCAGGACTTGTCCCTCTTCAAATACTTCAATATGTCCTTCAGAGTCCGCGTGTTCAGGATATCTTTTGACTGACACCACGCACGGCGGGCAACGCCGATGCCGTATTTCATTAATGCAAGATGAACAGTCGCATGTGAGTCAGTCCCAACGGACAAGGTAACGCCGAGCTCGCGTGCCCGGTAAGCGTGCAGATCGTTCAGGTCGAGCCGCTCAGGCATGGCATTGATCTCCAGCACTTTGCCGTATTTGGCTGCCGCCCGGTAAACAGCTTCCAGGTCAACATCGACCGGTTCCCTTTCGCCGATCTTGCGGCACGTGGGATGAGCGATAACATCAATATTCGGGTTCTCAATAGCGCCAATGATGCGCCGGGTCATCTGTGCCCTGTCCTGCAGGAAAGATGAGTGTACCGACCCGATCACGATGTCCAGCCCGGCCAGCACTTCATCCGGCAGGTCAAGACTGCCGTCCGCCTTGATATCCACCTCGACACCATCCAGCAAATATATACCCAGCGATGAGCCATTGATCCGCTTTATCTCGGCTGTCTGCCGTTTGACGCGATCCAGTTTTTTATCCGCCGGGATCATGCGTCCGCTGGAGTGGTCAGTGATCGCCAGGTACTCGTAGCCAAGAGCCCTGGCAGCCTTCGCCATATCCTCGATGGAATCCAAGCCATCGCTGGCGAGGGTATGCGAATGGAGATCACCCCTAATATCTTTCACCTCCACCAGAGCAGGAATGGCGTTTTTGGCGGCAAGGTCGATCTCACCCATATCTTCTCTTATCTCGGGAGGGATATACTGGAGGCCGAGGCGTTGGTAAAAGGAGTGCTCGTCAGCGAATTTTTCCACTTCGCCGGTTTTCGTGTCGGTAATACCATATTCGCTCAAGCTCAAACCCTGTGCCTGCGTCCTGGTACGCAAAGCCACATTGTGCTCTTTGCTTCCCGTGAAATGCTGCAGCAGGGACCCGAATTCATCATGCGCAACCATCCTGAGATCAGCCTGCAGCCCTTTCGGAAGGATCACGCTGGCCTTGGTCGGGCCCTGCGACAATACCTGCCTGACCTGCGGTAATTTGACGAATGCTTTGATAACGGATTCAGGGTCATCGGCCGTGCCCATTAAATCTATGTCACCAACCGTCTCTTTAAAGCGCCTCAGGCTGCCGGCCGCTGTTAGATTCTGCACTCCCGGGACCTTTGCCAACTGGGCGATCACCTCTTCCACTGCCGGGAGGGCCTCGCCGATCGGGATACGCCTGTCCTTGCGTCTGAAAGCCTCGATGGCGTGCAGGATATTGTCCGCCGTCTTTTCCCCCATGCGATCAAGGGAAGCCACCCTGCCATCCCTGATGGCCTGCTCAAGCTGCTCGACGGACCCCACGCCAAGCTCCGTGGAGAGCCGATAGGCGGTTTTGGGCCCTATGCCCGGGATGTCCAGCAGATTGATGATGCCCTCGGGGAACTCCGCCTTCAGGTCATCATAAAACTTTAGCTTACCCGTAGTGATCAGTTCCACGGATTTCTTTGCAATGGCCTCACCTATCCCTGGTATATCACGGAAGTCCTCGCCCTCTTCCTGCATCAGCTCCATTTCTTTTCTAAGGTGGGATATCACCTGGGCGGCGCGTGAATATGCGCGAATTTTAAATTTGTTTTCGCCTTTCAATTCAAGCAGGTCGGCGATATTCTCGAAAACGACGGCGATGTCGGAGTTTTTCATCAGGTATATTATATATAATTCTAGGTGCTAAACTCTAAGGCAAAGAAACTAGAATCTAAAAACTCCGAAATGATTCATCAGGTGAGAATCCAAGAGGAACCGTTTGGGATTTGGTCGTTGTTAGGCTTTTATCTTCTATTTTCCGTGGCAGTGCTTGTATTTCTTGCCTGAACCGCAGGGGCAGGGATCATTGCGGCCGACTCTGCCTCCGACCGGCGCAGTGGGCGGTCTGGGTGCTGCCTCACGCTTCTCCAGGTTGGTCCTGAAAATCATGTGAACGATGCTATGTTTGATTGCAGCGGTTAGAGTATCGAAGTAAGCGCCGCCCTCCTTCTTATAGACCACCAGCGGATCGATCTGCCGGACCGACTCCAGCCCGACCCTCTGCCTCAAATGGTCCATGGCGGTCAGGTGTTCTTTCCATTGGTCGTCTATGATACGCAGCATTATCAGCCGCTCAAGCAGTCTCATATCGTCCGGGCCGATCTCCTGCTCTTTGCCGTCATATATCTCGCAGGCATAATCGATCAGTTTCTCGCTCACTTGTTTGGCGTTAAGCCCCTTCACGTCGTTCTCCGTAATATCAATCGGCTGGGCAAATATCTCCTGGGTCCTCTCCAGCAGACCTTTCAGGTCAGGACCTTCATACTCACGGCCAAATGAATCTTTGACCTGCTCCTCAATATGGTCCGTCACCATATCAAGTATGTTGGCCTTCAGGTCGGCGCCCTGCAGTATCTTGTCGCGCTCGCCATAGATCACTTCCCTGTGCTTGTTGACCACGTTGTCGTAGTCAACCAGATGTTTGCGGATATCGAAATGGAATGCCTCCACCTTCACCTGGGAGTTTTCAATCGCCCTGCTGATCATAGGATGTTCGATGTGCGTGGTCTCATCCATGCCGGCCCATTCCATTACGCCTTTGACACGGTCACCGCCGAAGCGTTTGACAATGTCGTCTTCCAACGAGACAAAGAACACCGAGTTGCCCGGGTCACCCTGCCTGCCGGCACGCCCACGAAGCTGGTTGTCGATGCGCCTGGCTTCATGCCGCTCTGTGCCGATCACCTGCAGGCCGCCCATGGCTATCAACCTTTTCGTGCTCCTGCTTCCACTCGTCATACTTTCTCTGATACTCTTTTTCGTCGGCAAACTCATCGCGTTCCGGCGTTTTGCCGCCCAGAATTATATCAACGCCGCGGCCCGCCATATTGGTGGCAACCGTCACTGCGCCGGCACGTCCCGCATTCTTGATAATTTCAGCTTCCCTTTCATGGTACTTGGCATTGAGCACCTGGTGCTGAACGCCTCTGCGTTTCAGAAGGTCGCCCAATAACTCGGACTTCTCGATGGAGACTGTGCCGATGAGCACAGGCTTGCCGTCCTTGTTCAGCTTCTCGATCTCAGCCGCAATTGCCTTGAACTTGGAGTCCTCGTCCTTATAGATCATGTCATTCTGATCGACACGGATCATGGGTTTATTGGTCGGGATCGACCACAACGTCGAGTTTGTATATCTTGAACAGCTCTTCCGCCTCAGTAGCCGCCGTCCCGGTCATGCCTGCAAGTTTTTTGTAAAGCCTGAAATAGTTCTGGAACGTGATGGTTGCCAGTGTAACGCTCTCTTTCTGGATTTTGACATGCTCTTTGGCCTCGATGGCCTGGTGCAGACCTTCAGAATACCTGCGGCCGAACATCAGCCGGCCGGTGAACTCATCGACGATGATGACCTCACCATTCTTGAGCATATAGTCTTTGTCACGGCGGAACAGCACCTGCGCCTTAAGGGCATTATCCATATACTCGGTCAGGTGTAAGTTGACTGCGTCATACAGGTCAGGCGCCTTTAACAACCCTGCCCGTTTGAGCATCTCCTCCATACGAGCGCTGCCCTCATCGGTCAGATAAACCTGGCGTTCCCTTTCTTCTATCTTGTAGTCTTCGGGCGTAAGCTTCGCAACCAGATCCGCAAAGATATAGTACTTTTGAGCCGGGTCCTCTCCCTGTCCGCTGATAATAAGCGGGGTACGGGCTTCATCGATCAGGATATTGTCGACCTCGTCGACTATGGCATAGTTTAGCGGCCTCTGGACCTTGTGCGAGAGGTCTATCGCCATATTGTCCCTGAGGTAATCGAAACCAAACTCGTTATTGGTGCCGTAGGTGATATCAGCCAGGTACGCTTCCTGCCGGCCGACCGGCTTGAAATGAGGCCATCGCTTATCTTGCTCATTCACATATTCGGGATCATATTTCAGCGCAGGTAAGCTGGCCATCGGAACTCTGGACCGGGTAGATGCTGGCCACTGATACCCCCAGCGCATGATAAACCGGGCTCATCCAGTAAGCATCGCGGCGTGCCAGATAATCATTGACAGTAACCAGGTGACAGCCTTTGCCTTCAAGTGAATTTAAATACAGGGGAAGAGTGGCGACCAGCGTTTTGCCTTCGCCGGTCTTCATTTCGGCTATCTTGCCCTGATGAAGAACGATGCCGCCCATCAACTGGACATCAAAATGGCGCATGCCTATAGTGCGCCTGGCTGCCTCCCTGACAGCAGCAAAAGCTTCCGGCAAAAGATCGTCCAGGGTCTCGCCTTTGGACAGCCGCTCTTTGAACTCGGCGGTCTTGGCTTTCAGTTCATCGTCAGAGAGCTTCTGGAACTCGGGCTCAAGGGCATTGATTTCCTTTACCAGGGGCCGAAGGCGATTTATCTCTTTTTCGTTGGAATCGAATAGTTTCCCTAACCAGCTTGGCATAGTCTACCTTAATCTTCGAACATGGCGCCGATCGACATACCCGTATGGATGCGGTGGATAGCTTCGCCCAGCAGCGCCGCCATCGGCAGTACGGTAATTTTATCCAGTTTCTTCGACCCATTGACCGGAACGGTATCCGCTACCACCACTTCTTTTACAGGCAGACTTGGAGATGCGCTCAATGGCCGGGCCGGAGAAAACGGGATGGGTGCAGCAGGAGTAAACCTCTTTGGCGCCGGCTCTTGAGAAGCGCATCAACAGCGTTGACCAGTGAACCGGCCGTATCTATCTCATCGTCGACCGTGATGGCCCGCTTGCCTTTCACGTCACCGATGATATTCAGTGTTTCAGTGGTATCCTGGTTGCCCAGGCGGCGCTTCTCGATAATCGCCAGCGGAGCATCGAGCTTCTCAGCCAGGTCACGCGCCCGTTTGCTGATGCCGATATCGGTGGCCACCACCACCACATCCTTTAAATTCTTGTTCTTCCAGTAATCGCTCAAGAATAGAGAGCGCAGTCAGCTCATCAACCGGGATATTGAAGAATCCCTGTATCTGCGGCGCATGCAGGTCCACCGTCAGTATGCGGTTGGCGCCCGCCGTAGTAAGCAGATCGGCCACCAACCGCGCCGTAATGGGAACGCGGGGCTGGTCTTTCTTGTCCGTACGTGAATAGCCGTAATAGGGAAGTACAGCCGTTATCCGGTCGGCAGAAGCGCGCTTAAAGGCATCGAGTATGATCAGCAGCTCAACCAGGTTTCTCTGGACCGGCGAGCAAATCGGCTGGATGATAAAAACATCACGTTCGCGCACATTTTCCATGATGCGCACGAATATGTTCTCGTTGCTGAATTCGAAAACCTCCATTTTGCCAAGGGGTATTCCCAGATAGGCGCATACTTCTTTGGCCAGTGAAGGATGAGCATTGCCGCAAAATACCTTGATCTCGTCTTGGCCGGCGAATTGATTCATACTTATAATACCTCCAAGCAAAATGACACATAATTATAGCATCAACTGTTGAGCTCAAATAACTTTCTACAATATCGTCCGTTCCAGTACACGATCAAATAAAACCACTGAATCAATACCAAAAGAGTATAATTTTAGAAGTATCAAAATTCTGTAAGGACGATAGTATGAACGATGTTGCAGTAGACCTTCTATGCCAGTATATCAGGTTGAACACATCAAACCCGCCCGGTAACGAGCACCTGGCAGCCGCTTTTTTTTCGAAGATATTCCAATCTGAAGGAATTGCATGCAAGACCTATGAGTACAGGCCGGGTAGGACCTCCATACGCGCCGAGATCAAGGGTTCCGGCAAGAAGAAGCCAATCATCATGCTTCATCACATGGATGTAGTGCCTGCCAACAGGGAGGAATGGAGCTTCGATCCGTTCGGTGGAGAGATAATCGAGGGCTATATCTGCGGCCGCGGCGCACTGGACACCAAATGCCTGGGTATCATGCAACTGCTGGCAATGCTGGACATTAAGAATTGCGGCAGCAAACCGGATTGCGACCTGATATTCCTGGCTACAGCGGATGAAGAATCCGGGGCTGATTGCGGTGTGGAATTCCTTCTGCGCGACCATCCGGACGATTTCAAGGCGGGACTGCTGCTCAATGAAGGCAGTTATGTGCAGAGCGGCATGATACCTGACCGTCTTGTCGCCATGATTTCGCCCGGAGAGAAAGGACCTTGCTGGTTCCGCCTTAAACGAAAGGGGATGCCCGGGCATGGGTCAACTCCACACGACCAGAACCCGCTGGAGAGACTGACAGCAGCGGTAAGCAGACTGCTGGCCCATAAAAACCCGCGCATGGTGACGCCGATAGTAGCAGAATATTTTAAGAAGCTGGCGGAAGGATTGGATTACCTCAAACCATATGCTGCATGATAGCAAAGAAAGTACGCTGTTCAAGATTATCGAGCAGAATGGCTTGATGGATACTCCACGTATCAGGGCGTTGCTGCAAAATACTATCAGCCTTAATTCGCTGCACTCCGGCAGCAGGGTAAACGTTATTCCTTCATACGCCGAGGCCGAGGTGGACACCAGACTGCTGCCCGGCCAGAACATTACCGAATGGGTAAATTTCGTCAAAGAACAGCTTGCCGACAATGAAATTGAGATAGAGTTTGTTAGCAGGGGCGAAGGCAATTCTTCAGAAACCAATATCTGAAAGCTACCGCATAATCGAAAAGGTATTAAAAAAGCACTATCCGGGCGCCATCACAGCGCCGTTCCTTATGCTGGGCGCAACCGACTCACGTTTTTTCAGGGAAAAGGGTATAGCGTCGTACGGATTCTGCCCGGCAGTGGTGCCGATGGAAGACATGAAATCCGTACATGGCATCGATGAAAAGATATCAGTGAAAAGCATGGTCAAAGGAACGGAAGTATACAAAGACATTATCAGGAGATTGTGCACAGGAGGATAAAATTCCAAGCTCCAGATTCCAAATGCCAAACAAAGGGAGAAAACTCCAAACACTAAATACTAGGTTCTAAACAAATTCAAAATTTGTACTTTAGTATCTAGGGTTTGTTTAGAGTTTAATATTTCATGTGGAATTTATGTCGATGGTTAAGTTTAAATGAATAAACCAAAAATGCGTGAAATAATCAGCCTTCTGATCAGCGCTTATGGAGACCGCGCCTGGAAAAAGCGGCTCGAACCTGTGGGAGAACTGGTGCTGACGATACTGTCGCAGAACACATCGGATACCAATTCGCACAGAGCTTATGCATCGCTAACGCATTTCTTTGAAAACTGGAAAATGATATCGAGGGCTGATACAGGAGAGATCGCCGCCGCAATACGCAGCGGAGGACTGGCGGATGTAAAAGCCAAATACATAAAAAACGCTCTTCTGGCACTGGAAAAGGAAACCGGTGACTTTGATCTGACTTTCCTGAAAGATTTGACAGTGGAGAAAGCGCGCAATTGGTTAACCAGGCTGCCTGGAGTTGGCATGAAAACTGCCAGTTGCGTCCTGTTGTTTTCGCTGGGAATGCCGGCGTTCCCGGTAGACACGCACGTCCACCGTGTGGCCGGAAGGCTGGGACTGATCGGGAAAAAGATTTCGGCGGACGCTGCTCACCTGGAGATGGAACGGATAACTCCAGCAGAAGATACTTATCGCTGCCACGTCTTGCTGATCGAGCACGGCAGAAAAACGTGCAAAGCCCAGCGTCCACTGTGCCGCACGTGCGTTCTGGCCGGCATCTGCCCGAGCTACAAGAGCTTTATCAAATAATCTGGGTATTACCATATTTCAGTATATCCATTGCCGGCAATTTCACTGTAAACTCGGCTCCCTTTCCCTCCTGGCTGCTGACCCTGATATCGCCACCATGGGACAGCACAATTTGCCGGGCAATAGCCAACCCCAACCCCGTGCCTGAACGGTCGCCCTGGCCTTCATCATGGAAGAATCTCTCAAATACGTGCGGCAGTTGCTCCTTTGATATGCCCGGGCCTGTATCTACCACAGAGATCTCCACGGTCTCCGAAGAAATGTGGCGGCCGCGGATGGTTACAGTGCCGCCCTGGGGTGTGTGTTTTATCGCATTATCCAGCAGGTTGGCGAAGACCTGCTCGAGACGATCAATATCACCCATCACCGGCGGTAGAGTTTCAACGTCCTGAATAAGGATGATTCCTTTCTCATCAGCCCGCATGCTGAAAATCTCACTGGACTGTTCGATCACTTCCTTCAAATCCACCTGTTCCTTCTTGATATCAACCTGTCCGGATTCCAGTTTAGAAAGCTCCAAAAGGTTGTTGACCAAACGTATCATGCGTTGTGATTCTTCCTCGATTATACCTGCCGCCCTGTCAATCGTTTCTTTAGATTGTGCGGTACCATCGTGTATGGCCTGCGCAAAGCCTTTAATGGACGTCAGCGGTGTACGCAGCTCATGTGAAACATCAGCAACAAAATCTCTGAGAGTCTGATGTGAACCTTTCACCTCCTTTGCCATAGCATTGAAGCTGGTCGCAAGGTCACGTACTTCCATCGGCCCATCGACCGGCACTTCCTGGTCGTATTTGCCGGCTGCCATTTCTGAGGCTGCATGGGTAACTCGTCCCACTGGTCCATAGACGGACCGGGCCAGGAAGAAGGCAAGAATGATCGATAGTATGAGCGCCGCCAGGCCTGCCAACAGTAGTGGACGCATCAGATCGGACAGAATGTTGACGGTACCCGAAGTGGAAATCGATAGGACAAGCCATTCTGCGCCACTGGTATCCTTAAACCTGGGAAATCCCGTTAGCGAAAATGCAGAGTAGACATATGTCTTTCCATCCTGCCCCGTGTAGTTGCCCCGCAGCGGGCGTATTCCCTGCTGCCTCCTGGAAAATACAGATTGAGGCGGTCCTCCGTTAGTATCGTTATCAGAAGTCTGCCTTATTAACTTACCAGAGGAATCGTAAAGGTAGATTTCCACATTGCTGGCGTTGGCCTGCTCCTCTATACTCGGCCATGCCTGCTCGAGAGTCACCTGATTTCGCAGAATTGACCTGACCTGTATATAAACTGGCAGTGCCATATCGTTTAACCTGGATGCCGCCAACCTGTCCAATGCACTCCCCGCCATTAGCGTTAGGAAAGCCGCTATTATTCCAAGGCAAACCAGGATCACCAGCAGAAATGATAAGATCAGGCGGTTCCTCAATCCCATATTATCTTCCCGTCATAATATACCTGCGCTATCGATCACCGGGTACTTCGCTTTCCGGCAATTCATCCTTGTGAACCAGCTTGTAGCCAACCCCACGCACTGTTGCTATTGCCACATCCGCGCTGCCGATCTTGTCACGGACATGATTTATGTGTATGTCCACCGTGCGTGTTTCCCCATAATAATCCGTATCCCAGATCATTTCCAACAGCCGCTCACGCGTTAATACGATTCCAGGATTTTGAGCAAGTGCCGTTAACAATTCGAACTCCTTTGTTCGCATTTTAATAGCGCTGCCCGCTATCTTAACCTCGCGGCGTGCGAGGTCTATCTGCAAATTCCCTGCCTCTATCAATTTTCCCGGCCTTTGACCGGCGGCATATCGACGAAGAATAGCCTTGACCCTGGCGACAAGCTCCCGAGGGTTGAAGGGTTTGGTCAGGTAGTCATCTGCTCCTAGCTCAAGACCCAATATTTTATCGATGTCATCCTTCCTGGCCGTCAGCATAAGCACCGGCACATCACTTTTTTTCCTTATTTCCCGGCACACTTCGAATCCATCGATATCCGGCAGCATGATATCAAGTACTACCAGCGAAGGTCTAATAAGTTCCAGCTTCCGTATAGCTTCCTCACCTGTGGAGGCCAACTCCACCTTGTATCCATCTTTTTCCAGGTATAGCCGGGCCAGTTCCTGGATATTAGGCTCATCATCAACCACAAGTACGGTAGTCAAATTGATATCAATCCTTTGTTCAAATTATAGCCCAAAAAATGATATCCTTTTAGCGGAATTCTTCACGGTGCGCCGGGAGGCACACATGCGCAAAGCTAAAATGCACTACGTCCTGGATATCATGGAGGGCTTGATATTATTGCTCCTCGTGGTATCGGGTTTCATACTTTGGTTTGCCTTACCCGAGGAAAGCGAAGTCAGCAAGATACTGTTATTCGACCGGCATACGTGGGTACTTACGCACAGGTGGCTAGCAGTGGCACTTCTGGTTTTCTTCAGCACGCACGTTCTCACGCACTGGACATGGCTCTGGTATATGACCAGAAAGCTATTCTCGAGGTCAAACAAAGACGGCTTGAGTTAGTTAAGTTGGCGGTCCGCGATAAACAATTGTTTTCCCATCCTCATTCGGAACCGGGCAGGCGTCCATTACGCTCAAGTTCCAGCAATAAACGCTTGCGCCACACGCCGCCTCCGTAGCCGGACAGTTCACCGTCTTTACCAATGACACGATGACACGGGATCAGAATGCTAATGCGATTCATCCCGTTCGCCCGAGCGACCGCACGGGACGATTTCACATCGCCAACACGTTGCGCCAGCTCCTGATAAGATATTGTCTCCCCATAAGGGATGAGAAGCAGTTCGTGCCACACACGCTCCTGGAATGGGGTTCCGCTTAAGGCGAGGGAAACCGTAAACCGGTTCAGTCCACCCTTGAAATATGAGTCGAGTTCTGCATGCAGCTGATCAAGTAGAGGGTTCGTAGCAGGCAATACCGGAAGCCCAAAACGCTGCCTGATCTGGCGATAATTATGCTCCAGCATGCGCCGGTCCGAAAACTCCAGAAAGCAAATTCCGTTCAAGACAGCGGCGGCCAGCATGGGCCCAAGCGGAGTTTCAATAAACCTGGCTGCAATAAATTCGGCCGGCTTCAATTTTCCGGGAGATGATCCGAAGGTTTTGGCGAATGCGCTGCGGAACCCGCTATGCGACGCATAGCCGTTAGCAAATACGACATCATCTATAGGAGAGCCATCGCGTATTTGCGTGAACGCTTCGGCAAGACGCCGTCCGCGCTGCCATTCAGCGAAGGTCATGCCATAATGATCTGAAAACCACCGCCTTGCACGTTCAGCGGAGATACCTAACGTGCGCAACTCACCAGCAGTGATTTTACGTTCCGGTTGATCCTCTATTCTTTTCATCAGATCCGCAACCCACGGCGGGGGCGTTCCATCTACTTCAGTCGGACGACATCTCTTACACGGCCGGTAGCCCGCAAAAATAGCACCGCGTATAGACGGGAAAAATTCTACATTCTCGCGTTTAGGCCTCGCAGGACACGAAGGGCGACAGAAAATGCCGGTCGTTCGTACAGCCACATAGAAAACACCATCATAGCTGGCGTCTTTACTGTAGAATCCGCGTTCCATTTCCTCAGATGCAATTGACAAACCTGTTTTCGTGGTCACAATAGAGATTCTAGCAAGACACTCACAATGCGTCCACCGAAAAAACGACATTGACGGCGCTACTACATTACAGAAGGGCCAACTTATGGGATCATATCTGTGAAATCACCCGGATAGTACAAATAATGGTATAAAAGTTACAGTTAATACGCTGATAAGGTGCTATTGTACCTATAGATGGGAAGAGAGAGATGGAGGAAATGGAAGAAGGAGGTGAGATGATATGAAGTACATACTCAGTACGTTATGTCGCTTCCAGATTGATTGGAATCACTCCTCGCCGGAGGCCTTGAGAGAGGGCGCCGGTGAAGGAGTTGGAAGGTTCCCAAGCTGCTGGTTTTCGATTGGGAAAAAAGGCTCAAGCGGAATATCGAGCCGCCGTTGCTCAGTTGAGCAAGAAGCAGGAGTAGTGGAACGAAGCTCGAGGTAGGCCGGCAAACAATTTGACAGCCTACCTTTTTTATATCCAGATTTGTTTACGTGCCTTTCTATTCCGCAAAGATAATCGCTTCCATCCTTGACATAGCACTTGATAAAAACCTATTATTGACCGTTGCGCCATGAAATTTCTTAACACCTGGTTCCTATCATTGGCACTCGTTACAGTCATAGTCGTTCTCTTGTCGACTTCCTGTTCGAATATATTTATTTTTGGGCCTTCCATCTCGGAGCTAACCACGACCACAGGGCTGATTTCAACCTTTCAGCCCGTTGATAAGACGAACAACTTCTACATAGATAGCCCGCAGATATGCGTGTCAGGTAAGCTGAATGGGGCGAACCATAATACAGAGATCCAGGTGGATTGGGTATATATTCAGGGTGAGATGTCAAAGGAAGCCAAATCCTTGATAAATACGGAAAAAGCACATTGCGACACGGACTGCTATTTCGGATTCACCCTGACACCACCACCAGGCGGTTTTATTAGCGGCGAGTACAAAACGGATATTTCAGTGGATGGCAAGCATAAAGCAGACTACAAGTTCTATATACGGCGCGATCAGGCCGGTCCCATTCCCCAAATCAAAAGCTTTGTTGCCAGCCCTCTCAGCTTGGCCGAAGGTGAACCACTGACTATAAGCTGGGCTGTTACCAACGCCAGCCGTGTTGAAATACTGCCTTCCCCCGGACAGGTTAAATTTGAAGGCAAACTGAGTCTAAATCCTGCATCAGATACGACCTATACGCTGTGGGCAGTTAACAGGAGCGGGACCAGCTCCAACGCCCTGAGCGTCAAAGTCGCCGGAAAGGCAAAAGAATGGGCGGATTTGACCATCACTGACTTCTGGAACACGGGCAATATACTCTTCTATAACGTTAAGAATAACGGCGACCTGGCATCGACGGCCTGCCAATCATACCTGTATAAAAACGACTCCCTGGTTTCGCAGGACTATGTTGGACCTCTTGATCCCGGAGCCGAGCGTGTCGAATCATTTTCACAGTATCATTTTTCACCGCGCTTCACATCAATTATAGGGGGCGGCGCGACAGAAGCCACGACCGATGCAGTCAATATGCGGATTTGTGTCAACGCGGATTCCACTTGCCCGGAATCTGATATGGCCAACAATTGTATGGAACACAATTTCGGTCCTCTGTTAGAAGTTCACCTGGCTCATTACGCGGGGCCGGCCCAATGGCAGAGCAATACTGGAACGTTGAGTTCGCCGATGATGAGAGACTCAAAGGGCGGTTGGGCACAGCTAGGATCAGCCCAGATGGATAACGGGGAAAGCGACCCTAATTCAGTGATTATGACCTTGCCAGTAAGTGCCAACAGTTGGATGCAAGCACGCATGGGTCTTCCGCAGGGCAACCCGGTTGTGCTTCAGCCCTTTACTATCCCGCACAAATGCAAATTAAGCGCCGAGGTGGGGCTGACGCCAGACGCGCCGGCCGCCGCAACGGTTAAATTCATTATCGGCACTGCGCAGGGCAGCGATATTACTTACTATCCGCCCGTCATTATAAATACCATTGGCAAGCCGGAGATATATGAGGTTGATTTGAGCAAGCTTGCCGGGAAACAAGTACAGTTTATCTTCAGGGTGGAATCCAGCGAGCCCCTGCAGCAGGGAAGTGCTGTTTGGATAGACCCCACTCTTACACAAGAAAAATAGACAGCCGCCGCCACTTAAAAGTTACCTGTCTTCTCATGGCAGTAGCGATTCTTGCCGCATCCCTGATGTCGCAGCGGGCCACCGCAGATACGCCGTCTACCTGTGTGCTAAGGTGGGGCATAATTGACACGCCCGGCAGCTACCCGCAACGTAATGATATTAGGACACTCTGTGAAATTAATGCCCTTGTGGTTTCCTCAGATGGAAAGAGCGTGTACGCAATTGACGTTCCTAACGCAAGCGCCGGTCCCGTGGTAAACGCAGGCCTGTGGAGAAGCACTGACAGTGGCATATCATGGACCTCGCGGCCCACAAAATGGCTTCAGCAGAACACGACGACCCCATTTTTCCCAATCTCCGAACTGGCGATAGCCCCAGATAATCCTGATTTTGTGGCAGTGGTTTGTATGGATCCAGCGAAAACACACCGGAGAGAGGTCTATATATCCGAAGACGGAGGAACAAATTGGACATACAGCGGGCGAATTCCGTGGCTGTATGGAACCGCTGAACAAATAGGTGCAATCGTCATCAGCGAAGCATACAGTTACCAGGGGAAAATAGTGCATGATATCGTCACAGGCAGCCGCAACCCCGATGGGCTGGCACAGGGTGAAGTATATATCCTGCCATATCCCAGCCTCGCAGGATGGAAGGCCCAGGGTTTTAGCGGTGGAGATGTTATTACACTGTCGGTATCCGCCGGTTACGCATCCGATGCAACAATAGTGGTCATGTCGAGCTCCACGCAACGGACTTACATCAATGTCGGCTCACGCGACCCGGCGGCCGGCGCCTGCTCGTGGAATTTGTGCCATGGTTGGCCCGTAGAACTGTGCAGTCCAGATCAGGTTGGAGGAAACGGAAGCGGAGAAAATAAAATCATAACAGGGAGTCTAGCGCTTCCAGCCGATTTTAATGGGAACTCGGCCGATAAGCGTGTGGTCTTTGCCTCTTATGATTCCAATGGACTATCGTCAGGAGCAAGCTTACCTTTGGATGACATATATCGGCTAACTGATACAATCGTAACCCGTCTTAATGTTCCTAATAGCGGGAACAAGCCGCGTATTTCATCTATTAGCTATACGGGAACTACCCGGTCTGGTAAGCTGCTTGCCGGCGGAGTTATTGCAGATTCGGTTTCAGCGGCAGCCACAACCTGGATTACGAATAATCCCCTGGATAACTGTGCCGTGTGGCTAAAACCTCTCAAACCGCCGACGGGCGGCTATGGAACAGGATTTGCCAACGTCAAGGTCGCCTGGACCCAGGATGGACTGAAGGCCCTGGCAGGGACAGGATCGGGAAACCGCGATACGCCCGCAAAATGGGCGAACCCCACTGACAGCTCATGGAATTCTCAATCTCTCGATGAATCCGCTTTTTCCGTCAGCCTGGACGATGGAACGTCCTGGAACGAGCTTGGGCTTATCGATACTCGCATCAACCGTTTTCGATCGTTTGGCGCTGGAGAAGATGGAACAACAGCGTACATCTCATCCGTCAATGATAACGGCTTGGATAGCCTCTGGCGAAGCCAGACTTCCATTGCGGGGAGTTCCTGGCAACGGGTGATATGCGCCGATTGCTCGGCGCCCCTGCTACGAGCAGCTCCTGACAAAAAATGTGGCTCAACTATATTTCTGGGCAACCAGGGCACGACCATTGTAATAAGGTCCGTTGACAGCGGACAGACCTGGCTTAACTGCCTTTCCGGCGCCATGCTTCAGGATATGGCGTGCAACGACAGCAACGAGCTATACATAATCCAGGCCAACGGATTGTTCCGGCGCGGCGTATCGGAAGCCGGGGGCTGGTCCTGGAATCAGTTCAAAGACACTGGAATAAATCCGGCGCATAGTATCAACGCTCAACGTAATAACATATTGGTTGGGGCTGCATCAGGCCAAATCTGCCCCGTTTCCTATTCATTCGACAAAGGAGAGACCTGGACGCTGATAACGCAACCGGCCTACAGTAACGGCAACAGGCACGCGGCGTTCGACGATGAATTCAAGGACAATCGCCTCATGTACCTTGCGGATGATGCAGGTGGACTGTACCGCTGGGCAATAGGAACGAGCAACCGCTGGGACGACATGGTCCCACCCAACAACAGTTATTATGGGATAGCCACAGGCGGGCACGGGGTCTGTTACGCTGCCTACAGTCCCCTCTCCAAGGGAGTTGACCGCACTATTTATTCACGCGCCGCCATACCCAAATCAGGTGTGTCCTGGGATTCTTTGACGGTCGGCCTTAATCCAGGCGTTGTTTTCAGGCTGGAACCAAATGCGCTTGTACATTCTCAAGAGACTATCTGGGCAATTGATGCCCGAGATTACAACCCGGGTACCGGAGTTGGCTGCCTGTGGGCTTTTAGAGATACGCTCGCCGATCACTCGCCATGGTTAATAGCGCCCAAGGGAAACAGCCTTATATATTGCGATCCCGTAACCGGGCGAAACAGCCCGGTCGACCTTAAGTGGCAACAGCTTTCACTTGCAGACGCATATGAGCTGGAAGTTGCGAAAGACAACTGGTTTGACCTGATCATAAGCGGAGCCGCCCCTGATACAAGCCCGTTTTATACCCCACCCGATGTACTTTACCCTGCCTATTATATCGCGGGCGGCGTGCTCCCTGAGGCTGGAAGCAGTTACTATTGGCATGTACGAGTCAGACGTGCCGCCACAGGGCAAAGCATACGGAGTTACTGGTCACACGAACTCAGTTTTAATGTCAAACCTGGTTTTCGAGTGTCGGCATCGTCATATCCCGGCATTCAATCACTTTCACCTTCCTACGACGCTTATGATGTGCCAGCCTACCCTATAAGCTTCTCCTGGTCACCTGTTTACGGTACTACCAGTTACCAATTTGTGCTAGCCATGGATCCAAGACTGGACAATCCGGTTATCGACCAGAAAATTGAGGGCACTGCGTACAAGTTATTTGACCGTCTCAACTACAAGACCGCCTACTACTGGCAGGTCACTCCATTGGAACCTATCCCTGGCGATCCTAGCCCTGTTTTCTCATTTACAACGCAGGACAGGCCGCCGGCGCCCACGCAGCCTGCATCATCGGAAAATAACATCACCAATGCCCTTCTCGTTGCCTTGATTGTGGTCATTATTTGCGCTGTCTGGGTGCAGGTGGTCTTTTTTCGCAGGAGGGGCTAAAACAGATTAGTCAAAATGGTGCGCCTTACGCTATAATTTGTCCCGCTGTGGTGAGTGTAGCCCAGAGGCCTAAGGCGCCAGGTTGTGGCCCTGGATATCGAGGGTTCAAATCCCTCCACTCACCCCATCTCACCTTTCCCAAGCGGCAGTAAACCGTTTAATAAATAGTTATTAATATCTTCAGTCCGGTATGCGTTGAATAGCGCGTGTTAACGTCTAAAGCCACCGGAGTACCTTTCGGTGCTGGACAAGTTCCCCATAAGGGGTCTCCGTTCCAGCCGGAAGTGTAGCAAGCCAGATGACGTCCACCGCCGCTTGAGACGGGCTCTGCGCCGCCGACATATCATCAAACCATGGACGCGACGCGTCCGTATCCACCATTCCTGGACATACGGCGTTAATCAGTATGCCCCTTCGTGATGCCTCTTCTCTCATGAGGCGAGCCATGATCCTGGTGGAGGCAACTTGTGCGACTTTGGATGGGATATTAATCCATTCCGGCCACTGATGGGCCTCTGCCTGACCTGCTTCCACGAGAGATACATATTCGTCCATTAACCGCTCAATGTCCTGCAGCGACCGCGTCGTGACATCGAACTCTTTATGGAGACTGGGCGATAGATTTCGCAACGAGCCAAATGCGCTCGCAACGACGAGGAAACGTGCATTGTCCCTCAGAATCGGCTCGAACGCCCGGATCATCCGGAAAGTGCCGTGGTTGTTCGTATTTATGAACTGACCAACCTGTTCGGCCTGAGAAAGGTTACGCGAGATTCTGGCTGCTGCATTGGAGATAACGATGTCGACTCCCCCATGACGCCTTCGGATCGTTTCAGCCAACATGGCAACGCTCGCGTCGTCCGTAACATCTAGCATATGTAAGATCGGTGAGAGACCCCGGGTACGCAACTCATTTATTGCTTCGTTCCCACGGATAGCATTGCGTGCCGTAAGATAAACGGAGTCATCGGGCCCGAGATTCTTGCAAAGAGCCTCGACAATGGCAAAGCCCAGCCCCTGATTCGATCCGGATACGATAGCAACTTTGTTCATTGTAGACTCCTTCTGGATTATTAGTGGTTAGTATCCCATGAGTGAAGGTGATATAGATACTAACACCCTCAACATGCCAATAGTATACTACCTCCATACGAACACTTGCCCCTGATGACCTTGCATTCTGCCATACCTGCGACGAACCGTACGCCCCCTAGACCCTTGACAAAAAAGGGGGACTACGATATTATTGTTGCCGAATCAAGATTCGGCAACTTATTCTGGGCTGCAGGAAGTATATGGATGAGACGCACACGCAATAAGGACGGTATTCGCACATTCAGTAAAGACGTTGACCTGGTCGACACCAAAAGAAAGGAAATAGCAGACCAGGCTCTAATAGTATTTAACCGGCAGGGATATAACAAGACCAGCATGCAGGACCTGGCTGCTGCCACTGGCATGAGTATCGGCGGCATTTACCACTATTTCGGTTCCAAACAGGACATACTGGTCATGATTATGAGCAGAATAGTTGCCAGTACGGATAAACGATACAAAAACGTCGAAGCGCGCCTGGCCGATGCCAGCGCAACAGAAGTACTTAAAGGTTACATAGACAGGTTTTATAAGGATGTCGAAAAACATTTCGAGTCCACATTGTTCATCTACCAGGAATTCCTTAACCTCAGCCCCAAATGGCAGCAAGCGATAAAAGCAAACTCTATCAGTGAAATGGATACCTGCGCGGCGATTTTACGCAGGGGCGCACAGAACGGTGAATTTAAAATAGCTGACGCCCAGGTCATGGCAAATAGCATTATCACGCTCGCCCATATGTGGGTGCTCCGTAGCCGGTATATATTCAATTTATGTCCGATGGATGACTATATAAAAATCCAGATAGACATGATCTTGAAGGGAATAGCTAGGAACAAAGCTCACAAAATAACTTAATAAAATATAAGGAGATGTATTTTGAACGGGCACGGAACGTTATGTTACCAAGTTTTATCGGTCCTCATTCTTATCATCACAGTATTAGGCCTGGCCGCGGGATGCAGCCCGGCGCCCGCAGCAAGTCCGGCTGATGCCGCTATCACGGCACAGACGAAGCAACTCTATACTTCGGTAGATACCAAGGGACTGATCCGCAAGTACTGGGTAGATTCGGCCAAAGATACGCAGTACGGCAAGGATATAGTAATAAACGGCGTAAAATCCACCTTCCATGACGGTGTGGTATACCGTTATCCCGGCCTGCCCCCAATGCTGGAGGTTTCGGGCGACTATTACGAGATGGGGCTGCAGTACGGAGTACTCATGCGCCCCGAGATTTATGGGGCTATCGATGCCTGGGGCAAGATCATTGAAGCGGAACTTACGCAATGGCGGGCTCGACCCGGTGGATGGATTTAAGTATATGAAGGATCCTGCCGTCGAACTTGCCAAGCAGCTGCCGCAAAGGTTTATGGATGAAATGAAGGGCATTGCCGACGGCACGGGGTTGCCGGTGGAAGCGATCATAGCCTATTCGCTAATGTATGATGTCGGAAGGATCTGGGCCAGTACATCCTGCGGCGGTGTGCTGCTGAAGGGCGCTGACGGCACCGTCATCCATGCCCGCGTCAGGGATTGCAGCGACGGCGGCGCTCAGGAACATAACAAATACCTGATATCGTCCGCCAGAAGGCCAAAGGATATAATACGGTAACAGAAGTGGGCTGGGCCGGTAATATGGGCGGCCTTTTCCAGGGTTGGAACGACAAGGGAATTACTTTCGCCCACAATACCACGACAGTCAGAAAACCCAATTCTGATGGTTTCCCTTCCGGTGCTACTGCCTGGATTATACTGGAAGAATGTTCTACCATTGCCGAGGCTGAAAAGGTCCTGAGCACGCACCTCCCCGTCAACGGCTTCAATGCACCATCAGCGACCAGCATGCCGGCACAGGCGCAGTCTTCGAAATGACGCCTACGGCCTGAGCCAAGCGTGAACTGAAAGACAATAACCCGGTCTGGGTCTTCAATGATATCACCGACCAGATCTGTATCCCCAGCAGACAGCCAGCAAGAGCATGGGTTTCTCCGTTCCCTGGGGCGACACCAACGGCGACCGCTGGCGGCTCGCCTCCACCTTCAAAGTCAAGGATGTATATACCATCGACGACGGCATTGACGCCATGCAGATGATTACAGGGCCGGACGGCACGATTATTCCTGGTCGGGCACCAGGCAAGGCATCAGCAACCTGTATGACCGACGTCTTTATTACCTACGACCCCAACGGCAAAGGTATGTATCTGGGCCTCAATACCAGTTACGCCAGCAGGGGGGATATCTATTACATAGACAATGATTTCTCCAAGCAGCCAACACTCTACCGCAAGGCCATCGGCGTGACAAAGGCTGCGCAGGACTATGCCGACCTCCGCCAGAAATTGCCGATTTATAACGACAAGGACAGATAAGACTATGTCGACCTGGCAGCCAAATACACTGATGACCCCCAGGCGCAGTTCATGGCGGCCTTCCATGCGTTCACTCTCAAACAGCCGGATAAATATGCCAGCTATTTCGAGAAGGCCTATGCATGAAGCCGGACAATGTCGAATACAAGCTGTTTGCCGGGCTGGCTGCCCTGTCATCCAGGAACTATGACAAGGTGATCAGCATCCTGGAAGACATCAAGACCAGCGATATCTACCCTGCTGAGGAGCTGTACCGACTGACGGCGCTGCAAAAAGCCTGGAAGGATAAGGACCAGGCCAAATCGGACCAGTACGGGCAGCAGATCAACGTCATACTGGATAAATACCAGGGACAGGCTGGCTACAAGGGAAGAATTGTACCTCTTATCAACGCCCTCGGGACACAAAATTAACTAACAACAGCAAGGCTCTGCATGTAAAAAGCAGAGCCTTGCTGTTGTTATGTGAAGTAACAATTATTATGGTCCACTCGAGCTATTGACAAACGGTCCGTTCTGCATTAAAGTATTCTATCGGTCGACCGGTAGAGCATTTTCCGTTTGTCACAGAGCTTAAGATGCATGGTGTTCACTGCGGACACGGTTGACCTAAATATTATTATTGGAGGAGGTTCTAATGGTAAGTTACAAGGTATCGCTCGTTATTTCAATCCTGGTACTCATCCTGGCAATCATGTTCGTGTCGTGCGCGCCCGGCAACAGCACCGGCGAAACCTGCGGAACAACAAAAACCGGCCGCCGCGGCCCCTGCTACCACTCCGGCAAAACCTGTCGAGAAACCCGCCGATGCTACACCGGCTGCCGCTGCCACCGCCCCTGCCATTAAGACATCTTTCGAGTCGGCTACATATACCGACAGTACCAACGGCTTTTCATTCCAATACCCCAAGATTTGGGTCAAAGATGCAACGGTAAGCACCGAGATAGCTAATTACGGTAAAACCACCAATGTTCTTGCTGATCACGTAACTGCCTTCGTCAATCCCGAGGCCAAGGACATTCCTGCTGACTTCAAGGCTTCCTGGGAAAATGTCCCGGGCATGAAATCGTACAACGCTATCATCAAAATTGAATCAAGCAATGCCATCAAGCTGGCTGACGGCAAGACTGACGCCATGGAAATGGTCGGCACCTGCGATATCATGGGCACCTATAACATGTGGACCTATGCCATTGGCTTCAACAAGGACGGAAAGACCATCATCGTTACCACCTATACCTTCGGCGATCCCACAGATCTGCTTAAAGAGATCGTTAAGACCACGGTCGCAAAATAGACTCTAATATAAGGTAGAAAGATATAGGAGAACTTGCTTTGTACAAACACGGATGGTTCTACTACAAGGCACTGTCGGCCCTGATCATTATCATTACGGTCATAGGCCTGGCCGCCGGGTGCAGCCCGGCGCCCGCAATGAGCGCAGCTGATGCTGCTATCACCACACAAACGAAGCAATTGTACGCTTCGGTTGACACCGGGGAACTGATCCGCAAGTACTGGGTGGATTCGGCCAAAGATACAACGTACGGCAAGGATATTGTCACCAATGGCGTAAAATCCACCTTCCATGATGGTGTGATCTACCGCTATACCGGGGTGCCAGTCATGCTGGAGGTGTCCGGAGACTATTACGAGATGGGGCTGCAGTACGGTGTGCTGGCCCGCCCCGAGATTTACAAGTCCATCGACATCTGGGGCAAGATCATAGAATTGCAGTTGCGGAGCAGCGGCTATGATCCTGTGGAGGGATTTAAATACATGAAGGATCCTGCCCAGGAAATGGCCAAGCAGTTGCCTCAGCGGTATCAAGACGAGATGAAGGGTATTGCCGAGGGCAGCGGGCTGTCCTATGAAGATATTGTTACCTATACGTTGATGTACGACGTCGGCAGGATATATGACAGCACGGCCTGCGCCGGTGTGCTGCTGAAAGGCGCCAACGGCACAGTTATCCATGCGCGTAACCACGATTGGGGCGGCACGCTGGGGAATTCAATGTACCAGATCATTACTCGTCAAAAGCCCAGGGAATACAATGCAGTAACGGAGGTCAGTTACGCCGGCCTTATCGGCGGCATCTACCAGGGCTGGAACGACAAGCGTATTACCTTCGCCCATAATATGACACGTGCCAATAACCCCAACGCCGACGGGTTCCCCTCCGGTTTTACCGCCCGTGTGTTGCTGGAAGAGTGTTCCAGCATTCCCGAGGCTGAAAAGGTCCTCGCCACGCATCTCCCTATCAACGGTTACACAGTCACCCTCAGTGACCAGAAGGCCGGCACAGGAGCTGTCTTCGAGATCACGCCCACCTCTATAGCCAAGCGTGAACTGAAAGACAACAACCCGGTTTTCGTCTTCAACGATATCACCGATCCCAAGCTTTATCCGCAGCAGATAGCCAGCAAAAGCATGGGTTTCGGTGTCCCCTGGGGAGATTCTAACGGTGACCGCTGGAAGATCGCATCCACATTCAAGGTCAAGGATGTCTATACCATCGACGATGGTATCGCTGCCATGCAGATGATTACTGGGCCGGACGGCACGGATTATTCCTGGTCCGGCACAAAATGGCCCGTCAGCAACCTGAATTCCGACCTCTTTATCATGTACGACCCCACTGGCAAGGGCATGTACATGTCGCTCAACCCCACTTACGCCAGCCGGCGGGATATCTATTATATAGATAACGATTTCTCCAAACAGCCGACACTTTACCGCAAGGCCATCGGCGTGAAACAGGCCGCCCAGGACTATGCCGACCTGCGCCAGCTTCCGGATACTGCAGACGTCCTGAAAGATTATGCCGCACTGGCTGCCAAATACAGTGATGATCCCCAGGCCCAGTTCATTGTCGGGTGGCACGCCTTCGCGTTCAAACAGCCTGATAAGTACGCCAGCTATTTCGAGAAGGCTTACGCCCTGAAACCTGACAATGTCGAGTACAAGCTGTTTGCCGGGCTGGCCGCCTTTCATCCAAAAACTACGACAAAGTGATCAGCATCCTCGAAGATATCAAGACCAGCGATATCTATCCTGCCGAGGAGCTGTACCGCCTGACGGCGCTGCAAAAGGCCTGGAAGGACAAGGACCAGGCTAAAATCTGACCAGTATGGCCAGCAGATCAATGCCATCCTGGATAAATACCAGGGACAAACCGGCTACAAGGGCAAAATTCTGCCGCTGATTAATACTTTTGGATCAGGAAACTAAATAACGGATCCATAGCCATGCTTTATTAACCGGAGCTGCATTGCCCGGCTCCGTTGCCATATTCGACTGTTTACCTCTCTGCAGGCCAACCTCCCCCACATATACAACTGCCACTCGTTCCAAGTATCACCAATTGCCTAATTTTGGTAAAATATGGAACGTATAAAAAAACAACAGACCGGTACTATGCGCCTGTAGCTCAGTGGACAAGAGCATTGGTCTTCGGAACCAAGGGTCGTGGGTTCGAATCCCTCCAGGCGTGCCACCTTTCGTATTTAATCTGACCTTTTCGCTAAGTTCCAAATCCGGTTAAAGTTGAAATATCCAATGGGTAGCTAACGGATTTTGCCGGCTGGTTCGATTCCGTGATTAACATGCATGCTAGTAATCACACGTGGATGACAAGTTATTAATCATTCAATGAGACTATAATAGATTATATGGAATATATGCCACTACTGGGGAAAGGACAGATGATTAACAGACGCCATCTTTATTCGGTTTATCAACGCATCAAGAATAATTGTTGCGCAGAATGGAAAGACGGTCGGGACAGTTTCTATTCCTGGTATGAAGCCCAGTTAGCAGCGCAAAACGGATGCCATTATTGTCATCTACCTGGGGGATACCCAGCAGTATTATCTTAGACAGTTTAGGCAAGGGAAAAGGGGATTTAATTTAGAGGTTGATAGAAAAGATGCCAAGTCTCTGTATTCACCAAGCAATTGTGTTTTAGCTTGTTACCCTTGCAACAATGCAAAAAGCGACATTTTCTCTTATCGAATTCCTGAAAGTTGGGAAGGCGATTGAAAAGCTGAAAAAGTCCAAAGAAAGAGGAGGATGACCGCTGTCGAAATAAACACATAATTGTTACCACCCGTCTCCGGCTCAGTTGAGCCGACGTTTCGATTGTTCTGTGGCAACTATGAGCAATTAGCGAAAGCATTAATATTCTACGAATCACCTGAATCAACTGCATTGTGGATAGAGACTCAACCCAATCTAAATTCTTTCTATATTATCGAAGAAATAATACGACTCCTCCATAACTTTGCTGCAGGGGCGATGACTCTGGTGGACCATACTAGAAATGAAGCCAACAAGCTTGATTCTGTACCCCAACTGTCATCTTTCAGAAATGAGTATAACGAAGAAATCCAAAGGAAAAACGTTTTGAGCAAAACGAAAACCATCAGCTCATTCAAGGACTTCGCAATTACATGCTTCATTTTAGCCTCGTGGAAGGTTCTCACCATTGGCAATGGACTAGGGATGAAGGAGAGGAACGGACTATTAGAATTAGAACAGGACCTTTGTTGAAATGGGAAGAGTGGAAATTGCTGGCACGACAAAGAATTCTACGCTCTGGAGACTATATAATCATATATGATTTAGTTGAAGATTATTACAATGATGTTAAAGCCTTTAATAAATGGTTATGGGACTGGCAAAGTAGAAATGGTGAACAGCCATATATTGCCCATATAAACAAGTTGCTATTGATTGTACTTAGAACAAATAAGGGAAGGCCACCCAGGAAATTCCAATTCTAAGCGTATTCCGTGAGATTACAAACCTGGCCTGCGTTGAATCGCAGGCCTGGTTTTACTTCTTAAGCGGCGAGTATACAAGGTGCAGGCTGACATTTACCGAGTCAAGAAGCGACGTCACGTCCGGTGTAAAAGAAGCTGTAACTGTTATAGTGCCGGTGATCGGATCTTTTCCCCCTACGCTGCCCCTTGCAACGTTATAGGTACCTGACCAGCCGTCGGACCCGCCCGTATCTGACCTGTTGACTTTGGAAGAGCTCGACTTGGGGCCGCTGACTGAGATGCTCACGTTGGGAGTCTTGGGAGGTTTCTTCTCTTTTGTCCAGCTGTATTTCCAGCTCACGCCGTATCCGCATCGCGTGTCCGTCGAGCCGGATTTGAGACTGAGCGATTGCAGCGTCCTGATTGTCCCGCTCTTATCTAAATTGGCAGGTTCCCCACACGACCCGCTGAGGTCGGCGCCGGAACTGCTGCAATCAGAGTCCGATCCGCAATCACTACTGGAAGAAGAACCTGAAAAAAAAATGGCAAACCCTATCAGCAGAATTACAGGCATGAACACAGACAGGTATGTTTTCCAGGTCCGACGGGGAGTGACCGTTTTTTCATCCTTCATAGCTATCCTCCCGCCTGCATTTAATGCTGTTTCAAAGCTACCGTAATATACCGTTTTCTCCCGAATACGTCAATGGTTGCTGTAGTCAAAACCATTAGCAAAAGATTAGAATATAGCAATTCCGGCAAAAGGTCAGCAGCGAGCGGAGGGCAAATGTCGAAAAACAAAATGCCAAAACAAAAGCCTAAAATCGTCGGCATTGAACTTACGCCCTTGCAGGTTCCCTTCAAGCAAATGGTACGGGAAGCTATGCAACATGCCGGGGGTCTGGGTATGGCGATAGCAGCGGAAGAGGACTGGCCCGGAGGAGACTTCGCCATCTGCAAACTAACTGACGAAGCAGGGAATACCGGGTTGGGGGAGCAGTTCGTCTGGTGGCCTGAAACCGGCGTCAGCCCCAAACAGATAATCCTGGCTGTGCAGGAAGCTCTATACAAATACGTCCTCGGAGAGAGCCCTTTCGATTACCAGAAAGTCCGCCTTCACATGAACAACAACGTTGCGCGGCAGCGAGACTGCCAAAGGCATACTGGATATGGCCTGCTGGGACCTCATGGGAAAGCAAAAGAAAAAGCCGGCTTGCGAACTGATGGGGGGCAAACAGTCTGATTCGCTCGAGCTGGCCGCTCTCGTCCCTCTCATGAATGCCCGGGAAATGGCAGATATGGCGGGCGGCTGGCAGCAGGCCGGCTACAATACAATCCGTCTGAAATTGGGCAGAAATGTGAAAGACGATACGGAAATCGTGCAGCTCGTTAGGGAACGACTGGGAAAGAAGGCCCGCATACGAGTAGATTACAATCAAGCATATCGCCCTCAGGATGCAGTCGAGGCGATAAAAGCGATAGAACCTTTTGATATTGAACTGGCTGAACAGCCTGTATCCGCCACCGATTTCTCAGGCATGGCTTACGTTCAGTGCAGAGTAAACACTCCTTTAATGTCGCACGAAGGATGCTTCTCACTGCAAGACATTAATACACTCATGAGCTTGAAGGCCGTGCGTATAATAGGCATCAATTCAGAGCGCCCCGGAGGAGTGACCAACGCCCTGGAAGCTATTAAGTATGCGACTCGCCAAAGGACGGGAGTAGTCATACATAACCAGACGCTGGGAATTGCCGACTCAATGATGATACACCTGGCAACAGCGCATTACTCTTCCCTGGGACATGCTCCCGAGCTTTTCGGCAACGTGATGTACGAAGATGACCTGATTATCACTCCACTGGATTTCAGTGCAGGCACGGTCAGAGTGCCTCATGGTCCGGGTTGGGGAGTGGAACTTGACGAGGCTGCCCTTGAAAGATACGCGACCGGACCAACGGTAGTTATAAAGCTGTAGCAGATGTAAAGTGAAAGGAGGAGCGCTTAAATGCAGGATATAAGCTGGATCGATATCAGCGTGATAGCCGCTTACCTGCTCTTGATGATAGGTGTGGGCATCTGGTTCCAGCGGAAGATAAAAAACCTGGACGATTACGCCCTGGCTGGTAAATCCCTGGGCTACGTAGTCATGATCGGCACACTCGTAGGAGCAGCCATCGGGGCAGCCTCCACCATGGGCAAGGCCGCAAAAGCCTATGAAATGGGCATCATCTTCGTGACGGCCGGGTTCGGCTATATCGCCGGGCTGATCGTCTTTGGATTACTTTCCAGCAGGCTGCGCAAGCTGGGCATCTGGACCATACCGGATGCCCTCTATAAACGCTATGGCAGCGGTATCAATTTGGCCTGCGGCGCCGCCATGTTCATCACCGTGATAGCCTTATTCGGCGGGCAGATAATCGGCATCGGCCTTATATTTACTGCAGTGGGCAAATCGATCGGGCTTACCTATTCCACCTCCATTATCCTGGCCGGGGTCATTATGATTATATACACGGTGCTGGGTGGTCTGTTTGCCGTGGCCTACACCGACCTGATACAGAGCATAATCATGCTGGTCAGCATCGGCATCATCATGCCTTTGATGCTTCTGGCAGGCGACGGGACGGCAACACTGGTCAGTAACTGGCAATCTACACAAGCAGGAACGGTGGGAGGCGTATCTCCCGTCTACCTTATTTCCATCTGGATCATCGATTTCTGCTTCTGTATGGTCGATCCCGGGCTCTGGCAGAGGGCCAACGCTGCCAGAAGCGGAAAGGTAATAAAAAACTCGCTATTCGTAACAGCCGGGGTTTACCTTTACTGGTCCGTTATCGTGGTGATCCTTGGCATACTGGGCATCAGCCTGCTGCCCCAAGTTGCGTCCACCTATGGCTCCACTGATGCAGTGATCCCGGCTATGATAGTGAAATTCCTCCCTCCCGGGATTGTTGGGTTGTGCCTTGCCGGCTTGATGGCAGTGATGATGAGCACGGCCTCGGTCGCGTTGCTCATATCCGGCACAACCATAGCCAATGATGTAATCAAGGCTGCCCGCCCACAAACGAGTGAAAAAAAACTGCTTCTGTGGGCTAAAATAGTCATCGTCGCTGTGGGTGCGCTCGGCATTGTTTTTGCGCTGGTCATGCGCGGCATCTTCGATATACTTCTGCTCGCCTTTGCTGTTTATGTATCGGCTGTATTTGTCCCGTCCATGGCCGCTTTCTTCTGGAAACAGGCCACCCGCCAGGGGGCGATCGTAAGCAGCATAGTTTCCACAATAGTGTGCGTTGCCCTTTACGCCATAAAACAATTTATCGAGATCCCCTGGCTGGAACCTATTATCATCAGCCTGGCGGTCAGCTTGATGCTGATGTGGATTGTCAGCAAGATGACCTATAAACCTGAACAGGCCACACCAAAATTAATAATGAAAGGAGCTGCCAATAATTGAACGCCCTGAATATTTAGCCTATTTTGAAGCGGCGCAGGCGACCCCGGTTAAATAAAGGAGGTATCTTATGTCAGACAACGAACAGCTCTATTTTAATGGCATCGTTCACACAATGGACTCGGCCTGCCCGGTAGCGGAAGCAGTCGCTGTCAAAGACGGCAAGATCATCGCTGCCGGCCAAAAGAGCGCCTGCACAACAGCGCTGGGAAAAGGATATGAACAAATAGATTTGCGGCGCGGAGCCATGGTACCAGGTTTCATGGATACCCACCTGCACCCGGTGATGGTCATCTATTTCTCCATTAACTGCGACCTGGGCAACGCTGCCTCTATGGGTGAATTGAAGCAGGAATTGCGCAGTGCCCTATCCAGGAAAAACGATGACTCCTGGCTGATCGGTTTGAATTTCGATGAGCAAAACCTGGTGGAAAAGAGGGTGCCCCTCCGGCATGACCTCGACGAAATTAGCAGGGACCGTCCCATTATCATTCTCAAACACGACGGGCATTCAGTTTTCGCCAGCACCCGGGCCATCGAGGCGGCGGGAATAACAGCTTCAACATCCAACCCGGAGGCAGGCACGATCGAGCGGGAGGCCGACGGCTACCCGTCCGGACCCTTCCGGGAGACGGCCGGGCAACTGATCATGAAAGTCATGCCCATGCCAGAAATGCCGGCTCTGATAGAAGGCGCACGTAACACCTTCAAGCGTCTTGCTTCGCTGGGACTGACGTCCCTCGGCGTGGTGCTGCAGACAGGTGAAGAAGGCCCGGCCGGTTCCATAGGCGCATTCGACACAATGGCCATGCAGCTTTTCAGCGAGCACTGCCCACTAGAGTCTCTATTCCCTTCTGGTAACGGCCGATATTGCCAGCCTGGACGCACTCGAGAATACGTCCCTGGCTGACGGCACCCAACAGGCTTGGGGGCGTCAAGCTCTTTGCAGATGGAACGTTCGGTTCATCCACGGCTTATATGCTTGAGCCGTTTTCGGATAAACCCGGCGAAAAGGACAGCTAATGCATCCAGCCGAGGTGCTTTATCAGGAGAATGGCGGAAGCTCATAATGCAGGATGGCAGGTATGCATACATGCCATAGGCGACGCGGCCAACAGGTTATGCGCAGAGCTTGTACGGCCGCTTAATGAGAGAATTCCCGCGGAAGGGGTGTCGCCACCGCCTGGAGCATGCTTCAATAATGGACAAATGGACAATCAAAGAGCTGTCACGTTTGGGTATCGTAGTATCCACGCAGCCCCTGTTCATCCATTCAGAAAAGGGCTGGCTTGCAAAGAGGTTAGGTCGCCGAGCGCTGTAAGATCGTCTATCCCTTCCGGTCCCTGCTGGACGCTGGAATAAAGATGGCAGGGGCCTCGGACGGCCCGGTTGAATCACAGGATGTGATGCATGCTATCCAGTGCTGCGTTACCGCGGGAAGGATTTGAACCTCACGAGTGCATTACTGTGGAAGAAGCCCTGCGCATGTATACTATCGACGCCGCCTTCGCCCAGTTCGAAGAGAACATCAAGGGCAGCATCACGCCGGGCAAACGCGCCGACCTTGTGATATTAAGCGAAGACCCATTCAAAGTGGAGGCGGACCGGATCAAAGACATTAAAGTTGAAAGGACCATAGTAGCCGGTCTACCGGTCAATTGAAAAAAAGATCTTTGCCCCAATAAACAACTGACAGATTCTTTTATACAGGTACTGTCCTGCGCAGCTTGACAGTGACCGAGGTTGCACTTATCATAACCATACACACTCCTTACTATACGTGCAGATTAACTGGCAGTATTTTCCCCATCAAATTGGAGGCAGGATGTACAAACGTAATTTTCTTCCCTTTACAGCCTGGCGGACGCGGATGAAACTTGGAAGCAACGGACACTGGTTCCGCTTACCGACAGTCATCTTCGTATCCATTATCCTGACACTGTCCTTTATCCTGCCAGGCTGCACTTCTCCTGGTCAGGTCCAGACAAGCGGAAAATATGCCGGCGATAATTTTACAAACTGGGAAGATGCCCGCTTTGGCATATTCATACACTGGTCGCATTCTTCGCAGCAGGGCGTCGAAATATCCTGGCCGCTGGCAGGCGGGACCTTCACCATGCCCTACTGCCAGAACATGACTGTAGAACAGTATCAGAGCAGTGCCGCAACATTTAATCCGAAGAAATGGGACCCGGTTGCCCTGGCCAAGCTCTTCAAAAAGGCGGGGGCACAATACGCTGTGATGACCGCCAAGCACGGTGACGGATACGCCATGTTCGACACCAAGCTTTCCGATTTTGGAGTCATGCATTCGCCGGTGGGCAGAGACCTGATACGTGACTATGTCGATGCGGTGCGGGCCGAAGGCATGGGCGTGGGACTTTATTTCAATATGAAAGACTGGCACCATCCGGACTATCCCGCTTTTACCGAAGCTGATAAACCGTATCATTACTACCTGGGCGCACCCCTACCTCCGCCTGAACAATGGCAAAGATACCTGGATTTCATGTTCGGCCAGGTACGGGAGATACTTACCAACTACGGCAAGATCGATGAAATCTGGTTCGATGGCCAGTTTGAACATAAGCCTGCTGACTGGAAAGTCCAGGACATGGGAGCAATGGTACAGGCAGCTTCAGCCCGGCATAAAAATCAATGACCGGCTATACGGGCAGGGAGATTTTGATACGCCTGAAAAATTTATCCCGGCCCAACCACCTTCCCGTCCCTTCGAAATCTGCATGACAATGAATGATAGCTGGGGCTATAACAAGGACGACCCGTCTTACAAGTCAGCTACCGAGCTCATCCAGACCCTGTGCGAGGTCGCAGGCAAGGGCGGGCATCTGCTTCTTAATGTAAGCCCTATGGGCGACGGCCAACTGCCGCCCGAACAAATCGACCGCCTTAATGCCATCGCAGATTGGATGTCGAAAAACCACGAGAGCATTACCGGAACTAAACCCGGTCTTGAGCCGTGGCAGTTTTATGGCCCTTCCACGCAGAAGGGAAATACCGTTTACCTGCACCTGCTGGCCAAACCCTACGAAACGGTCACGATGCGCTCGGTTCATGTCAACAAGATTAAATCAGTACATATTTTGAGCTCGGGTAAGGAGTTGCAATTTGTTAAAAGGATTACCTTATTCGATCAGATTCGCAAGGAATTGGCGAACTTCAACGACCCCGTAGGCGACATCGTAATTACCGTGCCCGAGTCTGTAATTGAACCGTATGCAACCGTTATAGCGGTTGATTTCGAATCGCTGCCCTGAGCAATATAAATAGGGGGAGGCTGGTCTAAAATGATGCGAAAACGTCTGGTATGGGCGTACGTACTGCCGACCATTCTGGCCGCACTTTTGATATTATCGTGCGCCCCTGCCCCTCAAACGCCTGAAACTCAGAAAATTCTAAAAGTCGGCTGTATAATGCCATTCACCGGACCGGCTGCCCTGTGGGGCCAAAATATCAGGCCGGCCATGCAAATATACGCGGACCTGATCAACGAGGATGGCGGACTTAAGGTAGGCAACGATAAATACAAAATAGAGATGATCTTCAAAGACGGATTTGCTCCGGGCCCGGCTGCAACGGCGACCAGGAATCTCGTATATGATAGCGGGGTCAAAGCTATCGTAGGCTATTTTGGCCTGGGCATAGCGGCTATGACCCAGGTCACGAATCCAGAAAAGGTGATCCTGAATATTGGCACTATTGGAGGACTTGACCCCTCACCGCCGGAGAAATCTTACGTAATGTACGGGTTCCCCTCTATGGAGATCACCATATACCAGGCGATTGCAGCCATGCAGGCTTTTCCTCAATACCACACACTGGCGTGGACCGGGCCCAGTTCCGGTGAACACAACATCGATGCGACCTTTGCTACAACAGACGCCAAACTACTGAAAGAGTTCGGGATCAAGAGCGTAAGGGCGTATTACCCGGAAGGAACTTTGAACTTCACGCCATACCTCACAAAAATGGCCGAACAGGGAACGGAGGTAATTTACTGTGTGGGTTCCCCACTGGAGGTCGGCCTGATGGCCAAGCAGAGGTGGCAAATGGGCTATAAATGGCCAATATGCCAGATTGCAGCAGCGCTGGACTCCGATATTATGAAAGGCATAGGCGGCAGTGAAGAAGCCATACAGAACATAGTCAGCGACTATCCGGTACCATGGGAGCTTAAGAAAGTAGTAGTCGCTCCAAAATATATTGATATGGCAAAAAGAATATGGGCAAGATATAGAGAATTGTACGAAAAGGACATGTTCACCGGAGCGTATGGCGGTTCTGCGATCACAGCACAGGGACAATATTTTGAGGCCCTGGAGCAGGCGGGCACCACAGACCCCGACGTGGTCATGAAAACATTGCGGGGCGGAACGTTCGATTCATTCCTCGGTAGATATAAACTGACAGGCAAGAGATTTTATGGATCAGACGTAGTTTTCGGACATCCCTGCGCCATGGGCATATCTAAGGGAAAAGAAAATTTTTACCTGGGGGAGTACCCGTTGACGAACGTGGACATACCTTTCGCCGAGTTTGAGCAGAGCACCAACGGCGCCAATTAATAAAACATCGATGCCACGGCAAGCTCGATAATACAAGCATAAGCCTCACGTATTATAATTGGCCATGCAGGTCTCGCTCGATCCAATACTTTTCTATATCGGGTCATTTGCGTTCCGCTGGTATAACCTCATCCTGGCAATCTCTCTTGCTATGGGACTCGTCGTCATATTGCTGGAAGCCAGGCGGCTTGCACTTCCCCGCACGCATGCGGTACGCATCTACCTGTGGGCACTGCTCTTTGCCGCCTTTTTCGGCAGGCTTTTTATCATCTGGGATCAATGGGACTATTACTCAGCAGTACCAGCCAGGATGCTCAGCCTCTCGGGCGCAAGGTTGGACGGTGCGGTCATAGGATTCATCGTCCTGCTGCTTATTTACGCTCGTCTTTCGAAGTACTCATTCTGGTATCTGGGCGACGCAGTAACCATGGACATGGCTATCGTCATGGCGCTGGGCAGATGGGCATGTTTCTTTAATGGCTGCTGTTATGGTCTAGCCTGTGACCTGCCGTGGGCAGTTATCTATACCAGCGAGCACTCACGAGCCCCCCTTGATACGCCACTTCATCCCGTCCAGCTTTACCAGGTAATATGGTATTCACTCACCTTTATCTTGCTCTGGCTGATGCGTAAAAATCTCAAGCCACAGGGTTCACTCCTGCTGCTCTTTATAATCATGCACGCTTTCGGAGACTTCGTTACACGCATATTCAGGGATGACAACGAGTTCTTCCTGGGTCTCCAGCAGGCCCAGCTATTCAGCATTGTCATGCTGGCTACAGCCATCCCGCTATACTTTCTCAGGCGGAAGAACCATGGGAGGCCGATGGAAGTCAGTGCAGAAGAGTGAAGAATGGATGCCGCTCCCCGGTATTGCATTGACATACTTTTCGCCAAGTTGAAATCTTCCAGGCAATTATCACATCTGACCTTGAGCGCAAGTAATGGTATAATGCCGTAAAATAAAAATAGCCTTGAAAAAAGGAGTAATTGACAATGCCCGTATTTAAAGATGTCACGCTGGAAACTAAAGACCATGTAGCTCTGCTCACGCTGAATAGGCCGAAGTCCCTCAATGCGATCAGCCGGGGGCTTATCGTTGGCCTGAAGGAGGCCGCGGAACATATCGGCACGACACCCGATATACGGGCTGTGATACTCACCGGCTCGGGCGACCGCGCCTTCTGCGCGGGGTTGGACCTCAAAATGATGGCCATCCCGGGTGAGAGCATCCTGGATGGCTGGAACACGCGCACGATGCATGACGCCATTGTGAAATGCAGAGACACGTTCACTATGTACGAGAAGTTGCCCGTCCCTGTCATCGCGGCGATCCACGGGTATTGTCTGGGCGGAGGCATCGAGATAGTCCTGTGCTGCGATATACGGTTGGCGGCAGAAAATGCCATATTCGCCATGCCGGAGGTCGGGCTAAAGATTGTGCCTGACATGGGCGGCAGCTCACGGCTGCCTCGTATTATCGGTGCGGGGATGGCCAAAGAGATGATTTACACGGGCCGCAGGATAGATGCGAAGGAAGCGCTGCGCATCGGCCTGGTCGAGCATGTCTATGCAAAGGAGGACCTGATGACTCAGGCGTGGAAGATGGCGGAAGAGATCGCTGCCGCTCATCCTTCAGTGGTACATGGCGCCAAAATGGTAATTAACTACAGCCTGTCCTCGCCACTGGATGCCGCTTTGCAGTTTGAGACGGCCACCTCGCTGCATGCCACACAATTTCCCGATCTGACGAAGCTCCAGGAAGGCAAAAAATAATCCGGACAGCTAATTGACGGAGTAGCCGCTATGAGGCAGAAAAAATTCGACCTGGTCACATTTGGAGAAGCAATGGTGCGCCTGTCACCTCCGTGCTCTCACAGACTGGAGCAGACTGACCTGTTCGACGTTAAGGTGGGCGGAGGAGAACTCAACGTAGCCGTCGCTTCGGCCAGGCTGGGACTCAAATGCGCATGGATTTCAGCAGTACCCGATAACCAACTGGGAAAAATGGTACGCAATAAAGTGCGCGAGCAGGGAGTTGACACATCAAACGTAATCCTGAGCCCAAGGGGCCGCCAGGGCCTCTATTTCGTGGAGTTCGGTGCGTCCCCCCGGGCAAGCCAGGTCCTTTACGACCGCCAAAACTCGTCAGTTAGCCTCATTGAGCCCACCTGACATAGAGTGGGATAAAATCTTCAGCCAATCCAAAGCATTTCACGTGAGCGGCATTACCCCGGCCCTAAGTAAAACCGCTGCTGAAACCACACTGTCCGCCCTAAAATCGGCGAAGAAAAACAGGTGTCTCGTCAGCTACGATCTGAACTATCGTGCCAAGTTGTGGACCACGCAGGAGGCCAGCAAATGCCAGACACCGTTAATGGACTATGTGGATATATTGATAACCACCGAAGAAGATACCAACAAAGTATTTGGCCTGAAAGGGAAAAACTACGAGGAGACTGCTCGGAAACTGGCCCAAAAATTCGGTTTCAAAGCAGTCGCCATTACATTAAGAGGCGATCTATCAGTGCTTAAGAATACCTGGACCGCAATTGCTTTTTCCGCGGGCAAGATACACAGGGATAAAATGTACGAGGTGGAGATCATAGACAGGGTGGGAGCGGGTGATTCGTTCTCGGCCGGGTTCATATACGGTTATCTATCCGGCGGTGTGGACATGGGGTTGCAGTACGGCAACGCCCTGGCCGCTATTAAACATTCGATACCCGGAGACTTCTGCTGGAGCGACCTTAAAGAGGTGGAAGCGCTTATCAAGGGAGGCACCCTGCGTATCGTACGGTAACAAATAGCATAAATCGAGAATGTAAATGGGCGAAAAGGAAGATAGGCTAAAAATCATCGAGGATTCGGGCATCATTGCCGTAATTCGGGCACAAAAAGCAGAGGAAGCTGTGAAGATAGCACGAGCTGTCTTCGATGGCGGAATAGCGCTGATTGAAATCACTCTGACAGTTCCGGACGCATTCACGGTAATGGAGGAAGTGCGCAGGAGTCTTGGGCAACGCATGTTGCTCGGAGCAGGGACAGTGCTTGATGCTGAAGGCGCCCGACGGGCCATCCGGGCGGGTGCCGAGTTCCTGGTGAGCCCTATGCTAAACCCGGACATGGTCCGCTTGTGCAGGAAAAATGGCAAAATCGCCATACCCGGGGCTTTCACACCAACGGAAATCGTGGCGGCTTGGAAAGGCGGTGCTGACATCGTGAAGATCTTTCCCGCTTCTATGGGGGGGCCCGAGCTTATAAAGGACCTGCGAGGACCTTTTCCTCAAATAAAATTCCTGCCCACAGGCGGCGTGACACTTGATAACGTTGGTCAGTTTATTAAGGCAGGAGCGGTCGCGGTTGCCGTGGGAGGCAATATCATCGACAAAAAGGCCGTTTCGCTCGGCAAATTCGATGTAATAACCGAAAATTCACGCAAATTCCTGGAAGCTGTAAAAAACGCCAGGACGGCGTAACCATTTCACGTGTAACTACAAGTTCCCGCGACCGTTGTTACGCAGCTACTTCCCTATTTCAGGATAAATAGCTCCGCCGTGCGGGAATATCACAATATCGCCCTGCGGGAAAACTTTCGCGGCAGCTTTCAGCGCTTCCGGGAAACTCCCGAATATTTCTATTCCGGGCAATAGCCCTTTCGCCTGGCTGACAACAGATGGGGCATAAATCAATATTTTATTGCGCAGAAGAGCTTTCAGCATGAAATAAGTGGAGAAACGCTCCTCGGGAGAGGTCCCCGGCGGCGAAACCTTCGTTATCAGGATACCCAGAAGCCAGATAATCGGCCTCCAGATAAAGGCAGGCAACCCCGAAAGCTTGAGTTGCGGCACGCGCATGTTGCCCATTCCCTCTTCACATTTGAGGGCGGCAAGTATGACCCCACCCGGCCTGGCGGCGTAAAGCACATTGGCGATGGCCTTCACGCCCTGTCTGAGGTCTATATCCATCGGAAACGAGTCCGTGATTACCACGTGCGCCTGGGCAGGAATCTTCACGCCAAACACCCTGGCTGCCAGCTTTACCCCCAGTCGATGGGCCTTTACCGGGTCCCCTGCTACCAGTCCGATAATCTTCATCTGTGCGTTCAAAACGGTATTGACGATGAAAGTGTTGCCCTTCAACATCGATCCCGCTTGCTCCATGTCAAGACGCATGGGATTATTGGCGGGATCGGACCCGAGCATAAAGAAATACCTGGGACTTGCACAGATAGCATGGTTGGCCGCTATGGTCTCGACACCGGCAACACCGGGAAGAATATTCTTAAACCCGCCGCCGAAGCCGGCATGCGGATGTGGTTCAATTGTGCCTACCAGAACGCGCAAATCCGCCTCTGCCACTGTTTGGTTGATGTACACGGGCGTGCCCCTGTCCGTCTTGCCCAGGAAGGTGAGCTTGTCTTTATTGCGGCAATCGCTGTTCTCCCAGCAGATCTTCTCCAGCACGCCTTTGCCTACTTTCCGTTCCATGTCTTCAAGCGACATTTCCCTGTGAAGCCCCGGCGCAGTCACGATGGTAACCGATTTCAGGTCCACGCCGCCCTGTACCAGGTGATCGAGGATCTTGCCTAGCAGTAAATACGCCGGAGTGGGCCTTGAGATGTCGTCCACAACTATCGCGATTTTCTTTTTCCCCTGCGCAAGCTCTTTTAATGGAGCGCACCCTTCGGGTTTGGACAGAATAGTCTCCAATGCTGCATTTACATCGGCCAGGGGTGTGAACTCTGACGGCTTGAATGTTCCCATCAGGTTCCAGCCAGCAGGCAACTCAAAATCCAGACTCTCCGAGTTGCCCCATGGTATCTTTTGCGTTAGCGAATTTTGCAGATCCATATAAATCTCTATATAACGCTGGTTGTACCCGGTTCCAGCACCACCAGTTTAGCAGGTATTTGCCATTTCCGGAGGGCAGCCGGTTCAAGCACTTTGCCCTTTACCTGGTAATGCATGGGTACAACTATCACTGGCTTTATTTCCTGTACAAACGAGGCAGCCTCTGCCAGATCCATACCGTCCCTTCCCACAAAGGGATAAGTGGAAGCGGCCACCTGCAAGAATGCGACATCCAGTGAAATCCCTTCGAGACTATGCCTGACAGGCGGCTTGTAGCGCGAATCACCGGAGAAATAGAAGGTCTTCTCGCCCGAAACAACAAACCCTATGGCATCCGGAGCAAACGGGTGTACCGCCGGGACCGCCAATATTGTGATATCCCCGAAAGTAAATTTGTCACCGGGAGCAAGCTCTGTCAGCTTTGTAAGTCCTTTCTTTCTCCCGCGTTCTATGGCTTTCTTTGAACCCACTACGTGGCAACCCAACTTGCCGGCAAGCCTGATGGCAGGGTCCGACCAATGGTCTATGTGATTATGCGATACCAGCATTAAATCCAATTTTTCCAGCTTATCAGGGTCCATCGCCAGGGGAACAGCGCGGATATTCTCCCACTGCCCCCACCATGGGTCGGTCATCATCAGGACCCCCGACGTATTTATCAGCAAAGTGCTCTGCCCGATCAAACTGACATCCATGCCTTCACCTCACGGAGTTATAATACCTTTCATGTAGACGTCCGAAAGCAAAGCCTCGCCAGCTTGCTCAATCTTGTAGCTGTGCGTGACTATTTTTTCAAGAGGTATGCCGCGTTTCATGGCGAGCTCCATCAATTTGAGCGCATTGTCGAAGGATTGTGGAGGGCAGGACCACTGTCCCACCAGTATCACATCTTTAAAGCACAAGTGCATGAATGGATTTATCGTGGTAGTGCCAGTATCCAGGAAATTCCCCAATTCAACAAATGTGCCGCCGCGGCGCAGCATGCTAAGACCCTGGGGAACCGCGTGAGGAGAGCCCGTACAATCCACGACCATATCCGGTCCAACTTCGCCGGGAGTAAGCGAAAGCACATAAAAAGCGCGCTCATCTGCATCCGGCATTTGCTCGATATCAACGATGTGGTCGAAGACCCCCAATTCTTCTGCCAGCTTAAGCCTTTCCTTGATACCGCCTACCAATATGACACGGTAAGCACCAGCCAAACGTGCAGTTATTCCGGCAGCCATCCCTATAGGACCGGACCCCAGAATGACAGCAGTATCGCCGGGACCGAATCCTTCTTTCAGCACCGGGTAGGGCATCATTCCCTTACGTACGCCGATGGTAGCCGCAAAAATATCGGTGAGCACTGCCACCTTGTCCGGCATATCATCCGGAATCTTATATACCCACACGCCAGGCAGCAGGTAGCAATACTCAGAATAACCCCCAAAAAGATGGGGAGGGTCGGCTGCACACATATTTTGGCCGTACCCTTTGGCATTGGGACAGAGCGTGGCGGCGTGATTAGAAGGCAGGAAGCGGCAATACCAGCATTCGCCGCAGGGGATACCGGCATACCAGGTTACACGATCACCGGGACTGATCTCACCACCCTGAACGGCCATCTTCTTTTTAGCTTCATCCCCGACCTCTTCGATGATTCCGAGATTTTCATGACCGAGTATCAAAGGACGTTTTACAAAAAGCGGGGCAGGAGGCAGGCCATGAAAAAGGTGTTTATCCGTGCCGCAAATGCCGCACATTTTCATTTTTACGAGCGCGCTGTCTTTGGATATCGCAGGTTTAGGGAAATACTGCACCTCAATTTTTTCGAATTCCGTCATTACGGCGGCTTTTACTTTGTCTCCAGCCATGAATTACAACCTCCTGTTAATCGTAAAATGTGCTCCAGAACCGTCATGACCCTGACAATTTTTTCAGTTGATAGTCGTAGGCAGCTATGGACGACTGAATGTCATCTCTGGCAGGCTTCCATCCGAGTATATCTTTAGCTCGCGAACTATCGAATACATAATCTCGCAGCGCTATTTCCAGGTGCTGTGGCTCTATGGGAGACACGTGCAGGGCAGCCAACACTGAGACGATTGCCCGCGCCACTGAAGCATTTATGATTATGAATTTGGAAGGCTTCCCGGCATGTTTGTAGAGAGCTTCGGCCATAGCCCGCAAAGTCGGGACGTTATCACTTCCCAGGTTCATCACCGCGCCCTTCGATGCCGGGACCTCCATGGCCCGGAAAAATGCTGCCGAGACATCATCTACATCGACCATCTGAAGCCTGGTTTTGCCTCCTCCCGGAAGCAGTGTGGCCTTCCCCTGCGAAATCCCCTCCATCTGTGATACAAGGAAGGGCTCATTTTGGCCCGGTCCGTTAATAGTAGGAGGGCGGAAAATAGTAATGTCCAATCCCTTTGCCAAATATTCCCGGCAAAGATTCTCGCTTTCAACTTTATCTCTTCCGTATTGACAAATGGGAGCGATCGGCGCTTCTTCCGTACAGGGAACAGGAACATCTATTCCATAAACTTCTACAGAAGAAGTGTAAATAAACTTCTTTGCCCGGATTTCAAACGCGGCCACCAAAGCATTTTCCGTCCCTCTTACGTTTATCTCATGCATGCGTTTTTCGTCATGCTCGAACTGGGCCAAAGCAGCGGCCAGATGAAATACCGCCTTGCATCCGGTTGCTGCCTGCTTTACGGTCTGAAGGTCTGTTATATCCCCTGTGAACTCCTTGAAGGAAACGTGGGTAACTCCTGATGACTTAATATCCAGTCCTACGACGTCATGGCCTCTCTCGAGAGCCATCCTGACTGTATTCCTGCCCAGGTACCCGGAACTGCCGGTAATAAGTATTTTCATATCAACTATCCCCCTGCTATTCGAGCCCCTTAGAGATGCAGCATAATCCTAACCATCAATCAGGCTTCCACTTCAAGGGCAACCTTCTCGACCTTGTTGAAATCACGCACATAGAAAAAGGAAGCGGCAAAGAATAGTGCAGCAGCAAAAACGAGGAAGATGGGAAGCGTGAGCATCGCCGTCTGAAGATTAGAAGCATCGGAAATCGAACCTACCACGATGGGCCCCAGTGAACCGCCCAGCAGGTTCATGCATAGCACTGCAAAGGCATAGGACATGCCTCGCAGACCGGGGTGAACGACTTCCTGCACCACAGCTAAACCGGCCGGCGCAAAGGTCGTGATCAATACTCCCATTACGATAAGCACTGCGTACTGAGCGTCCCCTGTCAGGGAGAATGCGATGAAAACCAGCAGGGCGGATACGAGCGTGGTGATGGCAGCAAACAGCGGGCGGGAGTTCAACTTCTTTTTGACCCACATATCTGAGAAGAAACCGCCGATGAAGAAGCCCACCATGGAGAGTACAAGCACGAGGCTGGCCTTCAGGCTGGCCTGGTCCTGCGGCATGCCTGATATACGATGAAAATAGCTGGGGAGCCAGGTAGATATTGCCGTGACTACAAAGATTACGCCGGCAAAGCCGAGATAGGTGAGTATCAGAGTCGGTGTGCCCAGGAATTCTTTGGCTACGTCCTTGGCCTTCATTTTAAGCTTCGAAGCGGCCTCGGTACCCGACCCGGCAACTGTTTTCTCCAGGGCCACCGACTTATAATCCTTGGCAAAGAAGAAAAGTATGGCTGCGATCAAGCCGGGTATGGCAACTATGCCGAAAGCGTGCCTCCATCCCAAGTTTACGGCTATGATACCGCCGAGAGCTACGCCAACCGCCATGCCCAGCGGCTGTGCAGCATTCCAGATACCGAAAATCCTCGCTCGCTTTTCCAGGGGGTAAAGCCAGGAAAGCATGGCTGCCCCGGCCGGTCCATACCCGGCTTCACCGACTCCAATGATCGTCCTGGTGGTGAGCAGTTGTCTGAAATTGAGCGTAAAAGCGCCGGCAAACGAAGCTATACTCCAGATTATCGAGAGAATCCCAATGCTTTTCTTACGGCTCCAGCGGTCCACTAAAATTGAAGCGGGGAAAACGCAAATAACAGCGGCCCAGTAAAACATAGATATCAGAAGGCCGCATTCCAGATCGGAAATCCCCCAGTCCTTCTGAATGTAAGGGAAAAGTGAGGAGATCACCATCCTGTCCGCCTGATCACACAGCATCAAAATGAACAGAAGAATGAATACGTAGTTTCTCTGGCCGTTGGTTACCGTTTGTTCGGTCGCGACTTTACTGTTGTCCATGTTGCAAACCTACCTCTACCTCAACGTTAGATTGCGTGTGACAACCATATGAAAGATTGCGCCTCGATCGTTCGATTTTTTCGCAGGGCCCGGCCTGGAAATTACCTAGATATCGGCGGGCATTACCGTACAGCCTTTATCCGCCTCGGAAACCAGCGCTGCATACTTCTTCAGGTGCCCCGTCAGAGTGCGTGCCGGCCTCTTCCAATTTGCACGTCGTTTCTCAAGCTCACCGGATGAGACTGACAGATCCAACTTACGCCCCGGTATATCTATCTTGATTATGTCACCATCCTTGGCCAGCGCCAGGGGACCGCCGTTAAAAGCCTCCGGGGTCACGTGACCGATAGCGGGACCATGGCTAAAGCCCGAAAAGCGACCATCAGTGACCAGGGCCACTTTATCACCCAAACTCAGCTGAAATAGCAGCTCTGTAACCGTGAGCATCTCCCTCATGCCCGGACCTCCCTTCGGTCCCTCATAACGGATAACTATAACATCGCCTGCTTTGAACTCTTTGTTCAGGGCAGCTTCGATAGCCTGCTCTTCACTGTCAAAGATCCTGGCTGGTCCGGAGAAAACCATCATGTTTTCCGGCACGCCCGAGCTCTTGACGACGGCCCCTGTGGGCGAAAGGCTGCCTTTTAAAATTGCCAGCCCGCCTTCACTGTGATACGGGTTATCGAGATTACGTATTACGTCATCGTCTGCGCAAGCAAACGGCGCATTGTTTTCTGCAAGTGTTTTACCGGTAACCGTCACCACATCGTTTTTCAAATGGCCCTTCAGTTTATTCAACATTGCCGGCAATCCACCGGCCTTATACACATCCAGCAAAAAGTACGGTCCCGATGGATATACGCCCAATATGTGTGGGACCTGCTTCGATATACGATCGAAGTCGGCCAGTTCCAAAGAAATGCCGAGTTCAGTCGCAAGCGCCAGGAGATGGATCGTCACATTAGTAGAGCAACCTGCAGCTGCAGTAGTGACAAGCGCGTTATGAAAAGCATCGCCGGTCAGGATATCACGCGGCGATAAAGATTCGTTCACCATGGAAACGATGCGTTTTCCGCTTTCGCGGGCCATCAGGTACTTCTGGTTATGGACTGCATGCGTAACGGCGCTGTTGGGCAATGACATGCCCATAGCTTCTACAAGGAATTGCATGGAATTGGCCGTGCCCATTCCGCTGCAGGCGCCGGGCCCGGGACAGCTAATCATGGACATTATGGGAGGAGTACCCTTGGGAGCGAACTCATTGAACGGAAGCATCGGGCCGCCGGTGACAAATATGGAGGGCAAGTTAAGACGGGCCGCTGCGATGAGTTGACCGGGAACGATTTTGTCGCAGCTGGACAAAAACACCAGGCCGTCGAAGCAGTGGGCATGCGTCATAGTCTCTATGGCGTCGGCGATGATATCCCTCATGGGCAATACATACTTCATCCCATCGAGACCGTTGGAATAGCCGTCGCATGGAGCGATAGTATTGAATTCCAGGGGTATCCCGCCAGCCATCAGGACCCCATCCTTCACGAACCGTGCAACTTCACGTAAGTGAAGATGTCCGGGAAGCACCTCATTCCATGAATTCACTATGCCAATCAGAGGCCTATCTTCCAAATCCTTGAGAGGAACGCCACAGGCTTTAATCATCTCCGCCCGGACCATGGCGGTTGCCAGGCGGTCGGTATTATTAAGCAGACTCTTGCTGATACGTTCTTTTTTAACCATCTTTTTCACAACTTCCCATATTTTTTATAAACATCAGGCAATGACATACCACCCCTGATCTCTAGCCTCGACCTGCGCTCCGCAGCAACTATTTCTTCCGCCTTAACAACGACCTCTTCAAGATCAACGTCAGGCTGAGGGATGACCACCACACCGTCCCTGTCTGCAAAGATAATATCACCCGGGTTAATACGTACGCCGCCGCAGAAAATTGGGTTGCCCACACCGATTAAATCAACGCGGCCTATCGAATCGGTAGGTATATTACCCCGGGCCCAAACTGGAAAATCAATTTCGAGGATCCTACTTATGTCGCGAATTGGACCGTCCACGACAGCGGCCTTGACACCTCCAATGTACCTGGAAGTCGTGGCCATCAACTCGCCGAAAGCGCCCGCTCCCCAGAAGCCGTTGGCTGTGACGGCGATAATCTGGCCCTTCTTCATACTTCCGAACACCGCGTTCAGAGCCTGGGCCACAAAGCTGGGATCATACTCAGCGAGTTTCGTGGACTTTTTGGTCTTGGCTTCTTCGAGCGTGTAAGCGGGTCCAGCCATGACAGCATCCGGGATAATAGGAGCAAAGCCGGATTCCAGTGACTGGTTCATGAAGCCCATATCGTCCAGAGTATCTGCTACTGCCGGTGTATAGGTTTTTTCCAGACGGGTACAAAGTGAGAGGATCTCATCGTGGCCATATTGCTTGGGCATTTTCTACTCCTTAAATAGTCCGGTCTGTTACTATTTGATCCAAGTAGCTGTATGCAGGCCCTGAAGCTGTTAACCGGGATGGATTATCCTGTGGAACTTACGTTGAAAAGCATACTATAGGAGACCTTCATTTGCAATTATTAATGGCGACCCTTTTTATACTGTCCTGCTTTTGACAACACGTTCACTAAAGCCTAGCATTATTCAAGAGTCCGATACCGATGACTTATCAGTGAGAAGGAGGGAGGCGGCAATATGGCGAAAAAGTTGGTAGAAAGTAAGATAAAAGAAAGCCGCGGCGTGGACCTCTTCGACGTCGACAATCTCGAGCAAGCATCAAACCTGCTTGAATTGAACTGGCAGTTTCGCGCGTCCAGGTCCCTGATGACAGCCCACCAATTGGGTTTCTTTGAAGCACTGCGAAAGCCGGGCAAAGCCGCAGGTGTGGCGAAAAAATGCGGCTCAGACGTGCCTATGACAGAGAAGCTGCTTACAGTCTGCTGCGCCCTGGGTGTGCTGAAGCGCGACGGCGAGATCTTCTCACTGAACAAACTGGCGGCCGATCTATTTTTGCCGGAGAGTTCCAGGTATGCTGGCGGCACTCTGGATCACAATGAAATGCTGTGGTGGGGTGCTACCGGTCTTCCGCAAGTAGTGAGAACGGGAAAACGTAGCTCGGCGCCTCCGCCACCCGAACATTTCCAAAAGCATATGTTCGAGCACTGGATATGGGCGATGCACGGTATAGCGGCGAACGGGCCGGCACAGTGGCTGGCCAGCCAACTTGATCTCAGTGATCGCAAACTGATGCTGGACGTGGCCGGGGGGCCAGGCACATACAGCATCGCAATCTGCCAGCGCTTTCCTGATTTAGAAGCAGTTGTGTGGGACCTGCCCGACACACTCATCATCACACGCAAGTTGATCGATCAGTTCGGAATGAAAGAGCGTATAAAAGTTCAAAAGGGCGATTGGCATAAGGACGAGTTCGGCGCAGGCTACGACTGCCTGCTTTTGTCCAATGTTTTACACGGCCCGGCAAGCCAGGCCGAGGTACGATTGAAACAGGCAAGGCGAGCCCTGCAGCCAGAAGGGTTATTGATTGTTCACGACTTCCTGATGGATAACGACAGGAGCGGGCCACTGCCGGCGGCGTTGTTCAACCTGTGGCTGGGCGCCTATACGGTTAACGAGTTGATCGACGTGGTCCGAAGGGCGGGGTTTAAGGACGTCTCACTTATAGCGAGCAATCCGCATCGCGGAAGCGGCCTTGTGACAGGCAAGAGGCCGGCCAGGTAATAACCCTGGCCACCGGTTATTTTGTATTAAAGTAGTCGTACCACATATCGGCATCCATCAGCGGGTATTCGGCCAGGTAGACATCTTTGTCCCCCTGTACTTCGCCCATGGCGCAGGGATAGCCGAAAACTACGGGCGCTCCGTAAGTCTTGGTGCCTGAGAATGTAAACCTGCCGAGGAACGAATCAAAGGTACCGCCTTTGAACGCCTTCATCATAGCATCGGGATCTATGCTGCCTATGCTCTGCGCACACTCAAAATACTGGGAGAGATGCGCAATGGCCATGGAGAACACGCCATAATTATCGATTGGCTTACCATATTTCTCCTGGAACCTTTCCACTATCCTATTGGTCATGTCCAAGTATTTCTGTGCCACAACGACTTTCTTGAGTTCCATAGGGTTATTGCGGTTGCCCATAATGCCTTGCGCAGCATCCTTGCCGCAGATACTAAAATATATATCGAGCAGGTTATCTGACGACTGAACAATGGGGCATTTATATCCCATTTCCCAGCGTTGCTTGGCCATGAGCGCCACTTCCAGCACGGTACCACCTACATCAATTACCTGGGCGCCTTCTTCCTTCATTTTAGTGAGATACGGGGTGAAATTTGTAGTGCCGACCGGATAATAAATCGCGAAGGCTCTTGATACCGAATTCCTTCTCAAGCCGGTCATCAACCGGTTTGAAGGCCGCTTCCGCCATCCGGCGGTCATCCATCGTGCCGGTCCATGCCAGCACATGAAGATCCGGGTGCGCCTGCATTGCAGCGAGGGCCTGGTTCAGAGTAACCTCACCCGTAGGTGATCCAAAGATAACATATGGGTCCTTTTGGGGACTATATATGACACCGCCTGTCCGGCAAATGAGAATCACTTTTTCCGGGTTGGTAACAGGGCTGAGCGCCGAAAATCCGGGACCAATATAGCCAACTATGGCAATGACGTGGTCATCATAAATAAGTTTCCTGGCCGCGGCGGCTGCCGGGGCCGGGGCATACTGGTCGTCACCCCAGAGGAGTTGAACTTTATAAGTATCGTTGCCGATTTTTACGCCGCCGTCTTCGTTGAGGAGTTCAATGTAAACATCCGTGATTTGTTTGCCCTTCTCCCGTACATAGCTGCGGGACCACTGAATGGCATTAGGCATCCGAGCTTAAGGATTTTCTGCTTGGGCGACGGGTTTGACTTCGGATGTACATGAAGATGATGTAAAGACCAATGTGAAAATAAGGGACACGAGTAATACGATAAGCGAAGCATTCTTAAGCCTCATCATCAACCTGTACAATCATTTATTCGCACTGCCGCTATTATACACCAGGCAGACTTCCCCCGGTTACACCTTTTTGAAGCCGGAGCAAATCGCCATAAAAGGATGACAAACACAACGGCGATTGAACCCGCTATCAGGAATGTGGAGGGAATCCCAATAAAATCAGCCATCGCCCCCATGGGAAGCGCACCGATGGGAATCAGGGCGGCAGTCATAGTAAATATGCTGATGACCCGGCCATGCAGGGCAGGGGGTGTACCCAGTAGAAGCAATGTATTATTGAGCGTCGCATTGGCTGTACCACTTATGCCGGCTAATAAAATCATGAGCATAGCCAGAGGGAATGATTGGAACTGTGCGGCCAGCGCACACTACATCCGAAGGTAAAAACTAACGCCAACATCAGGACTCCCCTTTTTTTTACAGAGGTAAGTGAACCGGCAGCCAGGCTGCCGATCAACGCCCCCATGCCTGCGGCCGCAAGCAGGAAACCCAGCCCTTTCTGGTCGAGTTTTAATGTGCCTACGGCCAGCGCCGGCATCATACAGACGTATGGTACACAAAAAATGACAGGACGAGGGCAATCATCAGCAGTACAACGATTTGACGGCTGCCACGATAAACCGGAAACCATCCACCAGGTCCAGGTGGAAAGCCCCTGTCGCGGCCGCTTCCCTCTGCAGATCGATAAATGACAGAGAACTGCTCCCACTACGTAGAACCCGACAATTATGTAATAGACATGTTCAGGCTGCAAGAAAGTCAGCAGCAAACCGACGGCCGCCGGCCCGGCAATACACATTATATTGAAGCTGGTCGAGCTTAGAGCTATGGCGCTGATCAGGTTAGCCGGCTTTCGAGCCTGGCTGTATTACTGATTGGCCAAGGGTGCGATAAAGGCGAAGGTGATTCCCTGAAGAATAGCAAGTATGATGAATGCCACAACCTATTAGCTTGGTGGCTATGAAGAACTGCGGTTATCAGAGCAATAAGGCCGGCCATGGCCTGCGTCACGAGGAGGAATTTCAACCTGTCCACGCGGTCCGCCACGACTCCCCGAAAGAATGAAATTATTACGAGGGGGACGCCGGCCGCGGACAGACTAGTCCGAGATCAGCGGCCGAACCGGTCATATTGTAAACCAGCCAGCCCTTTATCATGGCATCCATTTGTGAGGCCGCATAGGTAGACAGCGTGCTGATCCAGTACCACCGAAATCCTGTCTCGCTTAAAGACGAAAAAGAGCCGATATGTGACCTTTTTATGTTGTTATGTCATACCTGCTTGGCTCGGTTAGTTGTTTTGCTCTTTTTCGTCTTTAAGCGAGACAGGATTTCGGTGGATATGGATCAGCACGCTGTCTACCTATGCGGCCTCACAAATGGATGCCATGATAAAGGGCTGGCTCGGTTTACAATATGACCGGTTCGGCCGCCGATCTCGGACTTAGTCTGTACCGCAGAAGCATCCCCCCTTGTAATAATTTCATTCTTTTGAGGGGAGTGGTGGCGGACCGCGTGGACAGGTTGAAATTCCTCCTTGTGACGCAGGCCATCCGCAGGCCTTATCGCTCTGATGACCGCGAGATGGCTGGATAGCCACCAAGCTAATAGTGTTGTTCTGGCATTTCATAATACTTGCTATTCTTCAGGGAATCACCTTCAGCCTTTATCGCACCCTTGCGCCAATCAATTATCACCCCCAGGCTGGTAAAGCCGGCTAACCTTGGGATGAGCGCCATAGCTCTAAGCTCGACCAGCTTCAATATAATGTGTATTGCCGCGCAGGCGGCCGTCGGTTTGCTGCTGACTTTCTTGCAGCCTGAGCATGTCTATTACATAATTGTCGGGTTCTACGTAGTAGGGAGCAGTTCTTCTGTCATTTTATACGATCTGCAGAGGGAAGCAGCAGGCAGGCACAACAGGGGCTTTCCACCTGGACCCTGGTGGATGGTTTCCGGTTTATCCTTTCAGTCATTGGGGATTGGTTTCAGGCTTTGGTAATAATTTTGGCTCGGTCCTGTCATTTTTTTGTGTACCATACATCTTCTAATAATGCCGGCCCTGGCCGTAGGCACATTAAAACTCGACCAGAAAGGGCTGGGTTTTTATTTACAGCCGCGGGTCTGGGGGCGTTGATCGGCAGCCTGGCTGCCGGTTCACTTACCTCTGTAAAAAAAAGGGGAGTCCTGATGTTGGCGTTAGTTTTTACCTTCGGATGTAGTGTGGCGCTGGCCGCACAGTTTCAATCCTTCCCTCTGGCTATGCTCATGATTTTATTCACAGGCATGAGTGGTTGGAGCCAATGCGACGCTCAATAATACATTGCTTATTATCATGGGTTACACCCCCGCCCTGCATGGCCGGGTCG
>CAWHDI010000022.1:0-6523 GCA_963827985.1 uncultured Chloroflexia bacterium | reverse complement strand
GTAACATATGGACAAAGCTATGAATGAGCATCAACTGATGAGTGTTATAGTCTGTGATCAAAGTGATGGATATCTTAAGAATTGGGCAAGGGAACAGATGCGCGAATCCTTACATCTGCCAATTAAAGCCGATAGTGGCGTCAACAAATTACAAAGCAATTCGGGAACAGCTGATGGTCAGTGTAACTGCAATGGAGAATACTTCCCGAAGGTGACATAGGTAATATCAGGTCAACTGCGGTCCTTTTTCACTAAACCGCCCCGCCTGTTCCCCGTATCTGGCCTTCTGCGCGTCGCACGGATGCCGTCAAATTTTTTCATTCTACCGGCTTTAGTAATATCGCTGTGGCTGCGTCAAACCGGCATTTGTATTTAACTTTTCACTGAATTTGAAGCTTCTTAACATTATTTCCCCATTTCCGTAACATAAAATACAACTTGCAGAAAGAGGAAAGAAGAAATATGCTACACAGTATAGCCACAAAAATTATTTATGCGGAGGTATGACGTTGTCAAAGTTTAAAGTACCCAGTAATCCCAAAGAAGTTATGGACTTCATCAATAGCGTTCCAATGTACAAGGAAGACCAGCCCCTGGACCTTTCCTTTAAAAGCAAGGCGGAGATAAGGGCGGCGCAGGACGCCAATCTCGTCAAGCAGATGGAGCGTCTCGAGAAATTCAGTCCTTATTATCGCACCAAGTTCAAGGAGTGGGGGCTGGACCCGAAATCCATTAAGACCGTCGATGACCTCGTGAAAATTCCGCTGACCAGCAAAGCGGATTACATGAAAGACCTTGGTGAGTCCTTTAAATTGGAAATGGACTTCGCCAATGCCATGGAGTACATAACTTACGAGCTAACCTATACAACCGGCACCACGACCGGCATGCCCACCAGGTTCTACAACGCCACTTATGATATGTTTATGCAATCGTGGATGTTCAGGATTGGCTGCAAAATATGCTACCTTGAGCCGGCCGATGTTGTTATGAACCTCTTTCCATTCCATTTCATCCCGCATATTGGCTATTATAAAACGGTCCATTTTGCTGCGGCCGCAAATATGACTTTGTGTTTCGCGTTTACAGGCGCTCAATTGCCGGGCTTTCCTTACAAAATTCATCGGTCTATGCAGCAGGCCATTGAGGATATCGAGAGTAAGAAAGTAAACGCCCTTTCGGGTATTGGTTCCTATGTACGGCGGTTGATAATGACGGCGGAAGAGCAGGGGCGGGATTTTTCGCGCATTAACAAGATACAGGCACTCGGCGAGGCCGTACCCAAGGGAATGAGAGACGATATGCGCAAACGGCTGCAAAAAATGGGCGCCGGAGAAGTCTTTATCAGCAACGCATTTGGATTCACTGAATCACAGACCGCATTTCAGGAATGCCATGAACTGGGCGGCGCTCATCAGGGTGTTCCTCAGATGTACTATTTTGAGGTCGTGGATGAGAGCGGCAAACGAAAGCCCGATGGTGAACCGGGGCTGCTTTGCATTACGCATCTTGACCGGCGCGGCACCTGCCTGCTCCGTTACCTGGTGGGTGACATAGTGGCTATCACGGACAAGCCATGCCCATACTGCGGCAGAAATGACCAGAGAATCGTGACGACTGTGGGGAGCACCTACGGCACACGTACCAAGGAACTCATGAAGGTCAAGGGTACGCTGATAAATCCGGAGATTATGCGTGATGCTGTCGCCAATACGGCGGGCGTGATTGAGTACCAGTTCATCGTCGATAAAGAGAAAAAGGATGATCCATATTCCATGGATGTAATCAGGCTGCTGATTGGGGCTGATACTAACGTTGACACAGCTAAACTCGAAGCGGAATTAAAGGACAAAGTGAAGCGGGCAGTTGAGTTGACACCCAAAGTTGAGTTTGTGAAACTATCTGATATATTCAATCCGGGTGCAACGTTGAAGGCAACCCGCGTTGTCGACCAGCGTCCGCAGGGTTAGGTTCAAGAAGCGATAAAATTGAGCCGCATCCGTACGGGTGCGGCTCAATTATTATGTTCCAAACTGTTTAACACAATTCACTGCGTAGTGTTATCATAGAGTTAGAGGAATAAATATGTGTCCGGTCAATGTGCAGGTGGTGGCTTATTGGGATTTTTATGATTCCGCGTCTGGAAAAATCCTGGAGAGTGGAAGGCCTGTAAAAAACCGTGCCACGCCGCATTTCGGAGAAGTTGTAGTGGGTGTGCCGGGCAAACCGAATGCAATAGTGAGGGACATTAAGTTCAGCGGCATCAGGGATAAACTGCCCTGTTATAACGTTTATGTTTGACCCGGCCTGTGTTAATTGTGAAGTGGGGCGGTAGTGCTGTTTGCCCGCTTGTAGGCGCCTGTAAATTCTGCGATAATATCCGTCGGTTTTTGAGATTGCCTAGATTTGCCATGTTTAACCTCGCTGATGTAATATGTACAGCGCTTGGCAAATAGCTACATGGATAACTCGGATTCTTTGAGCAATTTGAGTGTATGTGTGGCGCAATATTCGCAGCCAGGGTACTTTAAAAAACTAAAAATTTTAGTATAATAGGGGTGTAGCTCAGTCTGGTAGAGCAGCGGTCTCCAAAACCGCGTGTCGTGGGTTCGAATCCTGCCACCCCTGCCATGCCGAGGTGGTGGAATCTGGTAGACACGCCATCTTGAGGGGGTGGTGCGCGTAAGCGCGTAGGAGTTCAAATCTCCTCCTCGGCACCAGTTTGACTATTATCACTCTATTGAGTGGGCGGAAGTAATTCAGTGGTAGAATGCCTCCTTGCCAAGGAGGATGTCGCGGGTTCGAGCCCCGTCTTCCGCTCCATTTTTATTTCCATGGCGGCGTAGCCAAGTGGTTAAGGCGGGGGTCTGCAAAACCCCTATGCAGCGGTTCAAATCCGCTCGCCGCCTCCAAGCAAAATGCCGAGGTGGCGGAATGGCAGACGCGGCGGACTTAAAATCCGCTTCCCTCACGGGAGTGTGGGTTCAAGTCCCTCCCTCGGCATTAGCCCCTATCTTCCCAGAACTCAGGCTAGTTTGATGTTGGTCTCTTTCCCGATATGCTCGATGAAGCGCAGGTACATCCTGGTGCGCAGTTCGTTTCTAAGCCGGTACGGGGTGACGAATTTTCCCTTCAGCCAGATCCTGTTTTCGTCCACATGAATTAGAACGTGACGGTTGCTCTCAGCCTCTTTCAAAAAGGTGGGATAGTTCTCTTTAAACACTTCCTGCGATTCCTTTTGATAGACCTCATCCTCCGAATTGATTACGTCTTCCAGCAGCCATACTGCACGCGTGATATCGCTGTCTGATGAAACCGGTATCCTGATTTCATCAAATATATAGTCACATTGCAGCATCTTGCAGTTCCTTTCATAGCCCTTGGAGAAATTCAATACCGGCTTGTCCAGCACAATCAGGTTGGGAACATGGAGTATCTTGCCGGTGAGTTCGCCTCCGAGTTTTTCATCTTCGCCGACTTCATCCAGTGTAAGGTAAAAAATGCCTATGTGCCTGACGTCTCCCTTGTAGCTGTCGATACGTATCCGGTCACCCTCATGCAGCATGTTGGAAAATACAATGATGAAATAGCCGAAGTAGCTGGCAACGTATTTCTGCAGGGCCAGGGCCAGCCCGATGGCAATGATCGAAATATAAATTGCCAGGTTGCTGAATACTGCTACCGCAGCCAATATGGCAACGGCTACCAGCGCGGTTGTTATGGCGAGGATACGGCTTTTCATTTTTCTGCCAGCTTACTGGGAGGGCGGAAGGACTTTGAGAATTCCCGTGGCATTATCGACGGAAATATAGTAGTCGCCAGGAGCCCCGGCGACCGTCATGAACGTAGTTTCCTCGTCTTGTCCCGGATTCAGGTTAACATCGTTAACGGCTTCTATCCTGTCATTTACCCTGAGCTCGGCGCGGTGAAGCAATGGCGCGGTTCCCATGTTGACGATCCTGGCTATTACCCCGATCGTACTGCCGGGAAGCGCCCTGTCCGGCAATATCATCAAACTGGATATACTGGTTGGGTCCGGGACCTTCACAGGTTCCGCAGGAGGGGGTGGTGGAGGAGGTGGGGGTTCGGGTTGGCCGATAAGCGGGGCCATCGCTTGTGCTCCATGCTCGGACGGCCTTCGTCCGAACAGCGACACGAATCCGGTTGCCTCAGGTACCGTGACCTCCGCCGAATGCCTGGCGTTAATCAGTGATGTAAGATGCGATATCTGGTCTTCAAGGAGAGTTATCTTTTTCTCAGGTATTTTGGCTGTTCTTAAATATGCTGCTGCAGCAATCTGACCGACTTTGAACCTGGCTTCCAGGTTGGCCAGCTCCTGGCGGTACACGCCAAGCTCACGATTTTTGGCGCCCATCGCCTTGTTAAATTCGGCCTTGATATGCTCAATTCGCATATGGGCATGCTGCAGGGCCGCCGTGTATTCATTCTTGAGTGCGTTATACGACATCTCATTTACGGCGTTGTCGCTACGCAGCTTCTCGAGGTTGCCCAGGAAAAGCTCAGCTTTCTCTTTGCTTAGCAGGGCCAGACGAAGCTCTCTTTCCATATTAAATATAAGTCCGGGCTAATATTACCACTTTTTGTAGTGACACTATCGAATTATACGCGAGATTTCCTGCTAATGACATCTTTCACCGCGGCCTCAATATCAGTGGATGTTAATCCATGCATCTCGAGTAGCTCTTCAGGCTTGCCTGATTTACAGTAAATATCGTTTATGCCCAGAGACTTGATGGGCACGGGCAGATTGCCGGTAACTACCTGCGCTACGATGCTTCCCAGTCCGCCGTGTAACAGGTGCTCTTCTGCCGTGACGATAGCCCCGGTTTGTGCGGCTGCTTCGATGATGGCCTGCTTGTCAACGGGTTTGAAAGTGGACATATTCAATACTCGGCAGGAAATGCCTGCTGAGCTTAATGAGTTCGCCGCCTCAACAGATTTATATGTCATGATCCCTGTGGCAATTATTGTGGCGTCGCGGCCGTCCTTCAGCATGTCGGCTTTACCCAATTTGAAATTGCATCCTTTGGGATAGACAAGCGGCGTTTTGGACCTTCCTAGCCTGATGTAGAAGGGCCCTTCGGTTGCCACCGCCGTTTTAATAGCTTCTACTGTTTCGATCGCATCGGCCGGTACGACCACATTGAAGTTCGGAAGAGCGCCGTACAGGGCAAGGTCCTCAATGGCCTGGTGAGACGATCCATCTTCGCCGACGGTGATTCCGCCGTGAGTTGCGACGACCTTCACATTGGCTTTTGGCTGTGCGATACACATGCGCACCTGGTCGTAACAGCGGCTGGAAGCGAATACAGCAAAAGTGCTGGCAAAGGGGATTTTTCCGCAGGATGCCAGCCCGGATGCTATGCCAATCATATTTTGTTCGCCCAGGCCGCACTGGATGAAACGGTCCGGATAAGCCTGTGCGAAAAATTTGGTCATGGTCGACCGGGACAGGTCGGCGTCCAGCACCATGATCAAATTGTTGGCTGCCTCCCAGTTCTACGAGTGCTTTGCCGTACGCTTCACGCGATGTTAGCTCGGTGTAATCTGTCATGATAATTCTTTTAGCGCCTTTTCCGTTTCTGATTTGTTGGGCGCTTTACCGTGGTAGTCCACATTATTTTCCATGAAACTCACGCCTTTGCCCTTCACTGTGTGAGCTACGATAACAACTGGTTTTCCATGGGCTGTTCCGGCCTTTTTCAATGCGTCAACAACCTGCGCCATATCATGACCGTTGATTTCCAGTACTTCCCAGTTAAAAGCGCGCCATTTATCGATGAAGGGCTCCAGGTTCATAATATCCTTCGTGAAACCGTCAAGTTGAAGGCCATTATAGTCCACGATGGCCGTTATATTATCCAATTTGTGATTGGGGGCAAACATTGCTGCTTCCCACACCTGGCCTTCGTCGCATTCTCCGTCGCCCAGTAAAACGTAGGTATGAAAATCTTTATTGTCCAGTTTGGCTGCGATGGCCATGCCGATGCCCACCGAAAGCCCCTGCCCGAGCGATCCTGAAGAAACATCAACTCCCGGTGTTAACCTGCTGTCCGTATGGCCCTGAAGGCATGTCCCCGTCTTACGCAGAGTTGTCAGCCAGTCCAACGGGAAGTAGCCGCATTCTGCCAGGGCAGCGTAGAGAATAGGGGCGGCATGCCCCTTGCTAAGGATGAAACGGTCGCGGTCAGGCCATTTCGGGTTGTTTGGATCATGCTTCAAAACACTGAAATACAGTGCGGTTATGATGTCAGCGGCGGAAAGTGACCCTCCCGGGTGGCCGCTGGCGGCCTCGGAGATCATTGTAATGACATGGCGCCGCAGTTTTCTGGCAATATCTTCAAGTTCCGGTATTTTATATTCTTTCATGATTATTTAGTGAGTCGGCCGTTGGCAGTGGGTGATAAGCAAGTATTCGCAAATTCCTATCTATTTAGTAGCTATAATTTCGTTTATTATAAGATACTGACGATTGATATGTCCATTTTTCCGGAGGTCATTG
>CAWHDI010000021.1:0-88447 GCA_963827985.1 uncultured Chloroflexia bacterium | reverse complement strand
CCCCATTCCCCCGGCACCCCAGTGTCGTCCGTGTCGTCGTCCGTTGAGGCATTTTGGTACAAATCAGTCGACGACCGAACGCGAATCAAAATTTCAGACCCGGTCGGCAGATCGGGAATGTCCAGGACGTTCTTACCGAACAGGGGCACTGGACCATCTTCGAAGTTCACCGACCAGTCTGGATTGTCGATCAACTTGCAGTCCGTCCAGGTTGTTCCCCAGTCACCATCAAGCGGCTTAACCTTGTATTGCAGCTTGAGATGAGTGATCGCGATCGGCACTATGTTGTTGTGGTTGTGAACCTTCGTCACCTGCATGAAGAGCGTGATCGGAAGGCTTACGTTGCCCCCGTTGACGTACGATGCCCCGCCATCGGTCGTATGCGCAGCAGGAGTTCACTGCCGTGATGTAATTGTTGACAAACATGGGCGATGGCACGGAGCATGCCGACGCCCTTACGTTCAATAACATCACCAGGCCCAAGAGGGCGAATAATGTTTTTCTTAACATGCGGTTCCTCCTATGAGGCCACCACCCAATCACTTGGGTCCCCTACGGCCTTCACCCATCGATAGCGGAAGTACAGAGGCCTGGGGAAGTTGTACGCACTGAGGTCAAGGACCATCTGGGACTGATAGAATGGGGTTCCAAAGCCGCCCGTGGGGAAGCAATGAAGCTGCCCCCATTAGGGCCACTCCCACTGAACACCGTGATGTGGGTCCGTGCATTGACCGTGCTGGCCGTGTCGCCCGTGGCACCATCCTGCACGGTTCTGATCGACTTGTAGAGGATGTTAAAACCGGCGTATGTGGAGAAATCCATCTCCAGGTTCAAAGCATAATAATTGGGGTCCGTGGGGATGGTCAGGACCAGCGGCAGGACTGGGCCAGAGATAGAGGTCCTGCCACACTCCCCCATTTCGCAGGACGAGGGAACTTCCGTCGAAAACCACTTGGCCGCTTGAGGCCCCAGTGGGCCGTGTCCCGTCCCCGCCGCCGAAGTAAATGCCGTTTTTGCCCACCGTGACCAACCCGGTGGTTCCATCGACTTTGAAGGTGCGAACGCCGCCTACCAGGTTGCCACCAACGATGGCCCCACCATTAACAGCGAGCGAAGCACCTCCGTTGATGCTTACCTGGTTAAGGAATGTGACGACACCAAGAGAGGTGACGGTGACGAATCCACTGCCAAGAGTTACGGCACCAGTTCCAAGGTTGACAGCACCCGCTGTGACAGTCAGGCCGCCCGCCAACCAAGGCTCCGATGGTGATCTGGCCCGTGGCACCATTGATGCTGCAATAGCCTATGGCCACGGTGTTGGTGCCAAAAATAACGGGATGACCGTTGCGAACGGTGATCCCATTGCACGTGACCTCTCCCAGGGAGTTCATGGTGAAGCCATTACCGGCTGTCAGGGTACCCGTGCCGAGGCTAACTGCGGCCGAGCCGGTGACGTTGAGCCCTGAAACCGACAAGACCCCGCCATCGCCCAACACGGGGACGTTCCCAGAGGAAGTGCCGGTGCTGGCTGTGGCAGCGGTCCCCAGTGACTGAGACGTCACCAATAAGAATGAAGTTGTTATTGAGTGCAAGGCCGGCGTCTGCGGTGGGCGTCGGTGTGACGAGCCACAGCCCTTTCTTTGCGTCATTGACGGCGTGGTGGGCATGCTACCTCACATTCGCGGCTGGAATTCAGACCACGACGACGATCTTGTGGTCGGCGTCGAGGGTGAGATTGCGGCGGGCCACTTCGGCGTTGGCGGCTCGCACCAACACGCAGTTTTCCAGAGAAGGTAGCCTTGATGACCAGCTTCTTGAGCTCTTCGACACTCAGGTCCTTGACCTTACCGGTGGCCTGCCCCTCAACCATCCCCATCAATGTTCCGGCCGTCAAGCTTCCAGGCCCGTCTCGCCCTTGGCCAGTTTGCCGAGTTGCTGGATACCCTGGGCGGCCTCCACAGTGGCGGCGGCAACCTGGGCATGGCGATCGCCCACAAAATCCGCCAAGGTCCGCTTTGGGGACTCGATGATAAATTGGGGGGTGTAGGTCTTGGGGTCCTGCTTGGCGAGTTTGGCGGCCTTGACCTGCATCTTGTAGTTATTCTTGAGGTCGTCCTTGACCTCCTGCTCAGTGTCGACCAACTTGCGTTGTTCGCGGGGGGTCAGCGGGTTGTACCACTTCTTCTTGCCCTCGGTGGCACAGCGTTTCGCCCACCGGGCAGCGAGCATGGTCGTGTGATCCGTGATCTTGTCAACACCCACAATGAGGGCGTCTTCCGTGCCGGTATGTGTCTCAGTCACACCCTTGACCTCACTCTTGGTGGGGTCATATTCCCGCGTCTCCAGGATCGCGGGGGCCTTCGTCGTTTCCACTGGAGGGGTTGCCGTTTCCGTTGCCATAGGTTCTCCGTTCCTTTGAATGTCGGGGACTCACTGGATGGTACGAGTGGAGTGGCGGGGCTTCGCTGCGAGCACCAAAGAGAAAGGGGCGTGTTTCCCCACGCCCCTTGGTGTCTCCCTGTTGGTTGGGGATCAGGTCCCTTAGAACGTGACCTCAATGAGGCCTTTGTCATCCAGCACGCCGAAGCCGAGGCGTTCGCGGCCGATGATGCCGATCTTCCATTCGAGGCAGGCGATCGGGTTGTCGCGGGTCATGAGCTTCTCGCGAACAGGCATCACGCCGTAGAAGAAGCCGTCCTTCTGGGTGAAGGCGTAGCCCTTGGCAAAGATACCCAGGTATCCCCAGGATGAGACCAGTTGTGTAATGAGTTCGAGAATGTATAATGTCATGATTATGAAAAAATTTGTTTTATTATAACATCAAACTCAATCGAGACGGGAAGCCGGATTAATTACTTGTTGCAATATGATTGCTTAATGATTTATTCTTAATACACAATGAAGAAAAATAATTTGGCGAGGGGATAGCATGTCGGGACATTCTAAATGGTCGTCCATTAAGAGAGCAAAAGGCGTAACCGATGCACGCCGCGGTGCACAGTTCACCAAACTGACGCGCGAAATCATCGTTGCTACAAGGCAAGGTGGTGGGCCCAATCCTGAAGCTAACTTCCGTTTACGTCTGGCAATACAGAAGGCGCGTGAAGCCAATATGCCCAAGGACAATATAGAAGGTGCTATTAAAAAGGGTAGTGGAGCAGGTGAAGGCGCTACTTTGACTGAGATGGTCATGGAAGGTTATGGCCCTGCAGGTATCGCAATTATGGTAGAAGCTATGACCGATAACCATAACCGGACGGTCGCTGAGATCAGAAGTACTTTCATGAAATATAATGGCAATCTGGGTGAGAATGGCTCAGTCGCGTGGATGTTTGAAAATACCGGTGTAATAACCGTAGATACACAGGGCCTTGATGTCGATGAATTCTCATTGTCGGCCATTGATGCAGGCGCCAAAGATGCTAAAGAGGACAAGGGCGTTCTTGAGATTTATACTGAACCCAAGGACTTTGAAATCGTGAAGCAGGCCATTGAAAAACGCAAGAAAATTATATCCGCGGAAGTCACGATGCTGCCCAAAAACACAATTACGTTACCCGAGAAGGAATCTCTTCAGACAGTTAAATTGATTGAACGCCTCGAAGATCTTGACGATGTACAGCGCGTATTCTCTAATCTTGAGTATAGCGACGCCCTTATTGAAAAATTGAAAGCGGAAGCATAGCACGTTATTATTTGACTTAGACAACTCATATTGGTTTTCCAGCGTTTTCAGCGCTGGGGAGTGTTGTAAATGAATAAGAATTTAGTTTGCTTGTGGTTGCTTCTTATGATCACATTCTCCCTGGTCACCATTTCCTGTTCGGGTCCCAAAGCTGCTGCTCCCGCATCTTCCAACTCTACTTCGACCTCCGGGCCGGCTCAGCCCGAAGCCCCTCTGATCAATGTGCCGAGTACCAATAAGTCCCAAGCACCGGTCATTCAGTTTACGGTAAACCCTGCTAGCATAGTGCCTGGCGGTAAGGCAGTCCTTTCCTGGAATGTGACTAACGCGACTTCCGTCTCCATCGACCATGGGATTGGCACTGTCTCCCTGTCTGGGACCATGAATGTATCGCCAACTGCTCCTACCATATATAAGCTGACAGCTACTAACGATGCAGGAAGTAACACCAAGTTGGCATCAGTTGCGGTGACCCAAGCCGCTGCGAGCACTCCGGCAACCAAACCGTCCAAATAGTACAGGAAGCTGATCTTGCGTGTTTTAGGCGTCGATCCCGGTACTCTGAACATGGGCTATGGTATCGTTGAGGAGCAGGGTGGAGGCAACATCAAGATGCTTGGCTGCGGTGTGATCTGCGTCCCTCAGAAAATGCCCATTGAGGAAAGGCTTTGCGTGTTGCACGAGGGACTGACCAGGATGATCTCACAATATAAACCCGAAGTTATGGCTTTGGAAGAACCTTTTGTGGCAGGGAATGCACGGTCGGCGCTGGCTATAGGCCGTGCGCAGGCTGTGGCGATGCTGGCTGCCGGTCAGGCGAAACTGCCGATCTTTCGCTATATGCCCACACAGGTTAAGCAATTGGTTACCAGCTACGGCAGAAGCAGCAAGGACCAGGTACAACAGGTCGTAAAACTCCAGCTTGGGGTCATCGATCTTCCTGAAGCCCATGATGCCGCCGATGCGCTGGCGGTGGCTATCTGCCATCTCAACCAGAAACATTTGAACGACATATTACAAAGGGGATATTGAAGATCGACAATGATAGCCGCTGTTGAAGGGATACTGGCGAGCAAAGGGAATAACTCAGTAATAGTGAAGGCAGGCGCCGTTTCCTTCCTGGTAAACGTGCCCGGCTCCACTCTGTCCAAACTTGGCCATCCCGGGAATGCCGTGTACCTGCACACCCATCTCCATGTGAGGGAAGATAACATTTCTCTCTACGGGTTTTCCTCGCCTCAAGAGCTGGCGCTTTTTGAGCAATTGATTACGGTGAGCGGTATTGGCCCCAAGGTTGGGCTTGCGCTGCTGACGACATTGAGCGCGGAGCAGATCACTTCGGCCATTCTGAGCAGCAATGCTGACCTGCTGAGCCAGGTGCCGGGAATTGGTAAAAAGACGGCGGGCCGCATAATTCTCGATCTCAAAGGGAAAATTGAAAAGGGGTGGGAGGGCGATATTATCCCCGCCATATCTCAGAGCGACAGCGATGCTGTGGCGGCTTTGACTGGACTTGGCTATTCCATCAGGGAAGCTACCCAGGCGCTTAGCAGCATCCCCCAGGCTGATGATATGACCCTTGAAGACAGGATCAGGCAGGCATTGCAGAAGCTCTCTTCCAAGTAATTGGTCATTTCGAAAAAACCATTTGTGCTGAAATCCGGTGGGCCCAGGAAAACCCTAAGCTCTAAACACTGAATCCTAAACAAACTCGAAGCTCAAAATCCGAAATATCTTGAATTAAATGCGTTGTCGTGATTGGGTTTGGCTTAGATTTGCTTGGAATTTGACTTGTAGGGTTTAGTTATTTTTATTATATTTGTTTGGAATTTGGAATTTGGTATTTGGAATTTATAATAACTAGGTTATGCCGGATTTTAAATTAGTATCTGACTTTGGGATGATGGGCGACCAGCCTCAGGCGGTCGACGAATTGGTGCGCGGGGTCGAATCTGGCTTTAATATGCAAACGTTGCTGGGCGTGACTGGAAGCGGCAAGACCTTTACGATGGCTAACGTGGTTGAACGGCTCCAGCGTCCGACCCTTGTCATGTGCCACAATAAAACTCTGGCAGCTCAGCTTGCCACCGAGTTTAAGGAGTTCTTCCCCGAAAACGCCGTTGAATACTTCGTAAGCTACTACGATTACTACCAGCCGGAAGCCTATATTCCGCGTACGGACACGTATATCGAAAAGGATTCGGATATAAATGAAGAGATAGACAAGCTGCGCCATGCCGCTACACGCGCCCTTTTGACGCGCAGGGACGTGCTGATCGTAGCTTCGGTTTCTTGTATTTACTCTTTGGGTGAGCCTGAGGAGTATCAAAGCTTTGTTGTTAGTATACATAAGGGTGAAAAAATCGAGCGCAACAAGCTGGTTCGCAAGTTCGTAGATATGCAGTACGAGCGGAACGACTTCGACTTTTCCCGCGGCAAGTTCCGTATTCGCGGGGATACTCTTGAGATACTCCCTGCATATGAAGAAATAGCTATCCGTATTGAATTCTGGGGCGATGTAATCGAGAGGATCGTGGAAGTAGATAGCCTGACGGGAGAAGTGCTGGCTGAGAAAGAGTCGGTGGACATCTTTCCCGCCAAACATTTCGTTACTTCTCCTGAGAAACTGGAGCTTGCCATCGCAGATATTAAAACCGAGCTTGCGGAGAGGATCGCCGAGTTCAACCGGCAGGGTAAGCTCCTCGAGGCGGCGCGAATTGAGCAGCGCACTAACTATGACCTGGAGATGTTACGGGAGCTTGGATACTGCAACGGGGTTGAAAACTATTCGCGCCACTTGCAGCGCAGGGCAGCGGGTAGCCATCCCTGGACTTTAATGCATTATTTTCCTGATGACTTTCTGCTTTTTGTGGATGAATCGCACATGACCTTGCCACAGGTGAGGGGCATGTACCACGGCGATATGAGCCGGAAACAGACTCTGATAGAATATGGCTTCCGTCTGCCTTCAGCACTGGATAACCGTCCGCTTAATTTTCCTGAATATGAGAGCCTGATCAAGCAGGCCGTCTTCGTGTCAGCCACCCCCGGCCCCTACGAATACAAAAACAGCCGGCAGGTGGTTGAGCAGCTTGTCAGGCCGACCGGCCTGCTGGAGCCGACCATCGAAATCAAACCGACTAAAGGGCAGATTGACGATCTGATACATGAGGTCAAGGCAAGGGTCGCCAAAGGCGAGCGCTGCCTGGTTACCACTCTGACCAAGAAAATGGCCGAGGAACTGGCCGACTATTTGCGCGAAATGGATGTCAAGACGCATTATCTCCATTCCGAAGTGGATACGCTCGAAAGGGTGGAAATCTTGCGGGACCTTCGCCTGGGTGTGTTCGACGTCGTCGTGGGCATCAACCTGCTGCGTGAAGGGCTGGACCTGCCCGAGGTGAGCCTCGTCGCAATACTCGACGCCGACAAGGAGGGATACCTGCGGTCCAAGGATGCCCTGATACAGACTATGGGCAGGGCCGCCAGGCATATCGACGGGCACGTCATACTGTACGCTGACAAGCTTACCGACTCTATGAAAAATGCGATCGATGAGACCTATCGCCGCCGTAAAATACAGGAGGTCTACAATAAAGAGCATGGCATAACACCCCAGGGGATCAAGAAAGCCATTAAAGACATTACAGAGAGGGTTACCATGGTCGTGGCTGAAGAGAGAGCGAAATACACTACCTCTCATGTGCCGCCTGAGGAGATTGCCAGGCTGATCAAAGACCTCGAATCTCAGATGAAGAAGGCCGCCAAAAACCTGGAGTTTGAGAAAGCTGCCCTGCTGCGGGACAGGATCGTAGATCTACGCAAAGACGAAGAGCTGTTATCGCCCTTCAGGAAGCGGAAGTAATCCACCGGTCTAAGGGCTATAATAATAGCAGTTGAATTCGACTGGCAGGAGGTTAGATATGGAAAGACCGTGGCGGCCGTTAACCGCTGGCATATTAGATCTTATTTCAGGTGTGGGGATGCTCTTCGTATGTTTCTGGCTGGTTCTGGCCGGCGGCATCACCAGTGTCGTTGGTAATGTACCTGCGTGGGTCCCCTCATTGCTTTTCGGTCTGGCGATTCCGTTTGCATTGCTGGCCCTGTTATCTGTAATAGGCGGTATTTTTGCCATACAGAGAAAGGTATGGGGACTCGCCCTGGCCGGTTCGATCTCAGCGTTCTTTTGCTGCTTTATCCTGGGTATTATTGCCCTGGTCCTCGTTGCCATTTCTCATCACGAGTTCAAGTGAGTTAACGCGCGTAATTTCATCAGGCTGGCAGGAGGGTTTCAAGATCCTCCTGCCAGCATCACAAATCTACACCACGTCTACACTCAACGGGAATTTGGACATGAATTCGCAGCCTTTTTCCATGATAAGGATGGGGTTTTCGTAACGGAAGCCGATATTTTCCTCCGGGCAGGCGTATTGCACGGCGCAGATAAGCATTTCATTCTTCTTATAGGTGTGCTCCGGGTCTGTCCAGTAATCGAATGGGCCTTCATTTAGACCGATGCGCCATTCATCGCCCATCAGGCCAATGCCGTGTTCGAAACCCGGTACCAGGTAATCCTGGAAGCCCCGGTCCTCTGCAAAAGCCAGCATTTCATCGGCTAATTTGGTGGGAGAGATACCTGCTTTATATGATTTCAGGCATTTATGCATCAGGTCGACGAAATTGTTGGCGTGCCAGAGTTGACGCTTGGTCGCCTTTCCCAGGAAATAGTTATGAGAATGGTCCCCCAATCCCAGCTTGAACATGGCGTGCAGGTCGACCATCAGGGGCTCTCCGGCCTTCAACTTGCGGCGTGTGGCCGGTGTGCAGGCGCCTGCCGCCAGTCCGGTCCTGTATCCTGAAGCTATCTCGTTGCCGCCGGTAAATGACCATTCCCATTCGCTTCCGGCCTTTCTCATGGCATAGGCCGCCAGGCCTGCGATTTCGGTCTCGGTCATGGTCTTGTATCCGCCCTTCTTGATGGCGTCATAAATCGCTTTATGGCCGATGTCTACAATACGGGAAGCCTCGCGGAAGCGGTTGATAGTGCCCTGGTCCTTTATCAGCGCCAGCCTGTCGACGATATCGTGAGCATTCTTGAATGTAGCTTTGGGCATGGCTGCTTTAAGCATCACGAACTCAAATAGCGTGAGGTGGCCTTCCGGGAGATAGTTGCCCATGCCTGTTTCCATGCCGACTATGCCCTTGCCGGCTTTCAGGTACGGTCTTATCAGCATATTCAGCAGAGCGATCTGGTCCTGTCCTCCCATGGGGCCGTATCCCAGCACATGGTCCTGGTCCAGCCAGGATTCATCCTCCACCCGGGCGGCGTCGATTACAAATGTCACGACCGTGGGCAGGCCCTCAGGCGGTATTACAACAAAAGTCCGCCATGGGCAGAAAGCGTCGGCCGTCCATGAAATCGTTCGAAGCCGGGAGCCCAGGTAGACGTCGATGCCGTTGGCTGCCATATCCTTCTGGATGGCCTTGATTCTTTTGGGAAAATCTATGAAATAGGGATCGTCCTTGGTTATTATTTTCTTGACTGGCATCTTATTCCCTCACTTTTAACTAGTATTCCGTGGGTATTTTGGCGATGACTTCGTTCAGCCGGTCGACCGTCGGGGAAAGGGTGAGCGCTTTGACCAGGTTGCCTTTCAATGTCATTTTTCCCGACATGAGCGCTGATCTTGCCTTGAGCTCTGCCTTGGAGATTTTGGCGAATAAATCATAGTCGGCAGTTATTGAGAACTCAGCTTTGGGTAATGCCCCTTCCACTATCGCCACAGATTCGACCACACCATCCTTAAGAGTGTAGTAGACCGCTTTGGTTTTACCGCCGGGGCACTGGGTATTGATCGTTAGCATTGATGAGGTAATGTGCTTCATTTTTTCGGGGGTAAGCTCCTTTTTGCACCTTTTCGTCACCTCGTCCGCCCATTCTTTGCTAAGGTATTTGAGCTTTTTCTCAGGCATTGGTTCCCTCCTTAAAATAATTACTTCTTCAGAAAGCCTATGACCAGCCAGTTGAATTTGTCAGCTGCCTCAACCTGCGGGTCGTGTCCTACTCCGTCAAGCTGCTCGAACTGTAAACCCGGCATGGAGTTCTTGATAGCCTGCACCATTTCAGGTGAAATATCCTCATCGAGTGTGCCCCATATCAACATGATCGGCCTGTTTTGTTTGCCGACTGTCATATAGTCCGGCCGGTAATCTGTCGTGGCGTCGCTGCGGAACATGGCCAGCGTGGCGCGTTCGAAACCCTTGTAATAAGTCTGTTGCCTGAACAAATTGTTATATTCGGCCGCTTTTGGCGATTTGGACGTAAGGTCCGCCGCACGTTTGGCCAGGCTGTTAGTAGCCACCAGTCTCATCATGAATTCTCCCCATACGGGAGGCCTTAGCAGCTTGATATTTGTGTCGTTTTTAATCGAGTTGATTACAGGGGAGGCCAGCACGAGTTTGCGTACCCTGTCCGGGTGGTTAGCCGTGAAATCGACAGCCAGCCCTCCTCCCATCGAAAGGCCAACTACGTCAACCGGGTTTTTCATCCCAACAGCATCCAGCAGGTCGAGCAACTGCCGGCGGTAGAATTCCTGGCTGTAGCTGCCTTCCGGCCTGTCGGAGAATCCTTTTCCATATTGATCGTAACGCAGCACACGGAACCCTGCATTTGCCAGGTCGTCCATCTGCTGGTCCCAGATATACATAGGGATGGTGGAGCCGTGTACCAGGACTACAGGCTGGCCGGTTTCGGGCCCTTTTAGCTCGAAATGAGTTACTCCCTGGGAAAGGGGGATAAAGGAGCCTCCAATCCGGGCACGCGTAATATCGTTGAGCTCATTTTTCTCTATATCGGAAGCGGCATACACTGTGAAAAGAACTGCAGCTACCAGGATAACAGCAGCTATCACCCATGCCCATGGTCTAACTGGCTTCTTTCCGGCCATCACGATACCTCCCCTAACCTGTATCTGCCGAAAGTCTATAGTTGTTTCAGGCTTCCGTCAAGATATATACGTATAAGAAAAACGCGGTGTGCCTGCGGGTTATTTCTTGAATCCCCCCAGCCTGTCCAGTGTATCGTCGATCTCGAACTCGGTGCCGAACTCAAGCTCCAGGCTTTTGTCCAATGCCATGTTTTCATTGGAGTTGTAAAGCTGCTTATAGGCCTGGATGGACTGTGGGCTGTTTGCCGTGATCTTCTTGACCATCGTTTGCAGGGCTTCTTCCAGCTTGTCGGCCGGGACGGCCTGGTTGGCAAGGCCGATTCGTTCAGCCTCCTTGCCGGTTATGGCGTCGGCCGTAAAGGAAAGTTCCTTGGCCTTGAGAAAACCTACCCTGCGCGGCAGCCTGGCGCTCATGCCCCAGGTTGGTCTCAAGCCCCATTTGGCATGCGTATCTCCAATCTTCGCTACTTCGGAAGCGATGACCAGGTCACATGCCAGAATTATTTCTACCGCACCTGTGAAAGCAAATCCGTTGACCAGAGCGATGACCACCTTCGGTACGGAACGGATGGCATTGATAAGTTCACGTGCCGGTATATCCAGTATATCTCCTACCTTGCCCCGGGTCAGCGTGCGGTCGCCCAGCGCTTTAAGGTCTACACCCGCGCAGAATGCCTTGCCTGATCCTGTGAGCACAATTACACCGGCCTCTTTATCCTTGCCCGCTTCCAGAACGGCTGTCTTGAGTTCCTTGAGCATCGTGGGTGTGATGGCGTTCATTGCCTCGGGACGGTTTAGTATTATCCTGCCAATGCCGTTTGCTGCCTGGTAAAGAATTGTCTCATATGCCACTGGTTTACTCCTCCCATTTTATTTATATGTGGATGGTCCGCCAATGAAAAAGCGAGGTTGCAATTAGTAATATATCACAATGCGCAAGCGTTGACACGGCAGCCTGAACGGCGGGCATAATAGCCGGAATATTAGCGTTTGTTCAACATCTATTTGGTATTAAAGTTGACATTGTTCGTGGAGGCATTTGATGAGTCTTATACCTGCGCCTGATCTAAAGTATTTGTTCGAGCCGCGTTCAGTTGCCATTGTCGGAGCTTCCAGCAATGAGTTTAAATCCGGCGGCATGTTCATCAGCAGCATGCTCAAGGATAACTATGCAGGGACCATATATCCGGTCAACCGCAAGGAAAGCGAGATCATGGGGCTGAAGTGCTATCCTGCGCTGGCCGATATTCCAGGTGAAATAGACCTGGCCGTGCTGGCCATCCCTGCTGCGGCCGTGATTGCAGAGGTGGAGGAATGTGCACGCAAGCACGTTAAGTTCGCCGTTGTGCACGCCGTTGGCTTCAGTGAGATGGGCGATCAAGGAAAGGAGCTGGAAAAAAAGATGGTTGGCATCGCCCGGGAGGGCGGTGTCCGGCTGATCGGTCCCAACTGCATGGGGATTTTTACTTCCAGGGGACGTGTAAACACGGTGATACCTTATGCCCGGCTTCCATTGGATCCCGGTCATGTCGGATTTGTCGGTCAGAGCGGATGGGTTAGCGAGGTCATGCTGCGGATGGGTGGGATCCGCGGGCTGCGTTTCAGTGGCGTGATCAGCATCGGCAATCAGAGTGACCTGAGGCTGGAAGATTTTATCGGCTACTGGGGGAGTGACCCGAACACGAGGGTCATCGGGGCTTATGTAGAGGGTTTAAAAGACCCCGCCCGCTTTATTGAGATAGCGAAGGAGATCTGCCCGCACAAACCCGTGATCGTATGGAAGGGCGGCAGCTCCGAAATGGGCGCCAAATCGGCCGCCTCCCATACCGGATCGATGGCGGGCAGCTACCAGGTTTTTCAGGCCATGTGCAGGCAGAACGGCATTATAGCGGCGTCCGGTATGGAGGAATTGATCGACCTGGCTGTCGCCTTAAGTTGTCCGGTAAACCCGCCCGGTAGGAAGATTGGCCTGATAATAGAAGCCGGAGGCGGGGGTGTCGCTGCTTCAGACGCCTGCGCCAAAGAAGGGCTGGAAATAGTCCGCCTTTCTGAGAGAGTGCAGCAGAAGCTGGCGGAGTACCTGAAAGATAAAGTGCCGCCCTCGGCAAACCGCAAGAATCCCGTCGACCTGGTCTGGGTTTCGGTGAGTGATCCTTATAGTACCTACATCGACTGCCTGGATATGGTACTGCCTGAGGTGGACGTCTGCCTTTTGCTCGCCTACGGGTTTATGAACCAGGAGCGCTTCCGTGCTGCGATTGCCGGTCTCCGGGACCGGTATGGAAAGCCGATAATCTTCATCCCCGGCAATCCGGCGGACCAGATGGACGGCACGAGCCTGGCCGTTAGGGATGGCATTCCCTGCTATGTTATGCCCGAGAATGCCATACGGGCGATCGGGGCCATGGTCAGGCGGGGTGAATATCTGAGAAAAGTTCGACCGACGGTCAATAGCAGTTCCAGGGAAAGTTCTAAATCCTAAACTCTAAGTTCTAAACAAATACTAATATCTAAATTCAAATCGCGTGAGCTTGGAATTTTGGATTTGTTTAGGATTTGGTATTTAGTGATTGGAGTTTTTCTGCTGGAATTTTGAGTTGCACCAAAAACTATCCTTGTATTTGGATACCCTTCCATTTAGCTTCACCGATTGACCTCTCGGTCGGTATGTGGGATAATTTTCGAATTCCACAAACTATAAAACTATTTGATTGGAGGGTTTAAGCATGGATACATTCCCCTGGTGGACTAAAGAACACATCGCATTGGCCGAAGACGCCAGAAAATTTACTGACGAGGTACTTATACCTATCGGCGAGCGTGACGCCCTTCTGCGGAAATTCTGCCGTGAAGGCCTGGGTCATATGGCAAGTAAAGGCTGGTTTGGCGCCCTCGTACCTAAGAAATATGGCGGACATGCCGAAGAATGGGGCGTGACCGGAGCAGCCATAATTACCGAGGAAACTTCCAGGGCAGGCGAATCGGCGGGTGGCCTCGGCACTACCATGTTCGGCAGTGCTACCCAGATCGTGCATAACGGCAATGAAGAACAGAAGCAGAGGTGGCTGCCCAAAATATGCAAAGGCGAGTTGATCGGCGCTATTACTATGACTGAGCCTTACGCCGGTTCAGATATCGCAGGAATTGAGAGTACGGCGGAATTGAAGGGCGACCAATATATTATCAACGGGAAAAAACGTTTTCAGACCATCGCTGCCGCCGCCGACCTGTATATGTGCTATTTCCTCAGCAGCAGCAAGCCTGAAGACAGGGCAAAGTACACTCATCTTACCGCCATCGTGGTGGAAAAGGGTACTCCCGGCTTCCACATTGAAAGAATTAATGACACGATGGGCTATGACGGCTCATATAATTGCTACCTGACATTTGATGATGCCAGGGTGCCGGCTGCAAACCGCCTTGGACAGGAAGGCGAAGGCTGGAAGATCATGATGAGCGGCCTCAACGTAGAAAGGATTCTCAACGCCGCTCCGACGCTGGGGCCCATGCGCGAATGCATCCGCTATACTCAGCAGCACCTCGACAGGCGCATCCAGTTCGGCCAGCCGACGGGAGCCATAGCCACCAACCAGTTCAAGCTGGCTGATATGATCTGGAAGATGTACCTGTCCAGGTTGGTCATCTACTATAGCGCCTACTGCGCTGATATGGGAAAACAAGTGCCCGTGGAAGCCGCCATTTCCAAGATGTTTGCGTCGGACTCCACCATGGAGACCGCTTTGGAAGCTGTCCAGTGCATGGGCGGCAACGGTATTATGAAGATATATCCCGTGGAAAGGATTTTCCGCGATGCCAAGCATGCCCAGATAGCTGCCGGTACGTCGGAAGTGCTGAAACTGCTCATCTATCGCCAGGGCACGAAGAATCTCAAGAACGACCTTAAAGTGCCCCAGCGCGTGATTGACCCCGTGCTCAAAGTCCCGCTGCCCGTGGGCAAACCCCTGCCTAAAACGAAAGCTAAAGATGAGGCGGATGTTCTCGAGGCGCTTGCGGAGAACTATAAAATAAACCCGGGCCTTCACATGACAATGGAAGATATCAAGGAATGGCTGGATGTCTCTGATGAGGACCTGGTTAAATACCTTGAGAGCCTGGAAAAACAGGGCTGGGCCGGCTGCTACCGCACGAAGAGAGGAATCGGGATGGCACGCGTCACCTTGAAGGGCCTGCAGAAAGCCCACCCGCCCGAGTATTACAGGTACATACCCGAATGGCTTTGCGATAATAATGACGCATGGTAACTAACCGAATGGGCGGGCTTTCAAGCCCGCCCATTCTTTAAACCCTAAGTTTTAAACTCTTAATTCCAGACAAATCGCGATTTCCAAATTCCAAACTCTAAGTGCTTTCGGCAGGCCTGTCGCCTGAATAACCCTTCTCTTTCAGTTGAAGTATTGATCTTACCAATGTATAATAGAATTACGCATACGTAAAACTTAAAAGGATTGCCGGTGTGTGCAGTTGGAGGTAACGGTAATGTGAACAAGCCGGAATCTGTTTATTATCAGGGAACGGCCTTTTGGACCAGCGTAAGTCTTTCCTGTTGTCCGCTTTCAGACTGATATGCATGCATTATGAGGTAGATGAGTTTTGTAACAATCTATGGTGTAAAGGCCCCGTGACAATCGGGGCAGGGCCAGGTTATTACCATCGAACAATGCAAAATCATTCTCTCGAATATCAATAAAAAGGAGAACGAAATGCCGGAAAGTGATACGGATGCAACGCGGCAGTCCCTGCTGACGGAACTGGATAAATTGGAAAACGATTTGCTCACGAATTGTCCCGGTAACAAAGTGGTACTTGACTATTGTTTGAAGCTGATGGATGATTCCAAAAAGCGATTTCCAATGGCAGGCTGGACGATGCTTACATTGTTAATGTCAAACTGAAGGCTCGAATCGGCCAGGCCCAAAATAGCAAAACGGTCCTGGAATCCGGGGCTGTTTCCCTGTTCTGGAGAATCCTGTTATACGATGTGTTATTTATGGCCGCAGCCCTGGCCATCGGCTGGCTGGTAATAGCCGGCCCTTGGCAATTGAAGCAACTTCCGGATGATAAGTTGCCTGCATTATGGCTGATGAGCTGGTTCCTCCTGGGATTTGCTTCGGGGATGTTGGGGGGCACGCTTATAAGTCTATACGGGCTGGTCAGGCACAGTGCCGCCGGTGATTTCGACCAGAGCTATGTAATATGGTACTGGTGCAAGCCTTTTATAGCTGCCATGAGCGGCTCTGTTGCTGCGCTTCCGTTTGTTGCCGGACTCTTCGTATTCGATGTCGGAACCCGGGCGCAGGTGCTCGTCGCCAGCGTTGCCAGCGTGTCTGTCCTGGCAGGTTTCTACGAGCGCTTCTTCCTGAGATTGGTCGACCGTATTGGCCAGGTAGTCCTGTCGCCTGGAGAAAACCAGGCCAACAGTGAAGGTACGACGGCAGATATAAAATAACACGCGGCCGTGCTGCCGGCGCTCGGCCTGCTTACCGGCGGCTTATTTCTATCGACTATGTGCGGACCTGGTTGTTAGTTGGTGTATTGCAGGCTGAAGGGATCAATCCGTGCCAATCCATAGGGGTTGAATGGATGGAGACCTCCGCCGATGTTGATGGAGACATCGCTGCCGTCCCATTGGGCCGTATGCTGTGTGTACTCATTGAGACCCCAATTAGCCAATTCCTCGTTGCGTTGGTCCACCATTTCTGCAGCATCATGCAACCTCATTACGTGCAGGTTTATGACGTTCTGCCTTGCATAGCGGAAAGCCTGGTTCATGAGACCATCCCAGGCAGCCTGGCCAAGAGTACTGGTTCTTGTGGGCTTCCTGCATTGAACGGATGACGTCCTCGAAAGCTTCGCAATGCAGAATTGTTGCCAGGTATTTATTGTGTGAAACAATTTCGCACTCATGTGCGGTTAGTTTGACGTGAACATATTGCTCCACTATTTTCGCCAATTGCTCGGGGGAGTCTTTGCCGCCGTTGGCGGTTACCCAGGTCTGATACGTAAACAGGATTTGTTGTTCAACTTGTTTCAGCAGGAACTTGATGGCGTTGTCCTCGTCCTTAACATATTCGGTTATACCATCCAGGTCATTGCGCACCTGATTCGGGAAGTCCGGATACAACTGGGGTCCTGAGCTTTTTGCGGTTTGCGGTTCAGCCATAAATCCCTCCCTTTCTCCAATACGTTATTTTATTTCCCCTGATCACCGGTAGAAGATAGCGTACAAATGCTGATCTGCGGCGGAATGATTGACGGTTCGTCGGCGGAGCCTGTTGCTTTTGGGGTGAAAAAGCTGCTTGTCTGAACGTGTGATAGCCACACCACCTCCACTACTGTCGCCTCTCATTATATAATTTCGCGGCAGTATTGTCTACCGGATAGTTAGGTATGATCATCTTGGAAGCCGTTGATAATAATGTCCTGTAATTCTCAAATGAACCGGCCTGTCACCAAAAATCCGGGCATGACCCGGCTGGGCCCCTGGCCGGGGGCTCGCGTCTTCCCTTCAATTCATCTATAATACGTCCAGTCCGATGGATAAGAAGCCACGCAGTAAAAATGCCCGCACTGAAACAAGCTCTTTTGGCACGTCCGGCCGCATAAGCCATGACTCATCCAGGTACTACAACAGCAAGCTCTACAAGGGCATGGATGCGGGGGGGCAAATCGACTATATCGAGAACCCTATCCCCGCAAGATACGTCAACAGGATCTTCTGTCAAAGCAGCGAGAGGATGGACAGGCTGCCCGACAACTCGGTGCACCTGATGGTTACCTCTCCTCCGTATAACGTTGGCAAAGACTACGATGGCGATCTATCTCTGGAAGAATACCTGGGATTGCTGAAACGGGTATTTGCCGAGACCCTCAGGGTGCTTGTTCCGGGCGGGCGTGCCTGTATAAATGTTGCCAACCTGGGCAGAAAGCCGTATATTCCTTTGAATAGTCATTTGAACAGGATAATGGGGGAGATAGGCTTTCTCATGCGGGGGGAAATACTCTGGGATAAAGGCAGCGGCGCCGCTTCTTCGACCGCCTGGGGGACATATTTAAAGGCCAACAACCCCGTCCTTCGCGACATCCACGAATACATCCTGGTGTACTGCAAGCAGTCCTTTTCCCGCCCGGACCCTCACAAGAGGCTAAGCACGATCTCCAGAGATGAGTTCCTTGAATATACTAAAAGCATCTGGCGTTTCCCGCCGGAGCGCGCCACGCAGGTCGGGCATCCGGCTCCCTTCCCGGTCGAGCTTCCCTACCGTTTAATCCAGCTTTACACGTTCGAAGGTGAAGTGGTGCTTGACCCGTTTGTCGGCAGTGGCAGCACCTGCCTGGCTGCTTTGAAATCGGGCAGGAAATACATCGGGTATGATATTTGCCGGGAATATTGTAAACTGGCAAGGAACAGGGTTGGCAGCGTTAAATAAAACGTAACGGAGGTAAGTGATGGCCGTCAATATGGACAAATACCTTGTCACGGAGAAGCAGAAAAAATTTCCTTATGATTTCATAGCCGGGGCGGATTCCTACGAGGTCTGGGATGAGATTGAGATCGGCAAGGAGTACACGGCCCCTATAAAGTATGAGGTAAAGGCGGAGGACATTATCAACTACTCCCAAAGCGTGAATGACGATAATCCGGCACTCTCCAACCAGGAAAAAGCAAAGGAGACCCCGTTCAAGGGCCTTATCGCTCATCCGCTATTTTTGACGCCCGTGGGTTTCTTCTGCGTCAGGTCCGGAGCTGGAAGCTGGATACGCACCCCTGGCGCCCGCAATCCAGGCCAGCGTATTGAATGGTATGAACCCATCAGGCCCGGCGATATCCTGACTCTGCACATGAAATCGTACGACAAGTGGATCAAGCGGGGAAAGTACTATTTGACCTACGAGATAAGATACGTCGACCAGCACGCTCAACTCAAGGCGATCATGTGGACTACTTTGATCTTGCCCAGGACACGGGACGATATCCGTAAATTCATGCGTGCTGAGCATGGCCTTCAGGCCTAGCTGCGCGGATTACGATTAACAGGAGGCAGGAAGATGAGTAACAAAGTCACTTTTGAATCGGTCAATCTGGAAGATAAGATACCTCACTTTGTGCAGGAGGTTACACAGGAAAAGATCTGGAAATACGCTGTTGCCTCGCTGGACTTCAATCCCGTGCATATCGATCCTGATTGGGTCAGGACCGCCCAACCGTTCGGTATACCTGACACAGTGGCTCATGGCATGATGACGATCTCCTATGTAACCACGGCCGTCACGAATTGGGCCTATCCGTCCGGCGGCTGGCTGAAGAAAATAGATATAAAGCTGGTCAAGCCTGCCCCTCCCGGCACTATTGAAACTGCCGGGGGTACTGTCACGGAGAAACATCCGCGGGGCAAAGACCATGGATACGTCGTGCTTGAAGTCTGGGCGGAGAACCAGAAGGCGGAGAAACTGGCGGTTGGGACCTGTGAAGTGGTCCTTCCGGATAAATAGCGAGCACGGATGGCAGAAGTGCCTAGTACAGCTTAAGCAGTGAATCAAGCTGGGTGGCGCAGTCGTCTATAGGGGCATATTTCTTTATCTTGATAGTCCCATAGACGTCAAGGAAATAAAGGGCGGGGACCTTATCCGGCCTGTATTTATTATAGACGTCACCGTTAGGGTCGAGTACTACCGTGTTCTTAAAACCGTATGTCTTAATCCAGCTTGCCACATCGGCAGGCTTCTCCTGGCTTACGATGGAGATAATCTCCATCTGTTCTCTTGGCCAGTTGTTGTAAAACTGCTGGGTGCACAGGCTGATCTCCAGGCAGACCGGGCAGCGAGTTGATACGAAGGCGAGAATTACCTTTTTGCCCCTGAAAGAGCTGAGTGAAACAGGCTTCCCGTCGGGTGAGGACAGTGTAAAATCAGGGGCCTGGCAGCCGACCTCAACGCATGATGCGGGTGTGATCGGAGTTACAGGCTTGGAGACTGCCGGCGCCGGTTGTGCTGTTGCCGTTTGGCCGTGGACTGCTCTGTCCAGTAAAACTTGAGCTTCGCTGATGGCCGTGGCAAAGGTGGCACAGTGGCCTTCCAAATTCGAATACTGGCTGTTGATAATACCTATTACGCTGCCGGACTTGTCGGTCATCGGTCCGCCGCTGCTGCCGGGAAATATTTTCGCATCGCTCTGGAGGTAATTGACGGACCTCATTGGCGGAAAAGCGCAAAGGATGCCCGTAGTCACAATCACATGTTCGATATCAGTACCTGCGGGGTAACCAACTACAAGGACCGGGCTGCTTATCTGCAGGGCGTCCGACTCTGCCGAGTTGCCGATAGCAGCGAAGGGATAACCGGACGGGTTCTCGGGAAGTTTGATGACCGCCAGGTCTCTGTCTGCATCTGACACAGCTACGGATCCCTGGTAGCTTGCCCCGCTGTTCATCTGCACGGTAACAATTGTATTGTTGTCCACCACGTGCTGGCTGGTCAGGACAAGGCCTTCCCTGGATACGATGATCCCGGAGCCCATTTTGTTCGTAGTGACCACCCGCACAACTGCCGGGAAGATTTGTTTAACGGTATCATAAGGTGCGGGAGCGCAGGCATTCATCGCCAGGGCGGTGACGAGCAGCAATGCCGCTGCCGTGACTAAGGCCCTTCGGGTTTTGCGAGTCATATGCTTCAAGTCTAGAAATAGTAGCATATTTTATCCCGACCCTATAAACTCTGATTATAGGGATTCACTTCTGGTATAATCTGCACGCGAAGCCCGGCCGATTTAGTTGGGAGATTGAAGGCATATGAAGAGTGCAAGGGAGATCACGGATAAAGGACCTTTGCTGAACGCCGGGGGGGACATTACTTCTTTTGGATGGGCCCGGCAGCCGAACCTGGATGCTAATCTGGAGAACTTGAATTTCTCCAAGCTTAAATCATTTCAGGCGCTGCGCATTAAGCGCTGGCAGTATTTCGGTATCACAACTCCCACACATTTCTTCTCTTTTACCATTAGCACTGTTGGTTATCTAGGTTCCATTTTCTCCTATGTGCTGGATTTCAACACCGGTGAATACCATGAGGAGACGATCAGTGTCCCGTTTGGGACCGGGGTGGTCCTGCCGCGCAACAGCACCGGCGGCGATTGCCACTACACAAAAGGCAAAGTACACCTGCACTTCTTTATTGAAAATGATAGTGAACGCGTGCTGGACATCGACTGGCCCGGTTTCGGAGAATCAGTTCTGAAGGCCAATGTGAGGCTGCATCTGGAGCCTCAGCATGAATCCGTGGTGAATGTTTTTCCGTTTCCCAACAAACGTTTCTTCTACACGCGCAAGGTCAATTGCCTGCTTGCCGGGGGGAACATCGAATATGGCTGGGACCAGGATACTCACTATGTGAACAGGATACCCAGGATTTATAAAATACAGCCGACGGACTGCCTGGGCACGCTCGACTGGGGAGTCGGTGTCTGGCCTTACCGGTCCTTCTGGATCTGGGGCAGCCTGTCGCAGCGCCTGCCTGACGGCAGGTCCATCGGCCTCAATCTTGGCGGGGGCATCGGCAATGACCCGGCCGTCACGGACAACGCCATTATTCTTGATGGGAAAGTCCACAAGTTGGGCGCCGTAGATTTCAAATATGACAATAAAGACTTCAAGAAACCCTGGCAGATGACGTCCCCCGACGGTCGCCTGTCGCTGGAGTTCAAGCCGTTCTTTGAGAGAGTCGCCAAAACCAATGCCCTCGTTTTATCCAGCGAAGTCCACCAGATGTTCGGCCGCTATAGCGGCATCCTCGTTACCGATCAGGGCGAGAGAATCCAGATTCAGGATTTAATCGGCTGGGCCGAAGAGCACCACGCCAGGTGGTGAGAAAACAATGAAACCATTAATCTTTTTCTGGACCATCTATGCGATCTGGTTTATTGTCATTGTGTATCTGATAGTTGCCGGGATCGGCGTAAAACAGGAGACCAAAGGACACTTGTTGCAGAGTTTCGGTCTCATGTTTGCCATTATCGCCGCGTTCTTGCTTCCGTTTATTCCGGTATTTTACTTTCTCAACTTCGCTCCCGTAAATCTGTTGTTAAATATTATCGGCGTCGTTCTCTGCGCCGCAGGTATGGCATGCCTCGTATGGGCGCGGCAGCGCCTGGGCAGGAACTGGAGCCAGACTGTGTCAGTCAAGAAAGAACCGGAATTGGTAACGTCCGGTCCGTACCGGTACGTGCGGCATCCGATGTATGCCGGCGGCCTTCTAGCGGCCATCGGTTCGGCGATTGTTTGCGGCGGAGGTTGGATCTTTCTGCTCCTCATCCTCGGCGCCATTTTTCTCTGGCGCATGGACGAAGAAGATAAGCTGATGGCGCAGCAGTTTCCGAGTGAATATCCTGCATACAAGAAACGGACCAAAGCATTGATTCCGTTCGTGTGGTAAAGAATAATTTCAGAACATATTGAGCGGCCGATCTACCCGCTAAAATGGCTGCACAAAGTCCTGGTCAGGCGTTTCATGTGCTGGCGTACCTCTTTTCCCGTCCGTCCCGGATAGCTGTAGAAGGTGACCAGGATTCCGTTCAATGATGCAAAGAAAGCGTGCGCCAGGTACCGGGTGTTGCCGGCTGCCTTATTCTTTTTGAAAGCCGCTTCCAGGCAGTCGAGCACCGCTCGCTCGATGGTGTTGAGTTTTGCCAGGGAATCCGGGTTCAGTGTGGCATATAACATAAAATGGACAACCATTTTGAAATAGGCCTCATGTTTGACCAGGTAGTCTATGTAGGCTGCTGCCAGCTTTGCCAGCATATCGCCATCCTGTTCCTTGACGATCTTTTGCAGCAATTCAAGCAAGTCCTCGGTCCGGCGCAGATAGGACTCGATAAATAACGATTCCTGGTCCGGAAAATATGTATATATCGTTGTTGCAGAAACGCCCAGTTCGCCTGCTATCTTTCTCATGCTGACCTCGGGAAAGGGAGTAGTTGCAAAGACCCGTTCAGCGGCGTCCAGTATCATATTTTGTCTCTGTTGCCTTTCCTCATTTCTCAGGGATTGAAAAGTTTTCACTTTCTTCATGTCGGGCCTCATAAATTAATCGCATAATATTGTATCGAATTTAACTGTGCCCATTATTATACGTTAATATGCCCTTCCTGCTGTATTCCTATTGCCCAAAATCCTGTAGAAAAATTGTCAAAATGGTCACTGAACAACCGTACAACGTGAACGTAGCCATATTGACAAAATTAACGGTGTAGTATAGACTTAACGCTGTTAAATTCCCCCCTTTGTGTGCGGCAGAAATATTTATTGAAGGAGAAGTGCGATGAAAACCGGAAAACAATACATTAAAGACATGGAAAACATGAATTTCGAGCTTTATATTGATGGGGGCAAGGTCTCCGGGGCGGACGTCATTAATCATCCCAAGGTCAGGCCCATGGTGAACGCCATTGCCGAGACCTACGATATGCAGCAGGAGAAGGACCTCCAGGAGCAGTTGCTGTGCAAGTCGCATCTCACCGGCGATATTATCAGCCGCTGGACCCACGTGCCGCAAACGGTTGAGGACAACATCAGGAAAGTCGATATAACTCGTTTTGCCAATCAGGCGTATCGGCATGTGCTCTTTCAGGTGCGTGCAGAATTCTTTTCCGGCAATTATGCTCACGGCCCGGGAAATGGATAAGGCCAAAGGTACCCATTACTATAACAATATGGTGGAATATATTAAGTTCTTCCAGAAAAATGATCTCATCGGCTGCCCGGCATTGACCGATCCCAAGGGCGACCGAAAAGTTCCCGCTCATCTGCAGGAAGACCCCGATATGTATCTTCGTGTTGTGGATAAGAATAAGGCAGGGAATTATGCTGCGGGGCGCCAAGCTTTGCCAGACGGGCTCAGTGTTATCATACGAAAAACTTGTTATGCCCTGTACTACGCATGGGCCGGGTGCCGAAGCCTATGCAGTGTGCTGCGCAGTTCCGGGCAACGCCAAAGGGATAAAAAACATCTCTGTCCGTTATTCGCAGGACGATCGTCGCAAAGAGGGACTCGAGTGGGATATGGGTAATACTAAATACGGGTTTCATGAGACGGTTGTTGTTTTCGAAGATGTCTTTGTTCCCTGGGAGCGGGTCTTCATGTGCGGAGAAGTTGAGTTCACCGGCCCGCTGGTCAACCTGATCGGCGGCGCTCATCGTCCCACGACCGGCGGATGCAAAACCGGATGGTCCGACGTGCTTATTGGGGCCGTGCAGACTTTCGCGGAATATAACGGGACCGCCAACATTTCTCACATAAGGGACAAAATCACCGACATGATCATGTACAACGAGATGATGTATTCCTGCGGCATCGCAGCCTGTGTTAAATCAAAGGCCTATGAAGGCGTTGGCATGATCCCGGACATGCTGCTGGGGAACAATACAAAATATATTGCTTCCAAGGCGGTGTACGAGCTGGTCAGGCTTGCGGAGGACATAGTGGGAGGCATCATCACCACGCTCCCGGGCGAACAGGAATTTAAGAATCCGGAGATTTCCGGCTACCTGGACAGGTTCTACAAGGGAGCAAAAGGTGTACCGGCGGAGAGCAAAGCGAGGATCGTGCGCCTGATCGAGAACCTCACCTATGGCGCCGGCGCGCTGTGCCACTCTGCTGCGCACGGCGGAGGCTCCGGCCAGGCATGCAAGCTTTCCATGTATGAGTTCGCTAAAGGCGAACCCATCGATTCACGCAAGAGGGATGCTCAAAAGCTCTGCGGAATTATTAAGTAAGGATCTAATCGCATCGGCATGATGTGAAATAATTAATTAAATAGGGAGGTAAGATGAGCCTGGATAATCTGCATGAGAACTTGCTGAGAAGGGCGGTGATTGGGGACCTTATTTTGCGGTCGGCGGAGAGGTTTGTAGACCGCACGGCGCTGATCGCCGGCGACGAGCGGGTGTCCTACAAACAGCTTAACGAAAAAAGCTGCATGGCCGCCAATGCTTTTACTGCACTGGGAATCAAGAAAGGCGACCGGGTCGCTTTCATGAGCCACAACAGCCTGGACTACATCTATTGCCGTTTCGGCCTGGCGAAGATAGGCGCGATTTCTGCGCCGATCAATTTCATGCTCAAAGGCCCGGAGATTGAGTACATCATCAATGACGCCGAGCCGAAGGCGTTCCTTGTGGAAGACGCCCTGGCAGCTAATGTGCTTGAGATCAAGGACAAGCTGAAGGACGTCAAAATATTCGGTTGTTTCGATTTCGGCAAAGCGCCCGTCCCGGATAAATGGATAAACGTCTCCAGCTTCTTCTCGGGGACTTATCCTGCAACTGAGCCGGAAGTCATTATCGCATCGGATGACGTGGCAACGCTCATGTATACGACAGGGACGGAAAGCTTCCCCAAAGGCGTCATGACCACCCACCTGAACTATTTCATGAGCATCATGCATGTTACGCTTGACGTAGATATGCGGCGTGAAGATTGTACCATCATCGATATACCGCTGTTCCATGTGGGCGGGACGACCGTACTGAACGGGATGCTGACCGTGGGCGGCAAATCGATCATAGCCTATGCTCCCGATCCTAAGAATATACTGACCAGGACCCAGGAAGAGAAAATCACTCTATGGGTCTACCCGCCGACGCTTTATGCAGGATTACCGATGGTACCCGGATTCGATAAGTTCGATTTGTCATCGCTGAAGAAATGCGTGTCCTTTGGCGCGGTCATGCCGAGGCCCGTGCTGGACGCCTGGAAGAAGATCAAGCCGGATATCCAGTGGCGCAACTACTGGGGCCAGACCGAGAGCAGTCCGGTCGGGACTACTTCGACCCCCGAGGGCTTCGAGCAGAACATAACCTCTATCGGCATAGCTGACACCGGCGCTTCGGTGAAAGTATTTGATGAGCATGATAAAGAAGTGGCGCCAGGCGTGACCGGCGAGCTGGTCATACGTGGGCCGGCCGTGATGAAAGGATACTGGAAGAAAGATAAATTAACCGACAGCACTTTAGCCGGCGGATGGCTGCATACGGGTGACCTGGGTTACAAGGATGAAAAAGGCAACATCTACTACGTCGACCGCAAGAAGGACATGATAAAGAGCGGCGGAGAGAATGTATCGTCCCAGGAAGTTGAGGCTATGATCGGCAAGTATCCCAAGGTCGCGCAGGTGGCGGTAGTCGGGCTGCCCGACGCCAAATGGATGGAGGCGGTAGCGGCCTTTATCGTGCCCCGGCCGGGGGAATCTCCTACCGAAGACGAGATAATAGCGTATTGCAAGGAGAATATGGCGCGTTACAAGGTGCCCAAGCGTGTCATCATTCAGACAGCCCTGCCGACCAGCGCTACCGGCAAAATATTGAAGCGGGTCCTCAGAGAACAATACAGCGAGAAGAAATAGAGTATACTTCTAATCGATAATCTTTAAGAAATGGGCCGGCGTATCACACGATACGCCGGCCCTTTGTTTCTACCTGGTGATCGATCTCCACTTGTTGTCTTCCTTTAATAACATGTAAGGATTGGATATTAGTGAAACTGGAATAGCTTGCTGAAGGAATTTCATAAAGGTATAATCGTGTAATCCGAAAGTATATAAACGTCATACAGGAGGGGCAATGAGGAATATCCTGGCTGTGGCAACTGTCTTGAGTGTCCTGTCAATATCAGCATTTAGTGCCTATTCTTAGCCAAAGCCCTTTGGCGTTACAAGAAGTAAAGGGCGCTGCTGTACCTGTTTCAGATAATAGGACGACTGTTGACAATGAGTTGGGCACAGACAATGCAACCGTGGCAGCGATTCCATCTCAGCCCGTGGAGAGCATTGAAGTAATAGATGCAACCGATGCCCCGAGCTTAATGAAAGCGATAGGGAAAAAAGTGAGAGTCAAAGGCACAGTCGTTGAATTCGGTTCCGTCTATAATGATAATCACCGGCCGATCATAATGTTTTTCTCCAACGCCGGTTGCCACACCGTGAATTATGATGACTGGCAACAGAGTCAATGTGGGACAGATTTCAAGGTTCTACTATATAAAGAGAATTTCTCCTCATATCCTGCGTTTGATGAATTCTATAACAAAGAAGTGACTATCGATGGGAACATCGAGATGTTTAAAAGTGGTCCGGTCATTGTTTTGCATGATAAGTCGCAGGTGCAGTTTGTTAATAGTCAGCCGACTCAGCCAGGACTTCCGAACGCCCTGAAAAATTCCAAAATCTCCTTCGTTTCGGATCGTGCGAATAATCCCGATCCTCATTTCTATTCGGGTGATGGGATGGGTGAAATATATGTCATGGACGGCGATGGGAGCAACGTAGTCCAATTAACTGACACCGGTAGCCGTAACCGGGGTCCTTCATGGTCTCCCGATGGGAAGAGAATTGCTTTCATGTCAGACCGGGTTAACACATTGTTATGGGACATATATGTAATGAATGCCGACGGGAGTGAAGTAACCCGGTTAACATCAAATCATGGAAATAATTTCAATCCTAATTGGTCGCCGGACGGCACTGAAATTGCATTTGCATCCGATTATGGCGCACATAACACAATGGATATATTCACTATGAATTCGGATGGCACCAATATTAGAAGAATCACCAATATGCAGCCTCCTAATTCGGCCTTCAGCCCTATTTTTTCGTCTGATGGAAAAACCATTATATGTATGTGCAATCAGGAAGCCAGAATGGCATTGACGAGGATAGATCTGTCTACAGGCAACCTGCTGAGTCTGACACAGTTAAACAACAGGTCATCAGGTTCGGCCAAACCTGTCTGCGGATGGGAAAAAGGTCGTTTATTATACTGATACGGCAAGCAGAATTGATTTAAGATATCCGCAGCTTGATATATGTGTCTGCAATGTTGATGGTTCGGATAGTAATATTATTACTTCTAGTCCTCTAGGCGAAAGGCCCCGATGGAATCAATATCCTGCCTGGTCGCCGGACGGTACCAAAATAATATTCTCGTCCAACAGATCCCAGGGTATATGGCAAGAGTTCGGCATCGATACGTACATAACTCAGTTATATGTGATGGATACGGACGGTAGCAACGTGTACAGGATTCCCTATATATGGGGTAATAATTGGGACCCATCATGGTGTTACAAGTAGGCAACCGATAGGCCAAATTAAATCTCAAGCAATTTAATCAACTGGGCTGGGGTAACAATGCAAACCCCGATTTTTCCCCAGTGATTTGGGCGTGTGGAAGTGCTTATCTCCCGTGACAAAATAATCCGGCTCCGCACTTATGGCTGAGGCCAATATCATGGCGTCTTCGAAATGAAGGTATTCAGTCCATTTGTCTACCTGGTTAATAGGGGGATTTATCACGATTTCCGGTGGGGAGTTGGTTAAAAATGTGTTCAATGCAGGAAGAGAATCGGGTTTCTTTTCTTTCAAAGTGGATACAGTCTCACTGAGTATCAATTGTGATATTATAATCGCAAGCCTTCCCGAAGCATGTGAATACAAGATTTTGGCCGGGGCACCTTTCGGGGAATAAATCCCGGATATAAGGACATTGCTATCGACGAATACTCTGTGATCAGGCTTTTCGGGCATCTTTTTGCGACCAGCTCACGCCTTATCCGCCGAGCCGTTTTGAGCAACTCTTTTTCGGTAACGTCAGATGCCTGAAAAATCCGGTGTAGTTCTTGCAGGGCGTTCAGCGCAACAGATTTCTTTGGTTTTGCAACAAGCTTGTCGCCTTCAACGTACAGACTGAGTTTGTCGCCGGGCTCTACGCCCAACTGTTCACACACTTTCCGAGCGGCAATGTGATCTGGCGCTTATCACGGATAATGATATCATTCGATAATTTCTTACTCATAATAGTTATCAAACGTCGGATGTAATATGTCCTACATCTGACAACGATATTTTATCATATTCCTTTAGACCGCGCTGAATATAGTGTATTATTATTCTTGCCTTCCCTGGATCCGGCGAGAAGATAATTGGATTAAATAACAATGAAGGAAAATCAGGCCAGTCCCATCAATCCCCAGGTTTTGGTTGACCTGGTTTTCAGTAAAAATGCCTTTCGGCAAATACAAAGATTATATCCTTTGCGATCTGCCTGAACCCTACCTGGTCTGGTTTCACCAGAAAGGCTTCCCTCCGGGAAAAATCGGCGCGCTGTTAGCTGCTCTGTATGAAATCAAACTCAACGGGCTGGGGTATCTTTTAAAACCAATCAGAAAGGCCGAATAAGCAAATGGCCTTCACAAAGCGGGCTTGCGGGTCTTGATAAGCATCTAATCACACTTATATTTGGCATTAGGTAACACATACGAATTAATATAAGTGAGAATATATAATCTAAATTTGTCTCTATGTTGCGATAGAAATATCGTTTCTCGTAAATCAGATTGATTTCCCGCTACTATTCCTAAAAATGTCATTAAAAAGGCTATCACTAACGAGATTAATAACCATAAGAAACTAAAATTTTTGGGATGTTCTGTAATTAGTCTGACTAGAATATTCATTTTTAACATGCCTAATGCCGGCAGCACAATTTCCATTAAAAAAATTAGGAAACTAAGGAAACCGGTTATGAGAATGACATGAACATAACTTCCAAAACGAGTTGCTTCGTTCTTAAAACCGTTAATACCCTCCTCTGTAATGAAATTAGCATATATTGCTATAGCTTGGTGCTTATCGTATAGCTTAGTACGAATTACGTCTTTGGAATCCTTTAATTCATTACTTTGCAGTTCATCTATGATTAAACGATATAACCTGTATTCCGGAAAATCGCCGCGCTTAATTTGGACATAGCGAATAAACCAATCGTAATATAATTTGTATAAAGGATATATTAGGGTTCCAGCGCTAAATATAATAATAGTTGCCAAAAATATGAATGTCGGATTATCTTGAGGATTCGCCCATCGATATAGAAAATACAAAGCCAATATAAAGCCGGGATATATATTCCTTAATAGCGTGTTAAGATCATTAATTACAGTACTGAACATATCTTCCACTGCCTCCACCCTTTCATTCTATTTACTCCCCTTTCCCGTCCTTTTCTCCTCCCTTCTCCTTGCCGAACCCCTCTTCCTTTAGCTTGTCCATCAGGCGGGCGGCGCGGGGGAAGCCGATCTGAAGCTTGCGCTGCAGATAGGAAGCGGATACCTCCTTTGATTCCAGGGCAAGCTGGCGGGCTTTATCGAGCAGTTCGTCTTCCGGCTGTTTCTTGCCGTCGGCCGTGGACTGCGCCATGTCTTCGAAGTTGACGACCGGATGCTTCCTGGCGGCGCTGGTTGGCCCAGAAGGTGACCAGCCTCTCTATCTCCGGGTCGCCGACCATGGTGCCCTGCAGGCGCTTGGGCTTGGCTACATCCTGCGGCATGTAAAGCATATCGCCCCTGCCCAGCAGTTTCTCAGCGCCCGCCGAATCGATGATGGTCCGTGAGTCCACCTGCGAGGTCAGCGCGAAGGTGATGCGTGTGGGGAAGTTGGCCTTGATCAGGCCGGTGACCACGTCCACCGACGGCCTCTGCGTGGCGACGATCAAATGTATCCCGGTGGCGCGGGCAAGCTGCGCCAGGCGGCACAGGGTATGCTCAACCTCGTCGAAAGCCGCCATCATCAGGTCGGCCAGCTCGTCTATCACCACCACGATATAGGGCATGACCTCGGAAGGCTGCTTGTTCTTGTTATAGTCCTCGATGTTGCGGCACTTGGTCGCAGAAAAGCGCTTGTAGCGGCTGTCCATCTCCATGTTCAGCCAGCGCAGGGACATGATTGCCTTATCAGTATCCACCACGACCGGGGAAACCAGGTGCGGGATGTTGTTATAGTTGACCAGCTCCACGCGCTTGGGGTCGACCATAACGAAGTGCACCGCATCCGGCGTGTTATTCATCATTAAACAGCAGATCACGGAGTTGAGGCAGACGCTCTTGCCGCTGCCAGTGGCCCCGGCTATCAGTAAATGGGGCATCTTGGCCAGGTCGGCCACCACCGTCTCTCCGCCCGCCCCCTTGCCCAGCGCAATCGCCAGCTTCGACTTGGCCAGCATCTTCTGGAAGGCCGTGCTCTCCATCACGCCCCGCAGCCCCACCGATCCGAAGGTGGTGTTGGGCACTTCGATGCCCACCATGGATTTGCCGGGAACGGGAGCTTCGATCCTGATGCTGGGAGCAGCCAGCGCCAGCGCCAGGTCGTTGGAAAGTGAGTTGATCCGTTCGACCTTCACCCGCTGGCGTGCGACTTCTTCCTGCCGGACGTTCACATTGCCGTCGCCGTCTTTTTCCCGGATATCCTTAAATTTGCGGTCCCAGCCCGGCTCGACGCCGAACTGCGTTACCGTGGGGCCGCGGTTGACTTCAATTACCTTGGCTTCGACGCCGTAGCTGGACAGCGCATCCTCAATTGTGGTCTTGCGCTTCTCGATCTCGGCGTCGCTGATCACGAACTCCGTGACTTTTTCCAGTATGTTGATATTGGGCAGCGACCATCCTCCCACGGTTATCGTGGAGCGCAGCCTGTCCATCACGCCTGTATCGCCGTGCGCCGGAAGTTCTGCAGGCTTCGTTTCCGGCGGTTTCGGTTCCTCTGTGCCTCTTCAGGTTCGGGCAGAGCCTTCTTTTTATGGTTGTTTTCTTTGACGACGTCCACCAGTTCTCCCACCACTTCCGCCGTGCCCTGCGAAGTATGCTTGACCCGGCGCCACACCCATTCCGGCGCCACCAGTATCACTCCTATCACGACCAACCCCAATAATATGAATATGCCTGCAACCAGCGACCGTGTCACGATGGACTGGCCTACATAGCCGCCCAGCGTTACCTGCGACAGGGTGCCTGAGTCGGGACGCAGCATACCGAGCAGTCCCCAGGCCGCGGCCGTGAAGAAAGCCGCTCCCAGCCAGTAGTTCCAATTCCGTATGAAGGCCCGCGGCCAGCCGATAATGACCAAAATCCCAATGAATATAATAAGGGCCAGTATCACCCCGGCGCCCATCAGGCGGAAGATCGCCATCCAGGCGTTGCTGAGCGCCGACCTTATATCCGCGCCAAGCTGGTTAAACCAGGACGCGATCACCGGCCAGAAGATGATAACGAGTAAAACTATGATGGCAAGCACTATTGCCAGTATGACTGGAGCGGAAAAGAGGACCTTGAGAAAGGACTTATTCGAGCCTTTTTTGCCGTTCTTTTGCGATGATCTCTTGTTAGTTCCCCTGCTTTTCTTAGCGGGCATAGCTTATTCTACTATACCTCTATAGCAGTTGTAATTATCATGGGGCGGCGCTTGGTCTTCTCGTAGAAGAACTTGCTCAAATGCTCTTTAACTATGGTGTGGATGGAAGCGTGCTCGATATGGTGGCCCTTGCCGAGTGTGCCGGCCACCAGTTCCTTGCCTTCCTCTATAACGCTGCCGTCGTGCTCGGCATCCACGAAGCCGCGGGAGACGATATCCGGCCTGCCTACCAGCTTACCGTCTTTCTTGTCGATGGCGACGATGACAACTACGATCCCGTCACGGGACAGCGCCTTGCGGTCGCGTAATATGACGTGTGCGTGCCTGCCCAGCACCAGCCCGTCCACGTAGACATTGCCGTAGGGCAGCTTGCCGGTGATGCGGGCTTTCTCTCCATCGATCTCCAGGATGTTCCCGTTGTCCATGACGAAGACGTTGCTCTCCGGTATACCCACGCTTTTGGCCAGCCCGGCATGTATCACCAGGTGGCGGTACTCGCCGTGGATCGGGGCGAAGAACTTCGGCTTGACCAGGTTGATCAGCATCTTAAGCTCTTCCTGGCTGCCGTGGCCGTGCACGTGCACGTTGGAACGCTCGCCGTAAATGACGTTGGCGCCCTGGCGGAACAGGTTATCGATAGTGCGGTTGACCAGCGCCTCGTTGCCGGGTATGGGCGTGGCTGAAATCACGACCGTGTCCTTCTGCATGATGCGTATCTCGGGATGGTCGCGGTTGGCTATGCGCACCAGGGCTGAGGTGGGCTCGCCCTGGCTCCCGGTCGTGATCAGCACCGTCTGGCTGTGGCTGTATTTTTTAAGGTCTTCGATATTACATAATATTCCGGCCGGGGCTTTTAGATAACCCAGCTCCATGGCCATCTTGACGGTGTCCTTCATGCTGCGGCCGACGATGAAGACGTGGCGGTCGTGCCTGGAAGCTGCGTCTATCACCATCTGGATGCGGGATATGAGAGAGGAAAAGGTTGCAATTATGACGCGGCCCGGCGCCTCGCTTATGATCTGCTCGATCCTCTTCCCGACAATCTTTTCCGTAGGTGTGTAGCCGGGAAGCTCGCTGTAGGTGGAATCGGCCATCAGCAGGAGCACGCCCTCGTTGCCCAGCTTGGCCAGCTTGGAAAGGTCGGTGGGACGGCAGTCCACCGGCGTGTAGTCTATCTTGAAATCCCCGCTGTCGATGATAGCGCCCAGCGGTGTGTATATGATCAATCCTACGGCATCCGGGATGCTGTGACAGACCGGGAAGGCTTCCACTTTGAAATTGCCCACCTGGAATTTGACTCCCGGCGTTATCAGCTTGAGCCGGGCCTTGATCAGCGAGCGGTGCTCCTTCAGCTTGACCGAGATCAGTCCCTGCGTAAGCTTAGTGGCATAAATGGGGAGGTCCAGTTGCGGCAGGATGTACGGCAGCGCCCCGATATGGTCCTCATGGCCGTGCGTGATGACGATGCCCTTGACCTTGTCTTTATGTTCCAGCAGGTAGGTGATGTCCGGTATCAGGAGGTCGACCCCGAGCATGTCGTCCTCGGGAAACATCATCCCGCAGTCGACGACCAGGATCTCCTGGTCATACTCGATGGCCATCATGTTCTTGCCGATCTCTCCGAGGCCGCCGAGTGGGATTATCTTGAGCTTATGACGGGTCATTTCATTTTAGAAAAGATTGAGCTGTGAAGGCTTGTCTTTTTCTTCCTCCATTTTGCCTGCTTCCGCCAGCACGGCGGGAAGCTTCATCATGTCAGCTTCAATCACCTTTCTCAGGTTGCCCTGGTGCAGCGCGGCGGCGGGATGGTACATGGCGAAATAAATCACATTGTTTATACGTTTGGTGCGGCCGTGGACCTTGCTGATACTCTCTCCGGGGAAATACTTGGCCATGGAATACCTGCCGAGCGTCACAATCACCCTGGGCTTTATTATTTCCAACTGGCGTTCCAGCCATTTGCCGCATGCCTGCAACTCGCCGGGCATGGGGTCGCGGTTTTCGGGAGGCCGGCATTTGATCACGTTACAGATATAGACCTGGTTGCGCTTGTAGCCGATCATGCCGATGAGCTGATCGAGAAATTGGCCGGCCGCGCCTACGAAGGGCCTTCCTGATTGGTCTTCATTCCATCCGGGGGCTTCGCCGATAAAGAGAAGCCTCGCATTTTCGGGACCCTCACCCGGCACAACCTTCGTCCGGTGCTTGGCTAACTCGCAAATTTTACAGCGTTCTATTTCCGCATTTAGTTCGGTCAGAGATGACATCTAAAGTGAATCATAGCATAGGTCATATCAATTATCAATTCATTTCAGGATGAAAAACACGGCGTTTGACCTTGGTGGTTACCTGAATACGCGTCATCCGTATTATCCGTAGCCGGCCATATTGATAAATCGACATTCCAGCAGTGTTTGACAACGTGATTTTCAAGCGTTAGCATAACCTGACAGTATTTTGGTAAACCCGGTATTAAAGTGAACAGATTGGCAATCGGCTATTGGTATGACAGACTTGTTAACCCGGTCTAGCAGGCGGCATTCGTTGGTGATGCTCATGTAATTCCTGTGCAGGAAAACTTCGATGCTTAATATCGTTTCGCTTAGTCTCGTATCTATACTTGTTGGATTTTTAGGAGCCCTCACAGGATTGGGAGGGGCGAGTATTCTTATTCCGATACTCGTCCTATTCGGTGTGCCGGTCAAGGAGGCAATAGCTTGTGGCATGGTGGCTATTATAGCCACTTCGAGCGGGTCTGCTTCCTCCTATATAAGACAGCGAATCACTAATGTGAAAGTGGCAATGTATCTTGAGATGTTCACAATCACGGGTGCCCTGGTCGGGGCAACCATCACCACCCTGATAAATCCGACATTTCTTTATTTTTTCTTCGCAGCGTTCCTCCTGACTGCTTTCCTGAAGATCAGAGCGTCAATTCAAGAACGATTATGTTCCCGTCGGAAACGCAGGACAGGATATCCAGTTGGCTTCAATTACAAGGCAGCTATTACGACGATCATGCGAAAAAAGTGATTGGCTATAAAGTAAACAATGCAATCTGGGGAGGGTTGGGCATGCTTGTGGCAGGATTGGCCGCCGGTATGCTTGGCATAGGCGCCGGCGCCTTTAAAGTAACGGTGCAGGAGAATGTACTGAAAATGCCGCCCAAGGTTTCCAGTACAACCAGCAATTTTATTATTGGCGTGACTGCGCTTGCCGGTGTCAGCGTCTATCTGTTCACAGGGTTATTGAACTTGACTTTAATGGCGCCAATGGCTGTTGGGACAACTATCGGGGCGGTGGTAGGGGGACGGGTCCTGAATAAAATCAGCAGTAAAGCCCTCAGGATATTGTTTTTTGTAATCGTCGTTTTTCTCATTATCCAGATGCTGTATAAAGGAGTAGTTTCTCTATGATTGCCCGGAAACCGGATAGCGAAGGGTCCAAACTCGAAACCGGCATCAGCTATTTGCTGATAACAGGGGTTATCTTGAGCTTGATACTGGAGGTCATCGGGCTGGTTCTTTATTGCTATTCATATCATCAACTGTCCATATCCACCGACCCGGGCGTATACATTAGAGGGCACGATTTTTTCAGCTTCATATTCCAGCAGTTTCAGGGAATAAATACTGAAAACAGCGCCATCCTGTTTATGACTTTCGGCATAATTGTATTGATATTGACCCCGTATATAAGGGTGATTGCCTCGGTTATTTATTTCGGCTGGGAGAAGAACGTCAAATACGTCGTAATAACTCTCTTTGTGCTTATCATAGTCTCCCTGAGTTTAGCTTTGCATTGATTAAGCTGTCCGCGTGCCTTCCGGAAACGGCTGTCACCGGAATATCACCATTATTATTACACTGGCGATGAATAATATCAGCAGCACAGAGCAGGTAATAATAGGCTTCTTTTCGCGAGTTGCTATGAAATGCGCAAAAGATGCAAGCAGGATGCTGATCGGCATCAGCAGTATGCTGATAAGCCCCAGTGTAACAAATGCTGACGCGTTCAGGTTTATCAACCCCGCGGGTATGTCGTAAACAGGCACAAGTCTACTTGCCGTTGCCCCCGCTGGACCGCATACAGAATTAACCCCACCACCATTATGCCCAGGGTAATGAAAATCCAGATACGCATTGTCAAACTCAACGCGGCATTAAATGAATGCAGTTTTTCGTGGGGCTTGTTCAGTTCAAGCTTCTTCATATTTATGCCTAATATACTTTCAGTGCCTTGAGGAACATCGTGATTGCCGTCAATATTATGATTGCGGTGAATATTTTAGCCAGCAGGATGCTGTTTACCCTGTGCGCCACCGAAGCCCCCACCATGGCGCCGAAGAATACGCCGACTGTGAGCGGAGCGATAATTTGAGGGAGTACATAGCCGTTTAAAGCATAGACCATGGAACCCGTCATGGTTGTGAAACACAACAGGAGGCTGCTGGTGGCAATGGTTGCTTTGATGGGGACCTTCATAATCAGGCTCATGACTGGAACGTTGATTATGCCGCCGCCGACACCCAAAAGGCTGGAGATCATACCTCCGAAGAAACCTGCTACCATTCCTACCTGCGGGCGGTGGACCTTATAGCTGATCTCCTGCTTAAGCGCAGGATCGAAATAACTTTCATCCAGCCATTGGTGGGAAGCATGCTCTTTCTCGCTCACGAATTTTTGCGCCTCGAATTCAGCTTCCGTCAATTTACGTGCTTTTTTGGGGATCATTGAATAGGCTACGTAGAGCATCAAGATACCAAAAATGACGATCAGTATTGTGCTGGACAGCCTGGCGGCCAGAAATGCTCCGGCCACGGCGCCCGGCACCAGCGTGCAGACCAGCAGGAGCCCCAGCTTCAGGTTTGTCATCTGGTTGCGCAGGAAAATACTGGTGGCAGTGAGCGCATTTATCACAATGGAAACCAGGCTGCCGCCGATGGCATACTGGATAGGAATGCCCTGTGTAAGAGTCAAAACGGGCACTATAATAATTCCTCCGCCCACGCCCAGCATCGAGCCCAACAACCCCGCCGTAAAGCCGGTCCCTGCCAGTATCCAGATATTTACATCAGCGGGCATATTGCTTCACAGAATAGCACCCCATATCTGAAATTCCAAATTCCAAACAAATCTTAGTAAAAGAAAACTTTAAACACTAAATATTAAACTCTAAGCTCTAAACAACAAAAGAAATCTATCAAGAGACGTGTCATCACGAGGAGCGAAGCGACGTGGTGATCTCCTGGCCCCATTGTGACCATGAAGCAGATTGCCACGCTTCGCTCGCAATGACTGGACGAACTGAGAGTTTAGTATTTAGAATTTTCTTGATTTGTTTGGATTTTGGAATTTGAAGCTTGGTATTTTATCTTATATTGATGTTATACTTTCGCCGGAATCGAAACGTAAGGAAATAAAATGGCGAGAATAGACAACAGGGCAAATGATGATCTCAGGCCCGTGAAGATAACATTGGGCTACCAGGACTATCCCGAGGGATCGGCCCTGATAGAAATGGGCAAAACCAGGGTGCTGTGTGCGGTCAGTGTGGAAGACCGCGTGCCGCCGTTCCTGAAAGGTCAGGGCACAGGCTGGGTGACCGCAGAGTACTCCATGCTTCCCAGGGCGACGCATACACGCACGTCACGCAACCCGGAGCGCCAGGCCGGACGCTCACAGGAAATACAGAGGCTGATCGGCAGGAGCCTGCGGGCCGCTGTCGACATGAAGGTGCTGGGCGAGCGGACTTTTACCATAGATTGTGACGTGCTTCAGGCGGACGGCGGCACACGCACCGCCAGCATCACCGGGGCCTACGTGGCCCTGTATGTCGCTCTCAACAAGCTGAAGAAAATGGGCGTTTATAAGATCATCCCCGTGAAATGCGCAGTCGCTGCTGTCAGTGTGGGCGTGGTGGATAGGCTGAAAATGCTGGACCTGTGTTACGAGGAAGACTCACGCGCAGGAGTGGATTTTAATGTGGTGATGACCGATAAAGGCGAGTTCGTCGAGTTGCAGGGTACGGCGGAAGGCAAGCCTTTTTCAAAAGAAACCATAGACGGTTTAATCACGCTCGCCGACAAGGGCATCAAGCAGCTTTTCGAAGAGCAGAAAAAAGCCCTGGCAGCACTCAAGTAAGAAGCCAGCGGGAAAATACTAAACACTAAATCCTAAGTCCTAAACAATTCAAAACTCAAAGAAAATTTCATTGCGAGGGACTTCAGCGCCGTGGCAATCTCCTGCGCGCTTGGTTGCCAACGAGTCAGATCACCAGCTCTTTCCGATGGAATCGGGACTCCTTGTGATGACACAAAATACGACTGGCATGAGTCCCGCCGCAAGCAAAGGAACGCCCCACTTCTGAGCTTTGAATTTAGAATTTGTTTAGAGCTTAGGGTTTAGAATTTAGGATTTTATTAATTATTTGGCTTTTGGAACTTGGAATTTTTCTTTTTCTTACGGTCTTACCTGACCGTTCCCTCTTATGCACCATTTATAGCTGCTGATCTCGCGTAAAGCCATGGGGCCGCGGGCGTGGAACTTCTGCGTGCTTATCCCGATCTCGGCGCCCATACCGAACTGAGCCCCGTCGGTGAAGCGGGTGCTGGCGTTGGCATATACGCAGGCGGCATCCACCTCATTGAGGAACCTGTCGATTGAGCTGCTGTCCTCGCTGATGATTGCCTCGGAATGTCCCGATCCATAGCGGTCTATATGGTCAAGGGCCTCATCCAGGGAGTCCACCACCTTTACGGCGGCTACCAGCGACAGGAATTCCTTGCCCCAGTCCTCCTCGAGGGCCGGATGCACTTTAAGGTCCTCGATAGATTTGAGGATATCCAGGGACCGGTGGTCGCAGTGCATCTCTACCTCGGCTTTGGCCAGCTCTTTTGCCATGCGGGGCAGGAACTGCGCCGCAATGTCCTTATGCACGAGAATGCAGTCCAGCGCGTTACAGACTGTCGGTCTCTGCACCTTGGCGTTATAGGCGATGGCCACCGCCTTATCCAGGTTGGCCGTTTTGTCGACGTACATATGGCAGACGCCGATGCCGCCCGCCACGACTGCCATTGCCGCGTTCTCCTTGACGAACTTGATCAATGATGCCCCGCCGCGGGGTATGATCAGGTCGATCTGCTCTTTCATCTTCAGCATGTGATCAACCAGGCTGCGGTCGGGCGATTCTATGAACTGCACTGAACCGCCGGGATGCCTGCCTTATAGGCTGCTTCCTGCACGGTGCCGGCCAGCGCCAGGTTGGAGCGGCTGCATTCCTTGCCCCCGCGCAGGATTGAGGCATTTCCTGCCTTCAGGCATAGCACCGAGATATCCACCGTTACATTCGGCCGGCTCTCATAAATAGCGCCGATCACTCCCAGCGGGACACGCCTTTTGCTTAGTAGCAGGCCGTTGGGTAATGTCCGTTCCTCAATAATCTCGCCCACCGGGTCGGGCAGTGCCGCGACCGTTTTAACATCGTTGGATATGCCCTTCAGTCGGTTCGAATTGAGCATGAGGCGGTCCAGCATGGCGGCTCCCATCCCGGACGCTTCCGCCTCCTTATAGTCCTTGTCGTTGTTATGCAGGATCTGGTCTTCCCTATCCAGCAGCGCCTGTGCTATGGCCAGCAGCGCCTCGTTCTTCATGCTCGTCGGGGCAAAAGCGAGCTTTTTGGACGCTGCTTTGGCCAGTTTGGCTTTTTCTTCTAACTCATTAAATGATGCCTGCATAGGTAACCCCCCTTAATCAATGCCCGCTTTATACCAGGACCAGGTTGTCACGGTGGACAGCCTCGTCGCCGTATTCATACCCCAGGATATCCGCGATGCCCGTAGATTTAGCTCCCTTTATCTTTTCCAGGTCATGGGAACTGTAGTTCGTTATGCCGCTGCCAATCCGTTTGCCTGTGCTGTCCAGTATATCGATAACGTCGCCGCGATTAAAATCTCCTTCGACTCCCGTTATACCGGCGGGCAGCAGGCTCTTGTTCTGCTTGCGCAGAGCCGATGCCGCGCCCTTATCTATAGTCAGCTTGCCCATGCAGCAAAGACCCGAGAGCAGCCAGCGCTGTCTGCTTTCTATTTTACTTTCCCTTGCGACGAAGAAGGTCCCGACGCTCTTTCCGCTAACAGCGTCGATGATAACGTTGGGGTCCGATCCTTCGGTGATTACCACGGGGACGCCCGACGATGTTGCCAGGCGCGCCGCCTCGATCTTCGTCACCATCCCGCCGGTGCCGCGGGAGCTCCCTGCGCCGCCAGCCATCTCCTCGATTTTCTCATCTATTTTCTCGACAACAGGTATCAGTTTGGCTTTCTCATTCTGCTGGGGGTTCTCAGTGTAAAGGCCTTTAACATCGGATAGCAGCACCAGCAGGTCGGCGTCCACCAGGTTCGCCACCATGGCCGAAAGGTTATCGTTATCGCCGAATTTTAGCTCTCCAAGCTCGTCGATACACACTACGTCGTTCTCGTTCACGACGCAGATCACGCGCAGGTCCATCAGTGCCAGCAGCGTATTGCGAGCGTTTAGATACTGGAAACGATCCGCCAGGTCGGCCTTCGTCAGCAGCGCCTGGGCCACGGTAATGCCGTGTTTGCCAAAGAGCTCGTCGTAGATATGCATCAGGTGGTTCTGCCCCACGGATGCCATCACCTGCTTGAAGGGGATATCCTTCATCTTGTTCTCGATGCCCAGCTTCTGGCGGCCGGCCGCCACTGCGCCGGACGAGACGAGTATTATCTCGTGTCCTTTGACGTGCAGCTCGGCAACCTGCCTTGCCAGGTCTGCCATGACCTTCATGTCCAGCTTGCCGCTGCCGCCGGTCAGCAGGTTGGTGCCAAGCTTTATGACTATACGCTTGTACTGCATAGTGGGTAAATTATATCATGGGGGAGTAGCAGACATTTCTATATTTCCTTTGATGAAGCAGGGTCCGAAGATAGCATAGTATGCTTAATGGCTATAACATCCTTAGCCCGGGGAGCGCTAAGTTCTATGCTTTCTAAGGCTCCGGCATGGGAGCGGTATGTATTGGTCACGTCCTCGATGCAAAGCATGCCTATTGGCCTGAGAGGATGTCGTTCATCCATTACCGGCAGATGACTGATGTTATTATGGCTCATGCGTTCGAGTGCCACGTCAAGATTTTCGTTTGAATAGCAGACTATCAAGTTAGTGCTCATGACATCTCTGGCCAATGTGGACGCCCTCTCTACTTTTGGCACCTGGACGATATCCAGGTTCGCAACGATGCCCGCGATAAATCCTTCGCGCAGCACCGGGCAGCGCATCCAGTCGTTCAGTCTTCATCAGGGTCTCTATCTCTTCAAGGTTCGTGTCAGGCCTAACCGCTGCTTTGATCTTATGCATTGCCTCGCTGACAGTCAGCCTGGTCAGCAAAGGTACAGAGTACTCTGCTTTATGGGCTGGTGATGCGGCCCTGTTGGCGACCTGGTTTTCGTATATGTAGCTGTTCCCTGATGAAAAATATGCAAGGACCACAGCGATCATGCAGGGAGCAAGTAGAACGTAGCTGTTTGTCATTTCACTTACCATTATCATAATCGCTAAAGGTGCTTTGGCTATGCCCCCGAATAATGCCATCATACCGACAATCACAAATGCGTCAGGTCTTGGAGGGACAATTAAAGTAAAGTCCTTGAGCAGCCACCAGACTATACCTCCTACCATACCGCCGATTACCAGGCCGGGCGCAAACACTCCACCACTTCCCCCTGAACCAATCGATAAACTGGTGGCGATTATTTTTCCGGCCAGCACTCCGACCATTAAATACACCGGGAGGGCCGTAAAATCACCGTTTATACCCAGTTGGACCCATCCGTATCCCTGGCCTAAAACCTGCGGTAAAAACATGCCGATTATGCCTACCCCCAATCCGCCGATGGCGGGTTTCACATAGTTCGGGACTTTTAATGATCTGAAAAGATCTCGTATCTTATAGAAGGTGCGGCCGTACAGCATGCCGACCAGTCCGCACGCCAGCCCCAATAATATATAGCCGCCTAATTGAAGAGGATTTTGAAATGCAAGGCTTGCAGGTAGGCTAAAAATCGGGGCCCAGCCGTTAAAGGATGCAAAAATTACATAGCCCGTAATAGAGGCTATGAATGAAGGGAAAATAGCATCAATTTCAAAGTCGCGTCTATACAGCACTTCGGTGCCCAGTAACGCTCCGCCTAGGGGCGCTTTGAAGATAGAGCCTATGCCGGCGCCGATACCTACGGTTAAAGCTATCCTCCGGTCGCGGCTGTTAAGTTTGAGTGCATCGCCCAAAATGGATCCGAATCCAGCACCTATTAAGGCCACCGGGCCCTCTCTCCCCGCGCTTCCTCCTGATCCAATTGTAATTGCTGAAGCAATCATCTTAATGCCGGGCACACGGGCGCGAATGTGGGCGTTCTTATGGTGAAAAGCCTTGATTGCCGCATCTGTGCCATGGCCCTCAGCTTCGGGTGCCAATTTGAAGACGATAAGCCCGCTTGCCAGACCGCCCAATGTGGTAACCAGCGGTATGGCCCAGAACCTGCTGATTGCTGTCACAACAGTTTCCCCTTCTCCTCCTGGCACTGGCGCCGTATACCCGGCGAAGTATCCCAGTAACAGCTGTGAAGCCCATTGTATGAGCAAGTAGAACAAGCATGATCCAAATCCGGCAACGATGCCGATTAATATTCCTATGGTAAGCCACTTGCGCAGGTATCCAATATCAAGCAGTCTGGTGAAGCGGAAAAAAATGTTACGGAGAATATGGTATATACGTAATATATGGCTGATAAGGCACAGATAGCTTTTATACAGGAATTTCTTCATATTTTTCCGATATCAATGGCCAAAAGTTGATCTGTGATAATAACACATAGAAATAACTAAGTCACACGGCTCCACATTCATTATGCGCTAATTGTCTTATACTGCATATTTCCCAGTTGTCTTTGTCTGTTTAAAATAAAATCACTAGCGAATATCAGGGTTCCGGCGAATCATATTGACATACGCTCGATTGCACGATCAGAGAGAGCGACTTTACAAGCCATCGGGGCGGTACTATAATTCTTGCTTGTGTTTGAAATCGACCAGGACTTGATGGGGATACTCACCAGGCTTTCCCCGATCTGCACTTATCCCGAATGTAAAGCCTATCTGGTAGGCGGCTTTGTGCGGGATTGGCTGGTGGGCCGGCCTACTTCCGACCTTGATATTGTCGTCAGCGGCGATTCGCTTGCGGTTGCGCAGGAAGCGGCTGAGCTTGTTGACGGCCGCTATGTCATGCTTGACGAGGATAATAAGGTTGGGCGTGTGGTGGTGGCCGGAGAATCGCAGCCCTGGCATATTGACATAACGTCATATGCCGGTGATATCGAGCGGGACCTGCTGCGCAGGGATTTCACCGTGAACGCCATGGCCCTCGACCTGGCGGCCTTTGTAACGGGTGAAGTCCGCTTGCTCGACCCGGCGGGTGGGGATGATGATTTGAAGAAAGGCCTGCTAAGGCAGGTCAGCGACAGGATTTTTGATGCCGACCCTTCCAGGCTTATGAGAGCGGAGCGGTTGGCCCGGGAGCTTAACCTCGAAATCGAGCCCATAACCGAGCAGTCCATACGTCTGAACGGCAAGCTTGTAACCCAAGTGCCCAGCGAGAAGATCAGGGAGGAATTGCTTAAAATACTGGCCCTTCCTTACGCCAGCAATTCATTGCGGCATCTCGATGACCTGGGCCTGCTTTGCCGGATCATCCCTGAGATCGGCGAGATGAAGGGCGTCATGCAGCCGCGGGAGCATTACTGGGACGTATTCGACCACTCGCTCGAGTCTGTTGCCGCCATAGAGTTCCTGCTGAGGGAAAGTGACTGGGTATACGGCAGGAGGGAACTGCGGGCGTTCGTGCCGTGGTCCGACGAGATCGACCAGCATTTTAAAGAGGAGATTGGCGGCGGAGTGACCAGGTGCACTCTCATCAAAATGGGCGCTTTGCTGCACGACATATCCAAACCGGGGACCAGGACCGAGGATGAAAACGGCAAGATCAGGTTTTACGGCCACACCAAGGACGGAGCGTCCCTGGCGGTCTCAATCCTTGAGCGGTTGAGGTTCAGCGGAAAAGAGATCGGCTACATTGAGACCCTGGTCTATCACCATCTTCATCCGGCGCAGATGGCCAACGAAGGGTTCCCCACCCACCGCGCCATTTACCGCTATTTCAGGGATACCGAGGGAGCGGGGATGGATGTTATTTTCCTGGCCCTGGCCGACTACCTGGCCGTAGGCGGGCCGAGGCTGGATATCGACGAGTGGCATATGCATATTGAGCACATCCAGTATATAATGGATGTTCATAAAAAGCTGGAAAATGAGATAATGCCGCTGCGGCTGATCACCGGCAATGACCTGATGGACGAGTTCAAGCTGGCCCCCGGGAAAGACATAGGCAGGATGCTTGACATGGTCAGGGAAGCGCAGGCGGCAGGTGAAATTCATACGAGGGAGGAAGCGCTGCAATACTTAAGAAATGATCTCGGCAGGGGCGCTTGCTGTGCTGCCTCATAAAACAGCAACAATTGTGATTAACTGATACTCGGGAGGGAGAATAGATAATTGAAAACAAGTAATATCTGGCTACTCGTAATCATCCTGGCCCTGTTCGGCTTTAGCCTTTGGGCCGTAGTTCCCCTTGACAGTGACAGGTTCGGGCGCAAAGGCCTTACTCTGGGCCTGGACCTTAAGGGAGGCGCTTACCTGGTCTACGAGGCGGACCTGTCCAAGATGGACCCGACCCAGACGGTCGACCAGACTATGACCAGCGTCCTCGGCAAAATTGAGCGGCGCGCCAATGCCTTTGGAGTTAAAGAGCCTATCATCCAGAGGCAGGGCGAGAACCGCATCCTGGTACAGCTGCCCGGCGAGAAGAATATCGACGAGGCCAAAAAGCTAATCGGCCAGGTGGCCTTGCTGGAGTTCAAGGAAGAAACCCTTGACGCAAGCGGCCAGCCGACGAAAGATGCCAGCGGAGATATCGTATGGAAGACCGCCCAGGCGACCGGTACTGACGGCAAGTTGAAAGGACCTGACCGGCAAATACCTTAAGCCCAATGCCAAGGTTGTTCTTAAGAGCGGCACTAACGAGCCGGAAGTCGGTTTTGAATGGAATGACGAAGGCGCCGTTCTGTTCGAGCAGGTCACCAAGCGCAACCTGCAAAAACCGCTCGGCATATTCCTGGATAATCAGCTTATCTCCGCCCCCACCGTTCAGGCTGTTATCAAGAACAGCGGCGTTATTACCGGGGTGGAGCTGAAGGAAGCGCAAAACCTGGCCATCCAGCTTAACTCAGGTTCATTGGATGTGCCTCTGGCCGTTATACAGGAGCAGACGGTAGACGCCACGCTGGGCTCCGACTCCTTGAGGAAGAGCGTGGTGGCGGGCGCCATCGGACTTATACTGGTTGTCCTTTTCATGATTCTCTACTACCGCATGTCGGGCGTTATTGCGACACTGGCGCTCGTAATGTACGGTGTATTTCTTGCGGCCATCTTCAAGCTGGTACCGGTAACTATTACCCTGGCCGGTATCGCAGCAGGTGTTGTATCGGTGGGCATGGCGGTGGACGCCAATATACTCATTTTTGAGCGTATGAAGGAAGAGCTGCGGGCAGGCCGCACGCTGGGCGCCGCCGTAGACGCCGGTTTTGACCGTGCCTGGCTGGCCATTCGTGACAGTAACGTGACGACCTTTATAGCCTGTATCGTGCTCTACTGGTTCGGCGACACTTTCGGAGCTTTCCTTGTGAAAGGTTTTGCTCTCACGCTCTTCATCGGCGTGGCCTTGAGCATGTTCACGGCGATCACGGTCAGCAGGGTGTTCCTGCAGTTGATCGTCCGCATGGTGAAAAATTCCTGGTTCTACGGAGTTAAAGCATGATAGACATAGTTAGTAAAAGGAACTGGTTTTTCATTGTATCGATATGCCTGCTCGTGCCGGGCATAATCTCGATGCTTGCCTTCGGTTTCAGGCTGGGCGTGGATTTCAGCAGCGGGACCATCATGACCCTTAATTTCAACCTGCTGTTGAGCAGTCTGACCTGCGGCAGCAGATGGGCCAGCTTGGTTATGCTGATGCCACCATCCAGAAGACCAGCACCGGGGATTACCTGGTGCGCACCAAGAACATTGACTCTGACCAGAAAGCAGCCATCATCGACGGTTTACAGAAGGGGACGAATTCCACGGTGACAATCCTGGACTTCAGCACTGTTTCGCCGCTGGTCGCCAGTGAAGTCGCACGGAACGCGGCCATTGCTGTCGGCATTGCCTCCATTTTCATGATCATTTACATCGCATTCGCCTTCCGCAAGATGCCCAGCCCGTTCAAATGGGGCTTCTCGGCTGTGATTGCATTATTGCATGATGTACTGATCGTCATGGGCATCTTTTCCATACTTGGCTGGGCCATCGGCTACCAGGTGGACTCGATGTTCATTGTGGCCATGTTGACCATAGTGGGCTACAGTATCAACAATACCTGCGTGGTCTATGACCGCATCAGGGAGAATGTCCGCAAGGGCATCAGCAAGGACTTTGCCGTGACGGTGAATTCCAGCATTCTTGAGACTATCGCCCGCTGCATCAACACCAGCCTTACCGTTATCCTGACCTGTCTGGCCATTTTCCTGTTCGGCGGCGTGACGATCCAGCAGTTCATCATGGCGCTGCTCATCGGCGTTGTGATCGGCATTTACGACTCGGTCTTCGTGGCCGGCCCGTTGCTGGTGCTCTGGGACAGGGGCCTCAGGACTGCGCCCGAGGCTGCGAAATAAGGGGGATATATGGATAGAAATACGTTTATCGGAATATGGGCGCTGATCATGGTGCCGTTGGCCACCTTTTTGGGTATTGCAGGCATGATACTCGGAGTAGCTGTTATCCTGCTGCTTGGCATAGGCACCAAGGAAGGCTGATTCCCGGTTCTTTTGTCTGTAGCGCAATTGGCTAAATTGAATATGCGGGGCATTTGCCCCGCATATTTTTTTGTCAGTTTTCCTGCAGCTTCTGGATGTTGCGGATATGTTTTATGAAACCGTCGAATTCCCTGGGAGAGTAGGCCATGGGCGGCGCTCCAAGGGGGTCGGCGACCTCCTGGTGGCCCAGCAAGAGCTCAAAGGTAGCGGCCACTGAGTAAGCCAGCGCCATGCGGTTGTAGCCGCCTTCCAGGGTGTAGACCAGACGGTTGGGGCATAGCTCATCAGTGATGGCCTTGATGGTCTTGGCCATGCGGGCATAGCCCATGGTTGTGACGTTCATATTTGAGATAGTATCCTGCCAGTGCGCGTCGTAGCCGGCAGATACCAGCACCAGTTCCGGCTTGTAGCGTTTAGCGATCGGGACCAGTATCTCGTTGAATACCTGCACGTATTCTTTATCGCCCAGGTCGGCTTCCAGGGGGATATTTACATTGCATCCTTCTCCGGATCCTCTGCCCGTCTCTTCGGCGCTGCCGGTGAAGGGGTACCAGGGGTACTCATGCGTGGAAAAATACAGCACCTGGCCGTCCGAGTAGAAAGCTTCCTGGGTGCCGTTGCCGTGGTGAACGTCGAAATCAATGATCAGGACGCGTTTGATATCGTAATTCTTCAGTGCGAATTTGGCTGCGATTGAGACATTATTGAAGAGGCAGAATCCCATCTGGTGCATACGTACCGCATGGTGTCCCGGGGGCCGGACCAGTGCGAAGGCGCTGTCCACCTTCTTGTTCATTACCGCGTCCACGGCGTTCATCAGCCCGCCTGCGGCGTAGAGGGCGGCTTCCCATGAGCCCTTCGACACGTAAGTATCCGGGTCGAGCCATCCGCCGCCGCTTTCAATCTCGCATCTAAGGCTGTTTATATAATCACGGTCATGGACAGCAGCTATCTCGTCTATGGTGGCGGGGCGTGGAGCGAGCAGGGTAAGCTGGTCTTTGACCTGGGTCTTTACGAGGATTGTTTCTATAGCTGTCAGCCGGTCTTTACCTTCGACGTGGTCACGTGTATCGTGCTCCTGGTAGATTTTGTCGCTAACATAGCCAACTGACATATTAGTGAGGCCTTCTTTCGGAAGCGGTCTAAGGTGGGTATCGCTAAAATAATACCACCGTGTGCATATTGTGGCAAAGAGGCTCGATGAGTGATTGCATAGCCTAAACGCCTAATTCATGGTTTACCTTATTTAATTATATGGAGTGTAAATGGGATTTTGTCTCCCCCCCAATTCACTATTTAGTCACATTAATTACACAGGACACGTTTTCATAATCCTTTCCGTTAACAGTAACTGCCATTTCCATTTTGTAAGAGCCGTCTTTGACCGATTCAGGAATCGAAATCATAAGTATTGTTGCCTGCGTAAATGGTCCATGGTAGTCCATGACATTACTGACCTGTATACCGGTCGGGTGCGCTAACAAGCCTGAATTTGGCCGTCACAGCCATCACGTTTGGGTAACGAACTGACAATATATTGAATCTGATCTGTCCCGGTTTTGTTTCGATGTTGTTCCTGTAGGTTAAGGTCGGGGGCATTGCTATCGGTGCCCAAAACGACGCTGGTCACGCTTACCGGCTGCCATGGGGAAACTTCCCCCGCTTGGATGACGTTGGCCCTGATAGGCCGGCCCGCCTGGTGTCGGCATTATATCATCGTAGGCAGCTTCCCTCGTCGGCATATCCGCTGTGGGAATTTCGGCTGGCGCTTGCGGTGCAACTTGGCAAGCGCCAGCGATCAATGCCCCGAATACAAGCGATGATATCAGTATTATTTTAATTGTTATTCTTTTCAATTTTCGCCGTCCTCTCCCTAAGTAAAATGATCAATTAAACGCAATAATTATAAGGTATCTGTCAATAAGCAATACGCTAGCGAAGGATGCCCTGTTGACAATTTTTTCACTTTCGTAGCACCAATTGTTCCCCATATCGCGCCGTGCTATACTAGGTCTTCCAAAGATCATGACGCTTGATATCACCCAGGTTTACAACCAGATCGAGGCTATGGCGGGGGACCTTAAATCGAACCAGGCTGACCGCGCTCAAAAGCTGGAAAACGCCCTTGCCACTCTGAAATCCGTGCCTGCTGACCAGCGCAAACTAGACAGATAAAATTGAGAGTGCCAAAGCGACATTCCTGGTGGCCGGGCTGAAAGAGGATATCAAGCTGCACAGGCCGGCCGCTGCCGCTGCCGCAGGACTTCATTGTAGTCGCCAGCGACGGGTCGCACATCGACGTGGACCGCCATCACTCCCCCCGGCTTTTCCTGCTGAATATCGGCCTGGTCCAGATCCAGTACGGCGACCAGCCGGATGCCGAGCTAACCACCATCCCCACCGTCTACTTCGGGGATGAGATGCAGACCATACGGTCGGACGACGGGAAGCAGGCGCTGATCGAAGGCGCCTTGCTGGGCATAAAGAGGGGAGTGGAAGAGTGCCGCTACCTCGCCGACACGCTCTGCGGTATTCAGAACGACTTGCCCGCGTTGGGGCTTGTAGACGGCTCACTGATTATGTGGGGACTGGTTGGGCGAGAGATACGAGAGCTTCGTGGTCGAGCACTTGCTGGAGCAGGGATTTCTTAAACAGCTTGACCGCTTCCATGATCTCAGCCAGAAGAAAAAGGCGGCCGTGGCCAGCTATATCAGCTTCCCGCGCAGCACGGACGTCGTGAATGTGCTCAGGCTGCAGGTCTGCCCGTACGACCCGGTGGACTGCGATAAATACTGCAAAGGCAAATACGAAGGACGCGACATGCGACCTGGTCGGCGGCCCGCTGGACCGCGATCTATTTCGACGAAACTGCTGTCCAACGGGGAGAGGTCGGCCCTTTTTACCAGCCGTTCTTCGATCATAGACCGCTACGGCATCCACAAGGTGTGCTTTTTCTATATCAAGCTGGATGACGAGGTCGCCAGGGTCGAAGTGCCCCTCTGGGCGGCCGATAATCCCGGATTACTGGACTTTGTTCACTCGTCCGTGGTGGACCAGTGCAGCAAGGGCTTCGGCTATCCGGTGTCCCTGAGCGAGGCGCATGAGCAGGCCGTGGTAACGGGCGCCGACCGCGAGGCGTTCTGGGACCTGGTGGACCGGGTCATGACCGAAGAAGGCATGGAAATCAAAGGCTCTCTGAAGCAAAGGAGCAAGAAGGTAAAATGGATTTAGAGAAGATAGGAGAAGTGGTTGAGACCAGCAACTGCCGAATTCCTGGTGCAGTGCTATGATCTTGACGGCACGCCGCCGCTGGGCAGCATGGTCAAGACCAGAGGCAAAGGCGGAGAGATATACGGCATCGTCTACGTCTCAGCCACGCACAGCGTTGAACCGGGCAGAAGGATAACCGTCCGCGGCAAGTCGCATTCATCCGAGGCCGATGTGTTCTAAGTCCAATCCCCAGCTGGCCAAGCTGCTGTGCTCCGATTTTAAGGCGCTGGTGGTCGGACTATAACGGCGAAAAAGGCGGTCTACCAGTACCTGCCTCCCTCCCCGGCTTCCATATATGCCTTTGCTTACACCTGCGCTCCCGAGGAAGTGCAGGTATTCACGCAATCGCTGAACTTTCTGAACCTGATGATAGAGAGCAGGCTGACCGTTTCACCGGACGAGGTGATCGCGGCGTTCCTGCGCTATGCCAGCCGCACCCATCCCGACCCCGAGGAATTCCTGGTTAAGGCGGGCAAGGAACTGGCCTGGACGCTGAGCAACGATATCAGGAGACTTGATTCGATTTTAAAGAGGCTGCGACAATGACCGATAAAGAAAAACAGGATATTAAACTCGGCACCGTTATCTCCGGATCGCTCACCCAGGGTGTGCAGGTCAAGCTGGACCCTGCCAAGTCGGTAGAAGATATTGCGGTCGGCCGCTACGTGGCCATTAACGGCGAGAAGAAACGTTTCTTCGGCATGATCACCGATGTCAGCCTGGAAGCGGTGGACCCGCGCGCCATGGTCATGCCCCCGGATATCTCCGACCCCTTTATAGCCAAAGTTGTCTCCGGCACCACGACCTACGGCAAGATCAGCGTGCTTGCCCATGCTGACCATCAGCGGCGGCGTGCTGGGTGAACAGGAGGGACCGCAGCCCGCCAAGACGGTGCCCGCACACTTCGCGGGAGTTGAGCTGGCTTCGCAGAGGGACGTGGAGCTGGTTTTCGGACAGGAAGATGCCAAGAGGTTTTACGTGGGCACGCCGCTGGATATGGAGACCAGGGTCTGCATCAATATGGAAGAGCTGGTCAAAAGGTCCAACGGTGTATTCGGCAAGAGCGGCACGGGCAAAACGTTTCTCACCCGCCTGCTGCTTATCGGCATGATGCAGAAAAGCCACTCCGTCAGCCTGATTTTCGATATGCATAACGAGTACGGCTGGGAGGGGACCAGCGAGAAGGACCGCAAGGTGAAGGGCCTCAAGCAGCTCTTCCCGGGAAAAGTGGCGGTCTTTTCGCTGGATGAGAGCTACGACAAACGGCGCAAGGTGAAGTCGGATTTCGTGGTCAAGGTCGGCTATGACGAGATTGAGCCGGAGGATATAAATTTGCTAAAGACCGTGCTGAACCTTACCGATTTGGCGGTGCAGGCCGTGTACGAGCTGGCTAAAACGTTTGGCGATGAACGATGGCTGCAGGAGACCCTTAATCTATTTGATGCAAACGACAAGAAATTTGCTTCGGACCACAATATTGCTGAAGGCACCTGGCGCAACTTGCAGCGCGGGTTGAGGATACTGGAACGCTTCAAGTTCATGGTGCCGCATGTCCAGGATAACGCCGTGAGGAAAATCCTGGATTATATCGGCAGCGGGAAAAGCGTTGTGCTGCAGTTCGGCGGCTATGACGATATCGCGGCCTATGTGCTGGTCGCCAATTTGCTGACCCGGCGCATATACAACCAGTACAGGGAAAAAGTGGACATCGCAACCTCCGCCGATACCAAGACGCCCGACCAGCTTGTTATCACCATCGAAGAGGCCCACCGTTTTCTTAATCCCGAGATCTCTTCGCAGACCATCTTCGGCAAAATAGCGCGTGAGATGCGGAAATATAATGTCACCATGCTGGTTATCGACCAGCGTCCCAGCGGCATCGACGAAGAGGTCATGTCCCAGCTCGGCACCAAGATAACCTGCCTGCTGGATAATGAGAAGGACGTGGATGCCGTGCTGACCGGCGTTGCCGGCAAAAATGAGTTGAAATCGGTCCTCTCCAAGCTGGAATCGAAACAGCAGGCGCTGATTTTCGGCCATGCCCTGCCCATGCCGGTGGTCGTCAAGATCAGGGAGTACGGCTCGGCCGAATCCTATAAAGAGCTCGGCCCGCTCGGGCCCACGTCCGGAACGGACAGCAGCGGAAAGAAAACAGACCCGCTGGACGAATTATGGGGCTAACGCCCCTTCGGGAAAACTCTAAGCTCTAAAAACTAAATCCTAGACAAGTTCTAAGTTCAAAATGATCTAACCGTCATGAGTTTAGCGTTTCGAGTCTGTTTAGAGCTTAGAATTTAGAGTTTGGAATTTTCTTCCTTTGTTTGGATTTTGGAATTTGGAGCTTGGAATTTATTTGCAGGTGGTGTCTTTGGTGTCGGCCCATGCCCTATGGCCATTTGCCCATTAAAGTAGAGGTCGTAGAGCCCTTTAATCTGCTTCTCCCATTCGTGTGCGCCTCTGCTCTTCCGTAATGCAAGGCTAAAGACCTTGATGTTGTGGGGCCGCGTGTCGGCATGGTCAGCGCAGGGCGCAAGCTTGACGCAGGGAAAATCGGCGCACTCACAGCAGAACTCCACTCCTTTTTCCTTTGCGCAGATAAAGGTGGCACATTGCTCCTCTCCGATGACGGGGCAGTAACCGTCGACGGGACGGCAGCCGTTGCACATGACTTTTTCAGGTGGGCGGTTCAGCCTTTCGGCCAGCCGTGCTCTCATCTGTTCGTCCTTGATGGCCTGGTTCAACGGGCATAATCCACAGTGAACTCCGCACGGCGCTTCAAGTGCATCTTTATCCATTGGTATTTGTCCTCCCTGCTTTTACTCGTCATTGCGGGCGGCTTTAGCCCTGTGGCAATCTCCTGCATGCACTTGCGGCCAACCAGGGGATCACCCCGCCGCCTTCGTCTCCTCGTGACGACCCTGTTCTGCGTTTTTTTCCTTTCTTCCTTTGTTTATTTGTTTGGATTTTGGAATTTGGAGCCTGCAATTTATCTGTCTCCGGCTCCCCATTCCAGGCTACTTATCCACTGTCACGAGGTTAAGCCTCGGCACTCCCAGCGGGTCGATATTGTAGTTGTGCACCCTGGGGCTGATCAGTATGTAGTTCCGGCCGAACCATAGGGGCAGGATGGGGGCATCATTAACAACGATTTGCTCAGCTTGCTGGTAGATGCCCATGCGTGTGTCATAGTCCTTTTCAACTGCGGCCTTATCCAGCAGCGCGTCAAGGTCCTTGTTCGAGTAATGGCTGTCATTGTATTCGACGCCCGTGTAAAAGAGCGTATCAAGGAAATTCTGGGGGTCCGGGTAGTCCGCTATCCAGCCCAGTGCGTACATTTCGTCCACTTCCTGCTGGAGGTTGTAGTGGAATGCGCTCGGTTCGAGCAGCCTGACGGTTACCGTAACACCGAGATTCTGCTTCCAGTCCTGTATAATGGCTCCCAGGTAGTCTTCTACGTCCACGCCTCCGAAACCCGCGGTAGTGAGCGTGATCGGCGGAAGCTTGTCCGCAGAACCATATTTCGATTTGGCCAGCAGTTCTTTGGCTTTGGCCGGGTCGAAGTCCAGGCCTTTAACATCCTTGTTATAGCCGGGCATATCCACGGGGATTATACCCTCGGCTTTGGTAGCCATGTCCTTCTGGATCAGTTTAATCATGCGTCCCTTATCCACCGCATAGCAGAATGCCTGCCGCACCAGCGGATCGTCGAAAGGCGGCTTGCTGGCGTTGAAGCCGATGTATTGCAGGCTGAATTCGGGGAAGATATGCAGCTGGTCGGCGAACGGGCCCGCCTTGTCCTCCGCCCGGTCGATATATTCCTTGGATACTTCTACCACATCCATTTACCTGTTTCATAGAGTGATACCGGTATTCCGGCCAGTATGTGAAAGGCGACTGTTGCGGTGGCCTTGGTCCCATAGAAATACTGGTTTGGCTCCAGCACTATCAAATTGTCCGAGCTGTACTTGGTGAGCTTATAAGGGCCTGTGCCGTTGGGCTTTTGCCACCAGTTCGGTCCCGGATTCCACGTTCTTCTTGTCCACCACGAAGGCGGTAGGATATGCCATCTTGGAGAGGAAATAGGCCTTGGGCGCGTCTATCGTGATCTCCAGCGTGTAATCGTCGATTACCTTGACCCCTGCCAGATCCCTGGTTTTTCCGGCCAGGACGTCCTGCACTCCGACTATATCGCCGAGGTAGGTGGAAGCAGTCTGCGAGTTGGTGTCCGGGTTGCAGGCGCGCTCGAGCGAATATTTGATATCTGCCGCCGTTACCGGCCTGCCGTCATGGAATTTGGCGTCCTTGCGCAGTTTGAATGTATATGTCTTCCCGTCATCGCTTATATTCCAGCTTTCGGCGATATCGGGGACCGGCTTAAGCTGCGTATCGAATTTTACCAGCCCGCTGAAAATTTGCATGACATATATATGCGATGACATCTCGCTGGATATTGCAGGGTCGAGCGTAAGCGGTCCGCTGTCCCACAGGTTCAGGTCGTACTTGCTGGCTGGCGAGCCTGTGCGGTACATCCGCTCAACATCGTGATCATGAGAACGGCGGCGATCAATACGCTGGAAATGATAGATATACGGCTCTTAATCATGGTTTGACCTCAAATTAAATTTCTTGACTTCATACTGGTGTATCCCTGGTCGCTTACTATGATATGGTCCAGGACTGGTATGCCGAGCAGTTCGCCGGCTTCAACCAGCCTTTTGGTCAGGTTAACATCCTCGGAGGATGGCTCCAGGTCGCCTGACGGGTGGTTGTGGACGAAGATCACCGAGGAGGCCAGGGAAGAGATGGCGTCTTTAAATACCTCACGGGGATGGACTATGCTGCTGTCCAGGTTGCCCTGTGAGACCAGTTTCTTGCTGCTGACACGGTTCCTGGTGTCGAGGCACAGGATGATAGAAATGCTCCTTTTTCTTGCCTCTCAGTTTTTCCTGCATGGATGCGAATGCTGCTTCCGGCGTTTGTACCGGGTCGCCCTTGCAGTTGTAGTCCGGGTCGTCCATCCGTCTGCCTAATTCAAAAGCAGCCTTGATCTGCGATGCCTTGGCCACTCCAATGCCTTTGATATTGGATAGCTCTTCCACCGATGCTGACGCCATGTTCTGCAAATTGCCGAATTCTGCCAGCAGTTTCTGGGCGGTGGTCATGACAGATTCGCCGCTGACTCCTCTTCCCATCAGCAGCGCCAGCAGCTCCGCAGTTGCCAGCGCTTCAACCCCGTGGCGTTGGAGCCTCTCCCGGGGCCTTTCCGAAGGCGGCAGATCATGAATTGTATAAGATGATTTATCCATATTTTAGCCTGCGGCCATCGCATAAGCCGGGTAAGTGAATAATTTGCGCGATGTCCGGGAGGGCCAGTGAACTGACGGCGCCTTTCTTGGCGGGCTCCGCCATCAGCCAGTCCATCCAGGCTTTATCCAGCCCATCGAGATCGAAGCCATACACTTTCATTAGAGCGTCATCCATGGTGTTACCGTTATTCAATTGAACAAGTAGATTGTTGATCTTATTCTTATCGAAGCTGGATGTCATATACTCGATCACGCTCTGGCTTTCAGCGTAATCATAGAAGGCTTCCTTGGGATCGGCTGAAAACGGGCTGGACAGAGTTCTGAGTGTAGCGATTGTGCCGTCGGATATGGCTTTTCTGAGCGCCCCTTTGTCTGAATCACTCTGGATTGCCTGGGCATGCATGGCGAGCCCCTCATCCAGCCATGGCGGCAAGTCCGCCGCGTAGGGACTGTTGGTCACGTGGTGGGTGATAAGGTGGCCCATTTCATGCGCCACCGCTCCCTTGCCCCAGTCGAGGTTGTTGGTAGATATGCCAATCGAAATAATATTGAAGCCCGCGTACGCTACGCCGCCGGTCCATTCCTCGGGCGCTACTATAGATCCCCGCAGGTCCTCGTAGTTGGCGTATATATAAATGCTGACGGGCTTATCCAGGACCACGCCGGTATCCCCTTCCAGCCTTGTCCTGGCATCGACGGCCGCCTTCAGGATCTGGTCTGGCAAAGGATTGGCTGCCCTGGTACCAGAAAACGGTTATCATGTCCTGGGTGACTTTCTGCCACTTGTAGCGTGTGTCATCGAAAGTACAGGGTCTCTTTGGAGGAGTGAAGCTGTTTCCGCTGTTGTCCTGGATCACCCACCAGTACGTTATCCTGGCGCCCGGCGGCAGGCTGCCCTTTCTCATGTCCCATGTCCAGGAGGACGCTATGCTTTTGCCCGGCTGGAAGTCCGGCCAGGCCTCCGCAAATGAGGGGGCATATGTCACTTTGTCCACCTGGTAGCGCAGCCGGATGCGCGTAATCGGGGCGGAGCTCTCCGCCTTGACATTGAACGTGAGAAAATTGGGGAAATCGATCTTGGTGGTTGAGCTGTCAGCCTGATATCGCTGTCGGCTGATACCCTGGCCGGAATCAGCAGTATCAGCAATAGAACCAGTGCAGTTAATGTTTTCCTGATCATTTATCCTCTCCAACTTTCGAACGCAGGTAAGCGTTAATAAATTCGTCTATTTCGCCGTCCAGCACTGCTGCCGGATTGCTTGTTTCATATTCGGTCCGGTGGTCCTTGACCATTTTATACGGGTGCAAAACGTAGCTTCGTATCTGGTTGCCCCAGCCCGCATCTATGCGTTTGCCTTTGATCTTGGCTTTTTCCGCTTCCCTTTTCTCAATATCCTGCTCCAGCAGCCGGGCGTAAAGTACGCGCAAGGCGCTCTCCTTGTTCTGGTGCTGGGAACGCTCGCTCTGGCAGCTTACCACCAGGCCCGAGGGTATATGGGTTATTCTGACGGCGCTGCTGGTCTTTTGCATATGCTGGCCGCCGGGTCCGCTGGAGCGGAATGTATCAACCCTGATATCATCGGGGTTTATCTGCAGGTCGGTCTTTTCCTCCGCCTCCGGCATGACTTCCACCAGGGCAAATGATGTGTGCCTTGCATGATCGGCGTCGAATGGGGAAAGCCGCACCAGCCGGTGGACTCCGTGCTCCGATTTCAGGTTGCCGTAGGCGAAATTTCCCTTGATTCCCAGCGTGGCGCTTTTGATGCCGGCTTCATCTCCGGGGGAACGTCCAGTACGTCGGCCTGGAATTTCTTTCTTTCCGCCCAGCGGATAAACATGCGCATCAGCATCTGCGCCCAGTCCTGTGACTCGGTCCCGCCTGCGCCGGCATGAAAAGCCAGGATGGCATCCCTCGAATCATAAGGCCCGTCCAGCATTAACTGGACTTCGATAGCGTCGAACTGGGACACCATCGTATCTATTTCGCGCTGTACTTCTTCTTTGAGAGAGTCGTCATTCTCGGCAAGGGCCATGCCGATCAGCTCCTGGACGTCTGCTGCCTTATCCGCAATCTTTTGCCAGGTCGTTATGGTGTCTTTCAGGCCGCCTATTTGCCGCATGGTGGACTGGGCTTTTTGAGGATCGGACCAGAAATCCGGGTCGGAGGTCTTTGCTTCCAGGCTCTCCAGTTGCTTTCTCTTTACCTGCTATGTCAAAGATGCTCCATGGTGGCAGATATCCTGCGTTGGAGTTCATCTATTCTGGTTTTTTCTTCTTGCATAGCCTTCCCTGGTGTAGTTATTTAGCTTTGTTGCCGGCCCGTGCCGGCAAGTTAGCCCATCCCGCCCGCTGCAATATGGGCCAGCCGTGTCGGCTCCGGCAATCTTAATCCGCGGCAGCAATTCAATACCCATGTTATGGAACTTTCCAGGTCTATCTTGTGGCCGATGGATACATAGACCGGGTTAACTGACAAGCGCGTCCGCACGGCCGCGCCTATTATTTCGTCATGGTCGGCTAATAAAGAGAAGGAGCCTGCTTCAAGCAGCCAGGGGACCGTGTTCGCCTATCAGCCGTGACTTGGCGCAACCTATCGACGGGATATCGAGCGTCAGTCCCAGGTGCGAGGCGATCCCCAATCGTCTCGGGTGCGCTATTCCCTGACCGTCGGCAAGTATCAAATCCGGGATCGTCCTCAGCTTTTCCCATGCTTCAAGTATGAGGGGCATCTCCCTGAAGGAAAGCAGTCCCGGTACATAGGGAAAACTGATCTCGCCCTCAGATGTGGCCATGTCGATGATCTCGAGCTCGGGATAACTCAGGACCACGATAGCTGCCCGGCCCGCCTTTGAGAAACGGGCCACCGACACGTCTATGCCTGCAATTGTACGAGGGGAGAGCCGCCTGTTAGAGCGGACTATCCTATAAGATAGGTCGGTCTGCAGTTTTCGTGCCGCTGCAGTATCCAGGCGGTACATTTTCGACAGGCTATTTTCCATATGGCCTGATTATAATGGCAGAATGTAGCACAATACAAATAACGGGGCCGTTTGTATATGGTTGCATATTATGGGTAATATTTGATTGGAGATTTCAGATGTCAGGGGGCTGATGATGCCTGTTTCAATTGTTACTGATAGTGTAGCCTGTCTGCCGGACGACATAGTACGTAAATACGGCATTTCTGTCGTTCCGATGGAAATCATTTATAACGGCAGGATCTATAAAGATGGCGTTGATATGTCGCCCCGTGAATTCTATGAATTGCTGAATAAAGCCAGCGTTCTTCCCACTACGAGTGCGCCGTCTCCGAAGGCATATATGGATACGTATGAGAAACTGCTTCGTGACGGACGTGAAATATTGGTTATATGTCCTTCTTCCAAACTTACCCATGTGTTTGCTTCGGCCCGTCTCGCAGCGGATATGTTAAAAGAGAGGTCGCCCTGGGCTGCCATTGAAGTGCTGGACTCGGGTACGGCTGCCGGGGCGCAGGGCTTTGTAGCAACGGATGCCGCTATAGCTGCCGCAGGCGGCGAAAAGCTGGCCGGTGTCACCCGGCTGGCGAAGGAAGCCATGAAGGCTGTGCACGTTGTGGTTTTCTTCGACACCGTTGAATACCTGGCCCGCAGTGGCAGGGTGCCCTATATCCTGGCCTGGGCGAGCTCGCTGTTAAAGATAAAACCCATCGTGGAATTACTTCCGCTGGGAAAGGGGGTTGTGCCTTTGGGCAGGGTGCGTACCAGTGCGAAAGGCGCTCAGGAGGATAATGGAGATTCTGGAGCAACGGGCGCAGGGCGTAAAGGTGCGGGTTGCAGTACAGCATACCAATGCTCTCATTGAAGCGCAGGAGCTCGCAAGCCTGGTAAAATCACGGCTTGATTGCGGTGACGTAGAGGTACAGGACTTCACCCCGGTTATGGGAGTGCACACGGGGCCGGGAATGGTAGGTATAGCCTTCGGCACTTACAATTCATCAAATTGAAAAATAATATAATTGGTTTTAAAATTGCAGGCGTATAGATATATGCGGCGGATTCAGTTTAGCGGAGTAAAAACATGAAAAAGATGACATTCATAATATGCACAATATTGGCGGCAGTACTTCTGGTATCCGGATGCTCCAGTGGCGCTCCATCTACTCCATCTGCTCCATCTGTTCCGTCGGTGCCGGAGCCTAAACCGTCGAACTCAACGATAACCGACGGAGTTATGACGACGTCCGTAGACGATGGATCGAAACCCACGGGAGGTGTTAAGACATCATTCCCGGTGAACACGGCGGCGATCTACTGCTCCTTCAAGGTTAACGGCGTGGCCCAGGACGATATGATCAAAGCGGCCTGGATCTATGTTGGCGGAGCTGTGCCGGCTAAGGCTAACACTCAAATAAATGAAACATACGACATCGTACAGACGTCTGATACGAGTTACTACCTGGCCTTCTACCTGGATAAGCCGGACCAGGGTTGGGACAAAGGGGATTACAAAGTCGTATTATCTATTAACAACAAAGAGAAATTGACTGTTCCATTCAAAGTGGAATAATAACTTCTTCGCTGTTTTATCAGTCCTTCCTGCGCCGGAATTCGGCATATGTCGCCAGGGCATTCATTGCCCGTGCGCATTGATCAGGTGTATCGTAGACTGGTATCCCTGCCGATACAAGCTTTGTGGCTACTATGTCCTTGTTTAAATCGCTGGACCAGCGGACGCAGGCAATGGGTTTATGGTACTTTTTCGGCAGGTCGCAAAATTGCTTTGTACCCTGGTCCGTCACTCTCTTAAGCTCTTCCAAACGTTCAGGACCGACAGCTGCTCGCTATACTTCTGCCCCATAGCATCGGATTAATTGGTACGTTACTTATCACCCCGTCTATATAATCGAGTTTAAGTAACGTCTCGACAACATTGGCCTCGTCCACCGCGCTGCGATAGCTGCCGGCGAAGTCGACAGGGTTTGTTGGGGTCGGAGCGTGCGGCGGCAGCATTTTCGCCAAACGGGCAGAGGTATCGGCATCCAGTTGGGGGACTTCCAGTCCCAGGTGCTGGCAGGCGTCTATAGCTACAACCGCCAGTCCTCCGGTACCGAGAATGCCTATGCGCCGCCCCGGCGGCAGGGGTTGCCCCATTAACGCGATAGCCATTTCGAATGTCTGAAACGGCTCGTCGGCTCTAATTAAGCCAAGCTGGCGGCAGGCATTCTGGAAGACTACGTCGGAACCTGCAATCGAGGCAGTGTGAGACATGGTTGCACGTGCCCCTGCCGGCGAGCTGCCCCCTTTGTAAAGCAATACCGGTTTCTTCCGGATTGCGGTCTTGCAGACCTCGACCAGTCGTTTTCCGTCCTTAATGCCCTCTACGTAGAGTATGATCGCCTTGGTTTCATCGTCATAGGACAGGTAGTCGATATAGTCGGCTACGGTCAAATCCGCCTGGTTTCCGATACTTACGAAGGAGCGCAGCCCATAGCCCCTGACATGTGCCATTTCCGTCATATATCCGCCGAACGTGCCGCTCTGAGAGATAAATGCAGCATCGCCCTTCATGGGGGAGACATCGAAAGCGTTATTTAGATGGCCTGCGGCGCTCCATATTCCCATGCCGTTCGGCCCCACACAGCGTATACCTCCTGACCTGGCTATCCGGACCACCTCGTCTTGCAGGGCTTTGCCGGCAGGGCCGGTCTCTGCAAATCCGGCTGAGATGAGTATCGCTCCCTTGACGCCCTTGTCTACGCATTGCCGCATCACTGCGGGTACCTGGTTTGCCTGTACAGTTATTACGGCAAGGTCTACCGGCTCAGGGATGTCTTTTACGGAATGGTATGCCCGCTGGCCCATGATTGTGTCAGCCTGGGGATTTACCGGGTAGATGCGTCCCCTGTAACCGGTGCGGAGGGGTCTTTCGATCATGTTGTGTCCCCACTTGGCAGGGTTGTCCGATGCCCCGATTACGGCCATAGAGCGCGGTTTGAATATGGGGTCAAGTTGTTCTACTATGTTGGACAATTTGGGACCTCCGGATAATGAAGTATGAATACAGGATTTTACGCCGGTAATGGGAGTGCACACGGACCCCGGCCTGTTAGGGGTCGCATACAGCACTTACAATCCTTAAACACCTGGTCATATTATCTGCCGGTAATCTTTGTTACTGGCGGTGTCTTTAACACCTCGGGCGTGTCTCTCAATGTGATCAGGAGTTTCCTCGCCTCAATGGGGACGTTCATCCTGAAATCGATGCTGTCAAAAGCGTTGACCAGGGGAGTCATCATCTCTGCCATCTCTCCTTTTGCCATTCCACGGATTACATGCCTGGCGCCTTCCCATAACCAGTTCTGCTTTCTTGTCACTAACAACGCCTCCAGAAGGGGCACCAGCGCCGGTATCTGTATTCTAATCAGTGCTAACCCTACCAGCCAGCGGATATCGAACTCCTTATCGTCAAGTGCCTTTATCAGCCATGGGACGGATGCCGGATCTGCAAGTTCCGCCAGTGCTTTGGCAGCTTCCCACCGGGCATGCTTGTTCTTATTGTTCATTGTCCAGCATAACTGCGGCACGGAGGGTTTACCAATAGTCTGGAGGTCTAATCTCGCATTTTGTCTGACCAGCCCATCCTCGTCACTCAGCTTGGTAACAAGTACGGATATATCTTCCATAGAATGGCTCCTTTATGGTTATTTCCTTCCGTGATAACTTCATGATGAATAGCCGCCCCCTTCCTTGCGAGCCCCTCCGTTATAGCGCTAACACTTAGTATATTTTATAGCAAGGGCTTTGGCAATATAGACAGTTTACATCTACCATTTGCATACTGGAGGTCGACAGCCTCAATGCAGAATTCCCAAAAACTTAGTCTGAAAAGAGTGTAGTGTATCAAATGATACACTACCTCATACCAAAGCTTTTAGTCGGAAATATAAGTCCAATTGACACCAATTTTAATTCGTTGCATACTTATAGCAAAGTAAAATGGGGAGGTATTTTTGTGAGTGAGGTTAAAACGGAAACTGTCAAGGTCCGGCACGTAATGCACTATGATATCGATTCCATTCTTTCCCTTCACAAAAGGATTGGGGTTAAACAGAGCAACATTGCCTATATGATCAGTTCGGGCTTCGGCGGCCCGATGGATTTCAGTTTTATTGCCGAAATCGACAGGAAGGTTGTAGGTGTGGTCATTGCACACCTGATGTATGTTTACATCCCCATCACTGAACTTTGTTTGATTAACGGCATAATTGTTGACCCTCAGTACTGGCGGCACCACATAGGTACTAAATTGGTCAATGAATTGACTAAATTCTGCCATACACAAAACATAAGGATACTTCGGGCCCTTGCCGAGGAAGGCAACAAAGAATTAAACGAGTTCGTTAAAGCTCATGGTTTTCACCCCAGCAAGATCGTTAGCTGGGACAAGGATATTGTACCTTAGCGCACATTATTAAGGGCAATTACCGCTGTATATAACTAAGATTGCAGTTGTGTGCCTATTCCTTCAGGCAGGAGCCCATCGGCAGGTGTCGACATAATGTTTGATAATGTGGCCTGTAAAGGGGGCATAGAAATCAAGATGGAAGTGAGGTAGATATGGATGATCAGCAAATGGGCACGTTAATTGCGTTCTTTTTCACAATAATGGCTGTTATCATAGCGGTGATTGTAGGCATGGGCGCCGTCTGGTGGGTGTTAGGTTTCGCCGTGAAATAGGAAACCTTGTCTAATCATTTATGTGTGGCCGTACAATCCGGACCAGCCTCTGATTGAGAGGAAGCGGCTGGCGTTGATATTCTCAGTACGGGCGATAACCTCAGCGATGTTCTGGCAAAAGCAGGCTCCCATGAGCTTTTGGTATTAATCCCGGGCAGGCGTGCTGGAACCGCCCGTATACGTAATGCTGTTGACAGTTACGTTTGCTTAATGCATAATAACGAGTAAAAAATGAAGGACTAGGTAAAACTTATATCATGGTAAAGATCAGGTTAAGAAGAATAGGCGCCAAACACAAGCCCATCTATCGAATCGTAGTGACTGACAGCAGATCCCCGCGGGAAGGCGCCTTTATTGAAGTTATCGGGAATTATAATCCGTTGGATGATCCCGAGACTATAACTGTTGAGACTGAAAAGGCCCTGGTTTGGCTGGAAAAAGGTGCTCAGCCGACTGAAACTGCGTACAGGCTGTTAAAGAAAGCCGGAGTCATGGATAAGTTTAAGGAAGCCCATCCAGCAAGGAAATTCAAACAGGCAGTATTGAAGACTACTCAAAGGAAGAAGAAGAAATCCAAATCTACAGCTGAGGTGAAGACGCAATGAAGGAGATAGTCGATTACATTGCCAGGGCCATCGTCAGTGCGCCTAACGATGTGAAAGTCACGGAGGAAACGGATTCAGGGGGGGTGGTAATCAAACTGGAGGTCAATGCGGAGGACAAGGGAAGGGTAATCGGAAAGCAGGGTAGGGTGGCGGAGGCCATGAGGACCTTGCTAAGAGTTGTAGCTACCAAAGAAGGCACCAGGGTTAGACTCGAAATTATCTAACAAATCCATAGGGTAATAAAAAAGCCAATATCGACCTTTCGATCGATATTGGCTTATGTGTTTTTAAACGTATATTTATGGTTGGTTGGGTGCGGTTGGACGGTAACCCGGCATCTTGCGCCGCCTTTCGGCCACGCGGATGCGTGCCAGTGAACGTCTCAGCGATGCTTCTGCCCTGGACGAATCAATTTGCTCCGCGATGTCTTTCATCCTTTCTTCCGCCCTTTGTTTGGCAGCCATTGCACGCTCGACATCAATCTCATCGCTGCGTTCGCAGGCATCGGCCAGTATGATCGTCTTCTCGGGTTTAACCTCGACAAAGCCGCCTGTTATGACCATGAACATTTCATCGCCGCTGTTCCTGCGTATAATCAGTTCAGCCGGCTCAAGCATGGTCACAAGGGGAGCATGCTTGGGCAGTATAGTCATTTGACCTTCTACTCCCTGGGCAATGATTGTGGTTATGTCATCACCCGAAAAGACCTGTCGCTCAGCAGTGACAATCTCCAATTTCATTGTCGCCATAATTTACGCCCCTAATTTACCAGCTTTCTCTGCGGCTTCTTCGATGGTGCCGACCATGACGAATGCGGATTCCGGCAGGTGGTCCCATTTGCCTTCGAGTATCTCTTTAAAGCCGCGGACAGTGTCTTTGATCGATACGTATTTGCCCGGTATGCCTGTGAAAGGCTCTGCCACAAACATGGGCTGTGTCAGGAACCTCTGGATGCGGCGTGCGCGGTTCACGGTGATCTTGTCTTCTTCGCTCAGCTCTTCCATACCCAGGATGGCGATGACGTCCTGCAGGTCCTTGTAGCGCTGAAGTACCTTCTGGATGCCGCGGGCCGCAGCATAATGGTCTTCACCGACGATCTGCGGATCAAGGATGCGTGAGGTGGAAGCCAGCGGGTCTACCGCCGGGAAGAAGCCCTGGGCGGCAATTGCACGCTCAAGTGATACCACACCGTCGAGATGGCCGAATGTGGTCACGATGCCGGGGTCGGTGTAGTCATCTGCAGGCACATAGATGGCCTGGAACGAAGTGATTGAGCCTTTCTTGGTTGAGGTGATGCGGTCTTCCATTTCGGCTACGTCGGTGCCCAGTGTCGGCTGGTAACCTACAGCAGAAGGCATGCGGCCGAGAAGCGCTGACACTTCCATGTTGGCCAGTATGTGGCGGTAAATGTTATCTACAAATAAAAGTACGTCCAGTCCTTCCGAATCGCGGAAATATTCGGCAAATGTTACGCCGGTGAGCGCCACGCGGGCACGCACGCCGGGCGGTTCATTCATCTGTCCGAAGACCATGATGGTCTTTGCAATTACGCCGGATTCCTTCATTTCACGCCAGAGGTCATTGCCTTCCCTTGACCTTTCGCCCACGCCGGCGAATACCGAGAAGCCGCCGTGCGCCGTAGCGATGTTATGAATGAGCTCCTGGATGATAACTGTCTTGCCCACGCCTGCGCCGCCGTAGGCGCCGATCTTACCGCCCCTGGTGAAGGGGGTGATCAGGTCGATAACTTTAATGCCTGTTTCAAGCATCTGGATGGAGGTTTCCTGTTCAGCCAGGCTGGGGGGATCACGATGGATGGGGAGCCTGTCTTTCGTTTTCAACTCTCCCAGCTTATCCAGGGTATCGCCGAACACATTGAAAAGCCTGCCCAGGGTTTCTTTGCCAACCGGTACCGAAATAGGAGCGCCTGTATCTACAGCGACGGCGCCTCTCTGGAGACCTTCAGTCGGGCATAGCGACAGGCAGCGTACCCAGTTATTTCCGATGTGCTGCACTGTTTCCAGTACAATTTTTTCGCCATCCTGATTAATTTCAAGGGCGTTATAAATGGCAGGTAGTTCTTCCTGGGGGAATTCGACATCAACTACCGTGCCGATTACCTGTATTACTTTACCTTTTGCCAAATTGCACCTCCTATTTGAGACCTTCAACGCCTGCGACGATATCGAGCAACTCTTTGGTGATCATTTCCTGCCTGGCCTTATTCAAAGTCAGTGTGAGTTCGGAGATAACATCATAGGCGTTATCCGTGGCATTGCGCATTGCCATCATACGTGCCGATTGTTCGCTGGCCTTTGATTCCAGTACAGCATGATACACCTGCATTTCGACGAACCTTGGCAAAAGCTGGCCGAGAACTGCCGTGCCGTGTGGTTCAAATATATAATCCGGGTTTGCCGTGGTCAGCTTGGCAGGTATTACCGGCAGTATCTGTTCAAGTACTGGTTTCTGGATCATGAGATTAACAAACTGGGGATAGGCAAGGAGAACCTGGTCATAAACCTCGTTGGTATAATCTTCCACAAGTATGTGTGAGATGGCCATCGTGTCTGCCATCTTTGGCCGGTCATTCATTTTAACGAATTCGGCACGAATTTCACGCATGGATCGGCGCATGAAATCGCGGCCCTTGCTGCCAACGGTGATTATTGTTATCGGCGTCTTTTGATCGAGTATGAAGTTGCCTACCATCCTGTTAAGGTTGGTATTCAGGCCGCCGCAAAGACCTCTGTCGGTGGAGATAAACAATATGGCTATTTTCCTGACTTTGCGTATCTGCAGCAGTGGATGTGTCGCACCGCCGGATGCAGCTTGTGCCGCCAGGTCGGCTATGATCTGTGTAAGTTTCTCACTGTAGGGTCTACCTGCCAGGGCTGAATCCTGTGCCTTCTTCATTTTGGCTGTGGCTATCATTTCCATAGCACGGGTGATTTTGGCCGTGCTCTGGACACTGCGGATCCGTCGCCTTAGTATTTTTGGACTTACCATTTAAATCGCCTCAATAAGCAGCGCCCTGCTTGAATTCTGCTATTGCTTTTTTAAGTTCAGCTTCAATTTCGGGTTTCAGTATCTTTTCAGACGCGATTTTCTTGCCGATCTCCGGGTGGCTGTTGATCATGAATTTGTGGAAAGCACTTTCAAAAGCCATGACTTTCTCCACCGGTACATCGTCGATGAATCCATTGGTAACTGCGAACAGGATCATTACCTCTTGTTCCAGCGAAAGCGGCACATATTGCGGCTGTTTGAGCACCTCGACCATGCGCTTGCCGCGCTCGAGCTGTGCCAGTGTGGCCTTGTCGAGGTCGGAGGCGCCGAACTGTGCGAAAGTTGCCAGCTCAGCATACTGCGCCATATCCAGCCTTAGCTTGCCGGCAACCTGGCGCATGGCTTTTGTCTGAGCATTGCCGCCCACGCGGGATACCGAGAGACCTACGTTAAGCGCAGGGCGGATGCCTGCATTGAACATATCTGTTTCAAGCAGGATCTGTCCGTCGGTGATCGAGATAACATTGGTAGGAATGTAAGCCGACATGTCCCCGGCCTGGATTTCAATGACCGGGAGGGCTGTCAGTGAGCCGCCGCCCAGCTCGGCGGAAAGCCTGGCTGCACGTTCCAGCAGCCTGGAATGCAGGTAAAATACATCGCCGGGATAAGCTTCGCGTCCGGGCGGCCTGCGTAGGATCAGGGAAACCTGGCGGTATGCCCAGGCATGCTTGGAAAGGTCATCATATATTATTAGGGCGTCCTTGCCCTGCTCCATAAATTCCTCGCCCATTGCGCAGCCGGCATAGGCTGACAGGTATTGCATCGATGCGGGGTCGGAAGATGTGGCAACCACGACGATGGTGTGTTCCATGGCCCCGTATTTCCTGAGGGTTTCAACTATATTTGCGACCTTGGCTGTTTTCTGGCCGATGGCCACGTAGATACAAATAAGGTCTTTGCCCTTTTGTGCGATGATAGTGTCGATAGCAACTGCGGACTTGCCGATGGAGCGGTCGCCGATGATCAGCTCGCGCTGGCCGCGGCCGATGGGTACCAGGGCGTCCACGCATTTGATACCGGTATGAACTGAAATGTTAACCGGCTGCCTGTCTACCACGTTGGGGGCTATACGTTCAACAGGACGTGTTTTGTTCGTTTTGATCGGTCCCAGTCCATCCAGCGGCTGACCGAGTGTGTTCACTACGCGTCCGATCAGTTCGTTTCCAACCGGAACTTCGACCACGCGGCCGGTGCAGTGCACTTCGTCGCCCTCTTTGATGTGGCTGTATTCCCCGAGGATAACGGCGGCTACATTGTCTTCTTCCAGGTTAAGGGCCAGTCCCATTATGCCGTTCGGGAAGGCGAGCAATTCATTATTCTTCGCTTTGCGCAGCCCCTCGATGCGGGCGACGCCGTCGCCCACCTCCACCACGGTTCCAACGTCTACCATGGTGGCAGTAGAGCCAAAATTCTGAATCTGCTCTTTTATTACCGAGACTATATCTTTCTCTTGGGATTTCAATCTGCTCACCCCCTATAAAGGTTGTTTATTTGCTTGCTTCTACCAGGTCTCTCCTCAGCAGGTCCAGCCTATTGCGGACACTGCCGTCGATTAAGGTATCTTCGATCCTGGCGACCATGCCGCCGATAATGTTCGGGTTGACCTGGAGCTTCACAGTGACTTTCTTTCCTGTTATTTTTTCCAACTGGCTGGTTATCTTTTGCTTTTCCGTCTCCTCGACGGCAACTGCTGTTGTTACAACAGCATGCTTGATGCCGCGCTGTGCATCGAGAAGGCTCTCATATTCATCAGCAATTTGGTCCGCGTTTTTCAGCCTTCCTTTCAAGATCAGCAAGCTGCACAGGTTAAGAACAAGCTCATTTGATGTGTTGAGCCGCTGTTTTATCAACTCTGCCTTTAAATTGAACGGGACCTTAGGATGGTCGATGAGGTCCATGACCTCTTCTGTCCTTGGTTACTTCCGCAAGCTTGCGGAGTTCCTTTTTCCATTCATCCAGGTTGTTCTTCGCCTGTGCGATTTGGAAAATCGCCTGAGCGTAACGTCTGGCAGAAATCGTCGATATCATTTACTTATCCTGTCTAATTCTGTTTAAACGTATTTGTCTGGTCCAGTACTTCGTTGATCAGCTTACGATGTTTCGGTGCATCCAGTGATTCCTTGATCACCTTTTCTGCAGCGAGGATCGTCAGGTTGGAGAACTCGGCTCGAAGTTCTGCGATGGACTTATCGCGTTCGAGTTTGATCTCGTCCCTGGCTTTGCTGATAATGGCGTCCGCCTCTTTGCGGGCTCCGTCTTTGGCCTCTTCCTTCAGCTTCTCGGCTATTTGGGAGGCCTGGCCGATTATCACCTGTCCTTCTTTTCGTGCGGCTTCTACTGCAGCTTTAATCTGTTCTTCGCTCCGGCTGGTCTGGTCCTTTATTTTCTCCGCCATTTCAAGGCTTTCTTTTATCTTAGCCTGCCGCTCATCTAACAGCTTGAGGATAGGCTTATATCCAACTGCCATGAGAATGCCGAATAGAATAAGGAAGTTAATTATAAAAGCAACCAGCAGTTGCCAATTTACTCCGATATTCTCCATTTTATTACCTCAATGTTGTTCCAATCCCGTATTTGCCTGCTTAGTGTCAGCTGATATTGCTGATACCGCGTGTTGATGCGTAATTACTTACGTATCCCGGCTTATACAACAGGTATTAGACGACCATGGCAAGCAGAATGGCAACGATCAGAGCATAAATGCCGACTGCTTCGGTAAGAGCGCCGATAAGGATCATGTTAGTCAGGAGCACGCCCCTGGCTTCCGGGTTGCGGCCCAACGCCTGCATTGCGCCGAGGCCGATAAGACCAAGACCGATGCCCGGGCCTATCATTCCAAGGCCACCAGCGAGGCCAGCACCTAACATTTTCATCGTTTGAGCGTCCATCTAGATCCTCCTTCTACTTGAGTACAAATTAATTATGTTCAGCACCCTCTTCACTATGAGGGGTGACTGCCATTACTCCGAATACGAGAGTCAAACCGGCGAATATCATGGCTTGAAGGAAGGCGACAAGGGTCTCAAGCCCGTAGAACATGACCGGCACTATAAATGCCACCAGGAAAGTCATAACGCCAAGCAATATCTCCCCGGCGGTCATATTGCCAAATAACCTGAAGGTAAAGCTGATGATCCTGATAAAGTGGCTAAGGATTTCAAGAAGACCTACATATATATTAATGAAGCCGAATCCAATAGCGCTTCCCCACTGCTTGTTCTTAATTGCCTTACCGATAGCGCTGAATTGGAAGAATGAATCAATGTAATGCAACGGGCCGATCTTAGTAAAACCAAGGAATTCAATAAAACAGAAAGATACAAGGGCGATCGAAAGCGTAAGATTAACGTCTGTATTGGCGGCACGCAGGAATGGTACGATCACCGTGCCCTCTTTGCCGGCCTCTATCGGACCCCATGTGCCCCATAGCGGGATAAGGGCAAGCAGCCCGTTGGTAGCTACATATAAAAAGATGGTGGCTACTATCGGGAAGAAGGTACGCACATGTTTTTCACCTGAGATGCCCTGAACGGTGCCGTAAATGCCCTCGACTATGACTTCAGCAAAGCTCTGAAACCTGCCCGGTATGAGCTTCATCTTCCTGGTGGCGAAGAAGAAAATGAGGAAGAGTACGATGATCGTGATCCAGGAAGAAATAAGGGTATTGGTGATCTTGAAATCACCCACATGGAACATAGCTTCCGAAGGAAGTACAACATGCGGAACGCTTACTTGCAGGCCCGGGGGCACTGAGATTTTTAATAACTTGCTGCCAAGCGGTCCGGTAATAAAGGATGCTAGCAAGAGTGCCACCAGTACAATGATGAGGATGATGCCCAAACGGCTGGAGCAACCTAGTTTACTCACTGTCCTGCTCCTTTTTGGAGTTCTTTTTAGCGTCCATTTCTTTTTGCTCTTTTATAAACTGTCGCAACATTCGGTACAGACCGTATCCCGCGACCATCGTTCCCAGTACAAAACCTATTAAAGTGCATAGTGGTCGACTGTTTAGTCTCTCGGGAGCATCCAACCACAAACCGATTACTGTTGGTACAACCATGCTGAGTGCAACGTACCAACCAATATTGAAGAGAAACCAAAGTCCTCGGATAAGTTGCTTTTTTTCTGGTTTCTCTGCGTTATCTTGCTTCAGCACAGGCATTATAACAAGTCCAACTTTTATCCGTCAACGGATTTTCCATTGATTTTTGTATACTGCCCATTACGCCTTAGTAACTACGCATTTGAAGCAAAGGCAGCGTTTACTAAAGTAAAGATGTGCGCTGTTGGGCGTATTTCACCAATTCAAGAATCAGGACTTTTTCTTGCCGAAATCGTCCAGGTCCAGGGTATTGATGAAATCATAAAATGCAGAAAGTTTCTTTAACTCTGCTTCGTCCATTTTTTCCGCGGCCACTGAATCCGTTTCCCCGGCTTTAGGCTGCGCAGTGATTTTTTCTGATTCCGCATCCAGTATGACGCCGGCTTTGTCCAGCACGGACTCTTCTGCGTAAATCGGCGCCGTCACTCTGACTGCCAGGGCGATAGCATCACTGGGACGTGAATCGAGCTTCATGCGTATCAGAAGCCAGCGTTTATTATGCTCGTCATAGAAAACTTCAAAAACCCAGCCCTCTCCGCCATCCACTTCCATGAAATGCTTTTTGCCGTCCTGCCAGCGGCGTACGATGGTGGATTTAAATTCGTGCCCCTGCCATACCAGCGATAAGCTCGAATCGGTGCTGAAGTCCTGCACGCGGTTGCCGCCTGCCTGGGCTTCCATATCGATGACCGGAGGGCCGTCGTTGAATTCGAAAACAATCTGGGCGTAAAAGGTATCAGAACGCAAATCGTTCACCACGATCTTGGAAATCTGGGTCCCCGAAAGGGATTTAAGCGCAAACAGGGTATTCTTCAGCAAATCATGGGTCATGGGCCTGGCCACATCTACTTTCTGCAATTTCACCGATATAGCTTCAGCTTCCGCCGCACCAATCCAGATGGGCAGATAGCGGTCAGTTTGTCTTTCCTTGAGGATTACCACATGCTGGTAGTTCATCAGACTGACCCGTATGCTGTCGATTTGCATTTCTTTCATTGGGGATCCTCCTGAGCAGTACGGCTCATTTGGATTGTAGCCCAAGAGGTTGGGGGTGTCAATTGATTGTAAGCGTCCATAACATATTGGACTTTTGGGAAGGGATCAAGAATTTGTCTATATAGTACCTAAGCGGAGCGATATTGCCAATGCCCCTGTGTGGTTTCTCTGTGTTATACCAGATCAGATATTCCATCAGTTTCCGATTGAATTCGTCAATTTGATCCAGATAATCGATATGCCAATAGACGAATTGCTCCTGAACGGTCTTGTTAAACCGTTCGAGGTGGCCATTGGATTGAGGATGTTTTGGGTAATTAAAGAAGTGAATCAGGCCATTATCCTGGCATGCTTTATCGAAATACTTTTCAAATTCACCGCCGTTGTCCGTTTGGATCCTAGTAGTATTGAACGGGGCGACTTCCACAAATTTTCGGAGGAAATCGCCTCCGTTAGCTGATGAGTTTGATGAGTAGGCACAAGCAAAGGCGAACCTTGTGCTAACATCGATCGCCGTAAACATATAGCGCTTGATACCACAGGCAAAGATAGAAACTGTATCCATTTGCACAATGTCCCCTGGCGACTTGGGACGGAAGCCTTTCCGCCGTTCCTTTCGCCTTGATTGCTGCCGTTGTCTGACGACCAGATCGCCCGATTTGGCGTTCATACTGATCTTATTTGAGTTGGGGAGTCTGCCTATGCTTTTCAGATCGTGGATTATTCTGCCAACGGTAGATTCTGACACCGGCTCAATATTGGCGGACCTGCATGCAGCAGTAAGACTCGGAGTAATGGTGGTCTTATCTGACCCAGGATGATCAGTCCTGTATTTAATGATAAAGTCCTCAATGAATGGATGGACTACCCTTCTTCTTCTGTGGATAGGGGTCCTGTCCCCTGGTGCCAAAACCCCTATTCTGCCATTCGCCTTTTTCAGTTTCTGCTTCCAAAGGAAGATCGTTGAACGACTTTTATCGAAAGCCTTACGTGTTGCTTCTGCTCCGTATTCATCGAAGAACTCGATTATCTTGATTCGCTCTTCAATGATCTTTTGCCGAGCAAGATCTATGTTGATAAAACTGCGCTTCATAAAACGACGATAGCCGTTTTTGAAGTAACTTTCTATATAATCCTGCTGCACATTGACTCCCGGTTATCACCTCCACGGGAGTCCAATATGTTTCTGAACTTTTGCATGGTGATAAGAAATTAGAATACGTACGGTTGTGAGCGATATTAAGCACTTTGGCTGATCACTCTGGTAAAATGTGTGGGCTGATTGACGGGGAAATGTTTAATATTTATTGATTATTGTGTGTAAAACGGCGGCAAAGGAGATACATTGAAAGCACTTATTCAGAGGGTTACAGGCGCATCGGTTACCGTGGAAGGTAAGGTCATTGGTGAAATTGGCGAAGGCCTGGTGGTGTTGCTTGGCGTTGCAGCCGAGGACGAGGAAAAAGACGCTGACTACCTGGCAGATAAGATCGTGAGTATGAGGATATTCAGTGACGCCGAAGGCAAGTTTAATCTTTCCGCTCTCGATCAAGGGGCCGGCCTGCTGGTGATAAGCCAGTTTACCCTGCTTGCAGATACCAGGAAGGGCCGCAGGCCCAGCTTTACCCTGGCAGCGCCGCCCGAAAAAGCGGAATCGCTTTACCTTTATATAATACGTTCTCTTGGATTTTCCGGGCTGAAAGTGCAGACAGGGGTTTTCGGCGCTCATATGCTGGTGAAGATTTTCAATGACGGCCCGGTCACTATTATGATCGATAGCAAAGATAAATACGCTGCATAAATACTGCAACCATTATTAGTTGCAACCACTTGCAAATGCATCCATTATCTGTAATAATTAGTGCATTATGAGTTGCACGCAAGTATTACAGGCCAAAGGTTATCGTCTCACGCCCCAGCGCATCATGGTGGTGGATGCGCTTCACAGCGCCAAACGGCACATCAGCGCAGAGGAAATATTCGAGCGGCTGAGGGAAAAATACCCCTACGCCAATATTTCTACCGTCTACCGCACGCTTGAGCTGCTGAAAGAGCTTGGCCTGGCGGCCGAAATCAGCATCGGCGACGGCATTGTCCGCTATCACGCCAAAGAGAACAGCAGGCATCACCACCTGGTGTGTACCGGATGCGGGAAAATGTTCGACCTTTCGGAGGACGAGTTGGTCCCGCTGGAGCAATCCCTTATCAAGAACCACGGGTTCAAACCTGATATACATCACCTGGCAATATTCGGACTGTGTTCCGTCTGCCAGAAATAGGTCTTTTTCAATAATTCTCAGAATTAAAACTAAATAGGAGGCGTTTTCATGCATATACCTGACGGCTATCTCAGCCCTGTCACGGCTGGAGCCATGTATGTTGTTTCAGCGCCTTTTTGGGTAGTCGCCGTTCAGCGTGTGCGCAAGGCACTTACACGCCGCACCGTACCTGCGCTGGCCCTGTTTTCAGCTTTTGCTTTTGTTTTGATGATGTTCAATGTTCCATTGCCCGGCGGCACAACCGGGCATGCCGTAGGCGGTACGCTTCTTGCGATTGTTCTTGGCCCCTGGACGGCGGTGATCGGTGTATCTGTCGTGCTGGCTATTCAGGCACTGCTGTTTGGAGACGGCGGGCTGACAGCTTTTGGCGCCAATTGTTTCAATATGGCCGTGGTCCTGCCCTGGGTCGGGTATTTCATCTATAAAGTCATAAGCGGCAATTCGGACGTCGCATCGAGCCGCCGTCTGGTGGGGGCGATTATAGGTAGCTATATCGGTATCGTGGTAGCGTCTGTGGTAGCGGGAATAGAGCTCGGCGTTCAGCCTGCCCTGTTTCACGCGGCTGACGGCACTCCGCTCTATGCGCCGTATGGCTTGGGGATAGCTTTACCCGCTATGGCGATCGGCCATCTGGCAATTGCGGGTCCCGTGGAAGCTATTGTTACCGGGCTGATATTCTTCTACCTGCAGAAAGTCGCATTCCAGCCTTCTCGCGAAAACGGAAAGTCCGCAGCAGGAAGGCAAGCTCTGGTTTGTCTGGTCGGCGGCACTGATTGTGCTGGCGTTCGCAACTCCGTTGGGATTGCTGGCGGCGGGAACGGCCTGGGGTGAATGGGGAGCGGATGAGCTCAAAGAGATGCTGGGATACGTACCGAAGGGATTGGAGAGTATGGGGGATTTCTGGAAAGCTCCTCTTCCGGACTATAGTATTCCCGGAATGGGCGATGTTCTGGGATATATCCTTTCCGCTCTGATCGGTCTAGTCATTGTAGGTGTGCTGGTCTGGCTGCTGGCCCGTTGGATCGGCCACAGGAATATTTCGCGGACAAAAGCCTTCTGCCAAAGGAGGCGCTGTAGTTTGAAGGGTGAGAGTTTTCTCACCGGTAATATCTCTAGCTTCACTCAGGCGCTGGAATCCATAGTTGTAACTGAAGACCTGTGCCGGGCCCCAGGGTTATTGCAGGGCCTGGACCCAAGGGTCAAAGTGATAACGCTGGTACTATTTATCATTTTGGTCGGCCTGGCACAGAGTCTTCCGGTTTTAATACTTATATTTGTCTTCGCGTTATTAGGCGTATTGCTGTCAAAAATACCCCGTGTCCTTTTTCTCAAGAGGCTTTTTATTTTTATCCCGATATTCACAGCCGTAATCGCCATTCCTGCCCTGTTTATCACGCCGGGCACGCCGTTGCTGTCGCTGGGCGGCAGGACGGTCATCACCGAACAGGGGGCGCGCACGGCGGGTTTTCTTGTCATGAGGGTTATGGACTCGCTTTCACTGGGTTTGCTGCTGGTGCTCACCACGTCCTGGGCCAAATTGCTTGCGGCGCTGCGCTGGCTGCGTTTGCCGTCGCTGATCGTGGCAGTCCTCGGCATGACGTACCGCTATATATTTCTGCTCCTGCATACAACCAATGCCATGTTCCTGGCGCGCCGCAGCCGTATCATCGGCGGGTTTCGCGAAGGTGAAAATAGAAAATGGCTGGGGCGGGCTTTAGTTACGACCATGATTAAATCGCAGCATTTGAGTGAAGAGGTATACCTGGCCATGCTGTCTCGTGGCTACCAGGGTGAAGTGCATATTTTGAGTGATCTTGCTTTCAGGCGGAGGGATTATTGGTGGATGGCCTTCTCTCTGGCGGCCGTGGTAATTACATTGTGGTGGATTTACAAATGAACTCGATAAACGCAAACAATATATTTAATGTAAAGGACCTGGGCTTCAATTATCCCGGTAATATCGCAGCTTTGGACAGGATAAACTTTGATGTCCGTGAGGGAGAAGTGATAGCCCTGGTCGGGGCCAATGGTTCCGGCAAAAGTACCCTGCTTAAATTGCTGGATGGACTGGTATTCCCTACTAAAGGCAAGGTAACGGCTTTTGGGACGACTCTCACTGAAAAGGTGCTGGATACCGGCGCTTTTGCCGGTGAATTTCGCCGCAAAGTAGGATTGGTCTTCCAGGACCCGGACGTGCAGCTCTTTTCTCCCACGGTCTGGGATGAGGTGACCTTTGGGCCGCTCCAGTTGGGCATTCCCAGGGAGGAGATAATATCCAGGGGGCTGGAGGCCCTGCAATTGCTTGACATCGGGCATCTTAAAGAGCGTCCGCCTTATCTGCTCTCCGGCGGGGAGAAGAAGAAAGTGTCTCTTGCTTCCATTTTGTCTCTGCGTCCGCAGGTCTTGCTGCTTGATGAGCCGACTACGGGACTGGATCCCAGGAGCCAGGGTAATCTGATAGATTTTCTCCTGGACTGGTCGGACGAGCATAAGGTCTTGATATTCAGCACGCAGGACCTGGACATAGTGGAAGAATTGGCGACCCGTGTACTCGTAATTGGGGCGGAGCATGACATCATCGCCGATGATAAACCTGAAGAATTGCTGTCCGACCGTGACTTCTTACTTAAGGCCAACCTTATTCATGAGCATTCCCATCGGCACAAGCAGCTGGTGCATCGGCACGAGCATGTGCACGACCACGGCCATGCACATTGAAGTTAGGAAGAGATATTTAATGGCCTACGTCATTTGTGGCTACTGGGCTCATAATCGACCCCAGGTACATTGACGTAAGAGGTAGGGTGAGTGTGATAGCGCTCTGAATTTAGATATTAAGGGGTTATTTATCTCCAGGCCGGATGATTGTCGTTCGACGTTTCGGAGGTGATTCTGTGCACATTAGTACCATCGGCATTCATGATGAAAATATTGTCGTTGCCATAGGTATCGGAGATATAGGCGATTTGTTTGCCGTCCGGCGACCACGCAGGGCAGCGATTACTGTCCGTGTTGTCCGTAAGCTTTTTGGCTGTCAGGCCGGGAAATGGTGAGCCCCCATCCATCACCCAGATTTCTTCCTTGTGCGAGGTGGCTCTGACGAAAACTATCTGGTTGGTAACAGGCGACCAATCCGGATCGGTGCCTTCAATCGGGAAAAGGAAACCGAACTTTTTGCGGTCTGTACCATCGGAGTTAACCGTGTATAAGACAGGCATAATTCCGCTGCTATCGTCTTTTGAGCCGAAAAGGATCCTGGCGCTGTCGGGCGCCCACGTAGGGACAGCATTCCAGGAGATCTCTCTGGTATCATCGAGGTCTTCGTCGCCTGTTCTCGTGTCAGCGTTTGCCGGATCGACTGTGAGTTTAAGCATATTTGTACCATCATTGTTAATAACAAAAATATCGGTATGAGAGTCCAAATTGGCATCGCGGCGCTTGTCTACAAAAACGATTTTGCTGCCATCAGGGGAGTACTTGGGTGAAGTACTCGTTCCACGTCGGCTGGTGAGCTGTTGGCGGTCGCTGCCATCTGCATTCATGGTCCATATCTCATAAAACTCGGACTGGTTTGAGCTGAAAGCTATTCTTGTGCCGTCGGGCGACCATGAGGGAATGCCGTCATGGGTAATAACATCTTCAGAAGTGGTCCTGGTGTCGGTGCCGTTGGGATTAATGGTATATACATGCACGGTCTTATCACGGTCGGATGAGAAAGCCAGAAGGCTGGGCAGCCCCGAAGCTTTATAGTTGCCAGCTGGGGCGGCACAAGAGCTTGCGAAAGTAGCGAAAAGAACAACGACGCCTGTAAAAACAACAGCCAATGACCGTTTGAAATTAGACATTAAAGTATCATCTCTGGTAACGAGAGCAGGTTCTTTTAGTGAAGTATAATTGCAGAATTGAATATTAGCAAATTGGAATCGCAGATTGATATCCTTGGTAAGGAGTAATGAAAAATCTTTTTGCGTGAACGTGTGCACTATCAAACATTCACGGGATCCCCAGTTCCCACCTTTTTTACAAATTGCTTTGAGCATGTTGTAGACTACGGGGCCCGGAGTACAGACACGGGATGGGGAAGTAACTACAGTAGATTGACGTAAGAGCGGCAATCTCACATATAAACAAGAATAGCAGAACGGAGACAATCCGCAGCGGACATTCGTATCATCACTTTTGTAAGTATTTGAGGTCCACGACTTTATTTGTAAATGCGTCTACGTCGGGGACATCAGCCGCCGTAATGATCGGCTTTATGGTCCCATCAGCCCCCAACTTTATAATTTCACTTACAAATCTCTTTACATCATCCGTATTCAAAGTGTACGTATACTTGACACGAGGGAATGCATTTTCTATGACCGCTTTGTCAAGCTTCGTCCACTTTTGCGCTATGGTCTTTGCTTCCGCAGGGTTGTCCGCAATGAATTTGACAGCCTTTTCATGTGCGCGGACTACTGCGGCAACCAGGCTGCTATTGCTTGGCGGCAAAATCGTTTCTTGTTACCACCACGCAACAGGGATGCCCTGGCCAAATGTCTTTGGATTCGACCAACACTTTGCCTGCTCCTGAGACGACCGATTCGGCTGCAAAAGGCTCCCACACGCAATATCCATCTATGCGGCCGGTTTGCAGCGCCGGTGGCATATCAGGCGGTTTTATTGTGCCAGGAAATAGCTCAACGTCCTTGAAACTCATATTATCACTGGCCAGCACCATTCCCATCAGGATATATTGGATGGATCCGGGTGCGGGCGTAGCCACTTTTCTGGACTTAAGTTCCGTGACGCTGTCGATATCTTCTGCCGTCACCAGCGCGGATCCTTCGAGGTTGACTCCCGCAATGATAGACAGGTCAACTTTGCGCGGCTGCGGCTAATATCGCGGGAGAAATGCCGACATAACCCATATCCAATTGATTGGCGGCTAGAGCATCCATTTCCGCAGGCCCCGCGTCGAAGGGTCCTACCACTTGAACATTTATTCCTTCATCTTTAAAGAAACCTTTATCCTGCGCGACGAAGAATGGCAAATGATGAAGATCACCCAGCAGATAGCCGATACGCACAGTGGAAGGTGGATGAGAAGTGCAACCGGGGACGCATACAGGAAGAATTAATACAAGAGCTGCGAGTAACCCGAAAGCCAACCTTCGAATCATGGACGACATAGGCACCCTCCTGATCAAACAAAATTGTAACATCGATAAGACAGCAATCATATTATACAATATTTGTATAATTTGTCTACATCGCTTAGCCGGGATTGCAGGGTATTAGCCTATGTGATTGTGAAGTCGTAATCAGATGGACTTGATTTGCGTTGCGAGATATTGGTTCTGGTTCTTAGTGGATGTTGGGGAGATTTCAGGGACTCGAGTTATTGAGAAAAAGTATGGTATTACGGTAGCTGTTCGCTATTCATCTATGGCCCAAAAATCTACTGAAGTCCGATGATTATTCACTTTCCCTTTGATTAATAGCTTGAGAGGAGGAAATGGGGATCAAGTGCTCTGAACCCGAAACTTCCTCTAAATCACCATCGATATCAGGCCCTTTTGAGTTGGTTGTTTTCTTGCAATCAATTTTGTACGTACTTTCATAATAAGAAACGGCATGCCGATCGCTGCCATAGACAGCAGGCTATCGCCAGCACCGCCACATGTTCCGCCGCAGAAAATGCACATATAGTAACCTCCAGAATAAACTTTACTACCCCGGAAGTGCGGAAGTCAACCGCCTGTAAGCGTCCATAGCATATTGGACTTTTGGAAGGGGACCAGGAACTTGTCTACATAGTACCTTGATGGCCTCCACGACTATCGAAAATAGGGCTATTGTATAGCCGGTTTTTCTTTGATATAATCAAGTACACTTGATTATAAACAAGTGGACTTGATACGAGGCGGTGTTTAGTACTGCCTGTCAGCAAAATAAATCTGTTAAGGAGAGTAATAGTGTCAAAGCTGAAGCTCATCATGGCGTCAATTCTTTTTGTCTGTGTCCTTACCATCTTCTTTCCAGCGCCTGTTCAGGCGATGCATATATCTGAGGGCATTTTGCCGCTTGAATGGGCGGCGATATGGTACGTGGTCGCCTTCGCATTCGTCTACGTGGGCATTCGACAAATAAGACGTCGAACCCAGGCGGATAGAGGACTGATTGCCGCTCCTTGCCTTAACGGGGGCAGCCATCTTCCTCATATCTTGTTTTCCGATACCGGTCCCATAGCAGGGACCTGCTCTCACCCCTGCGGTACGCCGCTGGCGGCAATTCTGGTGGGAGGTCCGTTCATAAGTACCGTCCTCGGCGCTATAGCGCTTCTTCTTCAGGCCCTGTTTCTAGCTCATGGCGGCATCAGCAGTTGGGGCGCCAACATCCTTTCTATGGCAGTTGCCGGTTCTTTTGTCGGTTATGGTGCGTTTATTCTGCTCAGAAAACTCAATGTTTCAATGGCTGTAGCAGCTTTCGCCGCCGGTATCCTCGGTGACTGGGCGACTTATGTAGTGACCGCATTCGAGTTGGCCCTGGCCCTGCACGGCGAGGGTTCATTTTGGGGCATGTGGGGCGCCAACATATTGGCCTTCGCCCCCACTCAGTTGCCGCTGGGTATCCTCGAGGGCATATTCACAGCGGGTGTCGTTGTATTTGTCGCGCAGCGCCGGCCACAATTATTGGCCTATTTGATGCCTGGCTCCGGGGCGCCGCTTATGAAAGCGAACAAGGAGATAGGATGATGAAAAACTTGGGTAAAATACTGGCTACGGCAGCGGTGGCGGTGATTCTGGTGTTGGCAATAGTTGGCTCAGTATTGGTTGCCACGATCCCACGGGGAAGGCCCCTGGATCGACACCACGGATACAGTCGCTGAAGAAGGGGCGAGCACTATCGGCAGGCATGCCACGGACCCTTTGATCAACACCGATCAGGGCAACATGCTGGTTTTCTTCTTCACGCTGGCAGGAGTCGCTGGCGGATCGGCCGTCGGTTACTACTGGCGAAAGCTGATGATCGAGAAAAGAAGCAGAGGTGTAGATTAATGAAGAGACTTGATATGGCATTTATTATCAGCTTTGTTGTAGCCCTTGTCCTGCTGGGCTTTGCCGCGTACGAGGCATTCGCGCCAACCCCCTTCATTGATCCCGAGCTGGGTGACTTGAAGCTGTTTGCCTTCATCTTGCAGGAACGATTGTGGGATTCACTGTAGGCTATTCCTGGAATAGGCTCCGCTGCCAGGCAGGCAAGTGAGCATGCACAAGAGCGGATAGCCTGCTGACAAGCTAGGCAGGTTGGCTCAATGCTTCAAATGCACGATATAAACAGCGACATATTCGCCCAGAAACAGAACTGGGCAACCGCCATCGACGCCAGGGTTAAGATGGTCTTTGTCCTGCTGGCGCTGGTCGTTAACTTGCTGTCACCGACGGTTTATGCGCCGCTGGTCATGGCAGTCTCTCTGCCTCGCAATTCTGGTCATTATTGGCGTTCCGCCCAAGCTTCTGGCGGTCAGATTGATCCTTCCCTTAGTTATTGCGGTTACCGCATCGATCGTTCAGATGTTCTTCTACGGTCATTCCCCTTTGTTTATTATTCACATCGGGCATTTTCAGGTTACCGGCTACCAGGAAGGGCTTGGCCGCGGCTTTCTGATCATGTCCCGCGTTATAGGCGGAGTTTCGTTGATTTTGTTCCTGAGCATGTCAACGCCGGTCAGCAAGCTTCTTAACGCTGCGCGCTGGTTCAGGTTATCCCCGACCTTCATTGAACTGACTCTCCTTGTTTACCGCTATGTTTTCGTCCTTCTTGAAGAAATGGAGACCATTCAAAGTGCTCAAAGGGTCCGCCTCGGTTATCGCAACTGGCGCCAAAGCATGAAATCGCTTGGCACACTTGGCGGGAGTATTGTCCTGCGTGCTTACGACCGGTCCCAGCGAGTCTTTGAGGCAATGCTGGTCCGGGGTTACACCGGGGAGAATCGAATCCACCGTTTTGAAAAACTCCGTAGGATGGATTACGTGGCTATTGCCGCATTTGCAGTCATCCTTGCCTGTTTTTCCTTTATGGGAGCAATTTTGAAATGATCAGGACAGAGAGCATGTCTTTCAGTTATCCCGAAGGCACTCAAGGTTTTGCATGATCTCAACCTGGAAGTGAGGAATGGCGAAATACTTGCCCTGATGGGAGCTAACGGGTGCGGCAAGACCACACTGTTTAAGAATTTGATCGGGCTACTAAAGCCTACCTCCGGCAAGATCATGCTGGATACAAAGGAATACGGGCTCTTTAAGCCCGATCAAATATTCAGCCAGGTCGGTATGGTGTTTCAAGACCCGAATGACCAGCTCTTCGCTGCAACCGTCGAACAGGATGTTGCGATGGGAATTGTAAATATGGGACTGGGTGCCGCAGATGTTTCTCACAGGGTCAGAGAAGCCCTGGCCATGGTGGATGCCCAGGGATTGGCGGCGAGGGACATTCACACATTGAGCTTCGGACAGAAGAAACGGGTGGCCATTGCGGGTGTGCTGGCAATGCAGCCGCGGGTCATCCTGCTGGACGAACCAACCAGCGGGCTCGATCCCAAGGGTACCAGCGCCATAATGCGGTTACTCCGCAGATTGAACCGGGACAAGGGAATAACAATGATCCTGGCGACACATGACATAGAGTTGGTCCCACTGTATTGCGACCGGGTTGCCCTTTTGAAAAACGGCTCAATCACAGCAATCGGACCACCAGAAAGAGTAATTACGGATGCCGCGCTGCTCAGGCAAACCGAGATGAGACTTACGCGAATAGGCCACCTGTTCGAGATTCTTCGGGGCAAGGATAGGTTGGTGTTTTCTGGAATGCCGCTGACCATCGGGCAGGCAAGAAAGGAATTGAGTAGGCTCTTAAGTTCCTCTTAAACCCGTTTACATAGGCCGCTCAAATCTGTAATTGACATTTTTATTGATAATGAGTTATCATTATCGCCTGAATGCTAAATAGTTGTCTGGGAGGATATTGAATGGAACGAAAGGTCTGCGTATGTATCAGTTTAATTCTAGTTGCTATTTCATTGCTTGCGTCATGCCAGTCCGTAGCACAGCCGGCTGCTTCCGGTAAGAAAACAGTAGTTGTCACGTACTCGATACTGGGTTCTGTGGTAAAGGATCTGGTGGGTGACAGCGCAAATGTAGTGGTTATGATGCCGAACGGGGCCGACCCCCACGAGTGGGAGCCGTCCGCAAAGGATATCGAAACACTTAACCGGGCCGACTTGATCGTCCAAAATGGTGTGGAACTCGAAGGCGGTATGCAGAAGACCCTGGAAGAAGCGAAGGGGCGCGGTGTGAAATTCTTTACCGCATCAGATCATATAACAATTCGAAAGGTGGGAGCAGGTGAAGGGATACCCAGCGGTGATCCTGATCAAGCCATTGGAGCAGAAGACCCGCACCTCTGGACGGACCCGCTAATCATGAAGGACGTGGTGGCCGCTCTGTCGAGCCAACTTAAATCTGATCTCACAATAGATGTCGACAGCCGCTCCAGCGACTTGCAGACCCGGCTAATCAGCTTGAACGACGAAATATCCGCACTGGTTTCCACACTCCCTCAGGAAAATCGCAAGCTTGTAACCGGCCATGAATCCATGGGCTATTTTGCCCAGAGATATGGTTTCAAGCTGGTGGGAGCTATTATCCCCAGCATTACAACGCAGGCGGAAGTATCAGCATCCGATCTGGCGGAATTAAAGAAGTTGATTGAAGATAATAATGTCAAAGCAATTTTCACGGAGCTGGGAACGTCGCCCGCTGTGGCCGATGCAATAGGCAAAGAAACGGGCGTTAAAGTAGTAGAGCTTACAACGCACAGTCTGCCGGCGGACGGCTCTTATTTCACTTTTGAGCGCAATATGGCCAAAGTGATAGTGGACGGGTTGAAGTAAAGCAGTTGCCACATCGTCATAAGCATGTGCATGATCACGGTCATGAATATTGAATCGGCGGGAGATATTTATAGATTTGAACTTGGTAGTACTTTGGGATTTAACATGCCGGTAATACGTGTGTAATCTCTTTCTAACATAAATAAGATAATATCCTGGCGTGATAGTGCAGTTCATAAAATACATATAAGGGAGGTGATGCCTACCGAAATTGAAATTGATTAAAAGCGTTCCCCACCAATTAATAAGCAGGAGGAATAATGAAAACTAGGTTTCCAAGCATTCTTGGAGTTTTCGCAGCTATATTGATGGTTGCTTCCTTCGTAATCCCGGTCAATATTGCGGCGCCGTCAGCGGTATCCGCAGACCCGGGCATTATGAAATGGGACACCATCTCCACCCCGACTCAGATGATCGGCAAAAATGACCTATTGAACCCCCACGGCCTGGGCGCCAACACCGGCCAGGGTTCAGAAATCCTGTCCCTTGCGGTCGGCAATGACGGCATGACCGTCGCTGCCGTCGTCCGCACATGGGTCCCCCCGGGCGACCCGACATCAGCACCTCTGGCTGCCGCCACAGTAATAGGCCCGCCCGCAGCTACTTACCATTACGTCAACGTGTTCTATTACAGCAACACGCTGGGCATCGCGTTCACCATCACCAGGTGGACGTCTTTGATCCGCAGGCCTAACTGGCCGAAACTGTTTGCTAACGCAGCCCTCGCAGCGTATGGCGCCAACCTGTTCCAGGTCGCCATCGCCCCCGATGACCCCAAGTTCATCGCCGTAACGGCTGACCACATCAACATGTTCGCCACTACGGACCTCGATCCCACTGCCAACCCGGGACCGAAGATGATCTGGGTCACCACCGACGCAGGTCAGAACTGGGACCTGGCCTTTGACGGCGCAGATAGCACCGCCAGCACATTCGGCCTGGCCGCCACTGAGACCATCCGCACCCTCGACATCTCCATCGATTATGGCGGCAAGCGCGACATCGGCTTTGTCACCGCCGATGCTCTTGGCGCCGGCTCCCGCTGGTTCGTCAGGGCTTCCAACGGCTTCACCGGCTGGCTCCCGCAGCTTAACGCTGACGGCTCACCGCCGGCGCCGACTCTACCATTTCCTACGATGCTATCAAGTTCTCACCGACCTATAACGGTGACTCCGCAGTAGCACTGGTTTACTCCGACGCCACCGCCACCTATTTCCAGGTTGCCCTCCGCGACCTCAACCAGAACACCACCCTTCAGTATGCCTATGGCGGCATTGGTATTGAGGTCAAGAACCCGGCTTCACCTGCCGGCGCTTCACCGGGCTGCAGCACAGCTTAACAACGTCTGCCTGCAGCTCCCGTCCGACTTCTCCGGCCAGTCTTCCTCACTGCGCAGGGCTTATGTAAGCCTTGACGCTTTAACACGCCTTCAAGACTGCCGGCTACCTGCGAAGACGGCATCTACAGGATTGACGACACCACCACCTATGTCCTGATGGACACCACTTCCATCACCACAAGTCCATCTACAGCATCGCCTACTTCGGCACCTATGCATCGGGCAAACTGCTGGCCGGCGAGCGCATGGGCTATCCGTGCACGGCCACCGTCCCGACATGGTTCACCGATTCACCGACCACCTGCCCGATCCCGTGCTGGTACCCGGCCCTCAAGCCGACCACCGGCGCAGCTAACCAGGGCACCTGCGCAGTCGGCAGCCAGAACGGCCTTGGCGGCGCTATCGTCGCCTGGAACGCCGACGGCTCACTCGGCTATGGTGCCACCGGCTCAGAGCCGTGGGGCAGTCTATGCGCGAACGCCGTCCGCACCGGCTTTGGTATCGAGATCCCTGGCGTAGTCATGCTGCTGCCGGCCTGCCGGCACCAGCAACTGGTTCATGCCCACAATCCTCGCACTTGTTCCGCTTAGTCGCAGGTACAACCTGACTGCGCATCCGCTGCAACAACGATGAGTCTGCGTTCGCTCTCTCCCGCAACAACGGCGAGACCTGGAACCAGCTCTCGCTGATCGACACCACCATTGACTGGTTCAATGATGTGGCAGTCTGCACCTGACTGCACCACCATTTACCTGGCTTCAGTCAACCGCAACATATGGCCTTGGCTGCAACGAATTCGACAGCGTGTGGCGCACCACCATCAACCCGAACGTCGCCGCTCCGCTGCCCGCAGTACCGCCTATCGGCACTTACTGGGAGCGCGTGTTCTGTCACACCACTTCCGGCAACTGCAACGTACCGCAGACCGACCTTCCGATCCTTCGCGTCGTCGAATCCTGCACTGACAAGAAAGACGGCGAGATCGTCGGCTGGGCCGCAGAAGACGCTTATGCATCCGGCACCAGCCTGACCGGCGGCGTACTGGCCTGGTCTCCTGACTTCGGCGATTACTGGGCAGTCGTCACCCCCAGGGACCCGGTACAGTGACTTCACCTTCGAATCAAGCACAATCATTTACACCCTCAGCCCGGGCGGACTGGTCCAGAGGCTGCCGTACACCGGCACCGCATGGTCCACCAACCTCCCGAGCTATGACACCACCCTCACCTACGGCCACACCATTGCCGCAGTTCCTGATGGAAAGGTCCTGTGCGGCGGCGCCGGCTATGGCGCGTGTGGTCTGCCTATGCAGCATCCTACTCATCCAATGCTGGCGTTCTGTTCAACGTTCTTGCCATACCGCTCTCGAACCATGGCAACGAACACGTCATCTTTGACGTGGACTTCAAGAACAACCAGTTCATGTACATGGGCGACGATGTCTGCAGGCAGCACGTCATCGGCACAGTCTATCGCAACACCCTTCCTTCACCGACCAGGTGGTCTGACAATGACATGATGAGCGCTGCCAACGGCGCTTGCGGCATACTCTGGCCGGCACGGCATCGTACACGGTCCCTCCGCACCCCGTGGGCATCTTCGGCCTGGTACAGGCCTGGACCGGCCTTCCCAATGGCACCATCCTTACGGCCCGGCCCTCTATGCCGCGCATGACTATCAGACTTCACCGCTCGCAATCCTGGCAGCAAGCTCCGCTACTCGGATTGACAGCGCAGTCTGCCGCACCCTGGTATCCAGGGACGGCATGCCCAAGCCCGGCATATCAGTGGGATTGTCTCGACATCTTTGCTACCGCTTACCAACTGACACGGCGTATCATTCACACTCGAGCCGACCTCACTCAAATACTGTGGTTGCTGCACTCTTGACACCAACACCACCCTCTATGCCATCGACGACCAGAGGGGCCTGTTTGACAGTGCGGCTCCCACATGCCTTTGTTACCGGCACTGCCGGCACTACATCGACCAAACGGCTGGTCGCAGCCGGCGACGGCCGCTGGAATGCCGGACTTTTGCTACACAACAACCGGCCTCAACAGATTCCCGGCAGCCCGAACATCAGCGGCCACGGCTACACCCCGAACCTGAACTACGGCATGCTCTGGGCATACACCGACTGTCTTGCCAAGAAGGGCCCGATCCTGAAGAGCCCGGCTGACAAGTTCCTCGTCGGCGCAGACCCCGTAACCGGCCGCAACCAGCAGGTTGATCTCGCATGGGAACAGCTCTGTCTTGCCACCGGCTATGAACTCGCAAATTGCCAAAGACCAGAACTTCACATTGAGGATCAATCCGGCCGTAAACTAACGCCGGCCATATAGCATCCGTTCTGGGAGGCACAATCCTCTTGGACATGGATTCCACCAACATGACCAGCCCGGCTGCATGGCTTGCCCCCGGCACCCTGCCCGAAGCTGGAGCCATCTACTGGTGGCATATCAGGGTCTATAAGTCCGCAACTCAGCAGTTGGCCTGGAGCGATTGGTCCGATGCACGCAGCTTCACCGTCAAAGCCGGTTTCATCGTAACCACACCGTACTATGGCGTACAGCTGCTTGCCCGAACAATGGCTGCATCGGCTGCAAGGTAAAGCCCGCATCCTTCTCATGGAGCCCCTGGAAAGAAGCGACCAAATACCAGATCGACATCGCCAAGGATCCTGAGTTCAAACAGTTGCTCGTAACCGCCACCACCACCACCACCGGTTATGAATACAACGGCACGCTGGACTACAGCACCAACTACTTCTGGCGCGTAAAGGCCCTGGAAGTCAACGGACAGAACATCCCGTCCGATTGGTCCGCAACGTTCAGCTTCCAGACCGAACCCGCTCCGGCGCCGCCGGCGCCTGCTCCCGCAGAGCCTGCAACCCCGCTGTGGGTCTGGGTCATCATCGCAATCGGCGCCATCCTGGTGATCGTCACCCTCATCCTCATCTTCA
>CAWHDI010000020.1:0-33636 GCA_963827985.1 uncultured Chloroflexia bacterium | reverse complement strand
CAGACACTTCACGGCTATAGCACCGGAGGGGAAGACGGGGATGGAGTGGGCTTCGAGCCAATCGATGACGGGGTGTCGAAGCGGAGCATCTGAGGGGGCCAGACGGCCAGGGGCTTGCCTTTTTGGGCGGCGGCCAGGAAGGGCGGGCAGAAGGATTCGGGATCGATAGGGAAGCCCATGGGGGGCAGTTGGACGGCCATGCAGTCAACATTTTCATCATCGGCCATGGCCTCTATGAACGCGCCGTGGTTGTTGTTGAATGAGCTGAATGTATAGATAATACCGAAATCGTAGGGATTGAGTGCAATCTCCCAGGCAGGAAAGGTCTTATGCAGCCTCTCGTAGCTTGCTTGTCCCGGCTTCGCCATGACCAGGCCGTTCTGATAGACCGTATCCGTGGCCAGCACGGCCTCGCCTCCCGGGAAAGTGGCGATGGCAATGCGGTTGCCCTTGGGAACCGGGAGATAAGAAAAGGCCTTGGCCAGATAGAGGAAATCATCGAGGGTATCGGCCTTGATGGCTCCGGCCTGCTTCAGCGCTGATTCGAAAACGATGTTGCTGCCCTGGACGAGAGAACCCGTATGCGACATGGCAGCTTTCGCCCCGGCATCGGTCCGGCCTCCCCTTAATACGATCACTGGCTTCCTGCTGCACGTCTCTTTGAGAAGGTCGAAGAACTTGCGGCCTCCGCCTTTAATAGCTTCGAGGTGCAGGCAGATGACGCCGGTATCGGGGTCCTGCGACAGGTATTCCAGCGCGTCGACCTCGGTGATATCCATCTTGTTGCCGAGATCGATCAGTTTGCTGAGGCCGAGATGAAAATCGGAGAGCATCCAGTTGAAGCGGGGCTCGTACATGCCGGACTGGAAGATGAAGGAGACGTTGCCCTGGAGTCAGTTTATTGATGGTGAAGAAGCTGATGGCAAGGCTGTTGCGGCTATTTATAGGGCTGAGAGCGTTAGGGCCGATGGCCCTTATCCCCTTTTCTTTCATTATCCTGGCTATATCGTCCTGGATCTTTTTGCCTTCTGCGCCAATCTCGGAGAATCCCCCGGTGACGATGACTGCGCCGCCTATTTTGTCGCCGGGGAGGTTTTTTATTACGTCTACGACATTGCGGGCGGCTATTGAGATAACTACGAGGTCTACGAATTCGCCTATATCCGCGAAGGTTTTAAAGGTTTTGATGCCGAGGACTTCGGGCTGGTTGGGGTTTACAGGGTGGATTTTACCTTTATAGCCAAGGTTGACGAGGTTTTCTACCAGGTGGTAGTTTACTGCTAATTTGTTGGAGGTAGCGCCGATGACCGCGACGCTTTTCGGGTTCAAGAATCTATGTAAGAAGTGTTCTGGCATTTATACCCTCACCCTGCCCTCTCCACAGGAGAGGGGATTTTTTTAATAAGAGGGGCTTGCAGCCCCTCTTCAACGCCTCTCATGACGTTCAAACATATCCTCTTTAAGAGCCATGCACTGCCTCGTTTGGAACGAAGGCATTTTCAACGCCCCTATGATGGATAGATACATTCTTAAGAACCACGTTCCGTTTCGTTTGGTACGAAGAACAACATTACCTCAGCTAGGCAGTAGATTGCCACGGGGCTGCGCCCCTCGCAAGGACATACTTGTGGACGACTTCCCTGGATTACGATCTGAGCACGGCGCCGAGTTCTTTGGAGAGCCGTTCCAGGATGCGTTTCTGGACTTTGTCGACTTCCTCGTCTTTGAGGGTGTGGTCGGCTGACTGGTAAGTAAGGCGGAAGGCCATGGACTTTTTGCCTTCAGGCACCTGTTTACCTTCATAGAGGTCGAACAGCTGCATTTCGGACACCAGGTTGAAGGCCCTCACAATATCAATTATCCTCTGCCAGTGACCGCGGCATCCATTAGCATGGCAATGTCACGGGTTATGGAGGGATATTTGGAAACCGCCTTATACACCAGCGGTTTGGACGCAAGCGTAACCAGCTTATCCACATCAAGCTCAAAGAGGAAAGCGGGGTCGGATATATCAAAATTCTTGAGGACGACCGGGTGCACCTCGCCGATCACGCCGATCTTATTGGAGCCAACCATGATGTCGGCGCATTTGGCAGGGCTGAGCGAGGCGTCAGTGCCCGCAACGAAGTCGGCCTTTACGCCGAAACGGGCCAGCAGGGTCTCGACGACGCCTTTAACAAAATAGAAGTCGACCGGCTGCGGCTTGGACTGCCAGTAGACCTCGGGGGTGACGGTATCAACCAGGCCACAGAGTATCTCGTTTTCACGCGGCAGGTCTTTGGCACGCGGGATGAAGACCTTGGCGACCTCGAAGAGACGGATATTATTGTCCCTGATGCGCTGGCTGCGGGACAGGACCGAGAGCACGCCCATGCGCAGGCTGGTGCGCAGGTACTCGAGGTCACGGCTCATGGGGTTGGCTATCCTGAGCATCGCAACTGGCTCAGCTTCAGGAGAAGCGGACAGTTTCTGCATGGTCTCCTGGCTGGTGAGGGGATAGGTTATGATCTCCTGGAAGCCGGTGGAGACCAGAAAGCCCTTGAGGTCCTGGCGGAAGGAGACGATGGGGGCGCTTTCGCCTGTCGGCAGGGAAGCGCTGAGCATGGTCTCCGGGATATTGGCATAGCCGGTGATGCGGGCGACCTCTTCGACAAGGTCGGCGGTGCAGTTAATATCATTTCTCCACCAGGGATCGTCCACCAGAATATTATTGGCGTCGCCTTTCCTGCAGGGCAGGCCGAGCAGGTCCAGGCATCTCTTGATGGCGTCGAGCTTGAGGTCAATGCCGAGCAGACGCTTCACGTCGTGCTCGTTGACCGATACGGGCTTGCCGTCCTTCTTGCCGGGATAAACGTCGATAATGCCTTTGGCCGCTTTGCCGCCTCCGAGCTGCACTATAAGCTGCGTGGCCCTTTTCGCTGCCATCTCGGCAAGCCCGGGGTTGAGGCCTTTCTCGAACCTGGCAGAGGCCTCACTGGCGAGTTTAAGCTCCTGGCTGCCATGGTGGATGGCGGCCTGGCTGAAATTGGCTGATTCCAACAAAATGGAGGTGGTGAACTCCCTGACCTCGGAACTGAGGCCGCCCATGACGCCGGCGACCGCTACGGGACGCTCGGCATCGGCGATCAGCAGTATGTTGCTGTCGAACTTGCGGTCCTGCTCATCGAGAGTGTACATGGTCTCGCCTTCAGCGGCGCGGCGCACGATTATCTTGTTGCCCCTGACCTGCTTGTAGTCGAAGGAATGCAGCGGCTGGCCGAACTCGAGCATGACATAGTTGGTCACGTCGACGATGTTGTTGATGGGCCGGGCGCCGCAGGCGATGAGCCTGTCCTGCATCCAGCGGGGGGACGGCCCGATGGTGATGCCCTCGATCACTGTCGCGCAATATCTCGGGCAGAGGTCGGGATCCTTTATCTCAACCGAAGCAAACGATCCAACCGGCTTGTCTGACACGGGATAGCTGAGGTCCGGCATTTTAAAGGGCTTGCCGGTGAGCGCCGCGATCTCACGGGCAATGCCCATGACAGAGAGGCAGTCGGCCCGGTTGGGGGTGATATCAATATCAAATATGGCGTCGCCCAGGTAGTCCCTGAGCGGCTTGCCGACTTCGAAATCGGCGGGCAGCACCAGTATGCCCTCGTGGTTTTCGGACAGGCCCAGCTCCTTCTCGGAGCAGATCATGCCCGGACGATTCCACGCCGCGTATCTTGGCGGGTTTGAGCTCCTCGGTCTTGCCGGTATGGCCGTCGATCAGCTTGGCGCCGGCGAAGGCGAAGGCTATCTTGTCGCCGACCACCAGGTTGGGAGCGCCGCAGACGACGGTCTGCTGGCCTTTGCCCATATCGACGGTGGCCAGGCGCAGGCGGTCGGCGTTGGGGTGGGGTTGATCTCGAGTATCTTGCCGACGACGACCTTGTCCCAGGAACCGCCGATGACCTTGATATCGGAGACCTCGAGCCCGGCCAGCGTCAGCCGGTCGGCGAGCTCCTCATTCGAGATGTCTATGTCAACGTAGTCCTTAAGCCATTTTAGAGGAACTATCATTTTTTTAGAACTGTTTCAAAAAGCGCAAATCGTTACCGTAGAAGAGCCGGATATCATCGATGCCGTAGCGCAGGATGGGTATGCGCTCGATGCCCATGCCGAAGGCGAAACCGGAATACTCCTCGGGATCGATGCCGCAGCCTCGCAGCACCTCGGGGTGCATCATGCCGGCGCCGAGAATCTCTATCCAGCCGCTGTTCCTTGCACAGGCGGCAGCCTTTGCCGCTGCACATGAAGCAGTCGATGGCCATCTCGCAGCCCGGCTCTACAAAGGGGAAATAATCGACAGCGGAAGCGGCATTTGCGGTCATGGCCGAAGAGGCGGCGGGCAAATTCAAATAGCGTGCCCTTGAGATCGGCCATGGTGATGTTTTTGTCAACGGCGAAGCCCTCGACCTGGGAGAACATCCACTCGTGCGTGGCGTCGGTGGCCTCATAGCGGTAGACCTTGCCCGGAGCGACCACGCGGATGGGGGGTCTGTTCTTCTCCATGATGCGGAGCTGAGTGGGCGAGGTATGCGTGCGCATCAGCATCGGCCTGGCGCCGGACTCGGTCTTATAGTCCACCCAGAGGGTGGCGAAGCCGTCCCGGGCGGGATGCTCGGCAGGCATATTGAGCATTTCGAAATTGTAGTGCTCCCATTCCACCTCGGGGCCTTCAACGACCTGGAATCCCATGCTGACGAAGATATCGCAGATCTCTTTAACGGTCTTGGTCGTGAGATGAAGACGGCCGACCTGATAGGGCGCGCCGGGGAGGGTAACGTCTATCTTTTCGAGGGCGAGAGACTGGTGCTTGAGAAGCTCAATCTGCTCTTTTTTGGCGGCGCAGCTGCTTTCGAGGCTGGTTTTGACCTGGTTGGCACGTGCGCCGAGGGCGCGCCTTTCATCGATGGGGACATCGCCCAAAGAACGGAGAATGGTGATCAACCGGCTTTTTCTGCCGAGGTAACGGACGCGCCATGATTCCAGCTCTTCAAGGCCGGTTATCTTTTGCAGTTCGGAATTCGCCTGCGCGGCGACTTGTTCAACCTGGTCCAACATGGCGAGTCTTTGAGGAACATTTAGCTCTTTAGCTTTTCAGCAACTTTCTTGACGAGCTCTGAAAATGCAGCGGGGTCTTTGACAGCAATGTCAGCCAACATCTTGCGGTTGATATCTATTTCAGCAAGCGCGAGGCCCCTGATAAACTGGCTATAGGTGATCCCGCCTTCCCTGGAAGAGGCGTTGATGCGGGCAATCCAGAGCCTGCGCATATCACCCTTGCGCTCACGGCGGTGGGCATAGGCGTAATCGAGGGCATGCAGCATGGACTCATGGCCCTGCCTGACAAGCAGATGCCTGCTACCCTTGTGTCCCTTGGTAAGCTCGTGTATTTTCTTATGGCGATTGTGGGATACTGTCCCACCCTTTACTCTAGGCAATGAAGTCCTCCTGATACCCTAATGATAAGGTAATACTCTTTTGATTCTTTTGGCATCGGCTTTGTGCAGGGGAATAGTCTCGTCGAACAGGCCCTTGGTCGCTTTCGACTTGTTGCGCCTGAAATGGCTCTTGCCCTGCTTTACGCGCATGATTTTACCGGTCCCGGTGAAGTGGAAGCGCTTTTTCGCTCCCTTATGGGTCTTTAGTTTAGGCATTTTTCACTGTTTCCTTGACCTTTATTTCTGTGACTTTCTCAGTGTCTTTAGCTTCTTTATTCTCTTTGCCAGGCACCTGTTTTGCAGCTACCGGCGACATAATCAGGCTCATTATCCTGCCTTCGTGGATGGGCTGTCCGTCGAGCTGGCCGACCGTTTTAAGGTCGTTGGCTACCTTCTGCAGTAACCTGACACCCAGCTCCGGGTGGACCATCTGCCTGCCGCGGAATACTACTAATACTTTTACTTTATCTCCAGCAAGAATAAATTTCTTGGCCTGGTTTATTTTTATCTCAAGGTCGTGGTCCTTAACCTGGGGCCTCACCCTGACTTCTTTCAGGAGGCCGGACCGCTGACCGCTACGCGCTTTTCTATCTTTCCTGGTCTGTTCGTACCGATATTTTCCGTAATCAATTATTTTACATACAGGCGGAATTGCGGTAGGGGCTACTTCTACAAGATCCAACCCCTTATCACGGGCCATTACCAGGGCCTTGTCCGTGGCAACCACACCCAACTGTTCCCCCTCATCCCCAATCAGCCTTACCTCTTTGGCACGAATCCGGTTATTGATGTTTAGCTCTTTAAATATGTTTTTCCATCCCTCCCTTAAATTTAAAAGTTAACGCACTAGAATATATCATATTTTATAGCTATAAATCAAAGTTTGTGCAATTCCCTGGCATCAATAAGGCATTTCATCCGCACCAGCAGGTCTTCCAAAACCTGGCTGCCCAGGTCTTCACCGGTGCGCAACCGTACCGACACCTGGCCGTTCTCAACCTCTTTATCACCGACAACCAGCATGTACGGGACCTTGTTCAACTGGGCTTCCCTGATCTTGAGGTTCATGCGCTCTGACCTGTCGTCAAGCTGGATGCGGAAGTCTTTTTCACGCATCTGTTTGGCAAGTTTGGCGGCATATTCGGCATGGCGGTCGGCTATGGGGATGATGACCGCCTGGATGGGGGCGAGCCACAGCGGGAAGGCGCCTGCGTAATGCTCGGTCAGGCAGGCGAAGAACCTTTCCATACTGCCCAGGACGGTGCGGTGAATCATGACTGTGCGGTGCTCCTGTCCATCCTCCGCCACGTAGGTAACATCGAAGCGCTCGGGCATCTGGAAATCAACCTGGATGGTGGGACCCTGCCAGAGCCTGCCCAGGGCATCCTTTAATTTAACATCGATCTTGGGGCCATAAAAAACGCCCTCGCCGGGATCGACGTGGTAGTCGATCTTCAACTTTTCCAGCACGTTCCGCAGGGCGTTGGTGGCCATGTCCCAGCTTTCGGCGTCACCCACAGCTTTTTCGGGCCGGGTGGAGAGCATCATCTCGTATTCTTCGAATCCGAAGGATTTCATCATGAACTGGGCGAGCTCGACGACATCCTTGACCTCCGACTCTATCTGGTCGGGCCGGCAGAAGATATGGGCATCGTCCTGCGTAAAACCCCTGACGCGGGCAAGGCCGTGCAGCACGCCGGAGCGCTCATAGCGGTAGACAGTCCCCAGCTCGGCGTAGCGCATGGGCAGGTCGCGGTAGCTGCGAATCTGAGTCTTATACATTAGAATATGGAAGGGGCAGTTCATGGGCTTGAGAACATATTCGATCTCGTCGATCTCCATGGGCGAGTACATATTTTCACGGTAGAAATTCCAGTGGCCGCTGATCTTCCAGAGGTCGACTTTGGCGATGTGCGGGGAATAGACGATGTCGTAGCCGCGGCGCCTGTGCTCAGCCTTCCAGAAATCCTCGATTAGCTGGCGGACGGTGGCTCCTTTGGGATGCCAGTAGACCAGGCCGGGGCCTGCCTCTTCATGGAGGCTGAACAGGTCGAGCTCTTTGCCCAGCTTGCGATGGTCACGCTTGCCCGCTTCTTCAATCCTCTTCAGGTAGTCGTCCAGGTCGGACTTTTTAGCAAAGGCGACGCCGTAGATGCGCTGCAGCATGGGGCGTTTCTCATCGCCGCGCCAGTAAGCGCCGGCAACGGAGTTCAGCTTGAAGGCTTTGACTTCGCCGGTGGCCCTGACGTGAGGTCCGCGGCAGAGGTCAACGAAGTCGCCCTGTTTATAGATGGTGACCTTGTCTTCGCCAAGGTCCTTGATCAGCTCGATTTTGTAAGGCTGGTCAGCGAAAAGCTTAAGGGCTTCTTTAGCGGTGATCTCCTCTTTGACAAAGGGGAGATTGGCTTTAATGATCTCAGTCATTTTCTGTTCGATGGCCGGGAGGTCTTCCGCAGCCAGGGGACGGGGCAGGTCAAAATCATAGTAGAAGCCGTCCTCGATGGCGGGACCGATGGCGAATTTGGCGTCCGGGAACATAGATTTGACGGCTTCAGCCATGATGTGACTGGCTGAATGTCTCATGGTTTCAAGTTTTTGGGATTTTTCGTCTGACATTTTTAAACTCCCTTCCAGAACAAATGAAAACCTCCCGCTTTATGCGTGAGGTCGATCGATCAGTTACTTATATGAATATAGAATGTCTCAAAGTTGCAATGATTATAACAGCGGACATAACGGGGTGCAAATCATTTTTTTGTACCCTCACAACAGTAAATTCCAAGTTCCAAATACCAAATTCCAAACAAAGGACGAAAATTCTAAACTCAAAATGCAAAACCCAATTATTCCAGATGCGGTCACCCTACAAAATAATCCTTGTCCCGCGACGAGAATTACTGGGATAGAAAAAGGAGAGGGCCTGAGCCCTCTCCTTTGCTGATCCAGAATAGCGAGTAATGGTATTTATTCAGATCATCCTGGAGGGAACATCGGTGGTCCGCCAGATCCGGGGCCTCCGAAACCGCGTCCACACATTGGCCCGCCAAATCCAGGTCCGCCTGGCGGGGGTCCACCAAATTGCATCCTCGCAAATTGGGGTCCGTCCCACTGCGGCCCGGCAGACTGTGGTCCACCAGCCTGGGATCGGCCGAATTGCGGCCCCGCAAACTGTCCATTTCCGGACTGTGGTCCGCAGGACTGCTGACCGCCAGAGGGAGGCCATGCAAATTGGTTGTTTCCAAACTGCGGCCCGCCAGCCGGGGCTTGGTTCGCCTGCTGATCACCACCCTGCATGGCAAACTGCTGTCCGCCAGCCGGGGGTTGGTTAGCCTGCAAATTGCCGTCCTGCGGCATGCCAAATTGCTGTCCGCCAAACTGTGACTGGTTAGCCTGCTGATTGCCATCCTGCGGCATCGCAGATTGCTGTCCGCCAGACTGGGACTGGTTGGCCTGCTGATTGCCGTCTTGCGGCATCGCAGACTGCTGTCCGCCAGACTGGGACTGGTTACCTTGCTGATTACCTCCCCATGATCTGGCACCCTGTTGGCCTGTTCCACTGGCATTGGATGGCGTCTGCGCCTGGTAATTGCCAGACTGACCCTGTGTTATATTAGGGCCAGTGGTAATCCTTTTCGCTACTGACCCGTTTACGGCGATGCCGGACTGCCTTGCTAACGAGACAGCAGCGAGTACCACACCGGTTGATCCAATGACAAAGTTTAGAGCCAACGCGATCATAAGAATGATGAAAATTTTCTTATTATCCAAATTTATTTTTGGCACCTCCTTATATTCATCATTGCTGATGATTATAGGAGAACAATATTAAATTCTTATTTGTAGGAGGATGGATTTGTACCCTCACCCTGCCCTCTCCCTGAACGGCAAGTTGAATTATTTCCTTGAAGGACCTGCGGTCCTTCTGACTTCCCCGCTGTCGCCCGTGCGACCTAACCGGTCGGAATAATCATGTCAGGAGGAAGGGCCGTCTTCAACGCCCCCAGGGAAAAATAAATTCCAAGCCCCAATAGGCCAAATTCCAAACAAAAGACTGAAAATTCTGAGACTCTAAGTAAAAGTTCGACGCTACCTATGGAGACAGGAGATTGCCACGTCCCCGATTTCATCGGGACTCGCAATGACAATTTTGGCGAGCCGGGTGCGATTTATCCTTTGAACAAAACGTCGATATTGACGTGGTCTTTGACCAGTTTTTCCATGAGGTCGATTTCGGCAGTATTGCTGCTGGTGATAAGCGGGGTCAGGGCCTCGATCTGTTTGGCAGTCTCGTATACGCCGTAGGGCACCAGCAGCACGGGAATGTGCCGCTCTTCGGCCTTGGCCAGTATGTTCTGCGGGGGCAGGATATTATTGGTAAGCACGACGGCGGCCGTGCATTTATCCTCAAACGAGGCAAGCAGCATGTCAGAGCGGTCACCGCTGGTGATCATGAGCTTGTTTTCCTTGTGGAAGCGGGAGTCCGAATAGACGGACTCAACCGAAGCGGCGCCAACAAATATATTGCTGACACGGCATTTGAGATAGGATTCGCCTGCTATCACACGGGCAAGCAGATACTGGGCCAGGTATTCCATAGAGAAAAAGGTGAGCTGCTCTTCGTAGGGGATTATGCCGAGTATGTTTACACCGGATTTCTGCATGAGCGGGACGTACACCGTCTTGAAGTCTTCTACATTGCGCACCTTGTTGATGATAACGCCGCCAAAATTGATGTCGCTCAAAGCCAGGTGCTTTTGTATAAATATCACATTGTCCACGATATAGTTTTCATCGCCGCCCACCACCATGACCAGCTTTCCATCCAGGTAAGAGGCCAGTGAAAAGACATTGAGAAAGAAAGAGATGCCGAACTCGATATTCTTGCCGCCCTCGACAAACAGCACGTCTTTACCAGCACCCACCTGTTTGGCCATTTCAAGCACGCGGGTGCGGGCACCATCCTGATCGTATTTAAAGCGCAGCTTCAAATGCTCGAAGCCAACGGTCATGTCTTCAGGCTCCTGGTTCAGCTTGAAGATATTGGTCATGAGGGCCGAATCGTAGTCCCAGACACGTTTTTTACGGTAGACGAGCCGGTCACCCAGGGGTTTCATATAACCGAAGGACTTGCCCGATGCCTTCGCCAACCCGACTATCAGTGTGGTTTTACCGGAATTGGGGTCCATGGACCCTATGATCAGATTCTTCATTTTGCTGCCTCCTGCCTGGAAAGTAGTATGCGAACGTCCACCGCCTTGACCCCGTCACCGTGGTCGTAAGCGACAAGCGGATTAATCTCTATGTCAGAAATATCCTTGAAGCGTTTAATGATTGTACCTACCCTTAATATGGCATCGGCCAGAGCATCTATGTCCTTGCGCGCTTCGCCGCGCACGCCCAGCAACAGCGGGTAGGTCTTAATCTGGCTGATCATGCGGTTAGCTTCCTTCAGATTGCACGGGAAAGCGCGAAATACAATGTCTTTCATAACTTCCACGTAAATGCCGCCCAGGCCGAACATCACAATGGGCCCGAAAGATAGATCGCGGCGAGCTCCGACAATGGTCTCCACTCCCGGACGGACCTGCTCAGATATTTCAATACCCTCAATGACGGCATCCGGCTTGTAACGGCGGCAGCTCTGGAGAATGGCCTCATAGGCGTCCATCACCTCGTTCTCGTTCTGTATATCCAGGGCAACGCCGCCAGCGTCACTCTTATGTAAAATGTCACGCGAAACTACTTTCATCACCACTGGATAGCCCGTTTGTTTTGCGAACCTGACAGCCTCGTCCATATTATGAGCGATGTTGCTAACGGGATTGGCGATATTCACAGCACGCATAATGCGCTGTGCTTCGTACGAGAAAAGGAATTGCCTGCCGTCCTTCCTTACGCCGTCGATTACGTTTTGTATAGCCTGATCATCGATGCTAATCTCTTCCAGCTCGGGCGAGTATTCCGCCTTTTGCCGGGTGTTGTAGTAGACAGCCCCCAGGCAGGAAGTGGCCAGCAGTACATCATTGAAAACCGGCACGCCTTTGGATTTCAGGCGCTGTATGTTATCTTCGAGACGTTCGCCGCCGACAAAAGAGAACACAATGGGTTTTTGCAGTGAGTTGCTGAAGTACAGCTCTTCCGTGCGGGAGGCAAACTTCTCTGGGTCAAATACACCCGTCTCGCAACCCAAACACAAAATGGCGCTTATATTATTGTTGGAGAGGGCGAAGTTGATGGCCCTGAAGTAGTCTTCCGCGGTGGCTTCGCCCGTGAGGTCCACCGGATTCTTCAGGGAGCCGAATTTCGGCACGACGCTGGTAAAAGTGTCCTTCATGTCGGCCAGGTTGTCATACAGGTTAATATTAAATTTCTCGCAGGCGTCGGCCGCCATTACGCCTATGCCGCCGCCATTGGTGATGATCACCGCATTATCGCTTTGCGGCTCGGGAGAATTCGCGAGGATTTTGCACCATTCTATGGCATCTTGGAGACTTTCGGCGCGAAGTACGCCGCACTGACGCGCAATATCGTCAAAGACTTTATCCTCGCCGGCCAGAGAACCGGTATGAGAAGCGGCGGCCATGGCGCCGCGCTTGGACCTTCCCGCCTTAACCACAACGATGGGTTTTATCTTGGCAGTCCTGCTCAATGCTTCCACAAATTTTTCGCCGTGGGTCACGCCCTCGATATACATCATGATTACCCTGGTATTAACATCCGAAGCGAGGTGATCGAGAAGGTCGATCTCCGAGATATCCGCCTTATTACCTACGGATATTATGGCCGACAGGCCAATGTTCTCCACCTTGGTCTTGCCGATCATGGCGACACCCAGGGCGCCGCTTTGAGTTACGATGGCGACATTTCCCGATGCGATGTCACCGGGACCGAAGGTGGCATTCATCCTGGCGGCTGCAGAGTATATCCCCATGATGTTAGGGCCAAGCACGCGGGTGCCGTGCTCGAGAGCATAGCTGACAATTTTCCGCTCTTCTTCGGCATTGCCGATCTCGGAAAACCCGGACGTAATGATGGCAACAAATTTGACGCCTTTATCGGCACAGCTTTTCACCGCCTCATAAGTCAGCGCTGCAGGGATCACGATAACGGCGAGGTCGATTTCGCCCGGAACTTCGTTGACATCCTTGTAGGCATGCAGACCGAGGATTTCTCCGCCGGACGGGTTAATGGGGTATATTTTTCCTTTATATTTACTGAAGATGAGGTTGCTGACAAGAGTATTACCCAGCTTCCCTGCCTTGGAGGAAGCCCCCAGCACCGCCACCGAGCGGGGCTCAAATAGGTACTTTATATCCTGCATCACTCCCCTCTGATAATCTTAAGATACTATATGATACTACCCAATTACCTTAGCGCTAACACGGTTTACCACAATTCACGGGTACTTCAAGAGGCCTATATTTTATATAGTCTAGCTTAATCCTATTGGGCGGGCAATAACAATGGCGGACTTGATACCCTCACCCTCCCTCTCCCTTGAAGGGCGAGGGTAATTTTTTAATAAAAGGGGCTTGCAGCCCCTCTTCGACGCCCTCATGACGTTCAAACATATCCTTTTAAAACCAGGTACGGCCTCATTTGGAACGAAGAATATCATTTTCAACGCCCCATGAGGGCCAAACAGATCTTTAATAACCATGGCCCATCTCGTTATATAAAAAGCGAAACTCCAAATACCAAATTCCAAACAAAGGGAAAAATTCTAAACTCTCAGCGCTAAATACTAAACAAATTCAAAACTCAAAGTCGAACGCTCAATAATTATCAATACCCCGACCCTGACCTCTGCCCGAAAGGACCGGGGAATCTATTTATAATCCCGATTGATCGGGATTCAACGCCATCATGACGTACAGGCAATGTGGATAAAACAAAAAACCCCGGCCGGGCAGGACGCCCGGCCGGGGGATTATTTATACGTATGCGGATTAATTATTGCTTGGCCACTAGTATCGTGCTCAGTATCTGGCCGCCGTCGATGACGATCTCGGTGCCGGTAGTGTAGCTGGATGCGTCCGAGGCGAGGTAAATCGCCGCTCCAGCCAACTCGTCAGGATTGCCGATGCGCCCGATGGGAAGACAGCCTTCCAGCGCCGCCCTCTCTTTCTTAGCTTCCTCCGGCGTAAGATGGAACCAGTGTGAATTCATCATTTTAGTATCAAAGGGACCCGGGGCAATCGTGTTGACCTGGATATTGCAACCGACAAGCTCGGTAGCAAATGCCTGTGTAACCATGCGTACTGAGGCTTTTGAAATCGAGTAAACGCTAACGCCGGGTTCAGGCTTAAACCCATCGACTGAAGCGATATTGATAATCTTGCCATTGCCCTGCTTCTTCATGACCCTGGCAACCGCCTGGCTGGTAAAATAAAGACCCTTCACATTAAGGTTCATGATCGTGTCCCATAGACGTTCATCGGCATCCAGTACGCTCGACATTGCGGGGCTGGCGCCGGCATTGTTGACCAAAATGTCTATCCTGCCGCCCAGTTTTTCCAGTGCGGCATCAACCATTTTCTGGATCTCCGGCAGTTTACCGAGGTGAGACTGTATAGGAAACGCTTCGCCGCCGAACGATTTAATATCCTTGGCAGTGGCATCCAGGTCTTCAACCTTACGGCTGGTAACCACAACCTTCGCCCCGGCCTTGGCAAAACCTATGGCAATGGCACGGCCGATACCACGGCCCCCACCAGTGACAATAGCTGTTTTACCTTTTAAAGAGAACTTGGACATTTCGAACATAGTGAGACCTCCGTTAAATTTTAAAGTTTGATTTGGTCAAGCGATTAAATACTTATCCCAAAGCAAAATAATACGTGAAACCCGCCAAATATTCAAAACTTATGCCCACGGAGGCTATTGACGGCTGGCAGGGTTAGACAGTATGATAAAACCGTCCTTAACAATTTGCCTGATAGTAAATTTAACAATTGTTGACTAATCCAATACATCGGGGAGGTGGGCCATTTCATACTGCACGAAGCATCCGGGCAAGGACGCAGTCGGGGCATGCTGCCAATGCGGACAATTAGTATGCAAAGCCTGTTACACCGAGCTGAATGAAAAGGTCTATTGCGTTTCATGCGCCAACAATCTTTTCACATTAAGAACTCCTGAACCGCCAAAACCACCTTTGCAGGGCGCCGCCAGGAATACAAAGCCGCCGGAAGCGGCACCCAAAATCCCTGAGCCTGTCAAACCAACAATCCCAACCACACCCGTGCAGAAGATGGAACCTCCGCAGGTAAAACCCATTGCTGCCCCTGCGCCTGAACCCGCAACGCACCTCGTCAACGTTCAACAGCCCGAACCTGTTGCGAAACAAGACGAAGCGATCGAGCCGGTAAAACAGCCCGAGCCAGCTGTCGTACCACCTCCGAAAATGACGGTCCAACCGAAGGAAATAAAAGTCAGTAAGCCCAAGCAGGTTAAGGTCACGGCGCCCGGAAACAGTATAACGAAATACATCTGGTGGCTGGCGCCGGTGCTATTGGCCTGTTTTGGCGGACTGCTTGCGTGGTTAATGACCAGGTCAAAAGATGCCCAAAAGGCAAAGATGATGCTATGGACAGGACTGGGCCTGACGGTCGCGTACGCAGCGGTGATAGGGCTTATCGTATTGCTGCCTGGGAGACAATCAGTCCAGGGAACAATCATTTATGCCAAAGCCAGGGATGGGAGCTACCAAATAGATATAATGCGGCCCGACGGAAGCAACCCTTCTATCCTTACAGTTGCCGACAACGTAAATAAATATTACAACGTGCAGCCAAGCTGGTGTGCAGCTACCCAAAAGATTGTTTTCTATACCAACCGGGATGGCAATGCTGAAATATACAGCATGAATGACGACACCAGCGGCCAGGTCAACCTGACAAAGAACAATTATTTCGATGCCTTGCCGGACTGGTCGCCCGACGGCAAGAAAATAGTATTCTCATCCAACAGGGATGGGAATAGTGAGATATACACCATGGACGCGGATGGGAGCAATTTACAGAGATTGACCGTAAGCAAACCCGTGGACGATAGGCCCAAATGGTCGCCTGACGGCAATAAAATCCTTTTCTATACCGACAGGGATGGTAATAATGAAATCTACGTCATGGACGCCGACGGCAGTAACCAGCAACGACTGACAACCAATGAATCGTCAGACTATGCCCCACGCTGGTCGCCGGACGGGAAGAAAATAGTATTTACTTCCGAGCGTGATGGAAATCCCGAGATCTACCTGATGGACGCCACGGGAAGCAACCAGAAACGCTTGACTTTCAACAGCGCAAAGGACTATGGTCCCTGTTTTTCGCCGGATGGGAACAGGATCGTCTATTATTCAAACACGGACGGCATTAACCAGATATATGTAATGAATACTGATGGCGGCAACCAGCTACGCCTGACAAATAATAAAGACGATAACCAATCACCGTTGTGGATATCAGAGACACTAAAAGGCCCTGACTCCAAAACACTGCCGCCGATCGCAGTAAAACTATGCGGCGGCAGCGATAACGTCGCTAATTATAAATATGCAAGCGGCGAAGACCAGGTGCACTACGTTAAACTCACCCCTGCTAAGAGCGGAACGATCAGCGTAATCAAGGTTTACGGCACCAAGGCGGGAAACGCAAAGGCGGCTATTTACGAGAACGATGCTAAAACCGACCTGCCCGGCAAAAAATTGAATTCGAACGACACCGCAGTAGCATGCGCAGCCAACCAGTGGAACAACATATACATACCCGGCACTCCCGTAAAATCCGGCACAACGTACTGGCTGGCATATAATTCCGACACTACCGGCGTTGTTATGATCGGACCGGGAACTTCGAAGCTGGTGTACAAGAAAGCTATCTTTGAAAATTACACCTTCCCTGATACTGCAGAAACGGGCATGACAAATGTCGCCTATGATGTTTCAACTGCGGGGTGGGGTTTCGTGGTTGAGCAAGACAGCAAATAGCAGACCATGAAGAAGTGCGGACATTCGTAAGGGAGGGACTGCTCGATCCGATTGTCGGACTATTGAAACAGACAGAGGGCAATTGGAACAGGTAAGTGGCAACGCCCCTTGACATGGATGATGCTGGAGGACGCAGGCTATTGTCAAGTGTGCCATTGATGTTCTGAAGACTCTCCAATCTGAATAATTCCTTTATGTTTGCCGACCGGCGGCGGCAATGCTAAGATGAAACAGAGAAATGGCGTACAAGACGATAGCTTTAACGGCCATCCTTCTGGCTATCTGTGTTTCCATATTACCAACCGGGTGCAGACCTGCGCCGGGACCATACGTGGAAAGCGGAAAAGCCTATTATGCAAAGAAAGACTATGATAGGGCGATAGCCGATTTCAGCAAGGCCATTGAAATCGACCCCGGCCTGGTAACCGCTTACCTGGGACGCGGCCGCGTATACTACGATACCGGGAACTTAAACCTGGCCTATGCTGATTACAACAAGGCCATTGAGCTATATCCGAATTCGAGCGAGGCTTACTGGGGACGGGCATCGTGCCTGCGCAATCAATTGGAGTACAGCAGCGCCGTGCAGGACTTTAGCAAATCCATTCAGATTGACGCAAATAACGGCAGCAGCTATTACGGGCGGGGGTACACATATTACTACATGAAGGAGTGGGACAAGGCCAGAGCCGATTTCAGCAAAGTCATCGGCCTGAATAGCGGAGCACTGGATGCTGCTTATGCGATGCGCAGTTTTTGTGACTATCAACTGGGAGATCTGGACCAGGCCATGGCCGACAACCAGCATGCCCTGGACCTCCGTCACAGCGGGGCTGATTACAATAATCAGGGCTGGTACCTTCTAGTGAAAGGCCAGTACGATGACGCGGCCGTATATATCAGCAAGGCGCTGGAGCTGTCTCCCAACGATCCAGCTATCTGGGACAGCCGGGGGTGGTACTACTTTAAAGTTGAAAACTATAACCAGGCTATCGACGACCTGACGAGGGCAATTGATATTGGTGGCAATATCGGCGATATTTACGCCCACCGAGGGGCCAGCTATTACATGGTGAAAGATTTAGATAAAGCTATGCCCGACCTGAACGAATCTGTGCAACTGGACGAAAAGAATGCGATAGGCCGCTATTACCGGGGCCTGTGCTACGAAGCGCTCGGGCAAAAAGAGGACGCTATCACCGATTTCCAGGAGACCGTCAACAACTCAACGGACATGGCTCTTACCAAGCTCGCGATGGACCAGATTAAAGCGTTGAAGTAATCAGGCGCAGCGGCGAACCAGTAGGATTGGAAGTATGAGTAAATACGATACTAATCTTGCCTCAGAGTTCTGGGTACTTTCCACGCTGTACAGACTGGGCGTCGAAGCTTCTCTGACCTTGGGCAATAAAAAATCCGTTGACATTATTGTCCATAGACCCGAGACCTTCCCGATTACGATCGACGTCAAGGGTTTAGCCGGGCCATATGATTGGCCGGCAGATAACATCTACAGTATCGCTGAAGGGCACTATTATGTAATGCTGTCTTTCGAGGGTAACATTGAAGATCCTTCCTTTGTTCCTTCGGCATGGATTATTCCGGCGACGAGAATCAATGAATTTATAAAACCATTTAAAACTCGTAAAGACGTGATGCGTAAATTGGTTGTGGACAACGGAGGCGAGTTCAAAACAACTGGAAGGTCTTTCAACGAGCCTCAAGCAAGCCGGGATAAGAGGATTACAGGATTTGGAGAGTAGACCAATCAGTGGAATCTCTCAGCCCTCAGATTCACGGGCTATTTTTCTAGCCAGCGTTCTAAGAGCTTTTTCAACGTCCGGATCGGCTGCCACTGCACGGGGTAATTTAGCGAGGGCAGTCACCTGGCCGGCCCATTCCATGCCGCAAATATTGGCGTATGTTTTTAGATTATCCACCGCCTTTCCGATACCTTCTTCAGCAACGGCTATGCCAGCCAACTTCTTACCCGCCAGCTTCGGCCAGATAGCACACGTCCTGTCCATGAAATTCTTGAGCATACCTGAGAGCATGTCAAAATATACCGGCGTTCCCATGATGATTATGTCAGCGTCAAGCAGCTTCGGGTAAATATCCTGCATATCATCCTTAATGTTGCAAACACCTTTCCTCTCCTTTCCACCACCTTCACAGGCCAGGCAGCCATTGCAGGTTTCGATCGTCAATTTTCTGATAATTACGACGTCCGTCTCATGCCCGGCCTGTGCCAGCAATTCCAACAGACGCGTTACCATCCACTCGGTGTTGCCTTTCCTGGGAGAGCCTGATATGCCCAATATTTTCATGTCTGTAAACCTCGCTGTCTATATGCTCTTGCACTTCAGTTTAGCACAACACAGCCTGCCAAAATGATCGACCACTGTTCCATATATGAGACGCTTCTGCTAGAATCAGGCTGGTCATCTCTACGGTGAGGACCGGCAGGTAAAGAGATCTATGGAAAAGTCGATAATTGTTATAGGCGCAGGTATAGCCGGACTGTCAGTGGGCTGCTACGGACGGATGAACGGCTACCGCACGCAAATATATGAGATGCACGATAAACCAGGCGGGCTTTGCACGTCGTGGCAACGCAAAGGATACATAATTGACGGCTGCCTGCACTGGCTGCTTGGGTCAGCACCCGGCAACAGTTTCTATCCGATCTGGCAGGAACTCGGTGCAATAAATAGCCGCCGAATAATTTATCACGAAGAATTTGCACGTATTGAGGGAGCAGGAGGGAAGGTCTTTATCGTATACACGAATATTGATCGCCTTGAGCAGCATATGCTAGAGCTTGCCCCAAATGACAAAACACTGATTAAGGAATTTACGGATAACCTGCGCAAGTGCACCGGTATCAACCTCCCGGTAGACAAAGCTCCGGAGCTGATTGGACCAGAGGATGGCATTGAACTTCTGGTCAAACTGCGTCCGTTTCTTGAACTCATGGAAAAATGGAAAGGAATTTCCATTCAAGACTTTGGTGGCAGGTTCACCGATCCTTTTATGCGATGGGCCTTCCCACTCATGTTCAACATCCCCGACTTTCCGATGACGGCAGCGCTGCTGAACCTGGCCTGGATGCATAAGAAAGTGGCCGGCTTCCCCGAAGGCGGATCATTGCAACTTTCCAGGGCTATTGAGCAACGTTATGTAAATCTGGGCGGAGAGATATTCTATAAATCACCTGTAAGGGAAATCATAGTCGAAGGAGGCCGGGCGGCCGGCATTCGCACGGCAGATGGCAGTGAACACAGGGCAGACGTCATCGTATCAGCCGCCGATGGTCATACGACTATTTTTGAAATGCTTCACGGTAAGTATGCGGATGATAAAATCCGCGATAATTACGAGAGTCTTCCCCTTTTTCCCCCACTCATCCAGGTGGCCCTGGGTACGTCTTACCGATTCGAAGGAATTCCCCGCCTCATGCTGTACCGCCTCGATCAAAAAACCGATATCGCCGGGCGGCAACAGGAAATCCTGGGCGTTGAAACCTACGATTTTGACCCGACGCTGGCCCCGGCAGGCAAGACAATAGTAAGCATCAAACTATTTTCCGACTATGAATACTGGAGCAAGCTCAGACTGGACAAAGAAAAGTATGGGGCAGAAAAAGATAAGATCGCCGCTCAGGTGATCGACTTGCTTGACCAGCACTTTCCCGGCATCAAAGAGAAAATTGAGATGTGCGACGTCGCCACGCCAATGACATGGGAACAGTACACGGGCAACTGGCACGCCAGCTTTGAAGGGTGGCTGATCACCACACGAACGTTCGGCATGCAAATGAGCAAGACACTGCCGAATCTAAAGAATTTCTATATGGCAGGCCAGTGGGTGGAGCCCGGAGGCGGCGTGCCGGCAGCAGCTATGTCCGGCCGCAACGTGGTCCAAATCATCTGCAAAGAGGACAAGAGAAAATTCGAGGCGGAGATCGAGCGATGAAAATAGCTTCTTACGTCTTACTTGGTGTAATTATACTGCTGGCTATGATTGCAATAGCTTTCACGGTGGCCAGCGGAGCTTACCTTCCCCAGCAGTACCTGGCGCCCTGGAACAAGAAATATTATCAGCGGTTCGACGATCCACGCGTTAAAGTGGTTGCACATGGCATCCTCGCAGCCAACTCTCACAACATGCAAGCCTGGAAAATCAAGCTGGATGATCAGGACAAAATGAGTTTCTTGCTCTACGTCGATGCGGATAGATTGACCCCCCAGGTCGATATCTATTCGAGGCAAATCACCATCAGCCAGGGAACATTCCTAGAATATGTGCGTATTGCTGCCGAGAAACTGGGATATGCTGCGGAAATCAGCCTTTTCCCCGAGGGTGAGTTCGACACTGAAGGCTCGGTCGAAAGTATCAAAAGCAAGCCTGTTGCAAGGGTCACATTAAAGCCGGGCACGTCTATAGACAGTCCGCTGTATGATGCTATGTTTCTCCCCGATACATCCAGGGTGGCTTATCTGAAAACGCAACTTACATCCGACCAGGTGAAACAGCTGCAGAGTTTAAATACAGATGAAAATATCTCCCTTACTATCCTCCAGGATAAAATTAACCTTAATGAGCTGGGCAATCTGGCTATGGACGGGGCCAACGTGGAAGCCTATGTCCCGCGTGTGGCAAAAGAGACCAACGATCTATTCAGGGCCAACGAATACCAGAAAAATACATTCCGCTACGGCTTCTCCCTAGAAGGCCAGGGCTACCAGCCGTTCAGTATATTCCTGGTCCAATCCCTGCTCTCGATCATTCCATCGATGAACGATGAAAAGACCACGACAGATGCATTTCTCTCTGCGACGAAGACCGAGGTGGAAAATACCCCGGCCTATGTCCTGATGATAACCAAAGATAACAGCAGGACCAGCCAGGCAAAGACCGGCATGCTTTACAGCCGCTTCATGCTGACAGCCCAGACGATGGGGCTGTGCATGCAGCCGCTCAGCCAGGTAACGGAAGAATATCCCGAGATGAGGACTCTATATGATAGGGTCCACAATGAGTATGCAGAGCCCGGGCAGACCATCCAGATGCTTGCCAGAATAGGCAGGCCCGCCCAGAATGTGCTGCCCAGCATGCGCCGGGATGCGCTCGAATTAATCTCAAAGTAATTTCACTGCGATCGCGACGGAGGTAATAAATGGCACAGAAGAAAAGTATAACGTCAAAGGCAGCCAGCTTGTAGACAAGGTTAAGCAACTGATACACGAGGGAAACATTAGAAGAGTGAAGGTCATGCACGATGGAAAAACTGTTTTGGAGATCCCACTGTCAATCGGTGCGCCAGCCGCCGCCCTGGGAATTATGATGGCCCCGGTGCTGGCTGCGCTGGGAGCATTTGCTGCACTGGTAGCCGAATGTACTATTGTAGTTGAAAAGGTGGACCAGTCTACGGATAAAAGCTAAATCCAGCACGCAAATTTGTTTAACCGAATAAAAAGGGCTTTCGAAATTATCCGAAAGCCCTTTTCGATTTATCCAACAAAGGCCTGTTACTAGCGGCGGGTCCGCAGGATCAAGATGAGCGTAACGATGACCAGTACAGCGCCGATGGCGATAATTACCCAGACCCACAGGGGAGTGGCCGGTTCGGCAGGAGCGGCTGCGGGAGGCGCCGGGGCGGGTTCGGTCTGGAAACTGAAGGTAGCAGACCAATCGGATGGAATGTTTTGCCCATTGATCTCAAGGGCCTTCACACGCCAGAAATAGTTGGTGCTGTAGTCCAGCGTACCATTATATTCGTAGGCGGTAGTTGACGTCGTTGCAGTCACCAGCATCTGTTTGAACTCCGGATCTTTGGACACGTCTATCTGATACTTCGTGGCATCCTGATAAGGACTCCACGAAAAAGAAGCGGGCTTTACCTTGCAGCCAACACAGCCGTTGTTCGGGCTTAGCAGCATCACACCATAGTACGGAGTATTGATGATGAAACCCGGTTTGACGATGAAACTGCGCGCATCGCTCCAGGGGCTCCAGGCCAGTTGACCGGTGGCTGACTTATAAACCCGGATCCTCCACCAGTAACTAGCACCTGCTTCAGGCAAGGTACCCGGGGCCAGCCAGGCAGCCGGGTTAGTCATATTGGTTGAATCCATATCGATGATGATGGAACCTGTAACGGCTTTCACGGTACCGGCATTGTTCACGGCCGGGTTGATCTTCAAAGTAAAATCCTTATCTTTGGCAATCTGCAGTTCATAGCCCGTGGCCAAGCAGAGCTGTTCCCAGGCCAGGTCAATTTGACCATTACGTCCGGTCACAGGATCAGCGCCCGTCCTGTACTGCGCAAGGGGACTATCCGATGAATTGGAAGCAGAGGGGTTTTTATCCTGCAGGCTTGCGCAACCTGTCGACAGAGACAACGCAAGACAGATAACCATGATCAGACCAAGGAGCGATTCGTATTTTCTCATTTCCGTCACCTTCATTTCACTCCAATAATATAGGCGGTGTACGGACATGTCAAGGTGTCAGTCCCGCGGAAACGCAGGAACTGACACCTGTTTGGAACATGTACTCCCGGACCTACTTGTTTAGTATTTTGGCTAATGCCTGCTTAAAAGCGTCGGACAGCGTTTGCTTGTCAATGTTGAGAATGGACGCAAGAGCCGAAATGAAGTTGTCACTGGCATTGTCGGAATCCAAACGCGGATGCCTTCCCGTGAAATTGTCCGTTATATTGTCAAAATCAGGCCGGCTGTTCCAGTCAGGCGGCTTACGGCCGGTGAAGTTATCTGTCATATTGTCAAACGGCGGTTTGCCATTCCAGTCAGGCCTGCGGCCCGTGAAGTTGTCAGTCATATTATCGAAATCAGGCCGATTATTCCAGTCAGGCGGCTTACGGTTCGTGAAATTATCGGACTTATCACCGGAAGGCGGCTTGGTATTCCAGTCAGGCCTGCGGCCGGTAGAGTTATCCGTCCTATTATCAAAAGGCGGCTTTCCATCAAACTGAGAAGGCCTGTTGTTCTGTTGCCAGTCCCCGTTACCGTGGGGATTATTTCCATGATTGTCTCCGCCAGGCCCGGTAACCTGGTCACCCTGATTGCCATGGCCCTTGCCATCGTCGGCAAATACCGGTACAGCATTTGCAGTTGCCAGCACCAGGATAGCCAGCAAGCTGAAAAGTATAATTTGCAGTTTCCTACTCATATGCACTCCCCTTTATTAAACCAATTACACTATATAACGTCGATGCATAGGATTTGGTTTATTTTATTAAGGAAGTATTAGCATATTATTAAGATTGGCACTACGACAAAAAAACGCCGTACCCGTTTGCAAAGGACGGGTACGGCGTTTATATATTAAGGCAGGCTATTACCTGCCGCCAAAAACATTACTTATTGAATGTCTCTGATACAGCTTGTTTGAAAGCCGCCGTCAAAGTGCTCACGTCTATATTAAGTATTGTTGCCATGTTACTCAGCACAGTGGCAGTCATATTGTCGCTGGCATCCCACATATTGGGCCCACCACCAGTTATATTATCAGACGGAGGTCTTCCGCCGGTCATATTATCACTACCTCCGAACGGCGGTCTGCCACCAGTCATATTGTCGCTGCCTGAGAACTGCGGCCGGCCACCTGTCATATTATCCGAAGGCGGCGGGCCTCCTCCACCCTGCCCCGGTCCTCTGCCATTATCTGCGTATACAACCATTGCCGTGCCTGCTATAAACAGCACAGCGGCAAGCAAGCTAAGCGCTATGGACGATAGCCTGTTATTTTTGGACACTGATATTTCTCCTGCTCATTAAATTTGATGATCCTTCGCTTCAGATCATCATCAATTAACTGCATGATAAAGCAGAACTGTTAGATAATTATTTGGATTTATTGGAGATTCACACTTAATAATTAGCTAATACTTCTACAAGATATTTGGAGTATACTGAAAATGGGAGGTTTAAGATGGCTGCGAAATTATTGCGACACAATTTGGCTTTTGTATTTCTTCCAGCGTTAATTATGCTCCCAATCCTCATTTTCAGCACCGTAGTCAAGGCGGATGACTGCATCACCATCTCAAGAATCGGCTTCGATAGACAGGCGCCGTTCGTTGCTGGAGACGAAATCAAATTCGGATTGTCGATGACTGATAGCTGCCCGGGATTCAATGTGGCATTCATTCAATGTAAGGTGGACGGGGAACTGTGGGATTCAGGATACGTAACGATTAATTCGGATGAATCGCTGGTGCTGTGGAGCCACCAGGCCTGGACAGCTAAACCGGGCAATCACACCCTGACTTTTATCGTTGACGACAGCACAATGACGAGGCGCTTCTCTGTGGAAACGGGTGAGTGAGCAGCGAAATTGCTGCAGATTACCCGGCGGATCCCCATAACGCTCGTGACTGCAAAGCAGCCAAATCCTGATACGCTTTTACTTCTTATCGGATGCGTCGACCGATCAGCCCATTACTATTGTTAGGCGCACCTCATTTATATTATTCTTATATCCTCATTCTTGATTCACACGCATCCAATTTGACTGCACACGAAGAACGCCGGACGTAGAATTCGCCAACGAAAAATCGACGAGGTGGCACGCATGAAACTCAAATGGCTGGGCACGGCAGGTTTCCAGGTTGAAACGGGCAATCATATATTTCTGATCGATCCCTACCTCTCACGCAATCCGCAGTCAAAACCGGTCCAAACCATTAAACCGGGAGACATTGCCGGAGCGGGCAAAATATTCATCACACATGGTCATTTCGACCATCTTTTTGATATCCCGGCGATAATGGCACAGGGTACCTCGCAAGTTTATTGCTCAGAAATTGCTGCCGCAACTCTGTTGCGAGAAGGCGCAGACGTCAAACGCATACATGCCGTCAAAGAGGACGGTTATTCCACCGATTTCGGGGGATACAAAGCAGAGGCTTTCTTCAGCAGGCATGTTAAGTTCGACATACCGCTGGTTGCCAGAACATTATGGCGCGTGGGGACGGGCTATAACCGCTTCTCGGGCATGCTTAAGAACTACCCCGAAGGCCAAGTGCTGAGCTGGCGGTTCACCATGAACGGGTATACAATGCACCATTTTGGCAGCGGCGGATCAACACCTGAAGAACTGGAGCGTCTTGCTGCCAACCCAATAGACTTGCTGCTCGTACCTTTGCAAGGCCACACCCGCATTTGCGATATAGCTTTCGAATATGTCCGCGTGCTCAAGCCACGCATGGTGATTGCCCATCACCAGGATGACTTCTATCCTCCCATTTCAACGGCCGTCGATATCGGTCCTTTTATAAAAGCCGTAAAAGAGAAATGCCCTGGGACGGAGGTGCGCACTATGGAGATCAACGAGACGATTACGCTGTAAACTCTTCATTACGGGCGCAATAAAAATGCCCGCCTCTTAGAGAAGACGGGCATTTAATCATTAATTAAGCTATTCTATCGCGGCAAGCAGCCTTGGTCTTTCGATAACCGAAACCGGCGGTATTATTTATCCTCCTTTACCAACTTAGTGCCGCACTTCTTACAGAAGACAGCATCCTTTTCAACCGGGGCGCCGCATTTAGGGCAGAAGTTCGGCCTGTCCGTCGCTTCGTGCAGGACCGTCTTTTCGTCTGCGCCGGTCACGGCGGGTGCGGTCTTTCCAGCTTCGGAGACTGCCGGGGGTGATTGCGTCGCCGGCCCTGTGGAAACTGCGGATGCACCCGTTTTCTTGCGGCGCAGCGTGAGAAAGAGCACAAGGCCAATGATAAGCAGCAAGATCACCACAATTATGATAATGGGGACCGTGTAGTCGTAGGTCCACGCGATTTTCACCGTGTCGGGACCGGTCATAAGGTGGGTGCCACTGCCATTGACCGGTTTCATTACTCCGCCAATGGCTCCCCAGAAGTTGGGAATAGGCACGTCCTTTAGCGCCAGGTCATAGGTGGCGGTGCTGTCTTTGAGCTCCCAGGAACTCTCACTGACGGAGGGATAATCTGAGACTACGTTCAGCAGGTAATAGGTGTCGTACTCGGCGACCACCTTCCCGGCATTGCCGACGATGAATAGCAGGTCCCTGTTAGGATTCTTGCTGCCGTCGGGCAAGCTCCACTGCCGGAAAAGGTACTTCACACCTTTCTGGCCGATGGAATCGACAGGGCTTGGGGCCGTGGTGTTGAAATTGCTGCCCACGACACAGAAGCCGGCACCGGTTGGCTGGGCAATTCCGGCGGGGCTGCTGCCCGTTTCGATGAGCACTTCACGCGCATAGTCGAAGAAGGCCGCCGTGTTGCCTTCGTTCACCAATATTTCGTTGGGACCTTTGACTGAGAACCTGGTTTGGGCGTCCGGGCCGGGTATGGTCTGATCGACAGATACCATATTGCTCTGCCCCTGCGGTGATGTAAACGTTTGAGACCCGCCTCCTGTCAGGGTGGCTTTTTGCAAGCCGTTAATCAACACGGTCGTCTGGCCAGCCGTCAGGCCGGGGCCAATCACCACGTTGAAATCGTAAGTGGAGTTGCCGATCACGGCAAGAACATAATTGGCGTAACAATCAACGATAAGTATGAAGGGACGGCTGATGGCAGGGCAACAACTAGGGCAGGTACCTGCATCTGTAACAGTAACTGTGACAGTATAAATACCGCAACTGCCCGGCGCCGGGATACCTGAAATAATCCCGTTGGCGGCGTCTGTCACGGACAGTCCCAGCGGTAAACCCACTGCACTCCAGGTAAACGGTCCAACTCCGCCGGTCGCACTCACGGTCATGGCAAATGGAAAATTCTCCCAGGCCACCGGGTAATATGTCGGGTTGATGGTGGTTACACATGGCGGTGGACTCGCTAATAAGTTGAGAGTAACATTGGCGGTTGCAAAGCCTATGCAAAAAGGAAAGGGGTTCATCTCTGTACACCAGACCTGGAAAGAAAGGCTGGTCCCGGCGCTGGCTGCGACAGGGCAAGCCGTGAGCAGACCCGTATTAGTATCAAGATTAACCCAGGCGGGCGTGCTGCCTACCAACCAATAAAAGGTTATTCCCGGCGGACAGGTTGGTGAAATTGTAAATTGCTGCTGCCATGGTATGCACACGGGAAGGTTATAGGTCACGGGGCCGGCCGGCGTGATACCGGTAGCCTGCACCGGCCCCGGTGTAAGCGCAATTCCTCCGAGAACTAACGACAGTGAAACTGCAATGCCCAGGCATAATTTAAAAAAGCCTGCTGCCCGCCGGCCCTTTTTGCGATTCGATACCCCCATTTCACTACCTCCAGATTTATTCCAACCAAATGAACGCACTATTCACCTCACTCCGTTAACATGGCACTACTAGCGTATGTTAGGGACCAGGGGAGTAAGGCTGCGGCAAGCTGCGGCTGCCTGCGACTCGCTTGAATAACAGGCGCCTCCCGCCCTGGAGCACGCCGCCGGAGTAGTTTGATAAATCTTGCCGCCGGTACAGCACCAGCAGGTAGACGGCTGGCAAGCCTGAACCGCCTGGGCCTGTGTTGCATACCAGTCGCCTCCGAGTTGAGCACATTGACCCTGGGTCGTCGCCCCTATCTGGCCGCCCCTGCAGCAATAGCCCATAGTCAATTGACGGCAGTTATTAATTGCGTCTACCTGTGTAGCAGACCAGTATCCTCCCAACTGGGCACATTGTGTCTGCGTAGTCTGGCCAACTTTGCCGTCCTTGCAGCACCATCCCTGACAGGCTTGCTGAGCTTCGGCCTGGGTGGCGAAGGCGGAGCCTCCTGCCTGGGCACATCTGTCCCTGGTGACCTCGGCGACATTGCCGTCCTTGCAACACCAGACAGTCGCCGGCTTGCTGTAACAATACCATTGCTGCTGGTTGTCAGGTGAGTAATAGCAGGGCTGTTCGGAGCATTTCTGTGTGAAGCCGCGGCTGGCAGCGTCATCCGGTCTCAGACAATAGTTACAGTCGCCGGTGCACTTCGTAAATTGAGGAGCGTTGCCGGTCGTGATAGAAGATGAAGCCAGAGAAGTTGCGGCGGACGTTTGGTCTCCCCATTTAGGAGTACGAGCCCCGGACTTGTTATCAGACGGGGCAAGCGAAGAAGTACCCGGCGGTAACTTAGTCACGAACGACAAGGTCAGCGTTTTATTCTGCACGCCGCTCGCGTTTTTGGCAATCAAAACAGTGTCGAATGTGTTGATATTGCCGGTCCTTATCTCATAGGTTGTCCTGCCCCTGGCATTCCCATGGAGAGTGGTCCCGGGAGGGCTGTTGATCTCTTTAATGAGCGCCCCTGCCTCCGTCACCTGCACATCTGTGGCACCCGACACTTCAAACTTATATATCGCCTGGCTGCCATCCGGCAGCATCATCGGGTCCGCGCTGAATGCCCTGATTTCGGGCGGGCTCCCCGCGACAGAAGTCGCGGCAGTGCTTGCATCCACCCCCAAAATGGTGATTCCTACCAGTGCGAGACACAAACATAGCCGGAAAATGCCTGAAAACCGATGTAACGCGCCCGAATTCGATACCCTCATTTTCTCAACCTCCCAGCAAAATCGGTCATAACAACGCCATGATAACGCCATGATAACGAACACATCTTCAACCCATGACTGCCACGGGGTTATTTTGACACTTATTTCTCCCTTATGTCAACGTTGATAAGAAGCAGATGAGCGAATATTTCCCGCCCTGGGAGATATCCCAAGTGCGATTGGTTTTGGATTGGGCCACCCGTTTCCGACCCTAACCTAACACATCCTGAATAGCTTTGCTCAGTTCTTCGAGAGTATAGGGCTTGGCAACCATGCCGCTGAACCCGTATTCCCTGTACTCGGCCATAACTGATTCATCGGCATAACCGCTGGAAACGATCGCCCTGACCCCGGGATCTATCTTGAGCAACTCCTTTAGGGTCCTTCACCCCCCATACCCCCGGGTATGGTCAGGTCCAGGATGACCACGTTAAAGGGTTGGCCCGATCTCCATGGCCGCTTTATATAGCTTAACCGCCTCGTCACCGTCAGCGGCAAACTCGACATCCTCATAGCCGATATGCTTGAGCATGCGGCCGGCCACCTCCCTTACCCCCTCCTCATCATCCATGACCAGGATCCTGGCCTTGCGTGCAGGTTTGATTTCCTCCTTTTCATCCTGCGGTGAGGCAGGTGTTTCCATGGAAGCAGGCAGGTAGAGGTAAAAGGTTGAGCCGGAGCCGAGCTCCGATTCCACGCTGAGATGGCCGCCGTGATTGCGCGCTATGGAGAAGGAGGTGGCCAGCCCCAGCCCGCTGCCCTTCTGCTTGGTGCTGAAAAACGGATCGAATATCCTGTCCAGGTGCTCCGCAGGTATCCCGCTGCCGTGGTCAGTTACTGCGATCCTGATGTAATTCCCCTTCCCTGAGCGGCAGCCCCTTGCCCAGGCTCCGCGTTTCGGTTAGAGTCATATTTTCGGCCGTAAGTTCTATGGTCCCGCCTGCAGGCATGGCCTGCTGGGCGTTGATGACCAGGTTATGTATGACCTGGCTTACCTGCCCAGCGTCAATCTCGGCATGCCACAGGTCAGCGGGTATGGAGAAATGGCACTTTACATTGGAGCCGCGCAGGGCAAAGCCGACGGTATCCCTGAGCAGTTCCGTTAATGAGGCTAATTTCTTGACCGGCGCCCCTCCCTTGGAGAAGGTCAGCAGCTGCTGGGTAAGCTCCTTGGCCCGCAGCGATGCCTTTTCCGCCTGTTCCAGGCTGTCATGTATTCCGCTGCCGGGCGATGCCTCCATCCTGGCAAGGCTGATATTGCCCAGTATGGCGGTAAGGATGTTATTGAAATCGTGGGCGATGCCGCCGGCCAGCAGGCCGACGGATTCCAGCTTTTCCACCCGCTGCTGTTCCTCTTCCAGGCGCTTGCGGTCGGTGATGTCGGTCATAAAATTCAGGGTTGCGGGCCTGCCCTCCCAGGTAATCGGCACAGTAGTGAGCTCCACCCACTTGATATCTCCCGATTTGCAGATCACCGCGAAAAATATATGGGTTTGGAACGTCCATGCCCTTAAACGCTGAAGATAGCGCTCGGCTACCATCGGGCGGTCATCGGGATGGATAAACTCGATAAAAGGCCTGGAGCAGAGCTCTTCCTGCGAATAGCCGGTGAGCTCCGTGGTCCTGCGGTTGGCGAATTTGAGCATACCATCCACGGCTATAAAGATGGCCTCCTGGGCATTCTCCACGACCATCCGGTATTTTTCCTCGCTTTCTCTTAGCGCCGCTTCGATGCGATTATGTTCGGTAATATCCCGGGCAGCGCCGACGATGCCGATGACCTCGCCCTTGTCGTTCTTAAGCGGTGACTCGTTTATTTCAGCCAAGCCGCTTTGTCCCGTCCTTGTGCATGAACTCAAGCAGGTAAGGTTCCTGCTTTTCACCGGTCCTGATCGCCGTCTCTGTTCTCTGATCCGCGATCAGATTCAGCGAACTATCGGTGAGGTAATACTGCCGCCTGTTCAGTATTTCCTTCACAGTATAGCCCAGCACCTGCTCAACTTGCGGGCTCACGTAAATGATTTGCTGGTCCGTATTTTGCATGTAGAATATATCGCTGACATGCTCGAAAATGTTCTTGAATCTCCACTCGCTCTCGCGAACGGCTTCCTCCGCTTTTTTGCGTTCTGTTATATCGCGGGCAACGAGTTGCACAGCTACATCACCGTGAAAACTGCAAACAGTCCCCATAACTTCAATATCTAACTCTGTCTCGTCAAGCCGGCACAGTTTTTGCTCATACAAGGGCGACTTGCCTTCTCTGAGCGCTCTCTGTACTCTCAGCTGGGAACCATCCTTTTGACTCTGGGGAACGAACTCGAACACCGATCTCCCAATAATCTGATTGGGGCTTGATGCACCCAACAATCTGACGCCTGCCTCGTTTATGAATACGATTTTTCCTTGCTGGTGGATGGCGATCAGATCCTGGGATAATTCCACAAGCGAGCGATATTTTGCCTCATTTTCCCTTAGCGCTTCCTCCGCCTGCTTACGCTCGGTGATATCTCTGGCCTCACCCAAAATAGATACGGGCTTCCCGTTCGAGTCACGTATGATGCTGAATTTGTTTTCCGCCCATCTGGTGGAACCGTCCTTGCAGTAGTATTCCAAATCCAACGTGCGGACGGGATTGTAACCCGGGTCAGCTTCCACCCGGGGTAATTCATTGAGAAATAATTCGGTTGCTGATTTGAGCGACTCCGGCGTGAGGTTCTGCTCAAGCGACATTTTTATAACCTCTTGAGGAGTGAAACCGCGAATTTTAGTCACGGATGGGCTATGGTACGTGGTGTTAAGGTCCATATCCATTAGCCAGACGGTATCCGTGGTATGTTCGGATAGTAACCGGTACAGCGCCTCGCTGGCTTTCAACGCGTCTTCCGTCTTTTTGCGCTCCGTGATGTTGCGTGACTCACCCAGTATGGATACCGGTTTGCCGCTAGCATCTCGTATCACACTGAAAGTGTTCTCCGCCCACGCAGTCGTGCCGTCCTTGCAGTAATATTCAAGCTCCAACTTGATGACGGGATTGTAGCTGGCATCGGATTGCACTTTGGGCACTTCCCTTAAAAATGCCTCAGATACCAATTTGAACGATTCCGGGGTCATGTTCCGTTCAAGAGGCATTTCCAATATTTCCTGAGACGTATAGCCGCGTATCTTCTGCGCAGAATTGCTGCGGTACGTGGTTTTAAGGTCCATATCCATCATCCACACTGTGTCTGTTGTGTGCTCCGCCAATAGCCGGTACTGCGCCTCGCTCAGCCGTAGAGCCTCTTCCGCCTGTTTGCGCTTAACAGCCAAACCAGAGATGTATGAGAATGTTCTTAACGCATCATCCGGCACTACCGGCTGGTCCGTCGGCAAATAGGCTATGCATGTACCAACCAGCTCAGCCGCGTAATGAACTGCAAGCGCAACTATTTGACGGCACCCGACAGACTCCATGATGGCATCAGAAATATCCTGTGGCATTACTCCGAATGAGAGTTCATGCAGGTCCTTCGGCCGCCAGATGCCCTTGCTGAGCATATCTTCCATAACTTCCGCGCTAACCGGCATGCGCATCTCAAACAACCCGGGCCCAAAGATGGAATTCGCTTTCTGACTGGATGGGGGATCGGTCGAAAGGGACACGACCTTCAAATTGTGCGCCTCAGGGTAATAGAGAGCAAAAGACGCGGCGATGGCACCGGTAAGATTGCGCAATGATTCTGCAATTCTGTTAAAGAGGCCCAGCGTGTCGGATGACTCAGTAAATGAAATGAAAATATCATTGAGTTGATTGCTGAAGGAGGCCAGCAGACGAAAGTCCCGCTCACTCGCATGCAAGGCCTCTTCCACCTGTTTGCGCTTGGTAATATCATTTACAGTGTGCACAATATTTATCAGATTACCCTTTTGATCATATTGCGGGTCGACCGTCACTTGCGCCCAGATCTTCTTCTGTTCCAAATATAGCTCTGCTCCTTCGTGCTTCTTAGATTTCACCATCTTTGCCAAGGGACAGTTCTCCGCGGGTTTATCCATCCCGTGCATCAACTTATAACAATAGCCGCCGGCGATTTTATTCATGGGGAGATCAAGAAAAGTGGCGGTGGCTTTGTTGGCCCACTTGATTGTGTAGTCGCTGCCAAGAAGCATGACGGGCTCAGAAATCGAATTGAAGGCAGCTTCCATCTCTGCCTGAGAGGCAGTAAACCGAGGTTTGCGCAATGAACTACCCGAAGGTTTGACCTTTGGCTTGTCAGTCATATTTTTAACAACCTTTCCGTCAATATCTTTACTCACTTAAAACAGCTACAAGTCAGAGGGATTGCAGAGATGCAGGTAATAGATTATGTTAGCCGATAAAACTCGTTAAATCAAACAGTTATTCATGGTTGATTTTCATAAGCGACATACATGGTGCATATGGGTTTTGTCCTTCACCGCTCCATTTGACGCTCCCGCTGGCACTCACAATACCGCATACGTCAGGGAAGTGTTCTAACCTAGCACAATGGGAAACAAATGGTAGGCCATTCTGGACAGTTCCCGAACCCTTGTTTGAGAGAAAAAAGCTTATTCCTGGTGCCCTCGAACAATTACTGCTGGGGCATAAGATGACTGTATAATGACGATGGGCATTTGCTGCCCATCATCATTATATAAAAACGGA
>CAWHDI010000019.1:0-17598 GCA_963827985.1 uncultured Chloroflexia bacterium | reverse complement strand
GATACCCAAGACGTATCTTTTACCGTTCTTCAATAAGGGGCCGCCTTTTTCAATGAAATCGCGCAATAGCTCCAACGTGCCGGCGTCGACCGGCAGCGTCCTCTGTTTGTGACTCTGCAGTTCCTGTTTCTGCGCCTCCTTAATTCTTCTTCCACAGCTAGGACAAAAGCAGTGCGACCTGCCCAATCTGGCCTGGCAATCCGGACAAAGTATTTTAATGCGGGTTTTTAGATGGAGGATCCTCACTTCTCCTTTCTCCAAATCGACATCATCAGCGGTTAGTGCAAGTACTTCCGAGATACGACATCCCAAGTGAAAGAGCAGGCTGATTAATAGGCGATCCCTGACATTGGTCGCCGCCTGCCCTAGCCGTTTGATTTGTTCTGCTTCGAGATACGCCTGCATCGCTTTGATTGACCTTTGTTTTCATTTGGAGAGTCCTGGATCAACATCTCGCATGGTGATTTCTTGGGGGAAGATCGAGAAGCCTTCTATGTTTTGTTTGTCATCCCCGTGCCGTTCAAGGGAAATTTCCCGCAGGATCACGGACAAATGCCACAGTGCAGCGTCCGTGGTACCATTACCCGTGAGGGACGGTCGATGTTCATGATTGGTGTAATGGCAGTCAGGCCTTGTTACCATGGCAGCCTTATTTAGCCACAGAAGCAGTAAAATTAGAGTGGCAAAATAGAGGCTTCTATGATGCAAAAAGACAACCGTAAGAAAGCATTAGAACAATTGAGAAATCCCCACCTTGGCGGAGCTCTCGATTTGACAGGCTCGAATGTGCAGAAACTGAATAAGAAGGCGAAACGCGTTCTGAAGTCTGAATTGGAAAAATACCTGCCCAGGCGGCAAAAGGGAATAGAGTATTCCTCGTACTATCGTGAAATCCGGCTCAAGTTACTGCCTGTCAACCCACACTTCAATAAGGATGTTGCTGACCTGAGGGACTTGTTTCATATACCAGCAGGCCAGATAGAAGACCTTGACCTAACTCAATTTCCGGATCGTCCCAGCCCATGGAACAAAGATGACAAACTACCCGGTTCAACGGCTGCAGCTTTGTGGTTACGGTTGCACAGATATTTAACTAAAGGATTACTGCCCGATCCAGACTTTCCTCCTCTCCCAAAATGGTTTGCAAAATCAGCCTCCCTAAATCCATTCACCAAAAAGGTGGAGCACGATTGGCTCAAAAAGACGTTGACATCCCTGAACCGTTCACAAGATTATTGGACATTGAACTCCCCTGGATAAATGCGTGGCGCAGCTAATCGTGCGATATCAATTACCCTGGCGATTAGCCGGCAGCCTGCGCTTTTTCATATTGACCTTAAATGAAAAGTACATCGAGAATGCAATCCCCTTCGATTTTGAAATTAACATGGTAGAACGACCTATCGGCACAGCTTTTGCAATCACAATTGACTGGATTGATGAGTTTACGACTGAAAAACAATGGCGCAAGATATGGAAGGACATTATAGTTCCGAGGCAAAAACGGTTATTGGAGGAACGGGGAGAGCTGTCACATTCAAAACAACTAGAAATTGACCGCATTCTTCAAAGAATTCAAAGAGAGCCATGGATATTGGAAATCTATGATATGTGGGGAAAAGGAATCGGAATTGATGCTGCACTGAAGCGACTCACATCGGAGGGCAAATTGCCCCGAGGAGAGGAAGATCCTTCAACAACCTATCGACTTATGAAGAAGCTTGATCAATTGACAAAACCATTGTATTAGAATGATAAACTTCCCGCGGATTTGGCTTCGCCTTCCTTAGATCTCGACTATGAGAGAGTAGCTGCTACCGGGTATAGTCCCTGTTTCAACAAAAGTTTGAATCAGATAATTGGATCCCCCTCTTCAACGCCCCCATGACGAAGCCGGTCGGTTTTTTAAGACCAGGTTTACACCTCGTTGGATACGATGCTGTTCAACGCCCCACATGACGAAGCGGGTTAGTATTTTAAGACCAGGTTGGAACACCGCTAGATACGAAGCCATTCAACGCCCCTATGACGAAGCCGGTCGGTTTTTTAAGACCAGGTTTACACCTCGTTGGATACCGGGATTAGACGCCCCCCATAGAAAGACAAATTCCAAGCTCCAAAATCCAAATTCCAAACAAAGGAAGAAAATCCTAAGTTCTAAACACTAAATACTTGTATCTTTGATTCATGTTATCCTAATTATGGTTAAGGGGTGCGGTAGACCGATAAATTCTTGGTCGACAAGGCCGTTGTTTAGCATGGGTCGCCGCACTCCATCCCTAAAGGAGCCCGAACAGTTGTCAGGGACTTCAGATCCCGCATCATGCAAGGACGGGCCGAAAGGAGAATGAAGGAGATTATGGATACAGAGAAAACTTACGTTGGCATTGACATTGGCAAAGAAAAAATAGATTTCGCCGTGCATACTTCGGATAAACATTGGAGCTTCAACAATGATGATGCTGGCATTGCCAAAACCGTGAAAGCTATCGGCGATATGTCCCCTTCTCTGGTGGTCATGGAAGCCACAGGCAATTATCAGGCACCATTGGTTGCGGCCCTGGCGATTGCCAGGATAGTGCCGGCAGTGGTAAATCCTCGGCAAGTTCGCGATTTCGCCAAAGCGACTGGCAGGTTGGCGAAAACTGATGCCATCGATGCCCAGGTTATCGCTCATTTTGCAGCGGCTATTCATCCCACGCCACGTTCCCTTTCTGGCGATCAATCCCAAGAATTGAAGAATATTGTAGCCAGACGCCGCCAGATAAGCGACATGCTTACCGCCGAGAAAAATCGCTTTGGCTCCGCACACAAATCGGTGAAACCGCGAATTCAAGCTCACATTAATTGGCTGCAAGAAGAATTGCGCAAGATAGATGACGATTTGCACCGTATGATTCAAGAAAGCCCGATTTGGCGTGAGAAGGATGATCTGCTGCAAAGTATACCCGGAATAGGCCCGGTGGCTTCTGCAACAATCCTGACACAGTTGCCTGAGCTGGGGACGCTGAACCGCCGCCAGATAGCGGCCCTGGTAGGCGTAGCTCCTTTCAATCGCGACAGTGGCAAGTTGCGAGGTAAACGAAGGATCTGGGGTGGACGTTCCACTGTCAGGGCAGTGCTCTATATGGCGGCCATGGTGGCCACCAGGTTCAATCCTGTAATCCGAAGTTTCTACGAACGTCTTTGTGCTTCTGGTAAAGCGAAGAAAGTGGCTATCACAGCCTGCATGCGAAAACTCCTCACAATTTTGAATGCAATGCTTAAGCATCACGTTTCCTGGAATAGCAATCTTTCATTGGCGGCTGCATCATGCTAATCATCTTTCCAAGACAGTTGCTAAACAAGTTCGAAACTCAAAGGATTTTTCCCCTCTTCAACGCCCCTATGACGAAGCCGGTCGGTTTTTTAAGACCAGGTTTGCGGCTCGTTAGATACGGGGCCCGTGCCGCAGCGGGTTGGTTCCATTGCCGTGCAGGAGATCACCACGTCGCTTCGCTCCTCGTGATGACATTTTCTTGTACTGCCATTTTCGTTTATCGGGGAGGTGCCCAAAAGGAGCTATTTAGCCATCCTTGTGGCACGTTCGATGAACGCATCCTGTAACTTCCTGAACGGGGAGCGCACGACCATGGCAGCCAGCCAGACCATGAACGCCATACCCGCATTCAGGGGGAAAACATTGTTCATAATAGCCTCGCCCCGGGAAAATCCCTTCTTCGCTCCACCTGTAATAATTTTTTCCTGTGATTTAACCAGCTTTTCTTTGACTTCCTGGAGATCCACGCCAACCAGTTGGCCGTTTTTCTTCAGTATCCGGCCGCCGACCATCACGGTATCGATGTTACTGACGTTGGCAGCCATCACAATGGAATTGACCGGGTTGTTCACAGGGAACATGTTTATATCGCCGGTGCGCAACATGATGATGTCAGCTTGCTTGCCCGGGGTCAGGCTGCCCGCCGTTCTTTCCAGGCCGACCGCTTCTGCTCCCTTGATGGTGGCGACTTCCAGTAACTGCTGTACCGTGGGAGAGATGACCTTGGGCATCCTGCCTGCCCTGTACAATACGTCGTTTTGAAGAGCCCGCTGGATTCCCATGTTCAGACGCATCTGCGTGAACATATCAGCGCTCTGGTTGGAGATGATATCTATCCCAATGCCTGTGCGTCCGCCAAATGAGAGCACCCTCCAAGTGACAGGGTATCCCATTCCCATCTGCAGCTCGGTTTCCGGCGTGTTGATGACGGCCGCCCCATGTTTTGCGCAGAGTTTGAGCTCGTGGTCGGTCAAGCTCCAACCATGAATGAACAGTATGTCCCCACCCATCAGCCCTGCACGATTCAGCCTCTCGATATATTGGGTCCATTTATTCTGTGCACCCATCCCCACATGGGCGCTGATGCGTTTGGCGCCAATCTCCCTGGCGAAACCAAGCTCCCTGCGTGAAAGATCCATGGGGAAAAAGTCGGCTTCAGTGAGAGCAATGCCCATCTGTACGCGCGCATCGGCCGAGTTAAAATATTTTGCCTTGATCCTCCTGGCATCATCGTAATGCCACGCGGGACTCATGAGGACAGCAGGCGTCAATTTCTCATCCGGTCTGGCGTTTCCGTACATGCCGTAGCATAAAATGCCCCTCATGCCGGACTCATGAAAAGCCCTCACGACCTCGTCCGCATGGTCCGGTGTATTCATAATGTGCGAATGGTCGACTATGGTAGTGACGCCGGCATTCAGGGCTTCCAGATACCCTGCATACGTTCCTATATAAGCGTCTTCCGGGTCGTAGAAAGAGCTGTAAACGCTCCTGATGCGCGCTGAGTAGTCATAAAGGCTCCAATCGGCGGTGATTGCCCTGAGCTGGGACTGCCACATGTGGCGGTGACAGTCTACGAAGCCGGGCATGACAATCATATTACGAGCATCGAACACCTCGGCATCGGTTATCGTCAGATTGGGCCCCATGCTCTTGATGATCCCGTCTTCTATGAATATGGAGCCATTCTCCATTACACCTAATGCCGGGTCCATGGTGACCACCGTGCCGCCTTTGATCAGCATCCTGCCTTTAGCCTCTGCCATATCTGCCTCCTTGCATTCCGCACACAGCCGCACTTACCCCCACTCCACTATGCAAATTTCATGTAATGCTAGTCTCAAACCGGCGGATTGTCAACGCTACGCCAGGCGCGCCCGAAGGGAAAATCAGGCAGAAATCCTGTTTTGTCCTATGACTGCGTTTAGATAATATTGTATTATGTAAATGGAAATGGAAGGGATTGAATTTAAGATATGAAGTTCCCTGACCTGGCCCATCTCGATGGCTATCTACCGCGGGAGCTGGAAAAGGCATACCGTCTGCGGTACCTGAAAAACGATGTGCAGATTGCCAGCATTGCCATGGGATTTTTCTGTTTCCTGCTGGTGGCATTCGCTTTCAACGATTACGTACTGTTTGGATTGACGTCCCTCTTCTACCTGCTGATCTCCCTTCGCCTTGTATACCTGGTCTATTTCGTGGTCCTGTTCCTGTGGCTTCAGAAAAACACGAGCCCTCGCAAATATGAATGGAACCTGTTCGCAGCGGTCATGTCCGGTTTCGTCCTGGTAGCTGCCATCAACCTGACCAGGCCCTCGAACTACGGTGGCAACTTCGCGGTGGATACAATAATAATCCTGGTATTTTACCTGGGCGTGCCCATGAGGCTCCTGTTCAGGTCCGCGGGCGGGATAGCCTACACGCTCGGGGAAATAGTGAACTTCATGGTGTTCCGGCAGCCCACTTCGGAAGCGACATTATATGCTGCAGTGATCGTACTGGTTATCGCCAATGCCCTGGGCCTCTTCGCGTCCACACGGCTTTATTCATTCCGGCGCAGCGAGTTCAGGGCCGCAGCGGAATTGCGGAAAAGTACGGAGCTTCTCAACGAGACCGGCCGGACTGCCAAAGTAGGCGGATGGGAACTCGATGTTGACAGAAAAATACAAAGATGGACTGAGGAGGTCTACCGCATATATGAGCTTGATCCCTCGTATCAGCCAACCGAAGAGGACGGGATTAAATACTACGCGCCGGAAGCCCGGCCACTCATTTACGCCGCGTTCGAACGCAGCTTTGAAACGGGGGAGCCTTTTGACCTGGAATTGCCGTTTATAACGGCAAAGGGCAATCGCCGCTGGGTCCACGCGATCGGAAGGGGTTACACGGAAAACGGGAAGGTGACCAGGGTGGCCGGAACATTCCAGGATATCACGCGGCGCAAGATAGCCGAGGATAAAATTAGACTGGAAGCGGAACAGTGGCAGGCAACCTTTGACGCTATTACCGACCTGGTATCCATTCAAGATAATGATTACAAACTGGTCAGGGTAAACAAGGCCTATGCGGACACTTTCGGTATGAAACCGGAGGAATTGATTGGGAAGAAGTGCTTCGAACTGGTCCACGGCACAGATTGCCCCATTGATAACTGCCCTCAAAAACAGGCTTTGCAGGGGAAGACCAGTGTCAGGGAGGAAATATTCGAGCCGCGCCTGGACATTTACATGGAGGTGTCCTGCTCTCCAATATTCGATGAAAACGGCGAGATCGAAGGCACCGTTCACATCGTGAAAGACATCTCTCAACGCAAGAGGGATGAGGAAGAGCGCAGAAAGGCCGCTGAGCAAATTGAGGACCTGTACAACAATGCGCCGAACGGCTACCACTCGGTGGATAAAGATGGCGTGTACGTACTTATCAACGATACCGAGCTATCATGGCTGGGATATTCAAGGGAAGAGGTGATAGGCCGTAAAAAGTTCGCAGATTTCCTGACGCCCGAGAGTTTGAAACATCTACAACGAGAGCTTCCCGGTTTTCAAGGAGACCGGCCGGGTAAAAGACCGGGCTTATGATCTCGTGCATAAAAACGGGACAATCACAAGCGTCCTCGTCAGCGCTACGGCAATTAATGACGTTGCCGGCAATTACGTGATGAGCCGCTCAACACTGTATGACGTTACCGAGATAAGACGGCTTCAAAAAATAACCGAAGAGACCGAACAGAGATACCGCAATATCCTCGAAGAAATGAATGATGCCTATTTCGAGATAGACCTGAACGGCAATTTTACCCTGGTTAACAATACCTTTTGCCGCATGTTGCTCGTTAATAAAGAGGAACTGCTTGGATCCAACTTCAAGGTCCACACAAACGAGGCATACGAAAGCGATTCACGACTGGCCTTCAGGACCGCATTTTTAACCGGTGAGGCATCCAAGGGCGTTGTATTTAACGCAATCCGCAAGGACGGGAGTTCTTTTTATATAGAAATCTCAATCTCTCCGCTGAAAAATGAGCAGGGCGATACGATGGGCTTCCGCTGTGTGGGCAGGGACGTGACGGAGCGCATGGAGTTCCAGAATAAAATTGCCGAGATGGCCATGCACGATTTCCTGACAGGCCTGCCCAACCGCTCGCTGTTATACGACCGTTTCAGCATGGCCCAGGGCCAGGCGGAGCGTAACAAACGCAAAATGGCCACTCTCGAACTGGACCTGGACAAATTCAAGGAGGTGAATGACACACTGGGACATGCAGCGGGTGACGAGTTGCTGAAGGCCACGGCAGCCCGACTGAACCGCGTTGTGCGTAAGAGCGATACTGTTGCCCGGTTGGGCGGAGATGAGTTCGTAGTGCTGATACCGGAGATTAATCGAGAACAGGACGCCGTGGCAACCGCCAAAAAGATTGTAACAGCCTTCAGAAAACCATTTACCGTGGACGGTCATGTGATCGAGGTCACTACCAGCGTAGGCATAGCCGTATATCCCGACCACGGAGAGACCATGGAAGACCTGCTCAGTGCGGCGGATTCGGCGATGTATTATACGAAGGGGCATGGGCGAAACAATTACAAGTTGTTCGCAGGGAAAGAGGAAAAGTAATTTGTTTTGCCACCCTCTTGCCGTGAGCGTTCCGGAACTTGACATTCGTTATATACTACAGTATGTTACTACGGTATATTAAACAGGATACCAAAGATCCTGCAAATACTATTCATTTAAGAAGGGGGCCCATCGAATGTTCAAAAGCAAAGCTCCAGTCACCGCGCCTGTGATCACAAATCAGGAATATCTCGACCGCCTGGCAAAGCTAAGACAACAGGTGGCAGCCAACGGCCTGGACGCCTTCATCGTTTCCAGTACAGACAGTATCTTTTACCTCACCGGGATTTCTTATATCCCTTTTGAGAGGCCATTCTTTATCATCGTTAAACCTGGTGGTCCTGCAGCACTATTGGTTCCCGCCCTCGAAAATGTGCACCTGCAGGGGCCCAATATAGATATCGTGCATTCGTATTGGGACTATCCTTCTCCAGCCGGCCAGGGGTGGATGGAGCGGCTGCATGAATTACTATCCGGCGCAAAGGCAGTTGGTGTTGAGCCAACGCTCCCCCTTGAGATTCACGAGAGGATCAAAGATTTTTCTGTCTCGGTGAAACCGCTGGTTGAGCATCTGCGGTTAGTTAAATCCCCGGGGGAGGTACAGATGATCCGCCAGGCTGCGAAATATGCTGACCTGGCAGTGCAAAAGGTAATTGCCGCGACCTACTACGGGGTCTCGGACCTTGAACTGTTTTCACAAGGCAGGGCCGTACAAATGCAGATAATGAAGGACACGGAGTACGATATTCTTACAACCAGCATTCTTTGTGGAGCCTATCCGGGTCCCTTGAGCGCCCAACCTCACGGCGTTCCCACGCCGGCACACCGCCTTAAAGACGGCTCCCACATTGCCGGGGCAGCCATACGTGCAAACGGCTATTCAGCCGAGTGTGAGCGCACTATCTTCACGTCGCAACCTTCCGGTGATCTGCGGGATGCCTTTGCCGCAATGGTCGAAGCAAGGAAACGTGCCTTCGACCTGGTCAGGCCGGGAGCGGCGTGCGCTGAGATCGATAAGGCAGCCAGCGGTTATTTGCGGGACAAGGGCTACGGCGAACGTCTTTTACACAGGACAGGGCACGGTTTTGGGTTGAGTATTCACGAAGGACCATGGGTTGCTGAAGGCAGCGATGATGTGCTCGCCGAGAACATGCTTATCAGCTTGGAGCCTGGAATTTACCTGCCCGGGATCGGTGGGGTGAGGCATTCCGACACCGTGCTGGTGACCAGGGACGGATACGAGACTCTAACTCACTATCCCGCGGATATCGAGTCGTTAATCATCACCAAATCCAAGCCGTTCAATCGTTTGCAGGGTGCAATAATCCGCAAAGCGGTCGGGATGAAATAGGGCGGAAATTTACTGCAGAAATTTCGTAGTGTTTCGCCTGGAGGTCTGCAGCAGCATTACTTTGCGCCGCACTGCCTACTCTATTGTCTGTCCGACTCACGGCCTTATACGAATCACTGCCGATGTCACTTCACCGCTAACCCGGCGCCCTTCCTGTTGAGCCAACACATTGATAGTGGGCAACCTATGGCTCGCGGCCGTTATCGATAGTAGCTTGAATAGTGGTGACGGGGGTGGTTAAATAGTCCGGACAGAAAATAGCAGGTTTATGAAGAATGACAGAACAAAAGAAGACCGGGGACAGCTGGGTCTGGAAGCTCATCATCTCAATCGAGGTGGTATTAGCGGTGTGGTTGGTACTGGAGATTGGGTTACGTGTATATGTTGAGAGTCCGCTGCTGACAGATTTCTACAGCTCCATCCCAAAGAACATGGTGCATGAACGCCAGGCAGAAGTGGGAATAAGGACCACACAGGGCCCCGGCTGGACGCACCTTGGCTGGATCGCCGACCCGGACAGTGAGACCTACCGTATAGACAGACAGGATGGAGAATCGTGGCAGGAAGTCGAGACAGCGCAGTTCGGGTCCTGTCTTTTACACGAGACCGGGGGCTCTTACCGCGTGCTGGCGGTCGGCAAGAAGAGCGGACGGCTGCGACTGATAGGTGATGTGGATACACGCATGACGGACAATTCCACTCCTCCGCTTTACAAACCCGTCATCTCGGGTCCATGGCAACTGCTTTTCAAGCCGCATGACTCAGGATATTACATCAACGATCATGCGGTATACCAGGATGCGGTCGGCGACTGGCGGCTGGTCGGAATTACCAGCAAGACAGACGGAGACTATAACCAGGAGAAATACTTTGCGGTTGGCACCAGTAAGGACATGCCGCCCTCCGGCGGAATGCAGGAATCGGCGCCGGTGGCAGACTTTGGCGAACTCGCCTGGGCGCCGGACGTGATCACCGAGAAAGGCACCTATTACATGTTCTGGTCCCCGCACCGGCTCGAACGGATGACTTCGGCCGACGGCATCACGTGGGGCAATAAGGAAACGGTAATGCCCGCCCCGTACCACAAGTTTTTCCGCGACGCTATGATTGTCAAAGTGACAGGCGGGCAGTGGCTGCTTTATTCCACCGCGCGAGGCCTTTTTTTCTCCGAGGTTGACGCATACCAGTCATTTAACCTGAAGGAATGGCAGTATATTGGCACGGCGCTCACCTCCAGCTGGGGCAGCGAACGCAACTCTCCTTTCGCCTCGATGGAGTCGCCTTTCGTGATGAAGTACAAGGAGCGGTATTACCTGTCGATTACGTACAACAACGACACGTTTTTCTGGAACGGGCTGCTGCTTCCGTTCAAGATATGGCTGGACCGGGACTCGTACAACGACACGCTCATTTTCAGCTCGGCCAATCCATATGATTTTGGCAACTACAGCGGAAAGGGCAACGCGCCGACACTGGTTACCCGGCTGAAAGCGCATGCGCCGGAATATGTGTATGTGGAGGATAAGGATGCCTGGTATATAACCACGGCGGGCTGGCCATGGATTTCATCTTTGACATCGGGCGAGGCGGCGATTGCGCCGATAAGATGGGAGGCTAGTACCCTCACTGGAAAATAGATTCCAAGATCCAAATAAAGCCTGTTGGGGGGATTTATACCCACTCCCCTGGCCCCTCGCCCTTCAGGGCGAGGGGAATCTTTTTTCTAAGAGGGGCTTTACAGCCCCTCTTCGACACTCCCATGACGAAGCAGATCGGTTTATTGAGACCAGGTTTACACCTCGTTGGATACGGGGGTTCAATGGCCCCAAGGGAAAACAAATTCCAAGTTCCAAATACCAAATTCCAAACAATTGGAAGAAAATTCTAAGTTCTAAACACTAAATACTAAACAAGTTCGAAACTCAAAGGATTTTTCCCCTCTTCAACACTCCCATGACGAAGCAGATCGGTTTATTGAGACCAGGTTTACACCTCGTTGGATACGGGGGTTCAATGGCCCTATGACGGAGAGGGTTGGTTACTTTAAGCCCAGGCTTGCACCTCGTTAGTTATATGGTGTTATCATATAAGTTAACTGCCGTACGAGACTGATGAAAACTGAAGGGAGGGGCAACACATGTTGAAATACCACGGAGCAATATCAGTCATAATTGCCATACTCATCACGAGTCTACTAATCATTGGCTGCGCCGCACCCGCGACTCCATCAACGCCTCCAGCCATACCTCAGACCACACCCCCGGCTTCTCCACCGGCATCGACGCCGGTCACGCCTCCTTCATCAGGGGTCGCGCCGACACCGGCGACTGCTGCCACCGCCGGCGAACTGGCCGACGCAGGCAAGGCTGTATTTGCTGATAATTGCGCCAAATGCCACGGCGCAACCGGCGCAGGGGGAGGATCACCCGCATTGATAGGGTCCAGCGCCAAGCTGGACAGGTACAGCAATGCGCAGGCGCTATTGGACTTTGTGAGCAAGCAGATGCCGCTGGGTAAGGCAGGCACCCTGTCCGCTCAAGAGTATCTACAAGTAGTCACTTTCCTGCTGGTACAAAACGGATTTGTTCAACCTTCCGCAACATTGGATGCCAGCAGTCTTGGCACAATCAAGACCACTAAATAACAGAAGTTCGGATATCCTTATCACTTGCCCCTCGCCCTGAACGGCGAGGGGGTTTCTATTTTGTAATCCCGTTCTCAATGACATAAAAACAAAAATGGGATACCATTTACTAATGGTAACGTCGTATCGGAGCCTTACTCCTGAAACAGCGCAACGGTTAAAACTGGTGATGGCGGATGTAGACGGGACGCTGAATAACGGCGGCGACCGGGTCAGCCCGGAGGTTGCTGAGGCCATACGGCTCCTCAGGCAAAGCGGCATCACAGTGGGCCTTGTATCCGGCAGGACGGACCCCATGCTGCAGGCCATGGCGCTCAACGTGAATATCGATGGACCGCTGATCGCAGAGAACGGCGCTGTCGCCCGCTTAACATGTCAGAGCAGGCACGTTGACCTGGGATACTCAAGGCAGCCGGCATTGGATGCGCTGGCGAAGTTGAAAGAGAGGTATCCGGGCAGAATACGGGAACGTGAAGACAACTCCGATCGGATAATCGACCTGGTATTCTGGGCCGACGGTGTGACGATGGACGAGATAAAAGCCTGTGCCGGCGACGTACAGGTGCTCGATTCCACTTATATACTCCATCTCATGCAGAAGGGCATCGACAAAGGTAAAACTCTAAAGAGGCTCCTCGGGATGATGGATGGTCGCATGATAAAGCCGGACGAGGTGCTCGTGATCGGGGATTCTATGACCGACCTTTCGCTGTTCAAGCTGTTCCCTGAGAGCGTGCTCGTGCCCAATCCCAATATCCCGGAAGCGGACCGCAAGGTACTCACAGGAGCTGCACGATATATCAGCGATCACGAAGCCGGAGAAGGTTTTGTTGAGGTAGCGGACAGTATAGTAAAGTTACGCTAAGCGATCACCCTCATAGAAAAACAAATTCCAAACTCCAAAATCCAAATTCCAAACAAAGGAAGAAAATCCTAAGTTCTAAACACTAAATACTAAACAAGTTCGAAACTCAAAGGATTTTTCCCCTCTTCAACGCCCCCACGATGCAGCGGGGTGGTTTTATTAAGATCTGGTTTACACCTCGTTGGATACTGGGGTTAGACGCCCCCATAGAAAAACAAATTCCAGGCTCCAAAATCCAAATTCCAAACAAAGGGAAGAAAATCCTAAGTTCTAAACACTAAATACTAAACAAGTTCGAAACTCAAAGAATCTTTCCCCTCTTCAACGCCCCCACGATCCAGCGGGGTGGTTTTATTAAGATCTGGTTTACACCTCGTTGGATACTGGGGTTCAGCGCCCCATGACGGAGCAGGGTTAGTGCTTTTGGAACAGGTCCGCGGCTGGTAGAAAAAGAATAACCTGCCGGGCATATGCTTGATGGCGAGCCCGGCTGGATCAGCCGGTTATCGTAAAGATGCCGTTCATTACATCGGGGTGGACGTCGCATTCGAAAAAGTAGCTGCCCGCGGCTGTGGGGGCGGTGAACCGATAGGTGATCTTCGCCGGCCCCGTTATCGTATCTCCCACGAAAACCGGCCTGGTCTGCCCGCCCGGCAAAATTTGATAGATGGCGATATTGTGGGGCATTGACACGTCCTGGTTGTCGAAATTGATCGTCACCCGAGAGCCGGCCGGAACAGTGATAACTTTCGTATCGAACCGCAGCCCGCGGGCAGAGATGTTCAGTGTGACGCTCTGTTGTCCCGCCGCCGGGTTAGTTGCGGGCGGAATAGCTGCTGGAGCCGTCCCGCACGCCACACATAACAACAAGGCAGCTACTGAAGCCACCAAAGTGGCCATAGGAGACAGGACACGGGGAAACAGCAACGTTACTCCCATTTAGTCAAGACCGGTTTTAAGTGTCGCACCGAGGTTATTTAACGGTCACTGTTATCTTATTGGTCACCAGGGGAATGACGGGCGTATGATCGTTATTGGCCAATTGGACCACGAAAGTATGGGTGCCCGGTGCAACGTCCTTCCATGTATAGGAAGTGCCTGCGTTGGGTGAAAAAGTGCCGGGAGCGGTTGTCGCAGGTTTACCCGGGGTAGTTGGCGCCTCTACATCGATGTAGTAATGGATGTGGCCCTCGCCCGCTACTGCAGGGCTCCCCAGCTTGCTCACCAGGTTGAAATTCGAGACCTGAACAGTAATAGTGACGGGGCCCGCCGGGACTGTGGAGCCGTCCGCCGGGCTGATGATTTTGATTGATGGCGATGTTGAAGCCGCACAGCCGCTCACTGCCAGGACCAGGAAAACTGAAAGCACCAGTGCTGCCAGAAACCGGTAATTCCTCATTGTCTACCTCCCCTCTCTCTTAACAAAAAATACCGCGGATGTATCCACGCATCAGGATTGTATCAATAATGATGTTACAAAAACATAAAAACAGGGGGCGGAAGATTAAATATTAAAAAGGTTAAATTTGCACTTTCCGGGCACCCCTCTATATAGGAGAGGGGGTGGTTATGAGATTAGATGGGGTTTTTAGCCCTTTTTAAGAGCCCCCGTGACGGTGCGGGTAAGCTTATTAAGTCGATATTAAAACCTGGTTGGGTAAATGGATTACACGCCCGAATGCAATGCCAAATCCCAAACTCCAATATAATAACAATATTTAATTGGCGGAAATATTATACAAATAATTTATATAAGGCAGTACATTAACAGTAAAAAGGGAATAAGTGGATAACCCTTTTATTTGGTTTTCGGCACACCGCAGCATACCCCTCCATGATTTACTGTAAGGGGACTTGGAATTTTTGGCTGGCCGTTTTATTATTTAACACAACATGAAATACCGACCCTTCGGCAAGAAATCGACTGGCAGGGCTCGGCCCTGGGCTTCGGCGCCATGCGCCTGCCGCAAACCTCGCCCAACCCGGCGGACGTCGACGAGGCCCAGTCCATCAAGATGATCCGCTACTGCCATAGACCACGGCGTCAACTACGTTGACACCGCCTACCCCTACCATGCCGGCAAGAGCGAGGTCAGTGGTCGGCAAGGCGCTCCAGGACGGCTACCGCCAGAAGGTCAAGCTCGCCACCAAGCTGCCCTCGTGGGCCGTGCAGACGGCGGCCGACTTCGACAAATCCTGGATGAGCAGCTCAAGCGCCTGCAGACGGACACCATCGACTTCTACCTCCTGCACGGGCTGAATAAAGCAATACTGGCCGAAGCTGCGCAACCTCAAGGTCTTCGAGTGGGCGGAGAAGGCCATGGCGGACGGGCGGATCGGCAAGCTGGGCTTCTCCTTCCACGATGATCTTGACCTTTCAAAGAGATCGTGGACGCCTATGACAACTGGACCTTCTGCCAGATACAGTACAACTACATGGATACCGACTACCAGGCCGGCACGAAGGGCGTCCAATACGCGGCCGGCAAAGGCCTGGCCGTGGTGGTCATGGAGCCGCTCAGGGGCGGCAGCCTGGCCAAGCAGCCGCCGGAGAGCGTAGACAAAATATGGGACGAGGCAGAGCACAAGCGCAGCCCGGCCGAATGGGCGCTGCTCTGGGTCTGGGAACACCCCGAGGTATCGGTGGTGCTCAGCGGCATGAGCACCTTCGACCAGGTGGAGGAAAACGTCGCCGTTGCAGATAGGTCCGGGCCGGGAGCGCTGACGCCACGGAGTACAAGCTCATCGGAGGGCCAGAAGCGCGTTTCAAATGCTCAGCCCGATCCCGTGCACCAACTGCGGCTACTGCATGCCCTGCAAACAGGGTGTGGAGATCCCACGTATCTTCCAGCTATACAACAACGGCATCATGCATGAGGACATGAAGAGGGCGCCCTTTTTCTACAACTTCCCCGATAGCCATGAACCCCAACCAGCGGGCAGACCAATGCATAGACTGCGGCGAATGTGAGGAAGCCTGCCCCCAGAAGATCCCCATCGCCGAATGGCTCAAGAAAGTCCACGCAGAGTTGGGTCCGAAATCGCAGTAGTCATCGCCTGTATTTGAATTGTAGTGTACTTTGGACAGCGAGGCACGTAATGGAACGTACATTTGAAGCTACCATTGAAAAGCGCGACAAATACTATATTGGATGGATAGACGAGATTCCCGGGGCATTCAGCCAGGGTAAGACCCTTAAAGAAGTCCAGGAAAACCTTGTGGAAGCAGTTCATTATCTGGAGACACAGACCGAATTAGCCCCATATAAGTGACAGATAACCGGGATCAGACACATACCTTGATGTCGGAATCAGCCAGGATCCGCGCCAGAGACTCAGAAAAGGGTAATTTGCCAACTGTAACCCCTGCACTAACGTTCAGCAGTTCGATCCCGATCGGATTGTTATCCGCATCAAAATCTATGTACCTCGAATCATCAAGGGATTGTGTATAGGAAACTGGTTTATCATTCAAGCCGATATAGATAGCATCGGCTTCCGGATCATATTCGATCCTATGAAAAAATGGTCCTGCCAATTACTTACCCTCCGCTAATAATTCTAGTCTACCCAGACAGCGGTGACAATAACAGCCTTGATTGTATTTACGACGACAGTAACGGGGATACAGATTGTATTGGGGCAACACGTTGATCGACAGGCCTCCTGCAATGCCAGACAGGAGATTGCCATCCCGATTAGATCGGGACTACGCCTCCCCGTAATGAAAGCCGTTACTATTTGAGATTTGAACTTGTTTAGTGTTTAGTTTTTAGAGTTTAGAATTTTCCACTTTTGTTTGGTATTTGGATTTTGGAATTTTTCTCCGGCGGGTCTTACGCTCTTGCGATTTCTAATATGCGGTCGATCCTGAAAGTCCTTTGTTCTCCCCGGTTAAAACAAAACGCCCGAAGGCCGCGGAAAGTCTTTCCGCCATATGTAAAATCCCCTACCTCCAGCGGCTTGATATCCCGTACTGACTTCTCATCGTTCGGCTTCAGGTAAGTCATGTGCAGCTTTCCGCCTTCCTTAATCGCCTTCAGAATCAGCTTCTCCTTATCCTCGGCGAAAACGCCGCCTCGGCCTTGCCGTACTGGTAGCGTGTCACGAACTTCACCACACGGCGGTCCATCCAGATATGCTTCTTCTGGATAGCGCTGCTTGAGAACAATCCCGCCCCAGCGAGGTACAGCGGCTGAGCGCCACGTACATCTGGCCGTGGGCGAAGGTGCCTTTGCCGATATCGATCACCACCCGGTCGAAAGTCTTTCCCTGGCTTTTATGGATAGTCACGGCCCAGGCCAGCATCAGCGGGTATTGCGTGTAAGTGCCCACGGTCTCCGATACAATCTCTTTCCCCTCCACCTTGTAGCTGAAAATCTCCGGGTCTGGCGGCTCCACCTCTACATCCTCGCTGTCGGCCAGCCGCCACGTCTGATATAGAATGTCGCCGTCGGCATCCTTTTTGAACCCCAGTTATCTTGCCCATGCTGCCGTTAACCCAGCGGCCCTCGTAGTCATTATTCAGCATCATGACCTGGGCGCCCCGCCTTGAGCGTCAGCTTCTCTGCGGTGGGCAGGTATTCATCGCCGAACTTACCCTCCCTGGACGCCATGAAAATGCGCTTTCCTTTTCAGCTTCGCCAGCTCGTCGGCGTTGATATCCGACGCCCTGGCGTTGGTGGTCGTCAGGCGCACCGATAGGCACGCCGACCGGGGCATATCCTGCTCCGGCACGAAGCGCTGGTTGAGCAGGCCGAGACCCTCATCACTCGATGCTGTTATTGCGGATGGCGTTAAGCAGC
>CAWHDI010000018.1:0-38020 GCA_963827985.1 uncultured Chloroflexia bacterium | reverse complement strand
GACACATGCCAATAATTCATATAGACAGGGGGTGACAAAATCACTGGACAATTAAGGGGACATTTTCACTGGACAACAACATCAGATCCAGCGGAAAAGTGCGGTTGCCAGCACGAAGCCGGCGCCCGACGTGCATAGCATAACGTGGTCGCCATATTTAAGCTTGTTCTGCTCAATTACCTCGTGCAGTGCCATGAGAGCCGAAGCGGAGCCAGCGTAGCCGAGATGATCCGCTATCCAATGCGTCTTGCTCATGGGCAATCCCAGTTCCTTCATCGAAAGTTCGACGGAGTCAAGCTCCACCTGGTTCATAAGGACCATGTCGAGGTCCTGTACAGCAATATAACCCTTGCGGCACGTCTCACGTATCATGCGGGGCCAGCGAACAACGTTGTAATCGGAAGGTACCTTGTGCCTGTTCTTATGGAATGTAAGGTATTGTTTTTTCTCCTCGATCGTTTTCATGGTGGGAGGGTTTGCAGTGCCTATGTAGATACCGTAAGTATCCCAGTATTCTCCTTCGGAGACCGTCTTATTGACCATGTAGCCCGGCTCGTCCGATTTGGTGAGGATAACTGCCGCTGAGCCGTCGCTGAAAAGAGTGGCAAGGACCTTTGAGGCGGAATTTTCGTAAGGGCCCCAATCCAGCCATTTGGTCATGCCGTACGTGCCGATGACCATTACGTTGTTTATCTCCGGGTCAACCATGATGAACTGCGAGCCGAGTGCCAGTCCCAATGTCTCATCGGCGCAGGCGTCGTTAAGGTCAAACACACCGCAGTTCCTGGCGCCCAGATGGTGCTGGATAATGGGTGAAGTGGGTGGAGTGACGAAGTCAGGGGTATCCGTGGCCAGGATGATAAAATCCAGGTCGTCCGGCTTCATATTTGCCCGTTGTAGAGCGTCTTGCGCCGCAAGGACGGACATGGAGGAAGTGGTCTCGCCGGGAGCAGCTTGAAACCTGACCTTTATACCCTTGTTGTTAAGGTATTTGTCTACGTCATAGCCAATCATTGCCCCAAGTTCCGCGTTGCTGATGCGCTTTTTAGGAATGTACATGCCAGTACCTTTGATTTTGGCGTATCTCTGCATTTGTAATCTTCCCCCTGTGCGCGCAAAAGTGGTGTGTTACAAACATGAAAGGTGATTCACCGTTCATGTTATCATAAAAATAAAAAATGTCAATAGGTTTCGCCGAGAAAAATGAAAAATTGTCCGAATTTCAGGCCGCCGGGTTGAAAAAGCCCGTTCCTGTTTACGAATTGAGCTTTCTAGAGTTTGAATGAGCCCGCTTATCAGTTCATCACTTGTCCGGTGGACCTTGGTGGCCAGGGTCGCCGCCAAGGCATGGCACCAGGTTATCCTGGAAGCACCACTGCAGGGTTTCAGGCAGCTTAGTATGGTCGTGGTCTTCGAGCAGGACACCGGTAAAATCAACTGCATTATACGTGTGCCAGTAAAGCACGGGCGCCTTGTTGAGCTCAGGATGCCTCTGGATGTAATCCAGCATTGCGGCGCAGGTTTTGGCAGTGTACGTCAGCTCAAGTTTTACTTTTTCCGTTTCCCAAACCAGCGCCATTGCGGCCTTGCCCTCTGGAGTGACGCGGCCATACTCGCCTCCGAAAAAGTCGTGCGTCACGTGAACGTCGTCTATCGAGAACTTAAGCGCCGGGACATTTTTGTCGTAGTGCCGGAGCAAGGCTACCATGCGGTTGGCCAGGCGTGCTACGTTCGCAGGTTTGGTTATCCAGAGCTCGGCCACACGTACGCCGATGACCTTTGTCTTCATTCCGGCCAGCCTGGTGCCTGCCAGCAGCCCGGCCATAGTGCCTTTGGAACCGAGCGCGCAGAATATATATTCGGGTTCGGGCATGAGGCCGGCATCTATCTGTTTTTTCAACTCGAACGCAGCATTTACGTAACCCAGGCTGCCCAGGGTGGAGGATCCTCCGGGCGGGATGAAGTAGACCTTGCCGTGCTTCAGGTACACCCCGAGCGTCTGAAATCCTCCCACAATATCGCTGGGCGCATAATGGATCTCGGCGCCGAAATGGCGGTCAAGCAGCAGGTTTTCCTGCACATGGTCGGTCAGCGGTTGCTTGATGAGAATCAGCGCTGTTTTCAGTCCAAGGTGTTTGGCGTGAATAACGGTAGCCAGACCATGGTTAGTCCCAATGCCCCCGTATGTAATGAGCCACTTAAAACCTTTGTTCAGCGCGTCGGCCAGCATGAACTCTAACTTACGCACCTTGTTCCCGCCATAAATGCCGGATGACTGGTCATCGCGTTTGATCCATATATTGGAGTAGCCAACTGTCGCTCCCAGCCTCTCAAGTTTCTGGACCGGCGTCGGCCAGTTTCCCAGGGAAATCCAGGGAAGATGTTTTTCTAAACCAGGGTATTTCTCAAATAAAGGCAAAGTCATAGTTATATCTCCTCGTCAGTCACCAGTATGGCGAAATTCAAAGTTCCAATTACCAATATCCAAACGAAAAAAGAAGAATATCTGAAATCCTCAGATAAAAAATTCTAAAGTTTCATTGTCATCACGTAAACTCGCAAATGCAAGGTATTTGAGCTTCGGATTTTGGATTTGTTTAGGATTTAGTATTTGAGCTCAGCGTTTATTTCCAATGTATTTATTTTGATACCAGGTCCTGCAAGATCATTTCCCTGATTTTGGTGTGAATATTGACCCTGTCTTCGTAGTTGAGAACGGTTGGAGTCTCTACCGTATATACCCGGTCGCTTTTGTAAAGACGACAGTAGTTGGGGAAGCTCAGTTGACCGGTGCCCTTCATATACCAGAGTCCCCACAAGGGGGCGTCTATCAGCCCGTCCTCGGTCTTAAGCGTAACCATGTTTACATCCTGTTCTATGGGAAATCCCATTCCCCTGACGGCCGCGATCACTTTCCTGGCCAGGACCTGGTCCGGCATTGCATACTGATAAAGATAAACTCCCTTGCCCTCCGGGTCCTCGTGGTCGTCTATCATTAGATCATAACGCTGGCCCTCCAGGTACGCTGAGATGAATTTAGCCTCCTGGGTAGCAAATGATGCGAAGTCCCGGTTTATATCTTTGCCAGCCTGGTTGTAGCGTACGTCATGGCTCCAGCCCCAGGGGTTGGCAACCGGGATTATGTCGAAGGAAATGTTGGCATACAAAGATGGATTTCCTGCCAGGGACTCGATGAAGCGCGCCGAAGACTCTGCCCCGGCCGGCTCGTTACCGTGAATGCCGCCGCTTAGGAAGACCCTGTATTTGAAGTCCGCCCGGTTATTGATGGAAAACAGTTTTAACGGCGAGCTATAGTTACCATAAACGACGTCGCCCAGATTCTTGACCTGTATAAAAGACTGCGGCGCAACCGCACTTTCAAGTCTGTTATAAAGTGCTACGGTGTCACGTACCGCCGGCGGTTCGGTCGCATACGGGGCAATACTGCCGCTGGCGCAAGCGCTGAAAACGACGGTTATGCCAAGGATTGATAAGAGCCAATATTTCATCTGCTATCCTTTATCTTTCTTGCCCAGCTTAAATTTGCCCAGGATTTCCTCTGCTTTCTGCTCTTTTCCCTTAGGTATGGGCACGTTGACGTCATATTCCTGCACAACTGTCCTTGTAGTGGCGTGCTTTCACCGCCAATCGTAGGTCCGTGTGTGCTCCCTGTTGCCAGGTTTATGTTGTAACTGCGGTTTTTTCTTCCACTTTGCTTCCAGCGAGGTGTTTGGCCAGGCGTTTTCCGAGTCCCAGCACCGATAGTACCGGCGGGCGGCCCCACTCATCCGGGATCACGGAGCAGTCGCAGACATACAGGTTGTCATACTCGGTTTTAAGGTTGGAGTCAACGATGTCATTGATCTTGCAGGTGCCGCCGGGGTGAGAAGCGATCCACCATGTTTTGAATATATCTTTGGCGCCGGCGTTGGTGAGTATTTTTTTGGCGCGGTCATAGCCGTGCATGAGCTTGTCGTGCTCAGCTTTTGTGAACGGTTTCCTGATGTTATTGCCCGAAATTTTCCCTCCCAGCGTATCTTTGGCTTTGATCATAATAGTGAGCTGATGGCGATGCTGTGCCAGCTTGTCGACGCGGCCGACCTCGGCGGTGAACATATCATAGATCAGCCAGGGGAGGGTCATGTCGGTCATGAGATAACCATCATCGATCATATGTTGGCCCATGGCCATGGGCATTTCCGTGCCGCCATCTACATCTTTGGCAGTGCCGAAGACGGCAATGAGAGGATCATAGAAGAAGTTGGCCCCTGCATTCTTGATGCCGCTATTCTGCAGGACCTGCGGGGAACCGATACCACCGGCGGCCACAATCACAGTATCCGCCTGGGCTATCTGTTTCTTTCCTTGCCGCGTGAACTCAACTCCGGTGGCCTTCTTGTTCTCGATTATGACCTTGTTGACCCTGGCGAGATCCAGTAACGTGGCCCCTTTATCGGTCGCCTCTTTGACAAACATGCGGGCGTTCCATTTCGCCTGGTACGGGCAGCCAAGGTCGCATTTATCGCAATTGGTGCGGCATTTGTCCTGGTAAATAAATTTGTTGAGCTTCTGCCAGTTGTAGCCGAGATCGAGGGCGCTGGAGGCGATGCGCTTGGCCATCGGGCCGATCAGTTCATCCTTTAAGAGGGGCCACCGGCACCTCCTTCTTGATTTCGGCCACTTCGTTGCGGATGTCGATGCCGTACTTGTCCCACCATTCGTAAGGAGGTTCATAGGCAGTTGCATAGAACACCACCGAGCTGCCTCCGACGGTAATCGGCACGGACCAGCGCCAGCATTCCATCGGTAAAATACATGGATTTGAATGGCATTGCAATGTAGCTTAATCCCTGAGCATTGGTGCCTTTTACCGGCGCGTTGCTGCCCCAGTCAAGCATAAGCACCTTTTTGCCTTTGTTTGTGAGATCCTTGGCAACGGTAGCTCCACCCGGTCCTGTCCCAACCACAATTGCGTCGAACTTTTCTTTCAAGATTTCAGCCATTTTATCGTCCTCCTGCCACTAAAATTACGGGGTTTTTAATAGTGGAATTAGAATACTCTAATTAATTGCGTGACGCAACAGGTTGTGACTCCGGCAATAAATGGGGTGTGATCTAAAGCGGAGGACCTCTATCGAAATCTGGATTAGCGGTGCGATGTCAAGGATTGCCAATCTTGCGGAGGCAGATATTGCAGGAAACTGTCTGCTATACTTTAGATATGGGGAGTCGTTTCTGGCTAAAGCTGCTGCTATTTGCGGCAATTGTCTGCGCCGTATTAAATTGTTCCTGCATTACCAGCATTAAGCCTGCGGGCAAAGTATCGGAGAATACAACACTGCCCGTCGCAATACCGCAGCCATGGCCGCACGTACTTGATTTCGAAGCGAGTTCTGAGAATGTAACTCCCGGAGATAACGTAACGCTTAAATGGGACGTGTCGGATGCAGTAGTGGTCACCATAGACTCCGGAGTCGGAAAGGTAAAGCAATCGGGATTAATCCAGGTTTCTCCTCTGAAAACGACCAGGTACACGTTGACAGCTACGGGAGAAAAAGGGATTTCGACAGCCTGGGTCACAGTGACGGTCCCCGAGAAAATCACACTGCTTCCAGACCTGGTGATAACCGGCATCACGTATAATAGCGGCTTATTATATTACACGATTAAAAATATCGGTGGGGCCGATGCGGGGCCAAGCGACACTTATCTGTATGATCAGAGCAATATGTGGCGGGATACAAGCTGGGTGAACGGCTTGAAGGCCGGGGAGGAAAAGACACAGGCCTTTACTAACTTTAGTTATCACGGTGACAAGATAACCATCTGCGCTGACGGCGGCAAAGTAATTACCGAGGCTAATGAGGACAACAATTGTTTTATACCGACTTTCGGTTTTAAATTTAACTATGATTTTGCGCAATATTCTTCAAGGGCCACATGGAGAGGAAGCCTGGGTATACTCGACTTTGGTCCGGGAGGCGACTCCAGCCTGGGCATGGTCACCAAGTTAAACACAGTAGTGGCTGAAGATGCCAGAAGCTATGCAAATGTAATTGAGATAGTCCCCGCTCCCGACGGCTATTCATGGGTCGAGGGTGTATTCGGAGACTGGCAGGAGCAGTGGCAATCGGGCGGCTACATGCTGCCCCTGGCGCTTCCTAATAACGGCAGATTTACTGCGAAGGTGGGCCTATCGAGGGAAGCGGAAGGCAGCAGTGGTGTAACGTTTCTCTTTGGGCTGATGGACAGCAGCGGAAGCATCAATTGGTGGCCCGGCGTGAAAGCCGGTTATGACGGCAAGTTGCAGGATGTGGATATTGATCTTTCAGCGTATTCCAACAAAAAAGTGATGGCTATCCTGCGTGTTGAAGGGGGCGCCGACACACAAAATGACTTTGCACTTTGGATTGATCCGAAAATAACCCAGTAGGGCATCCCTGTCTTATGCCGGATTACCGGCTGCCCATGATGCTGTGCATCGTTTTGAACAGATCGTCAAACGTATAAGGCTTGATGATTACTCCCTTAAAACCGTATTTGCCGAAGTCGGCCATAACGGGTTCAGTGGCATACCCGCTGGATACGACTGCTACTACACCGGGGTTAATCTCAAGCAATTTCGCCAGAGTTTCGCTGCCTCCCATGCCGCCAGGGACTGTAAGGTCCAGGATCACAGCGTCAAATGGCTCTTTGATGTCCATAGCTTCCTGATATAGCTTAAGCGCCTCCTCCCCGTTGCCAGCGGTGTCAACGCGTTCAAATCCCATACGTATCAGCATACTCTTGATGGTTTCCCTGAGGGCTGGCTCATCGTCCATAACCAGTATCTTTCCGGTGAGCCGGATAATTTCTTTGTCCTCTATTTGACTGCCAGGTATGGTTGCCCCGGGGGTAGCAGGCAGATAAACGTAAAAAGTTGTACCTTCGCCCGGCTTTGAATCCACGCTGATATGCCCCTTGTGTTCACGCATGATAGACAGGCAGGAGGCCAGCCCCAATCCACTGCCCTGCTGCTTGGTGGTGAAATAAGGGTCGAAGATTTTGTTTATGTATTGAAGCGGTATGCCGATGCCGTGGTCCTCAATTATGATACGGACATAGTCGCCGTTGGAAAGGGGAAGGCTTTTACCCAGGCGCTGCTCTTCCGAAAGGGCAATATTTTCAGCCGCAATGTCAATCCAGCCTCCTGACGGCATAGCCTGGCGGGCGTTAAGGACCAGGTTATGTACCACCTGGCTTATTTGCCCTTCGTCAATCTCGCATGGCCACAGGTCCGCCGCGATAGAGAATCTGCACTTTACAGCAGTTCCTGCGGTGGCGAAATTCGCAGTATCCCGGATCATCTCCCGCAACTGGCTTTGTTTTTTTACAGGAGTTCCACCCTGTGCGAATGTGAGGAGACGCCGCGTCAGGTCCTTGGCCCGCATTACGGCCTTTTCGGCGTCGGTAAGCAGCGCAAACACGTCCTGTGAAGATGATACTTCTGCCTTTGCCAGGCTGATATTACCAACGATAGCACCTAATATATTATTGAAATCGTGCGCAATGCCTCCTGCCAGGGTGCCCACAGACTCCAGCTTGTTCAGCCGTTCCTGCTCCGCCAGGAGACGTTTATGCTCCGTAATGTCCGTGTGTATGGATATCGAATAAAGCAGATTGCCGGAGTCGTCCCTGATGGCTCCCATGCTTAGTATGACGTCCCTTTCCATGCCGTTTTTGTCAATGATTACAAGCTCCTCGTCTTCCAATTTTCCTGTTTCTTTCCATTTTGCAAACAAGTCTCCTGCTTTATCCCGGCAGCCCGGGGCATAGACTGTGGTCAACAGGGACTTTCCGATGATTTCATCCTTTGATCCGTAGCCCAGGACGTTCATGGCGCTCTTATTTATATTCAGGATCTGACCTTCGGGCGAAACGACATAGCAGTAATTGGTCGCATTCTCAAAGAATTCCCTGAAACGCTCTTCAGCCCGTTTAAGGGCTTCTGCCGATTTCCTGCTTGCAGAAATATCGCGCAGGAAATACAGGGTTGCCTCACTTCCCTCCCATTCAGTTACCAGGGTTTTGGCCTCGACCCAGTTTATTTGCCCGTCCTTTCCGATGATTCTGAATTCCCGTTCCTCGGGAGGGAGGGTGTCAAGATCAATTTTCAGGGAATAATAATCAGCTAGACGCTCAACGTCATCCTGGTGTAAATACTGCGCGAAATGCTGTGAAAGCATCTCTTGCCAGGTACAGCCGGTAAGCTTTTCCGCCCTGGCGTTAGTGAATTTGACCAGCCCGTCCTGCAGGATAAAAACCGCTTCGTCTGCGTTCTCCACCAGGTTATAATACCGGGACCTGCTTCTCCTGAGTGCGTCGTCCGCTAATTTGCGTTCGCTGATATCGCGGGATATGCCTATGAAGCCAACGTGTTTGCGCCGATCGTCATAGAGGGCGCGCACGATTGCCTCTACCCAGACGGTTGTGCCATCCTTCCGATAATCCTCGATTTCTATGCTAACACTCTTATCAATACCAAGTTGTATGTCTTCCCGGTTGGCCTCAAGCTCGCGCATGGCAGCCTGCAGGGACTCGGGCGTTAACTGCTCTTGTATTGTTTGACGCATTGCCTCTTCCACTTCGAGACCGAGCAGTTTTCTGACAGACGGACTGAAATATGTGAAATGCAGATCTGTGTCCATTGTCCAGATGACATCCTCGGTGTTTTCAGCGAGCAGCCGGTATTGTTCTTCACTTTTCTTCAGGTCTTCTTCTGCCCGTTTTCTTTCTGTGATATCACGAACGGTTTCGATTGCACCAACTACATTTCCGTCCCGGTCATGCAGTGGCGAGGCCTTGGCAAATACCCATGCGCCTTTTCCCCCGTAAAGGGCCGGGCAGTAAACTTCCGTGACAAAGGCGTTACCCTCCTTGACTATGGTCGGATACTTGGACCTGGTATTTGAACTATCCTCCCAGATAAGGTCCATCAATAACGGTCTGGCTTCCCCGTAGAAGGGAACAGTATAAGCGTAGTCCCCTTTGCCGATCATATTGGAAGCCTTGACGCCGCTCATCTCCTCAAGGGCACGGTTCCAGAACACGACTTTCCTGTCATTGTCAATGGCAAAAGTGGCATCCGGCAGGAAGTCTATAATGGCTGCCTGCTCCCGGTTAACCTGCTCAAGCGCTTCTTCGGCCATTTTACGTGTTGTTATATCGGTTGCGAAATGGAGTGAGGCAGGCCGTCCCTCCCATTCAATAGGAGTAGCGCGTAGCTCAAGCCAAAGAATACTGCCATCTCTGTCAATAAGGCGAAAAGTGTAAACCGGCTCGACTATCTCGCCTCGCACTCTCGCAAGATACCGGTTGACCACCATCTCGCGATCATCAGGATGAACGAAGTCCGAGAATGGCCGGCCGAATAGTTCCTCCGCTGAGTAATGTACCATCTCGAAGGTACGCTTATTGGCGAACACCAGCCTGTCACCGATGGCAACGTAAATAGCTTCGCCCGCGTTCTCGAAAACCGTGCGGTATTTCTCCTCGCTTTCCCGTAGCGCCTGTTCGGCCTCTCTTTGTGCCGTGATATCCCGGATAGTCCCTGCTGTGCCAATAGAATTGCCTAATTTGAGAAGACCACCCGTCAGTTCGCCCAGAAACAGCGAACCGTCTTTCCGTCCTCATCTTCACCTCGAGGGTTTTCGTCTGTGTCTTTTCCTCTAAGAGTCGCATCAAAGGCTGCCATGGCTTCATCAATTTGATCTGGCGCCAGGAACTCCATGAAATGTCTGCCGACCATCTCTGCTGGTTCATATCCAAAGATATGCCTGGTTTCTGGTGAAAGGAATGTAATGTTGCCATCCGCATCAGTTGTATATACGACGTCCGTGCTCTGCTCCGCGATCGAACGGAATTTTTCTTCACTATCACGGAGTGCGTCTTCAGCTTTCTTATGTTCCGTGATGTCTCGCACAAGGCCCCGGAATCCCATAACCTCGCCCAGCGGTTCTTCACCGGATACACGGAATTCTCAACGTGTAAACGGGTTCCATCCTTTCTTACGAACGTAACCGGCTGCCAGAGACGCGGTTCTCCCGTGCGGAAAACTTCGTTGTATAATTCGAACACCTTGCTGGTTTCTTCACCAGGAACAAAGGTCTTGTAGTTCAACTCCCGCAGTTCGTCGGCAGTGAAGCCTGAATGCTCAGCGAGAGCATTGTTGAAAAATGTGAAATTGCCATTCAAATCCGACTCATAGTAACCTTCTCCCATCTCGTCAAGGATCGAGCTGTATTTATGCTCGCTCTCGATGAGTGCCTGCTCCGCCTTTTTGCGCTCGGTCAAATCAGACAGAAAATTGAGCGTTGCCGACCTGCCTTCCCAGTCCACCGTCACTCCCCGCAACTCAATCCATACAGCCTCTCCCGACCTTTTAGCCAATCTGAATGAATACAAGTCCGGTACGGCCTTACCCTGAAGTCTTTGTGTATGCGTTTCCGTCACAATCCCACGATCGTCGGGATGCACAAAATCTATGAAAGGACTCGAAAGAATCTCGTCTTTCGAATAATCCAGAAGCTTCGACAAAACATCGTTGACGAATTTCACCATACGGTCCTGGACGATCACGATGCCTTCAAGGGCGTTGTCAACTACCAGCCGGTAGTTCTCTTCACTCTTTTTAATTTGATCCTCGGCTTGTTTACGGTCTGTTATATCAGACAGGAAATTGAGCGTTGCCGGCCTGCCTTCCCAGTCTACCAGGGCAGAGTGCATTTCCGCCCAGCGGGTCCGGCCGTCTCTCGTGATGACACGGAAATCGTAGACAGGCTCGACGGCTTCACCACGGATCCTGGCAAGGTACTTTCCTGCAACTATATCCAGGTCGTCCGTAAGGACGAAATTGGCGAATGGCATGTTTGCCATTTCATCAACCGAGTATCCGAACAGTTCGGTTACCCTTGCGTTCGCAAATTTCACAAGGCCATCCTGAGCGACTACGATCAATTCACCAGCATTTTCGACCAGTGCACGGTATTTTTTCTCGCTCTCTTGAAGAGCTCCTCTGCCCGTTTACGGGCGGTTATATCCAGCACGTGACCGTCATACCCTTTGATTGGTCGGATGGGTCCAGCGTATAGCGCTCAACAGCACTTCGATTATCCTTCCATCCTTACGGCGCAAACTCGTCTCAACGGAGCGCAGCCCCGCCTGGGTATTCTGGATGCCGTACAATGCCGTTCCCACTTTCCGGAAGTCTTCTTCTGTGAGATACAGGATCCGGGCGCTTTTCTCGAGCAATTCGTCTTTCGGATACCCGGTCATCTGGCAGATATCGTCATTCACTTCCTTGATGATGCGGTCCTGGACCAGGATGATTCCGATTGGGGCTACCTTAAATATACCGGCAAGCCTTTCTTCGGCCCGACTTGATTGTCTGCTCAGCAGTTATTTGTTCGGTGATGTCGTCTATGGCAGATACCATGCCGTCGAATTGTCCGTTTGAATCGAAGATCGGCGCAGCGTTAATAGACAGGAGACGCTGTTTCCCATCCGGCCACACGATTGCGTGCCTGACGTCATAGACGGGACCTCCTGTGCGTTTAACAATCTGGAAGGGAAGTTGTGCGTCCGGAAATGAATTGCCCTGATAATCGGTGATCTTCCATGAGGGTGCATTATAGGAGCGTTTCGCCATGTCGTGCCTGGACAAGCCAAGTACTTGCTCTGCCTGACGGTTGGCGCTGATCATTTCACCGTCCCTGGTTCAGAACAACTATGCCCACAGGGCTCGTTTCAACCGTTCTTTTCAAGAGCAGCTGTTCCCGCTGCAACGTGGCCTCGGCTTGACGGTGTTCGGTAATATCGTGGGCAACGCTCAGAATATGTTTTGTACCGTTGTGTTCAATGGCCCTGGAATGGATTTCGACGTTCATGAGCGAGCCATCTTTACGGCCATGGACAGATTCAAACGTCAGGCCGCCTTTTTCCGCTATTTCATTTATGCGGTCCTCCACCAATTCTCAAGTGTTCCGACACAGCGATATTGCGGACATTCATTGATAGAAGCTCTTCGTGTGTGTAACCGAGGGACTTGCGGCAGGCCTCATTTGCATAAACGAAATTTCCTTTGAGATCCAGCACATATATGGAATCGGTGGCGGAATCAAGCAATTCGGCCCTGAATTTAAGTTCGTCTTCGGTTTTCCTGTGTTCGGTGACGTTCCTGTTAATGCCGCGGAAACCCGTGATTTCGCCAGCGTTGTTTTTAATCGGAAATACTGAGTCTTCTACATACCGCAGGCTTCCATCCTTACTGATATTGATTAGCGAGAGTGACCGGATGGGCACACCAGTCCTGTACACCTGATTGAATGCATCAAAAGTCTTTTGCCACTGATCCTGGGGCACATACTGCTTGTAAGTGAGCCCAGCACCTCTTCCTTTGTGTAGCCTGACTGACGGCAAAGGGCATCATTTACATAAATATAATGGCCTTTTAAATCCACCTCATAATAACCCTCGTCCAGCTGATCAAGTATCGCCCGGTATTTTTCTTCATTTACCTGCAGGGCGTCCTCCGGGGTCACAGGTTCTTTGATATCACCGTTGATCTGCTCTGCATGTGTGGATTTATCGAGCTTCGGTTTCTTTGAGGTGCGCCTGGGCTTTCCCGTGTTGCGCTCATTCTTGTCCCGGCTGGCCATACATGTCCTCCATTCTGTCAGTCGGATGTTGGGGAAGAAGAATATTACATAAGTAGTTAATAATCTAATCTAACTTATTTGTCTGTTGGAGGTCAACTTACAGCATCGGATGCGGCAGGATTTTGCTTCGGCTCATCAATCCCGGAAAGGTAGGCCTTGTGGAATGCTCTTACCACTTCCGGGTCGAATTGTGTACCTGAACATCTCAATACTTCCTGGAGACCCTGCTCACCTGACAGTGCGCTGCGGTATGGCCTGTCTGATGTCATTGCGTCGTAGCTGTCGGCTACTGCAATTATCCTGGCCCCAAGGGGGATCTGATCGCCGCTGATATGCTGGTCAAACCCAAGCCCGTTATAGAAATCGTGGTGATGGACAATGATATCCAGTATTTGCCTGTTGACAACAGGTTTGACTATGCCGGCGCCGATCGAGGCGTGCGCCATAACGTGCCTGTACTCATCCTCGGTTAACTTTCCTGGCTTGTTCATGACGCTGTGGTCAACGGCGATCTTTCCAGTATCATGCAAAAGTGCCCCAGTTTAATGTTGTCCAGATCATCCGATTCCAGCCCTATTTCTTTACCAATGGCCACTGCGATGCGGGCTACCCGCCGCGAGTGGCCGGCCGTGTATTTGTCCTTGGCTTCCAGCGCGAATACGAGGGACTCAATTGAGTTCAGAAAAAGTTTTTGTGTCTCCTTCTTCTGGCGCTCGACCTCGGCCTCAAGGTTGGCCTGGAACTCCCTGATTTCCTTTTCTAACCGTCTCTTATCGAGGGTTTTCTCGGCAATCTGTGCAATGTCTTCCAGGTCAAACGGCTTCATGATGTAGTCCTGGGCGCCGTTTCTCATGCACTCAACAATAACGGTCGGATCTGCAACCGACGTGGCCATAATGACGGCGGTCCCAGGAAACGCTGCCATAATTTCCGGCAGCATATCCTTGCCCGATTTCCCCGGCATCTTTATATCAAGGATAACGAGTTGCGGCTGGTCTTCCTTAATCCTGTTTATAAGCCCTTCTGTATCGGAAGCTTCGATGCATTCGTGCCCGGCCCTCGTGAGCCGCTTGTTCATGGCTTTCCTGACCCCCTGTTCGTCATCCACAATCAGGATCTTGCCGTGTCCGTTCTTCCTGTTCATAGCCTATATCTCCTTGCTGCTGGCACGGGAAGAAGTGAAGTCTTTAAAAGTGCCCGTTTTGTCTCTTAGATAGCTTGCTAGTTGAGTCTGCAGGGCAAGCCCGGCGGCAGGATCGGTGAAAGGTAATTCGACGGTAAAAGTAGCGCCTTTTCCGGGTACGCTCTCCGCGTAGATTTTGCCGCCATGGTTGGCTATGATCCCGTAAGATACGCTCAACCCCAGCCCTGTGCCTTTGCCCGCATCTTTGGTGGTAAAGAAGGGATCGAACATGCGCTTGAGGTCCCGGGGTGCGATTCCGGGGCCGTCATCGCTAAATGAGACAGCGATTTTGTCATCAAATCTTCGAGTAGTTATGGTCAGTGCCCCACCCTTGTGGGCCTGGATCATTTCGTATTCAGCGTTGAGGACGATGTTGATAAACACCTGTTGTATCTGGGAGTAATCTATGGTAACTTCCGGCAGATTATCGGCGAAATTCCTTGTAACAAAAATATTGTTTACTTTGTGCTCATAGGCCCTTAATTTGAGAACATCTTCGATAATGCTGTGCACATGAGCAGGCTGCCTTACCGCAGGGCGCTTGCGGGCGAATGTTAGAAGGTTTCTCACCACACCTGAAACCCGGGTTGCCTCGCTATAAATGGTGTTGAGGTCATCTGCACAGTCCGCGGGCAACTCTTGTTCCAGCAGCAGCTTGGAAAGACCGATTACGCTGGTCAGAGGATTATTCATCTCATGCGCAACGCCGGCAGCCATTTCGCCGATTGAGGCCAGACGGTCAGTGAGATAGAGTCGGTCCTGTTTTTCACGTTCGCCGGTAACGTCATTTAATACGAGAAGCGTATTTTTTTCGGTCGGCATAGATAGTATGTCTGCAACAATAATCCTGCCTTTGCCATCCATGGTGTATCTGAATTCAAGCTGTGTATATTGACCGGGCGCCGCCTTGCATGCGGACACACGCCTGACCAACTCTTCAGACGCTATTACTTCCACAAGCGGCCTCCCACGGACCCGTTCGGCGGTAGTGTTCCAACTCCGGAAAAACAGCGTGTTGGCCAGGACTATGTCCATCCGGCTGTCTATCACCAGGACAGCGGAGGGCATGCTCTCAATAATCCCATTGATGAGCCGCTGATGCTCTGCCAGTTTGGTCAGGGCCAGTCTTTGCTGTGTTATGTCGGTGGCCGAGACGACAAATCCTGCTACATCGCTATCTGATTGACGGATGGCAGATGTGGAGACGAGGACAGGTGTGACAGCGCCGTTTTGCGATAAATAATTTAGCTCCCGATGGAGAGCACCGGTGAGCCTGGTGTCATCAAGCAGTTTAACTGCTTCCGCCTGGTCTTCCACAAAGGAAGAAAAATTCCTGCCCGTGAGATTGTTGTTGTGTGCGCCCAGCAGCGAGCAGGTCGCACGGTTGGCAAAAACTATTTTTCCTTCGTTGTTCAAAAGCATAAGTGAATCGTTCATGGTGCCCAGTATTTCATCCGATGCCAGTACCGGCGTGATTCTCATCAGCCCGTATTTGGAAATAGCGAGGACTATACCGATCACCCAGATGAGCAAAAGGATATCAGGCACCTGGGGCAAATTCCTGACGCCAAGCTGGTGTATGAAAACATCGGCTGCCGTGGCGGAAATGACGGAAACAGCTCCCGTGGTGAAGAGCAGAGTGGCCTGTTTTCTCTGTCGTGATGTCCTGGCTTTTATGGCGAGTTCAAGGATCACTAACCCGCAAAGCGTGAATATGAGCAGATCGTAGACTATGTAAGTAAAGGCCAATGGCGATATCTGCCAGATTATTGCCGTTCCCCAATTGGTCTCTTCCAGGACCGTAGCCATGGCCCCAGACCACTGGAGGTAAATGAAGGAGAGGGGAAGCAAGATGGAAAGGACGATAAACGCTTTGTTATTCAATATCCTGTCTTTGTTGGCCAGGGCCAGGTAAAACCACAAAGCCAACATGGGGCCGGCGCACAGACCAATAGAAGCCAGATTCACAAGGACCCTGGCATTATCCGGGTTGCCTCCGGCGTTGACCAGCCCATAAGACAGGCTGACCAGGGCCAGCGAAAAAATGAGCAGGGCGCACAGCTGGTTTAGCAGTGTCCGCTGCCTGTTGCGCAGCACGTATACTATCAGCAAGAAATAAGCCGTTAAGCTGGCGAAATGCAATATTGATATGTAATTCATAGTTTAGCGTTCCGCGGGATTGTCCTTCCTGCAAGCATACATCCTGACTTCCGCCGAAACAATGGCCTTGTGGAGCTAACAGGATGAGCCAAGAGTCTAACAAGACACTGCCCGCCTCCTTTTATGTAAAGATTGTGATCGTAATTCATTGTTATCATTAGAACAAAAGTACTCAATTATCTAACACAGTTGATCTATTGTTTTGGGCATTTATCCGGAGCTGCGGTTATATAACCGCAGCTCCATTTCATTTAATCTAAACTGATGCGTATTCCTTGGAACTATTTTTGCCTGCTGCTTCCTCCGACTTTTTCTTGCTTCCATTTCCACTCTTGACGACCGTCTCTTTATCACCGGGCTGTGCGGATTCATCGACTGCCTGTTGCAAGGCAGCGCTGATGGCCTTGAGGGAAAGGAGTTTATGAAGGTCAAGAAGAATGATCAGCCTGTCGCTGAGCTTGGCAATGCCCTTTAGGTATTCGGCGTTGCTGTGGGCTATCATGCCAGAGGGCGGTTCGATGGATGAGTTGGGGACCCGCAGTACTTCCGTGACGGCATCCACTATAACGCCTGCCTGGCCGTCAGCAATATCAATGACTACAATGCGACTTTCCTCGGAATGGTTTGCCACCTTCAGTTCCAGCCGTTTGCGCAGGTCCAACACCGGAAGGACCTTGCCCCTAAGATTGATGACCCCTTCCACGCATGACACTGCTCCGGGCACTTTGGTGATGGTCTGCATGCGCATAATCTCCCGCACGTCGGATATATCAACGCCATAATGCTCGGATGCCAGGTCGAATACCACGAGTTGGATTTCGTTGACTACTTCTTTAGTGTCTATCATTATTAATTTCCTTTACTCAATTCTGGGGTGAGTGTGGGGCTGTCTGACAGCCCCACACTCACCGACCAGTTAATTTTTGGCGGCACTTGCGAGCGCTTCCGTATTCTCTTTGATGTGCCCGTTGCCGTTAAGTCTGTATTTAGCGACCAATTTTTCGAAATCGGTTGCCATCCCCGATAAAACGGAACCGGATGACACCACTTGTTGGACCTGGGCGCTGATCTCTTCGGCTGCAGAGGATACCTGCTCCGTGGCAGCGCTGTTCTCTTCGGCCACTCCTGCCACGTTCTCAACCGACTTTGAGACCTGTTTGACTGTACCTGCCATTTCTTCTGTGGCAGCAGTGTTCTCCTCTACGATGGCGCTGATGCTATCGCTTAACTTGACCATCTCCGTGCTCATAGAAGTCAACTGATGGGCTGCATTGGAAATCTGTTCAACCTGCTGGCCGACCTGATCTGCGTGTGCCAGGATGTCATCCAATGATTGCCCTGCTTTATTGGCCAGATCGTACCCGCCGTCGACTTCTTTGGTCCCTTTCTCCATGGCCACGACTGTGTCGGCGACGCCACCCTGTATCCCGCTGATCAGGTCTGCTATTTCCTTGGTGGCGGCCTGAGCCCGCTCAGCCAGTTTCCTGACCTCGTCAGCCACTACTGCAAAGCCTCGCCCCTGCTCTCCAGCGCGGGCGGCTTCTACCGCAGCGTTTAAAGCCAGTAGATTGGTCTGGTCTGCGATGTCGTCGATGGCTGAGACGATCTTACCGATTTCCTTGGAACGTTCGCCGAGACCGTTGACCTTGGAGGAAGCCATATCCATGGTCTTCTTTACGTTCTCCATGCCCCTGACGGTCTCTCGTGCCATGACTGCGCCCTTTTGCGCCGAGTCTGAGGCGGTTTTGGCGCCCGCAGCCGCATTTTGCGCATTAGCGGAAACCTGTGAAATGGCCGTGGACACCTGGCCGACCAACTGCACGTTCTTCTCTATCATTTGCGCTTGTTCCTGAGCGCCCCTGGCGATCTGCTCGACCGTCTGAGAAAGAGCTTCCATTGCCTTAAGCGTATCCTGAAGGGCTGTAGCCTGGTCGGATGCGCCTTTAGCGACCTGCTGGCTCGAGCCGGCGATCTGCTGGGTGGCTTGCCCGGCCTGCTCGGATGCAATGGTTAACTGTTTGCTTGATTCGGCCAGGTCCCCGGCCACCTGTTTTAGTTTTAATACGACATCGATCCTGCTGTCCAGCGCCGCGTTCATTGCCACCTTTATCTTATCCAGGTCGCCTTTATAGCTGCCTGTGACATGGGTGGTGAGGTCATCTTTGGCCTCGCGATCCAGTACGGCTGCCGCTTCATTAATGGGCAGGATCACGTTGTCCAGGGTGTCGTTAACTCCCTGTATGATCTTACGGAAATCTCCTTCGTGTTTGGATGCATCCGCTCTGGTCATGAGGCGGCCCTCGACGGCGGCAGTGCTGAGCATATTGGCGTCGGATACAAGCAAGTTAACGGCGTCAATACATTTATTCAAATTGTTTTTAATGATATTGAAATCGCCGTTATAGTTATCGGTAATCCTGGGAGGTATATTGCCTTTAGAGATATTATCGACATAGTCGCCGGCCACGTTTAGCGGACCGATGACAGCGTCGAGTGTCTTGTTTACGCCTGCAACTACCTTCTGATAGTCACCCTTATAATTACCGGCATCGGCACGGGTGGCGAGACGGCCTTCGACGGCAGCCTTTACCAGGGTATCCGTTTCGGTAACCATATTACGTATGGAATCCTGTATGCCGATCAGCGCCGGTGAGATCTCATCATCTTTGTCCTTGGGTTTTACATCGGTCGAGACGTCACCGTCTGATATCTTCTTCATGGTCCCTATCACCGTGTTCTGCAGGTCATCTGCAAACTGGTCCATTGTGGCGGTAAGGACGCCGATCTCATCCCGACGTACCATCTTAAGACGTGAGTTGAGATGCCCCATGCCGAGTTCCTTCATCATGCCCACGCCTTTGTTGAGCGGGCCGGTGATGCTGCGAGTGAGGACCAGGGCTATGACGAGGCCCAGTATGATGGCGACAAGGCAGACCGCCGCGGATAGTATCGTCGCTGCGGCAAAGCCGGCCTGGCCGTTCTTATCCATTTGTTCCGCCCCCTTGACGTTAATTTCGGAAAGATTTGTAGTGATATCATCTAACTTGGTGATAAGCTCGGCAGTCGATCCGCCGGAACTGATATTTTTTAGGACGGCATCTGTGTTTTCTGCTTTGACAAGCGCCAGATCGCCGTTCACTTCCTTCTTATATGCTGGCCAGACCATGTCAAACTCAGCGGCTGCTTTCTTTTCATCGGCCTCCATATAGCCGTTGCTGTATTCTTTGAATGTATTATCGACAGAGGCAATAAGGTCATTGATGCCCTTTTCCATATTGTCCCTTTCTCCGGGGAACAAAACGTATTTGTATAATTCGCCACGAATCTCGTATATGCACGAGTTGATTTGTCCGAGTTGTTCGATAGGCACAGTCTGGTCGTTATACATGCCAGCCATGCCATCGTCCATGGATTTCATGTTGAAATAGCCCACTATTCCAACTGTCACGCACAGCAGGATCACGATTATGAAAGCTCCGATCAGCTTGGCGCCGGTTTTAATATCGTTTAACCATTTCATGGGTAACAACGCTCCTTCTCATTTAAGAGATATATTTTTTATTTTGTTCTTTGCTATGAAACCAATGGATGTGTTTAGTAGTTCGCCGAGTGGAAAATCTGGAGTCAATCTATGCCATATCCCACCTCCGAACCGTGCAGTCATCACAGAAACAGGAAATGCAGGAGTCAAGCCCCGCACGGCCGGCCGTAGGATCCATTTCAAGGCTGAATGCGCACTGCATTAACGGCAATGACCCGGTAAGAATAATATGTGAAATAATCATAAGCAAAGATCACCGGAATAAATTCTGTCATTATCTTATCGGGACAACAATACGCTGGAGGCCAACATTAGTGCGCTGGCAGGGCTATCAAAATTTATTCATTAGGGTCATTTACGAAGCTCATATAAAAAATAGCGTCAGTGTGGAGCGTAAATGAAGGGCGCAACAGTAAGCGAGAGATATGCAGCATGTGGCGGGTTCCTGGTCATATTAGTACTTAAGCGGAAGCAAGGACCGTTCTGCGAGCTGGGGGGCCACCGATATACAAAAATGCCTTTGCGTTGGGATTATTCGTGGCGCCTACTTCATGAATCGAAGAATGACATTTAACGGTTGTGAAAAATAGAACTAATGTACTATAGTGTCCAACATGGTTGAACTATTGAAATTTGCGCTGGAGAAGGAAAGGTTCGATGCAGCGGCGTATGCCATAGTATACGGACTGATCAAGGTTAAGAAAGATGGTAAAAAAGCAGATCAAAAAGACGGCAAAGCGCGGATTCTACGGTCCCGCCCTCGATAAGACAGCCGGGATCATGCTTGAAGAGGCCGGTGGGGTGGATGGGTTGGACCAGGAGATTGCCATACTGAGGCTGGAACTGCGCAATATCATCCGGACGGAACCCGACAGGTACGAATTGCACCTGAAAACGGCCAATACCATCGCCAACCTGGTAAAGATCCGCTACTCCATTTCCAAAGAGCAAAAGAAATGCCTTAAAGAGGCAATTACGAAGGTGTTTACAGAACTGGCTATACCTTTGGGTGTGAAGGCATTTATTAAATAAACTATAAATTCTAACCCCCAAATATTAAGCATATTCTAAATCCAAAACCGGAAAATAGGGCATTTTGGGCTTTGGGTTTGTTTAGGGCTTAGAGTTTTGTATTTAAAATTTTTGAACGTTTATGATTTTACGGCCTTATCAGAGCGAAATTGCACGTGCAGTGCTGAATAGCATCGAGAATAACCTGGGGCTGACTTTCTCTGTAGAAATCGCCCGCCAGGGCGGAAAAAACGAGCTTTCCGCGCATCTTGAGGTGCTGTTAATGACCATGTATCATGTCGCCGGCGGCAGCGCAATTAAGTGTTCCCCTACTTTCAAACCGCAGACGGTCATTTCGATGACACGGCTTAAGCAGAGATTGGATGATTTCGGTTTTGCAGGGATATGGGTGACAGAGATGGGCTATATCGTAAGATGGGCGCAGCAAGACAGGTCTTTCTCTCGGCCGAAGAGACTTCGTCGGTAGTGGGGCACACGGCCGATATCCTGCTCGAAATCGACGAATCACAGGATGTGAGCAAGGATAAATACACCAAGGAGTTCCGCCCGATGGCTTCCTCGACCAATGCTACAACCGTCCATTATGGAACCACCTGGGATGATTCCACCTTGCTGGAAGAAATAAAGCAGTCCAACCGTGAGCTTGAGAAAACAGGACGGCGTTACACGGCATTTCCGCTTGATTGGCAGGAAGTGTCCAAGTACAACCCGGATTACATGTCTTTCGTGGAGTCCGAGCGCGCCAGGTTAGGCGAGGACCATCCTCTTTTTCTTAGCCAGTACGCATTGTTGCCTATTCGTACGGGAGGCGGATTTTTCAGCCGGTCACAAATCGGGCAGCTACAGGGCGAACATGTGAGACTCAGGGCCAGGGCGTCCAAGGAAAGAATATATGTGGCGGGGATTGACCTGGCTGGAGAAGCTGAAATCACGGAGGAATTGGAGTTGACCGTGCGAGGCAGGGATGCCACCGTAATCACTGTGGCCGACGTTAGTTTTCCTTCGGATGGGGGTGCAGTTAAAGAGCCCACTATCAGGATTGTGGAGCATTACCGATGGGTCGGTCAAAAACACCCGGACCTTTACTGTCGGATGATTGATCTGTTGAGGAATACCTGGGGCTGCAGCCGGATCGTTGTGGACGCCACAGGTATCGGTGAAGCGGTGGCCTCATTCCTGGTTAAAGCCCTGGGAAGCCGGGTTGTTCCATTCAAGTTTTCGCAGGTTTCCAAGTCCAGCCTCGGCTTTAACCTCCTGGCCGCCATCAATTCGGGCAGGCTGAAGCTTTACAGGGCCGACGGTTCAGATGAGTATAAAGAGCTTATGTTTGAATTGGAACGTGCGCGGAGTGTTTACCGTCCTAACCAGACCATCAATTTCTTCGTTGATCCCTCGGAAGGGCATGACGACTATTTGATGAGCCTGGCCCTCTGTATCCATGCGGCAAAGGATAGTCACCCCAGGGTAGCAACCGGCCGCAATCGCAGCGAGTGATTAATAGCTAATTCAGCTTCTGTTAGAGGAGTATCCAGTTGAGCCAGGATTTTTTTGGTGGCAATGGTATATGTGGCTGTTTTTTTCTATCGACTTGATTAGAGGACTATATTTTCCAATGACATATTGCTCACCGCCTCGCTGAATACGGTCTATTGGGCTCGGATCGCTCCCGGATGATCACCCGTTCTTCTATATCGCGGGGTCCTCGCCGTTTTTCTGTGGAAAGTTGGAAATGACAATTTTTCTTTTTCCCAAAGGGGTGCGCGGTATTTGGTCGACCAATTCTATGAGAATATCCATGTCTTCCCCAAGAATGCGTTTATATTCTGCTGTCACCTTCTCGTTTACTTTGTCCATCTGCTCCTGCTTATATTCTTTGCCCGGCAGGACCAGCTTTATCAATACTTTCCCATAAGTCTCCTGCACGATCTGGCATTGCTCGACGCCCAGATGTGCAAGGGATCTGAAGGGCTGGTATAGACGCATGCCTGGTATCCTTCCTTTACTCCTGGTTAGTATTGTGTCCCAGGTTCTACCATTGATTGCCGCGAGCAGGGGCAAACCCCTGCCGCAGGGACAGGCTGCATCAGAACCGACGCCCAAATCATCAATATCGTATCTGATAAAGGGCATAGCATAGTTGTGCAGGTTCGTGATTAGTATCCGTCCCTCTTTTCCGGCAGTGACAGGCTCAGGCTTCACCTTCCGCATTCACGACTTCCACAATCACATTTTCCGCTGCAATGTGATAGCCCGAGTGCTCCTTGCATTCGAAGGCGATGATATGTTCTTCTCGTGCACCATACACGATGTAGGTGTCACAGCCAAATACTTCTCGTAAGAGGTCCTTCTGATAGTCATAAAGCTGTTCCGCACCGGTGATTATTGCTTGGGGTCTGATCCTTAATTTCCCGTTCGTCTTAATTATTAGTGCCAGTTGCTCAATAGAAGATGGATACCCAACAATAAATCTCGGCTGAAAATCCTCCAGTTTCCTGGCGGTTTCCGTTGACATTGTCCGCGAGATCGAAGGTCAAGTTCCTCTGGAAAAGTCTGATTGGCGCCTGCCAAAACCTCTCGCTCTCCGATTCGTGGTTGCAGGTAACTTCTGATATTTGCGCTTTTGTCTCCCAAGCTCAAACCCTATCGCAGAATGCGCTCTCTGCTAGCGACGCAATGCACAAATCCTTATGGTCACGCCTTGTGGTATAGAACTCCAACGGCTGCCCGGTTGAACCACCGGTGGCCAGCAGTACACGTTGTTTTGTGGTGAAGCCAGAGGCTGTGATTTGGTCGAAATTGCTTCTAATAACCTGTCTTGTCAATACGGGCAGTTTCACAAGGTCACTGCTGCTCTGTATATCGGCCGGTCTGAGGCCTCTCTCATCAAATATACGAGCGATAGTAAGGCACATTTTCGTAGGCGTGCTTCACGAGCAGCCTCAGCCGTTGATTCTGTAACTCGCAGTATCCTGTCGCGTGACCACCATTGGCTTCCCTCAAGCTCTCTCAGCAGCTTCATCGCATGCGTGCCTCTAAAAATGTCCAGTGCAGGAGCCAAAACATGCCTTGCCATGAACCTGTACATTGACATTACTCTATCCTATGTAGTCCTTCAGTGTGATATATAACAGGCGTCTGCGAAACAAACCTATGTAAAAACACAGTTTAATATTTTGTGCCTTTAACTTCCGCTTGAAATTAACTGCCGGTGCGTTTAAGCACTCTGTAATACTGTAGAACGTTGTATATCCTTTCTCAACCAGTTTTTTATATAATTCGTACCTTAAAAAAGGTGCAAGATTTTTTCCCCGGTAGGCATCCATCGTCCTTGCCCTGAAAAGGTAGGCTTCACCTTGTTTAAGTGGAAATGGAGAAAAATCACTGTTGCATTCATTCAAATTACACCACATGTAGGCTGTATAATCCTGGTTATATTTCAAAGCGAAGCATAAACATCCGGTCGCCTGCCAGGTATCAGCCTCTCTTGCCAGGTTTTTTATTTCCGGCTTAGAATAAAGTTCCTTTACCTCGTCAGGTGATAGAAAACCATAAGTAATCGGCTTTAGTTTTGGCTCCAGATTCAATTCTATCTTATCATCCAGGAACTCAAGCGTAATATAGAATGGCACGATTTTAAGACCCATTTTTTCTAATAAATGAGATATTGATAAGAGAAACATATGCTCTCTAATCCTCTCCCTGACCAGATCGATGAAGCTTTTTAACGTCATTGCATTTAATCTATAGATCTAAAGGATAAACTTTTTGCTTAAACATGGTATTGACTCCAAATGATAATGAGAATACAAGTTTACTGCAAGGCTTTAGAACTTATTGGACCAGGCTCCCGGGAGAATAAGGGATGTTGTATCTGGAGGCTGGAGTTTTTCTGTATAATAGCTCGGCGAGGTTCACGCATGAAATTTGTTGTGCTTGATGCCATGGGAGTTATCTACAGGGTCGGCGACGATGTTGTAGAGCTGCTACACCCTTTCATAGCGGAGAAAGGAGGCACGTCCGATCTGGCCGAAATTGCCAGAATTTATACCGATATCAGCCTGGGGAAGATGACATCTGCGGAATTTTGGAGGGCGGTGGGTATTTCGCCTGAACTGGAGGATGAGTACCTGAGGCGTCACATTCTGAGGGAAGGGCTGATCGAATTTCTTGAGGAAATGAAATCGGCGGCGATGCCGGTTTGGTGTCTTTCCAATGATGTTTCGGAATGGTCAAAGAAACTGCGACGAAATTTCAAGATCGAAGGCTATTTTCGGGGATTTATTATAAGCGGGGATGTGAAGCTTAGAAAACCAGACCCCGCGATTTATCAATTGTTGATAGGAAGGATCAAATGCGAGCCGCGGGATATCACGTTCGTGGATGATAATGTGAGAAACCTGGATGCCGCAGCCGAGCTGCATATAGGGACTGTTTTGTTTAATTCCTCGGGAAACGTGGGTATTAGCAAGCATAGGGAAGTCAGCAGCTTTGAGCAACTTGTGGAGTTACTAATGTGATTGATCCCTCGCCTCTGCCCTTCTCCCATGGAGAGGGGTTTTCCATTTATAAGAGGGGCTTTACCCCTCTTCAACTCCCCCATGACGTACAGGTTGGTGCTTATCATTCGAAGATGAACCGTCGTTTGAACGGGTTTTAGTTCCCCCATGCCGAACAGGCTTGTGTTAATTATTCGCAATGAACTGTCGCTGGAACGGGTTAAAGCGTCCCCTACTGAATAGTCCCGTGGCAATTTTTCAAGATGAGCCGTTGCTGGAACGGGTTTTCCTGGCAAAGAACTACGTCAACTGGCCGAGTTTAAGGTGGACGGTCCACTGCATTCTTCGCATTGCCGGTATCTTGCCATAAATTCGTACCCAGCCCAGTTTATTCTCGTTGGTGTCGAAATGCGACCATTCGTCCAGTAGCCTTATACCGGGCGACCAGCTTTCAATATCGTGGCCGTTCTTGATACCTGAAATGAAGGTTGCGCCGCTCCCGAGATGGTGCCGCTTCTGCAGCCGGAATTTCATGGCATTTTTCATCTGCCCTCTTACAACGGATTCGTTGACAACCTCACATGCGAGCTCAGATCCGGAAAATTCCGATTGCAGCTTAATCACCAGGTTGCTAACAGCATTTTGCTCGAGGTACATGAAAAGGCCCTCTGCAAGAAACAGAAACGGACCCGTACTCTGCTTCTTCAAATCTTCCATCCATTTATAGTCCAGAACGGATGAAGCTATCATGTGATAACGGTCTGTCTCACTACAAAGATTTCTCTTAATGGCGATGACCTCGGGTAGATCGAGATCGTAGAACTGAGTTTTGCCATTGTCGATCCGCCAGAAACGTGTATCAAGACCGCAACCCAGGTTGACTATCGTGCCAGCGGGGACTGCTTGATAAAATCGTTGGAATAGTCATCGAATTTCTTCGCCCTTAGCGCTAAAAAGACGATAAGTTTTTTATCCAGCTTGCCTTGAGCCAGTTCCCTGAACATCCGATCAGGGGAATTAATCAACTGCGGGTTAAGCGCCGAAGTGATTTCTACAGCCTTGGGGTCATTTATAATGGGATTAGTTGATTGGCTTTCCATCGAATGCGTATACAAGGTAAGCAACATCGTTGACGAGATATCGCTTATCTGGATACCAGATAACGATAGCTGTTCCATCACTAACCTCCGACTAAAATCAAATAAAAGAGGGGCAGCGAAAGCTGCCCCTCTTTTTTTATTTTCAGAAACAAATCCTAGATAAGGCTGGGAAGGCCTTTGGCTGCGTCTTCCATGTCACGCAAGCGGCCTGTAGTTTCCTTCAAGCGGTCTTTCTGCGTCATGGCGAAGGCAGAAGCCCTGTCGTAATAGTCCCTGATCTTCTGCACGAAGGCAAGCTGCGAGAAGAGGATGGTGACGTCTACCGAGCCCCGTTCCCTGGGGAAGTCGCCGGCGCGGATGACTGCGTTTTCGGCAAGCTCTCGCAGGTAATCGCCCAATCCCTTGGCGATATCCATGCTCATTTCCTTGGTAGGAGCGGCCATGAGATAGAGTGCACGCCCTGCATCTTCGGGGTTGATGGCGATGGAAAGCTCGCTGACGGCTGCGTCCATGGCCTGCATGGCGCGCAACGTCTCGCCGCTCTTTTCACGGAAGCTGGTCTTAGCAAGCTCCCAAGGGAAGCGGAAGCCGCGAGGGATATCGGTCCTGCCGGTGCCAATAGCTGTCCAGCCGTCGATGGATTGCATGATGTCACCTGCGTCCATTGTCTTGGCGCCGACTGAGCTCTGGCGGGTCACTTCACCCGCGCACATCAAATCAAAGAAAGGATCAACTATCTGGCGGTTAATGCGTGCCAGGTTCATAGCAAGGCTGGCATCCTTACGCACATAGCGCTGGTTATCAGCCAGGAATACCCCGTCTGCTACCGAGTGAACCGATTTAAGACAGGTGGCGGTATTGTATACGCTTCTGAGCTCGGCAACCTCTTCATGTTCGAAGGGCAATACGCACAGCGCATAGACCGGCTTGCCGATATAGCGTTCCTTTAACATCTGGGCGATGATCGAGATCGCACCTGATCCCGTGCCGCCGGCAGTCCCGGCGACCAGCATGAATGCATGTGTCTGGTAGAAAAGCGGTGAGGTCCTGACTGCATCGATGACCTTATCGCCGTCCTCCCTTGCCAATTCCGCACCCATCTCGTTGACCTTACCCACTCCATGTCCCCATGTCTTGCGGCCGCCGATCAATATGCGGTGCATGTAATCGGAGCCTATATGAGCTAATCCGGTCAGGTCAGTCTGGTCCGTATTGACAGCAAAGGTACCCGTGATGATGGTTGTGCCACGTTCGCTGCGGGCCCTCTGCCCGAGGTAGGCAAACTCATCGGCTACACGGGAGCCACACTGCCCCAGCCCGATAACCATTAATTTCATTCTTGTTTTACCTCGCTTTTAATATATTTAAACGTAGTAATCCATATTGAATTTCAATCATATTATAGCCAGTACCTTTTTTTGTCAAGAATCTGTATCTGCCTTCCACCCGCCTTTTTTATTGATGGCCCGGATACGCCATATGATCAAAAGGATAATCACAAGGACTCCAAGGCCGATCGCTCCTCCCCAGATAAGATTGGAACCGGAAAACTCGATCTGCTGTGATTTGCTCCAATTGCCGACATTGCCGGCCAGGTCGATAGCTTTCACGCGCCAGTAATAATTTCCGAACGCGGGACGTTCGTTGCGCGGCATCTTGTACTCCGGCTTTTCAAGCTTCTCCTTCCTGATTACGGGACCTGTGAAGTCTTCTTTTTGCGCTATTTCAATGGTGTAGGTCACGCCGCTGGGATCTTCGACGGCTGACCACGTGAAATCGATAGGCGCAGTATCAAAGAAGCTGTACGCTGCCGAGGGATCCGGTGAAATGGGGAAGGAGCCTGCGGCGGAGTTGATTCTATCGTCAGAGTTACGCTGCCTGCCGCTCCTCCGCCGTCCGTTACCATCAGTGTGTGCGGTCCGGCGCTGCTGACGGGCGGCTTGAAGCTGGTATTGAGATTGCCTTTGAAATCTGTGCTGGCAGAGGTGGCGATCTTCTTGAAATCGTAGACGAAGGTTAGCGGTTGATTGGAGCTGAACCCTGTGCCTACCAAAACCATGCTGTCCCCAATTGCGCCGCTATCGGGATTTATGGTCAAATCCGGCGTGATAAAAATTGTGAACCCGGTTACGTCGGCCGACCGCGTGGAATCTCCCGATGCTGAGATGACATGGTTGCCGTAGCTGGCCGCGGATACGGTATATTGGGCGGACCATGAGCCCTGGGCGTCAGCCACGACCTTATCGATGATCTGCATGTTGTCCAATGTGATGATGATATTTGACTCGTTTCCCTGAAAGCCTATTCCGCTGATCAGCAGGGTATCGCCCACGTGGATGTTTTCTCCGAGGTTGCGCGATGCCTGCTCCACATGTATACCGGGCGCCACGCTAAAAGAAATATCCTGCACTTCTTCCGCAGGAGAGATAGTGCCATATGCATCCAGCCTGTGAGTACCCCTGGAAGACGAGGGAATGGAAAAAGATGATTGCCATGATCCGGCGCTATCTGCAATCAGTCCCGATTTTACCGTAGTGTTATCATACAGAACAGCTATACCTGATTCACCATTGTCAAAGCCATATCCTGACACATTGACCACGCGTCCCACCCAGCCGGAAGAAGGGCTAACTGCAATGGACGGTGTGATTTCGAAAGCCTTATTGCCCACTTCCTGTCTGGGAAGTGGTGGGGCCCGGAAGCGCTGACAGGGTGGCCGCCCCGGTTGCTGGGCGGCACCTTTAATTTATAGGTCCAACTCCCGTCGTGGTTTGCCTGTACATCTTTGCCCACGTTGTTCCCATCGTAAGTTACAATTATGTTGCTTTCCTGGTCCGCAAAACCACAACCCTGCACAGTTATCAATGTGCCGACCGGGCCTTTACTGACATCCAGTGTTATGCCGCCGGTGACTGTAAAGTCCCTCGACCATGATTTGCTGCCGACCTTTAGCGTAACGGTATGTTTGCCTCGTGAGGTCTGCGGCACTGGGAAGTAAATCGGGGAGCAGCCTTTGGTGTCCACGGTGCCCTGTGCGATAAGCACGTTATCATCTCCCCAGTAGATGGAATAAGTCTCCTTCGCCATACTGGCAGAAGGCCGGGATCTTAATGCTGGCCCCCACCCTACCGGTTATCGGCTCCAGGCCGAGCGAGAATGCGGATACCGGCGCCGGTATGAGCAACGCGGGAACGACTAAGAATACAAGAACAAGCAAGGCCGCCAGAGCCTTTACTTTCATCTGATAGCCCTCCAGGATGGTTTTGCGTTTATGATAACATAATTTGATCGAAAGCTATTCAAATCAGGAAGCTCCGGCTGTCCGGTTAAACATCTTTGGCCGTCAGTGTCGCCAGGAATTCAGCGTTCGTCTGTGTCTTGGCAATGCGGTCGATGACGCGTTCGGAGGCATCGGTAGGACTGTTGGAGTCCTCTGCAATCATCGCTACCATGCGGCGCAGGAGCCAGACCTTGGCAACAGTGGCGTCGCCCAGCAGTAGCTCTTCACGCCGGGTGCCGCTCCGTGACGATGTCAATGGCGGGGAAGATACGCTTCTCTGCCATTCTGCGGTCAAGATGCAGTTCCATATTGCCGGTTCCCTTGAATTCTTCATAGATCAGGTCGTCCATACGGCTGCCCGTATCCACCAGGCAGGTGGCGAGTATCGTCAGGCTGCCGCCTTCCTCGATATTCCTTGCGGCGCCGAAGAAACGTTTGGGCGGGTAGAGGGCCACCGAATCGATACCGCCTGAAAGCGTGCGCCCGCTGGGGGGCATAGCCAGGTTGTATGAGCGGGTCAGACGGGTGATGCCGTCCAGCAGTATGACTACATCCTTGCCGATCTCCGCCAGCCTCTTGGCCCTTTCCAGTGCAAGCTCGGCTACACGCGTGTGATTCTCCACGGGCTCGTCGAACGTGGCGGAAATCACCTCACCTTTGACCGACCGTTTCATGTCGGTAACCTCTTCAGGGCGCTCGCCGATCAGGGCGACCATGAGGTGGACCTCCGGATACTTGGCCGAGATAGCGTTGGCGATATTCTTGAGCAGCAGTGTCTTGCCGGCTTTGGGCGGAGATACGATCAGGCCGCGCTGCCCGGCGCCAATGGGAGCGACCAGGTTGATCAGCCTTGCCGACAGGTTCTTGGGGTTGCTCTCCAGGTCGAACATGCGGTCCGGGAAGGTAGGTGTCAGTTGGCCGAAATGGGGCCGGCCTTTTGACTGGTCGGCATCGAGGCCGTTAACGGTCTCGACGCGCAGCAGGCTGCAATATTTCTCGCCCTCTTTGGGAGGCCTGGCCTGGCCTATTACGGTATCGCCGTTGCGCAGGCCGAAACGCCTGATCTGCGAGTTGGAGATGTAGACGTCGTTAGGGCCGGGCAGCAGGCTTTCCTGCCTCAGGAACCCGTAGCCTTCGTCCATTATTTCCAGTATGCCGCCCAGGCTCATGTAGAAGCCCGGCTGCGGCTCGGGAGGTGTCGACAGATGCCTGGAGCTTGGCTATCAGTTCCTCCCTGCGTCAGATCGGCAATAATTTTCTATACCCTGCGCTTTGGCCAGGGCCATCAGGTCTTCGGTAGTTTTCGATTCAAGTTCTGTTAAATTCATCATTGTGTCACCTCATGTATTGTTGATTAATCAGCGAGTGGCCTCTTTACACCGTCACTCGCTGCGCCTGATTTAAATATTTCTTAACATCTCCCATTACTTTCTGCCAGTCCTCCATGAACCGGGCGCAGCCCGTCTCCGTCAGCGGATGTTTGGCCATCTGCAGCAGCATGTTGTAAGGCACTGGTGGCAATGTGCGAGCCTGCCTTGGCGGCTGCCAGGCAATGCTGCGGGTGCCGTATGCTGGCGGCTATCACCTCGGTCTTGATTTCAGGATATTGACGGTAAACCTGCAGGATGTCCTTGATCAGCAGCATGCCGTCTTCGCCGATATCATCCAGCCTGCCCACGAACGGGCTGACGTAGGCAGCGCCGGCCCGTGCAGCCAGCAGCGCCTGGTTTACCGAGAAGCACAGGGTATAGTTCACCTTGATGCGCTCTTTTGCCAGCACGTGAGTAGCTTCTGTCCCCTCGAGGCCGGCGGGTATCTTGACCACCACGTTTTTCGGCCCATTTGGCGATCTCCCGCGCCTCCGCGACCATGCCTGCCACGTCCTGGCTGATTACCTCCGTGGAGACGGGCCCCGGAATAATGGAGCATATCTCCTGTACGAGTTTTTTATAGTTGACCTTGCCTTCTTTGGAGACGAGGCTGGGATTGGTAGTCACACCGCTTATGACACCCAGCCTGGCGCCGTGCTTAATATGTTCAACATTCGCCGTATCAAGAAATAGGCGCATATGCTTCTCCTGCACAAGAAATTTCAATTTTGGACGGTCTGCCTGATCGTATCATTTTATAGGAAGTGTGACCTGGGTACCCTCTACGAGGGTCTCCTTGGCAGCACCGATGAAACTCACAAATAGTGGATGCGGGTGGTTGGGGCGGGAGCGGAACTCGGGATGGAACTGGCAGCCTAACATCCAGGGGTGGTCTTTAAGCTCAGTTATCTCCACCAGCCTGTCGTCGGGTGAGCGTCCGCTGAAAACCACGCCTTTCTTTTCGAATATATCCCGGTAATCGTTATTGAACTCGTAGCGGTGGCGGTGGCGCTCATAAACCAATTCCTGGGCATAGGCCTCGGCGGCCCTTGTGCCCTGCACCAGTTTGCAGGGATAAGCACCCAGACGCATAGTGCCGCCCTTGCAGTCTACAGCACGTTGCTCGGGCATAAGGTCGATTACCGGGCAAGTGGTATCGCTGTCAAACTCAGTGGAATTAGCCGTCTTATTGCCCAGCGCATACCTGCCGAACTCGATGTCCATAACCTGCATGCCCAGGCAAAGCCCGAAATAGGGTATATTATTAAGCCGGGCATACGATGCTGCTGTAATCATCCCCTCTATGCCGCGGTTGCCGAAACCTCCGGGCACGATGATGCCATGTACCGATTTGAACAGGTTATCGTGGGTGCCTTTCTCAATATCTTCAGATTGGACCCAGACGATATTGACGTTCCGGTCATGGTACAATGCCGCGTGGCACAGCGATTCACGAACGGAGTAATAGGCGTCTTCAAGCTCGACGTATTTGCCGACCAGAGCGATGTTGATGCTTTCTTTGGGCGTTTTCATCCGGTTAACCATTGAGCGCCATTCGGACAGGTCGGCTTTGGCCGCGTTAAGCCGCATGCGGCTTATAATAAAATTGCTCATCCCGAACTCTTCCAGTATCAGCGGGACCTCGTAGATCGTCTCGGCGGTAACCATGGGAATAACAGCTTCCTTGTCCACGTCGCAGAACAACGATATCTTATCGCGCAATCCCTGCGAAATCGGGAAGTCCGACCGGCAGAGTATGATGTCCGGCTGGATACCGATGCGCCTTAACTCATTTACGCTGTGCTGGGTGGGTTTGGTCTTCAGTTCCTTGGTAGTAGCGATATAGGGTAAATATGTGACGTGGATGTAGAGTACATTGTCCCTGCCTACCTCGTTGCGGAGTTGCCTGATAGCTTCCAGGAACGGTTGGCCCTCAATATCGCCGACTGTACCGCCGCACTTCTACAATGACGACCTGGGCATTGGAGATCTGCGCTACTTCGCGTATACGGCGTTTGATTTCGTTCGTAACATGCGGTATTACCTGGATCGTGCCTCCCAGGTAGTCTCCCCGTCTTTCTCCGGCTATTACAGAAGAGTAAATCTGACCCGAGGTTACGTTAGAGGCTGAGGTCAGGTTCAAGTCTATGAAACGTTCGTAATGGCCCAGGTCGAGGTCTGTCTCGGCGCCATCGGTGGTTACGAAAACTTCGCCATGCTGATAGGGCGACATGGTTCCGGGGTCCACATTGAGATAGGGATCCAATTTTTGGACAGATACGGAAACGTCACGGCTTTTGAGTATGCGGCCGATCGATGCTACGGCGATGCCTTTACCGACTGAGCTTACAACGCCACCCGTCACAAATATATATTTAGCCATAATGATAATCAGTTTTACGAGGGATAATTATTAACCTTCCCACCCACATTCTGCATGTGTAGTATTAAATTCCAATCCTATGAAATACATCCAGCCGTAACAATCTATGTTGCCAGCTATTATATTAATCCGGGTTTATCTACATTGCGGAAGATTTGAACTTGCCGGGACCCAGGCCAATTGAACTAATAAGTAATTATAGTGATATAAATTTGTACATGTCAAGTCAACCCGGCTAATTTCAGATATGTGTCAGAAGGTGATTTCATGTAGAGCCCGGAGCCCGATATCCGGATTACCAGACCGGAATCCGAGCGTTTATTTGCCTGCGTATAGGAATGCATGCTATTTTAAATGTGAGGTGATGATTCTTGGTCCGGGAAGGGATGCTCTCATGGTTGTGAGTCAAACCGGTGACTTGGGCAAAGAGGCAGCACAGGTTGGCGGGATATTGCTCGTTGAAGATGACAGTGCATCAGGCTACTTGAAGACGGCTTTAATTGGGATTAAGCAGGCGGGCAGGTAAGGGCCGTTAAAAACACGGCAGTTGATTTCACTATTGCGGTTATATCTGCAAACGGGTAAAATTTCGGCTGTTTAATATATGTAAGACTTTTTATTGACGCAAGCAACAATTTGTTTTTCGTATGGCCAGACAATTTCGTTTATCAAACCTCATAATACCGGCCCTTCTTTTACTGATTGCGGCCGTGTCCTTGTATCTCAGGATCGCACTGCCGTATAACACAGTTTTTACTTCCAGTATTATTAAGTTCACGGGCGTGGATGCTTACTATTACATGCGGCTTGTAGACAATATCGTTTACAATTTTCCCCACCTGACCCCGTTTGATCCGTACTCCATATACCCGGGCGGTGATGCCACGGGCACGGCGCCCGATTTGTTCGCCTACATGATTGCATTTGCAGCGAAGCTGTTGGGACCGGGCAATTTCTCGCAGCAGAACGTTGACATAATATCTGTCTATGTGCCTCCGGTATTTGCGACGCTGGTCATAATTCCCATCTATTTCATCGGCAGAGAAATATTTAACCGCTGGGCGGGTGTCCTTGCTGCCGCCATATTCGTAATTCTTCCCGGTGAAATTGGGAGATCATTGCTGGGCTACACCGACCAGCACATAGCTGAAGTCCTTATAACGACCCTGCTTATGTTGTTCGTCATACTTGCGTTGAAGGGCGGCAGAGGGTTGGAACTGGATAAGCCCGCCGGCAGAAGCCGGACCGTTCTATGGCGGCCGTTATTGTACAGTGTCCTGGCTGGATTATGTCTCGGGCTCTTTTTCCTTACATGGGTGGGAGCGCTGCTTTTTGTCCTGCTGCTTTTCCTGTACTTCCTGGTCCAGTTCACGATTGATCATGTGCGCGGCAAATCCGTAGATTACCTCGGCCTGGCGGGTTTTGTGATGGGCGCAATTACCCTGTTGACGACCACTATATGGCGGCTGGACGTGCCCAATTTCATTTCGCTGCTCATTTTTATGCTTTTCCCTGTTATCATGACACTTCTCTCCAGGTATTTTCGTGCCAGGAATTGGAAAACCCGGTGGTACCCGTTGACGGTCGCTGCGGCCGGTCTACTCTCCGGCCTCGTGGTCTTTATTGTGAGCCCCGGTTTCATCAGGGGAATGCTTGATTTAATCGGTTTTATCTTTATACCGAATATGTCTACAACCAATATGGAAATGCAGCCCCTTCTGTTTACGCTGGGCCGGTTCACCTGGGATGGCATTATTGAAAGCTTCCCAACTGTGTTTTTTATCAGCCTGGCAGCTATATGTTGGGTAATTTACCAGGCAGCTAAAGACAGGAAAAGGGACTTCACGTTACTTATTGTCTGGAGCGTGGTTACGCTGTGGACCGCATTTTCGATGCGGCGTTTCGCATATTATTATGCAGTGAATGCGGCATTGCTGACCGGCTACCTTTGCTGGCTGGTCCTGCATTTTGCGGGTTTTGGTAAACCCAAAGAACCGGAGCCTATCGAAGCTGTATCGAAAAAAGCCCGGAAAAAGAAGGTCGCGATAAGGCACAGACGCAAGAGCGCCGCTCCCGCCCTGGCCTACAAGACGCTGAGCGTAATAGCGATAGTATTCATTGTTTTCTATCCGAATTTCGGTCCTTTGCCCGGCGGGGCAAAGCCCATCAGCGATATGGCCAGTCATCCTTCCTTCGCTCCTTCCGACGGATGGTGTGATGCCCTTGTCTGGCTGCGAAAGAATACTCCGGAGCCGCTTGGCACCGCCGAGGCCTATTATAAACTGTGGGATAGGCCTGTGGGGAGTGAGGGATTCAAATACCCTGATACAGCATACGGCGTGCTGGCATGGTGGGATGCCGGATATTTGATAACGCGCATTGGCCGGAGGATACCCATGACTAATCCCGGTATGGGGGCCCAGCAAGAAAATGAGTATGCGTCCTTCTTTATGACTGAAAATGAAACCCAGGCCGGGAAAATCATGGAGACGGGGGGGGGAAGATACGTCATCATAGATTTCGATACCGCCTTACCTTTAAAATTCTACAGCATTGCCGCGTCAAGCGGCAGCTCCAAGGAGAAATACTACGATGTGTATTTTCAGAAACAGGGAGGTACGCTTAGCCCGTTAATATTTTTCTATCCCGAGTATTACCGGACTGTGATGGTGAGGCTTTACAATTTCGACGGGAAAGCGGTTACCGAAGGCAACGTGACGGCCATCTCCTATCAGGATATGAAAGACGCGACCGGCCAGCCATATAAACAGATAACCGACTACAAGACCTTTAAGACCTTTAACGAGGCGCAGACGTATGTTGCGCAACAGAAGACCGGCCGCTACAAAATCGGGAGTACTGATCCATTCGCAAGCCCGGTCAGTATGCAACAGCTAACGGGTTTCAAATTAGAGTACGGTTCGGAGAGCAACAAACCGACTCCGTCCGGCGGCACAGTGCCCGAGGTGAAGGTCTTCAAATATATTCAATAGCTTTTAAGAATTTCTTTTTCTATATGCGAAAAACAGGGCCGCCAGCGGGCTTGCTATCAGTATCAATAATCCCAATACTAAAACCGTAAGATTAAGGCGCAGAAGGGGCTCGGGCGTCATGCCCAACCGGCTGGTGAAGTCAATATACATACCTGCGAGCGGCGAAAGGTGCTCCTTGGCCACCCTGTCCAGTGTATCGGCCTGATCGAAAAGCCAGGCGGGACCGCTGATCAGGCTCAAGATTGGGACCCCCGCCTGGAAGTAATCGAAGCCGTCGGTGGGAACACCCAGGGGACTGGATGTGGGAAATAACAGGGTCCGGCTGATATGTGATGACGTAATGGATGTGGCGAAAAGGCCTATAGTCACCGGGTTTTCAGACAAAAACACACCGTGCGGCTGGACATTTCCGGTCGAAGCGGCGGGCGGAAGGTAGTCGTCCGCGATGTGTTCAATGACCATATCCACAATAGTCCTGGAAAGCAGGTCCGACTGATGACGGTTGACAAAGTCCACGTTGGTAGCGCCTCCGACCATATGTCCGCCCGTGAGCAGGAAAACCATTGTGTACGGCCTCTCGGATTGCGGGAGGTGGGCATAATATTCTGCCAGTGCAAGCACCATACCTGTGCCGCTACTATCCTCGACGCCGCTTCTCCATGGGGAATCATGGTGAGATTGGAACATGACAATGCTGCTGCTCCTGCCGGGCAGCACCGTGTAAACGTTGGCGCTCTCCCCTCCCATCTTGGATACATTGGCCTGCAAGACTAAATTGACGGTAGTTTTGCCGGACGATGCCAGGTCTTTCAACTTGTCTCCGTCGGCGGGCAACAGGTACAGGCTGGGGATAGAGCGCAACTTGCCGTCATAGGGCGCATAGTACGTAAATTTGCCCATATCGGGATAGTCCCTGAGTATGCCTATGATACCGGCAGGATGCCGCGGTTCAGCCTGATTGTAGAAGTCCTCGTATTTAAGCATCCATCCCACCGGATAGGGTGTTGGAGCTACGCCTTTCATCGTGTTTTCGGGCTCGTATGCCATGTAGGTGAATAATTTCATCTGGTCCCAGCTCACCGAGGTCGAAGGGATGTCCACCAGGATTATCTTGTCCTTTACGTCCTGCCATTTGGGAGCGGAGATGTTGCCCAGGTAGACGACATCGGCCGTGACACCGTCCTGCGGCGTTGGCCCGCTGTAAGGAACGTAGAAGGTATCGGCGTCCCAGGCGGTGGATGTTCCCGGTTGCACCTTGAGGGACCATTTAACCGGCTCCCAGTAGTCGAACTTGCTTGTCTCAACGCGAACGTCAGCGCAGCCGAACCCGCGAAGTTTTGATTCAACATACTGAATGGCACTGTGGTCCGCCTCGGAGCCCGGCCTTCTCTCGCCAATATTATACATATCGCTGATATACCCGAAGATCCGGTCTCGTGAAGGAATACTGTCTTGCGATGCTGGCTTTATGGCCGGATTAGACAGCAGGGCTGCCATTAAGGGAAGTATTACCAGTGCGATGATAATCAGGAGTGAAAGAGAAGACCATGCTACCCCAATGACGGGCTTAGGAGATTTCGCTTTTCTGCCTGTGATGAAAAGCACGATCCCGCCTGCCAGGAATAAGAGGCCGCCGGCAAGAAAGAGAATGGCGTTTCCCGAAAGCATGGCTGGCAGGGCAAGCAGTCGCAACAGCATGCTGACGCCGGCCAGGGCTGACAGAACATATTGCAGGAGGAACCAGACAGACAGGTCGATCCAGATGGCCCCTATTGCCCGCAGCCAGG